>JBCCAF010000042.1:0-2349 GCA_039814945.1 Pseudomonadota bacterium
CCCCTTGCGGTACCAGTCCGCGATGTTCCACAGCTCGGAGTCCCAAACATTCAGTTTGATCCCACCAAGGCTGTTTGCATGGGCAGACACGCGTGCACGGTTAACCAGTGGCACGATTGTCATCGTGTCCTTGGTCAGCATGTCGTTCATCTTTTTGGCCAGAACAGCCCGCTTGTCGAGCTCGCCTGTGCCGGCCAATTCGTCAATCAACGCGTCATATGCTGGGTCGCAGAAGCGGTTGATGTTCTCACCCTGCCACTGGCTGGATGGCTTCGGCTCATTGCCGCAACGATATGCTGCAAGATAGGCCTGTGGGTCGGTGCCGTTGAAGGTGTTCGCGTACATTTCAACGTCAGCATAAAACTTCTGGAAAGTGTCAGGGGAGCCTGGGTCACCACCGAAGAAAACAGACGCATCGAGGTTACGCAGCTCGGTTTCAACACCGATCTGGCTCCACCAGTCTTTGATCAGAGCTTGGAAGTCCTGACGCACAGCGTTCGTGGATGTCTGATAAAGAATGGACAGACGCACGCCGTCTTTGGCGCGAACACCGTCACCGCCTTTGACCCAGCCTGCATCGTCGAGCATTGCGTTTGCACCGTCGATGTCCTGTGTCAGGCAGCCAGTGTTGTCAGACGCATAGATTGCAGGTGCGGGGACCAGGTTACAAGTCGGCGTACCGGCCTTACCATATCCCACTTCAGTCAGAAGTTCGCGGTCGATTGCCATGGAAAGCGCTGTGCGCACGGCAATATCGCTCAGGAACGGATGAGGCTCCGCGACTGTGGCGCGGGTCTCGGCTGGCAGGTCTGGCGATGGGTTCGTTAGGTTCATCTCAAGACGCTCAACCAGTGGGCCGAAGCCTGCAATGGCGACGCCTTTGCCTGCTTCTTCCATCTTAGCGATGACATCGGGTGCCAGCTGCAGGTTCCAGGCGTAGTCAAACTCGCCCGTTTCCAGCACGGAACGGCCCGCGGCAACCGCATCACCCCCACCTTTGAAGGTGACAGAAGCAAACGCAGGCTTGCCCTCGTGGCGGAAGTTCTCGTTTGCTGCAAAGGTGATCACGTCATTTGGACGGAAGTCTGTAACGACGAAAGGACCGGTGCCGATAGGGTTGAAGTTGGCCTCGGTGCACTCAGGTGCTTTGGCACCCATGCAATCGGCGAATTGTGCAGCCTGAATAATAGGGTTCTCACCGCCGACGAACGGGCCGTACGGGTTTGGCTTGGGCTGGTCAAAAGTCACTTTGACGGTCAGGTCATCGATGATCTCAACGCTGGAAACGCCATCGAACTTGGCACCCTGGGCGCAACCGCCTTCTGGGTCCATGCAGTAGTCAGCTGTGAATTTCACGTCTGTTGCAGTGAACGCAGTGCCATCGGACCATTGCAGGCCGGGCGCGATTTTCCAAGTGATCGATGTCAGATCTTCGGCAACACCGCCATTCTCAACGGTTGGGATCTCAGCTGCGAGGAACGGGATCATTTCACCAGTCTCATTGTAGCGCGCCAGTGGCTCTACCACGAGGGATGCGGACTCAACGTCTTTGGTGCCGCCGGACAGGAAAGGGTTCAGGATCGAGGGGGCCTGCCAATAGATGATTTTCACATCTCCATCGCGGCCGCGCTCACCTGAATGACCGTCCGCCAGGACCATCGGCGCAAAAGCCGTGGTGGTAATGGCACCCATCAAAAGGGTTCTTAATTTCATGTATACTCTCCTTGTTAGACGCGGTTATGAAGATGACCGCGTTTTGGGACGGACGCACCGCCCGATTATTTGGCTGTTGGAATAGATGAAGGACGTCAGGTAACCCTAAGGTTACATTATGCATTATCAGACTTGGCCCCTCTAACCCCGCAGCGCATGCCTATTAACAGAGCAGGTTTACGGGGAAATGCAAGGCTAGAGATGCATCAATTAGCGTTTTCAGCCCGTATTTTGTGCACGGGCGTTTGACCTGCCCAAGCAATCACCTTAGCGTCTTGGGAACACTGGGCTTCGGCCTGTATCTGTCGACCGGGGGATTACATGCTCGACCAGACCAATGTCGCACCGATTGCGCAAATCAAAGGGCTTCGCGTCGAATTTCAGACCAAAGACGGTCCTGTGGTCGGGGTTGAGGATGTCAGTTTTGACATCAATCCAGGTGAAACGGTTTGTGTCGTTGGCGAATCTGGGTCGGGCAAATCAGTGTCTTCGCTGTCACTGATGCGCTTGGTGGAGTACGGCGGCGGCAAAATTGCGGGCGGTTGCCTGTTATTTGATCGTCCGGGCGGCAGCGAGATTGATTTGGCCGAAACGGATCCGGCCAAAATGCGCGATATTCGCGGCAATGAAATCGGG
>JBCCAF010000007.1:0-202598 GCA_039814945.1 Pseudomonadota bacterium
ACGCGAAAGGATCAAACGAAACACGTTCAAACAGCGGCGTTTGCAATACCGCAATCAAGCCGCATAACATCAGAAACAGATGAGCTGATCTCTCGCTTAATCTAAGCCGCAATCGCTCCCAAAAACCCTGATGACGGACAATCTTCCACTCAAAGTGGCTGCGTTCAAAGGGGTCGGGTCAAGGGCCGAACTTGGTGCTGCCTGGAAAGCGCAGTTCAATGGGGATGAACCACGAGACTATCTTAGCGTCCTACTCGATGATCCCAGTTTCCCCGAACCCATCCGCGCAGCCCTGTTTGAGGAAGATGGAGCGGCGTTTTTGGTCTGGAACCGGCGAGAGGGGTGAGACGGTATGGTAAGACTATCAGATGGGAGGTCTGTATCAGGGCAAACACTCGGCCCCTAGTTAGCAGCATGATCACCGCAGAAGTCATTGCCTCTATCCATCTGCCATTTTTCGCGCTGTTTCGACCGGCAGGAACAGGCGAAGCGGTTGATCGGGCAGGGGAAGGAAACCGAATTCCTCATAGTATGATTTGCGCCGTGCGACGATGTCAGAATCTCCGTCATCAAATACGTCCAAGATGATGATGGATGTGCCAATTTCGTCTGAAACTCGGGCAATCCGGTTCAAAGCATCTGCGACCAGCGCGCTGCCGATCCCGTTTCCTTGTTGCCTTTGGTCGCCCCCAATCATAGCTATGAATGCCGCCGGCAGTAGTCCGTGCTTTCCCGCTTTCTTAAGATAGGCCTCTGGCATGTCTTTCACATTAACGGCATGCATGTTGATACCGTAGAAGCCAACAATGCTGTTATCGGAATCAATCACGACCCAGATGCGGACGACATCTGCCTTGCTGCTCTTCTTCGCGGTCAGCTTCAGGTAGTTGTCAATTTGGGGAACACCACATGAAAAAGCCGTCCGATCGTGGGTTTTGGGATCGAACGGCTGAATTGTGAATGGCGGTTGATCTGCTGACCTATTCGGCATTCGCAATGAGTTTCTCACGCATCGCAAAAGCGTCTACCAACCGCTTGGTCGGCTTGGGCGGGTTGTCCAAAGCGTCGAAAAACGCCTTCCTATCCGCCTCACTCTCAATCACCGTAACTTTGTGTGCTTCAATTGCTGATTGAGCAGCATTGTAGGCTGCGCTCACGACAAAAGAACTCACATCGACACCGCTTAGCGCAGCTGCATGATGAATCATATCCTTCACAGATGGTTGGGTACGGGCTTCCAGGCGAGCGCTTTTCGGCTCGTCAACAGCTGCCGCGGTATGTTCAAACGCCGCCATTGTCATCTCCTTTCAGCTTGGTCTGATCAAACGTGTTGATAGCTTATTTTAGTATTATGTACGGGAAATAGGCGGACATGTCAAACGTACGGCGGCTCGCCGTACAAACATCTTTAGCGCTTTGTCGGTTGAACCCGTTCATGAGAGACACTGAGCCAAACACTGAGGACTTTCTCGTGTCTCTAAACGCTAGGGTGTCGCAATCCTGATAGCTATGGAACGCGGATTTTCTGCACTACAAATTGCACTACAAACAACATGAAGTATGTGGTATAGATCATTGAAAATAATAGGAATTATGATCATGACAGAGTCTTCTCGACCGCACCATCACTTTTATTCTGGTGGATTGATCTTCCTTCGCTTTCTGAGTCGAGGGATGTTTGATTCAAGCGTTTTCGGGCATTTTGCCAGGATTACGGTTCGCGTCCGTTCTTCACTCTTTCTGTCCAGGGGGCGTTGATAACGCAACTCGCCAACTTGCCGAGTCTGGGCACGGGAACGCCTCGCAACCCCGTACGGATAGGAGGGGGATAGTGGCAGAACGGAAGCCGGAGGCGCTGCCGCTTTAAATCCCTTCTCCAAACCCTGTCTGCGAGCTCCATCACGCCAGCGCGATACGAACAGCATTGCAACTTGTTCACCAATAGGTATTTGACACAAAGCCCTGAAGTTGGGTTAGCCAAGCCTCATCTGTTTAGGGAGCATTTATGGACGTTACAACAAGACTTGCATTCGCAAAGAAAACGGCGGCCGCCGCCGCCGCGTTTGCGCACGACAAGTTCAAATCGCTGGACCAATTGACCATTGAAAGGAAAGGGCACCAGGACCTCGTTTCCGAAGCTGATCGAGAGACTGAGACACTTATCCGCAAATCCATCGAGAGTGCCTGGCCGGATGATGGAATTGTCGGCGAAGAGCATGGCCGCAAACATGGCACGAGCGGGTACGATTGGGTGATCGATCCAATCGACGGCACCGCAAACTATGTCAGCGGTATTCCCCATTGGTGTGTCGTGTTGGCCTGTACCTTTGAGCGCTTGCCGATCGTTGGCGTCATCCACGACCCAAACACCGATGAGGTGTTCAGCGCATCCAAGGGGCAGGGCGCTTATGTTAACGGCAAACCACTCAAGGTGGCGGAATGCAGCGCGTTGAGTGATGGCTCTATCGCGACGGGGACCTCTGGCCGTTCGGACAATGATGAGGCATCCTCGCTCGTCGGCGCTGTACTGCACGGCGGCGGAATGTATTTCCGCTCCGCCTCCGGCGCGCTCATGCTGGCTTATGTCGCCGCCGGTCGACTGCTCGGTTACATTGAAGACCATATGAATTCTTGGGACTGTTTCGCTGCGCTTTTGATGGTCGCCGAAGCGGGGGGCGAGCACGTTCCTTTGGATGCCCAAACAGCACTCGAAGACGGTACGCGGCTGGTGGCCGGCGCGCCCGGCGTTTATCCGCAGCTGGTCCAAATAGCTGACGATGTGTATGGCGGCTGAGCGTTGATCAGCCCGATATGTTTGGGATCATTGCATCAAAAGCGAAGAGGCGAGGGTTTCATCGACCAGCAAGCGCTTGGCGAACCCGGCTCTTAAGACTGCCAGCGTGGCAAACGTTTTACGCTTGCCTGACGCAAGTATGACCGTGTCCATGTCGGCCATTTCGTTGGGCCGAACACAGGGTGTGCAAGCGTTCAGCGGTGTGTCAGCGACCGAACCGTCCTCAGTGAAAAAGACGCCACAGCAGTCTCCAACAACGCCGGCGGCCTGCAATTCCTCTTTCTGCTCGTCAGTAAATATTTCACTTTCGAACAGAATGGCGCCTGGTCCGCATTCTCCGACGCTCATCAGTGCATGATCTGCGGCCCGAGCCGCTTGAAGAGCTTTGTTCACGAGCCGCTGTTGCATGATCGTCTGGCAAGCCTCGGCGCTGTCGGCAATGAAGGGCGCGGGCATCAGCATGGCGCTTCCCTGAGTTGTCGCCGCCAAGCGAATGCACACGTCGCCGGGAGCAGTGTGCGTGGCGTCGGCGACCGATCCCATGATCGAAACGAAACGCACATCGCTCTTGCGTATGCGCGAAAGGTTGTCAGCCATCGCAGAGAGCGTCCGGCCCCAACCCACACCAATGGTTAGTGGTTCGTCCACCGACAAAACACGCGTCAAATAATTGGCGGCAAGTATGCCGACCGCGTTACGCCCATAGACCTCGTCTTCCTGGCTGAGTGGAACCGGGGCGACCTGGGCCTCTTCAAGCGCATACTTCGATATCAGTTGGTCGGCGAGCGCCAGTGTTTTTGACGTCCGATGCTCGACCGAAATGCGTACCAAACCTTGCTCGCGTGCGTCGGCGAGCATGCGTACAACTTTGAACCGTGACACGCCCAAGCGGTCGCTGATGTCTTGCTGGCTTAGATTGCCAACATAGTAGAGCCAAGCGGCTTGCGCGACATCATCTTGGACGCGGCTTTCTGCGGCCGACATATCCAGAGTTCCTCCCGTGAAAGCCGATCGTCAAAACGCTTGACGTCGATTTTCGCGCAATTATAGTCACATATGTGCAGAGCCTGCACAAGTGTTGGTGCGAGATGTTTCGGTCGAGTTCGCCGAGGGTTTCCGCCACTCTTTAACGACGTAGTCGCCGAAAGAGCGGCCTAAAAAAACGCCGCACGTCGGCGAAAGGGAGAAACACCATGAAGACACGTGTCACGTTGTTGGCCGCTGCACTTATGGCGGGTACCGCCAGTGTAACGGTTGCTGATGACCATTCTGCCGACATCGCAACAGTGGTTAAGATCGCCGGTATCCAGTGGTTCAACCGCATGGAAGAGGGCGTGCAAGCCTTTGCTGATGAAACGGGCAACAACGCATTCCAAGTCGGCCCCGCACAGGCTGACCCGCAGCAACAAGCCGCTCTGATTGAAGACATGATCGCTCAGGGTGTTGATGCTCTTGCGGTCGTTCCGATGTCGCCAGAAGCGCTCGAGCCTGTTCTGGCACGCGCGATGGAAGCTGGCATTGCCGTGATCACGCATGAGGCTGCATCCCAGCAGAACACGCACTACGACATCGAAGCTTTCGTGAACGAAGACTTCGGCGCCAACCTCATGGAGCAGCTGGCCCAGTGCATGGGCGGTGAGGGCGAGTACGCCGTGTTTGTGGGGTCGTTGACTTCGCAAACGCACAATCAATGGGTTGATGGTGCAATCGCCTATCAGGAAGCCAACTATCCCAATATGACCTTGGTTGGTGACAAGAACGAAACTTTTGATGACGCTGAGGATGCCTACACCAAGGCGCAGGAAGTGCTGCGCGCCTTCCCTAATGTGCAAGGCATGCAAGGTTCTGCCTCCACCGATGTTGCTGGCATTGGCCGGGCTATTGAGGAACGCGGACTTGAAGATGACACCTGCGTGTTCGGGACCTCGCTCCCGTCAATTGCTGGACAGTACATCGAAACCGGCGCGGTTGACGGCATCGGGTTTTGGGATCCAGCCGTTGCGGGGCAAGCGATGAACCAGCTTGCCGTGATGGTCATGAACGGTGAAGAAGTCACGGACGGCATGGACCTGGGTTTTCCAGGCTATGAGAATGTTCGTCTCGACGGCAAGGTCATCTACGGCACCGCTTGGGTGAACGTGGACGCCGACAATATGGCTGATTACCCGTTCTAATCACCCAAATCCAAAGGGCGGCTTCGCAGCCGCCCTTTTTCCTCTGAATGCTCTGACCAGTTTGAAAGGCTTGGCATCCGCCATGGCCAATCCCGACGCGTATCCCACTACGGAACCGCTGATCGATCTGCGGGCCATCACCAAACGCTACGCCGGGGTGACGGCGCTCGACACAGTGGATTTCACTGTTGCGGCCGGTGAGGCCGTTTGCCTGGCTGGTGAGAACGGTTCAGGGAAATCAACACTAATCAAGATCATATCGGGCGTTGAGCAGCATACCAACGGGGATATCTACATAGACGGCGCCAAGGTTGATCATAACAACCCACGGATAGCCGCCGCCCATGGCGTGATGGTGATCTTCCAGGATTTCTCACTGTTTCCCAATCTGCAAGTCTATGAAAACATTGCCTATCCCAGTCAATTGGGCGCGCAAAATCGGCTTTTTGATCGTGCGGCAGCGCGAAAGATGGCGTCTGCTATTCTTTCTAAGATCGGCGTTGATATCGAGCTTGATGCACGCGTCGAGTCGCTTCCGGTGGCGCAAAAACAGTTGGTGGCCATAAGCCGGGCGCTCGCTTCGCAGGCGCGTTTGATTATCATGGATGAGCCTACAACCGCGCTTACCGAGCGAGAGGTTGCACGGCTCCTGGATATCATCCGCAAGCTGAAGGACGATGGCGTGGCGGTGGTGTTTGTCAGCCACAAGCTCGCAGAAGTTCTCGAAGTCAGTGAGAAGGTGGTGGTGCTGCGCAACGGTAAAAAGGTTGCTGATGGGGACGCCAAAGACTTCGACACCAAGTCATTGGCCTATCACATGACCGGCCGCGAGGTAGCAGAAGCGGCCCCTGAACCCATACAAGCGGGCGCAACCACGTTGATGCAGGTTGAGGGCTTATCAAAGACGGGCGTTTTTGAACGCGTATCGCTAGAATTGAAGGCGGGCGAGATTCTCGGCATTACTGGCTTGCTTGGAAGTGGTCGAACGTCCCTTGCGAAGGCGCTTTTCGGTCTTGTGAGGCCGGATGCAGGAACGATCCACTTTGATGGCGGCAAGGTACCCCTCGGCGACCCACTTGCTGCTTCGAAAGTCGGCATCGGCTACGTTCCCGAAGATCGGCTCACGGAGGGCCTGTTCCTGACCCAATCCATCCTGCGGAACGTCGCGATTGGGCGCCTCGACAACCACTCCAAAGGCGGTTTGTTGGATATGGGTGGACTGTTGAACGAGGCCGCCGACTGGATCAGCCGCCTCAAGATTAAGGCGCCGGACATTGCCGCGCCCGTTCAATCCCTCTCGGGTGGTAATCAACAAAGGGTGTCTCTTGCCCGCTGGCTATCGCGCGCGCCTAGGGTTTTGCTGCTCAATGGCCCGAGCGTCGGCGTTGATGTTGGTTCGAAGGCGGATATCCATGACATTATCCGTAATCTGGCGAAGAACGGGATCGGGATCATTATGATATCGGACGATCTGCCCGAGCTGCTGGCAACCTGCCATCGGTTTTTGGTGATGAAGGATGGTCGCATCACTGATGAGCTTGCCAGCGCTTCAACAACCGAAGCTGATCTCGCACGTCGGCTTGCCTCCTAATGCTTACTGGATTGCTTCCCAAGGGCTTTCTGACCCGTAACGAAACGCTTGTAGCTGGCGTCATTCTCGCCTTCTGTGTTCTTGCAACGCTGTCTGACCCTCTGTTTTTCACGGTCACCACCGTTTCTGACCTTTTGCGCGCCTCCATCGTGATTGGCATTCTGGCCATTGGTGCGATGGTGGTTCTGATATCAGGCGGCATCGATGTCAGTTTCACCGCTGTTGCTGTGTTCGCGATGTATTTGGCGACGCGGATCGCGCTTGGCGTATGGCCAGACATGCCCTGGCCCATGATCTTCGCCCTTGCCATGGTCGCGGGGGCCGGCCTTGGTGCTATCAATGGGCTGTTTATCGCTTTCTTCAAGCTGCCCACCCTCATTGTCACGCTGGGAACCTTGTCGGTTTTCCGTGGGTTCCTGCTGACGTTCGTCGGCTCGCAAAGGATTTCCGATCTGCCGCCTGAGATGCGTGATTTTTCTCGCGGTGTTCTGGCGCGGGGGACAACGGAAGCCGGGAACTTCTACTCGATCCCCTGGTCCATTCTTGCGCTTGTCGCGGTCATCGTCCTGACCTGGTTCATGCTGAAGAAGACGATGCTGGGTCGCTCGATTTATGCCATTGGTGGAAGCCAAGAGAGCGCCCGGCGTATTGGCATCAACGTACAGTGGACGCAGTTCTTCATCTACGTCTATGTCGGTGCGCTCGCTGGGTTGGCGGGGATTATTCATGGCTCTGTTGGCCGGATGGCTGATCCCTTTTCCCTTGTTGGACTGGAACTGTCGGTCATTGCTGCCGTCGTGCTTGGCGGCGCTCGCCTCATCGGCGGCTATGGCACAATCACAGGCACGCTTTTAGGGGTTGTCTTGATCGTGCTGGTGCAGACCAACCTTATCGTGATTGGTATCCCGACCATCTGGCAGTCCGTCACCATCGGTATGCTGATCTTGCTAGGCACTGGCGTGCCTGCATATCGTGCCAAACGCGCCGCGGCCCGAGCCGGTTAGGAGAGTAGCATGAGTGGTGGACCACATCGAGCACAAGGCTTCACCGAAGCGCCGGAATTCAAGCTTCTGATCATCGCGGTTGCGGTGTTTGCTTTGATGGCTGTACTTGCTCCAGAGCGCTTTCTATCCGCGCAAAACATGACCTCCATGGCGTTCCAGTTCCCCGAGTTCGCCATTCTGGCGCTCGCCATGACCATCACCATGATGACCGGTGGCATCGACCTGTCTGTGGTTGGCGTGGCGAACTTTTCAGCGGTAACGGGCGCCCTTATTCTGACGACCTTTGCCGATCCAGGCATGGGGACGGGGGGCAGCCTGATGTGGCTGAGCGTTGCGCTTCTTGCCTCGCTTGCTATCGGCGCAGCCTGTGGCCTGATCAATGGAACGCTCGTGGCGCATTTTGGCTTGCCACCCATTCTTGCCACGCTTGGCTCTGGACTGGTTTTCACCGGATTTGCAATCGCGATGACCGGTGGCAGCGCGGTGATGGGGTTCCCCGATGTGGTGGCCTGGCTCGGCAATGAACAGCTATTTGGGGTGCCAGTGCCGCTGATCCTGTTCGTCATCTTGGCCGTGTTGTTGCACATCCTATTGACGCGCACCGCTTTCGGTCTGCGGGTGACAATGTATGGCGCCAACCCCTTGGCGGCGCTCTATGCGGCGGTGGATATCAATCGCATGATCCTCAAGGTCTACGTGATTGCGGGCATGTTTTCCTCCGTCGCTGGCATGGTGATTATGAGCCGCGCCAACTCTGCCAAGGCTGATTACGGATCATCCTATTTGTTGCTCGCCGTCCTGATTGCGGTGCTGGGGGGCGTCAATCCTTATGGAGGCTATGGCCGCGTCATCGGGGTTATTCTCGCGGTGTTGTCGATGCAGTTTTTGTCGAGCGGCCTCAATATGCTGCAAGTGTCGAATTTCGCGCGGGAGTTGATTTGGGGTGTGCTCCTGATCTTCGTGATGATCATCAACACCCACGGCATACCAGGTCTCAAAAGCCTTAAAGCAAGCCCATCCAAGTGACCTTGCCAAATCTGACCCTTCCAACCCGCCCGATAGGAGTACGGTTATGAAAAAGATACTCAATCAGCCCGAAGCGTATGTGGACGAAATGCTGGAGGGCTTTGTCGCGGCACACCCTGAGCACTACGCCATGTATGGCGACACTGGAAAGGTTGTGAACCGTGCGACCAAGGCCAAAGATGGCAAGGTTGGCATCGTCACCGGCGGCGGATCGGGCCACCTTCCCGTCTTCACAGGTTATGTCGGCGAGGGCCTCTTAGATGCCTGCGCGATTGGAGACGTGTTCGCTTCGCCCTCCGCCGAGCAGATGGCTGATGCAATGCGTGCGGCCAATCATGGCGCTGGCGTGCTGCGCCTTTATGGCAACTATGGCGGCGATGTCATGAACTTCGACATGGCCGGCGAGATGGTTGAATTTGAAGATATCGAATGCACCACCGTTTTGTTGGCAGACGATGTCGCCTCAGCACCGCCAGCTGAAGCAGAAAAACGCCGGGGCGTGGCCGGTATGGTCTATGCCTTCAAGATCGCAGGCGCCGCAGCAGACGACGGCCGCGATTTGGCCGGTGTAACCGCTGCCGCCCAAAAGGCCGCCGATGCGTGCCGCTCCATTGGAGTGGCGCTGTCGCCTTGTACAGTGCCGCAAGCTGGCAAGCCAACCTTTGAGATCGGCGATGACGAGATGGAAATGGGCATGGGCATCCATGGCGAGCCCGGCGTCTGGCGTGGCAAACTGCGGACGGCTGACGACATCGCTGGCGAGGTGATGGATCGCCTTCTTGCCGACATGCAGCTTACCTCCGGTGACCGTGTATCGGTGATGGTCAACTCCCTTGGCGCAACGCCTCCTGAGGAGCTGTACATCCTGTATAGGATCGTCAAAGCACGCCTTGAGAGCGCGGGCGCAACCATCATCATGCCGCTGGTGGGTCGCTATGCGACGTCGATGGAGATGGCAGGCGTTTCCTTCACGCTGTTCAAACTTGACGACGAGCTGGAAACGCTTCTTAAAGCGCCCTGCGATTGCGCCTATTGGAGGGTCAGTTGAGCATCGACAAAGCCGGTCTTCTGGCTGCCATCGACCGCATAGCTGCAGCGATGGAGCGCGATTTTGATGAACTCAACACCGCAGACGGTGCGCTGGGTGATGGTGATCTCGGGGTCACCATGACCCGCGGCATGCGCGCAATCATCGAGAAGAAAGACGAATTGCCCGACGATCTGGGCATGACCCTGTTCCAGTGCGCGCAAGCCTTCACCAAGTCATCGGGTTCATCCTACGGAACGCTGCTGGCAACCGGTCTCATGAGTGCTGCGAAGGCCCTGAAGGGCCAATCTAGCGTCAATGTCGATCAGGTTAGCGCGCTGATCGCAGGCGCGCGCGATAAGATGCAGGAACGCGGCAAGGCCGAGCTAGGCGGCAAAACGGTTCTCGATGCGCTCGACTATGTCGCTAAGGCCACCGATAGCGCATCCGATGTGGCGCAGGCGTCCGCTCTCGCCGTGGATCAGGCGTTGGTCGATTTTCGCAACAAGCCCGCCACGATGGGGCGGGCCCGGATCTTCGGCGAAAAAAGCATCGGGATGGATGACCCAGGCATGCTGGCCATGCAACGCATCGTGAAAGCCGCCGCCGACAAAGGCTAAGGCGACGAGGCGCACTTAAATCAGCGGATCTTCGCCACCATAGTGGCGGTCGGGATAGTCTGCGTGAAGCGCTTGGTCAGCCTCGGTAAATCGTTCCCGGGCGAAGTTGTGCTGGTGCCAATACGGGTAGATGAGCGGCAGGCGGCTTACATCGTTGAGGCGCTGAAGCTGCTCCTCCGTCAGTTGCACTTCAAGCGCTTTGAAGTTCTGTTTAAACTGCTCCGCCGACCGGCCACCGACAACAAGTGACGAAATGGCCGGACGAGTTAACAGCCAAGCCAGCGCAATTTGCGCAGCTTCCACTTGGTGCTCTTCCGCGATCTCAACCAAGGTATCCACGATGTTCCAAAGCCGCTCGGTGTCCCGGATCGGCGGTTCGTTCCAACCCGCCGATTGCCGCGATCCTTCCGGTGCCTGACCACCCCGTCTGTGCTTGCCGGTAAGCAGGCCTGCGGCGAGCGGCGACCAGACGAGAACGCCAATGCCCTGATCGACGGACAGAGGCAAAAGCTCATACTCAGCTTCGCGCGCTTCCAGAGAATAGTGAATTTGCTGGGTGGCAAATCGACTTGCGAAACTTGGCGCCGCCGCCATCGACTTCATGACGTGCCAGCCGGAATAATTCGAGCAGCCAACATAGCGCACCTTGCCGTGCTGGACGAGCGTGTCGAGCGCGGCTATTTTCTCTTCGACGGGTGTCGCGCCGTCCCACTCATGCATGTAGTAGATGTCGATATGATCGGTCCGGAGCCGCTTCAACGAGCGCTCGCATTCGCGGATCAAATGCCAGCGTGAAACGCCTTCATCGTTCACGCCTTCGCCAATTTTCATGCGCGCTTTTGAGGTGACCAGGATGTCGTCATAGCGGCCCTCCAGCACCTCTCCCAAGATCTCCTCAGACAGGCCGGTTGAGTACATGTTTGCGGTGTCGAACAGGTTCACGCCGTGATCGATGCACAGATCGACGAGCCGCCTCGCGTCTGGGACCTGCTGGCTGGCAGCCATGCCGAACGGCCCCCGGCCACCAAACGTGAAGGTGCCCATGGTGATGGCGGAGACCTTCAGTCCAGCTTGCCCAAGATTGCGATAATGCATGTGATCCACTCCCTAAGCACTTCGATTTTTGCAGACGTTTTCTATCTTTTGTCGCCGGATGTACATGGTTGACGGAAGCCAACACAGACCAAGCAGACCCTCAACCCAACGCCTCATAGAGCACACGCGCGCTGTCGCCATCGATGATGAGCGCTTTGACCGCTCCGCTGCGCAGCAAAGCTTTGGTCGCAGGCACTTTCCCGAGCCCTGAGGACAAAAGAACCGTCTTCATCGTGCTGAGCCGGTCAAGACCGACGGCGATCACACGGTCAGTCAATTGATGCCGCACTGGTGACCCGTCGGACGCGAAGAAGATGCCGTTTGTGTCGGCAACGGCGCCGGCGGCCCGCAGAGATAGCAAATCCTCAGCAGAGATCATGTTTTGCTGTCGCAGTAGTGATGCCTCTGTGAGCTCTCCGACCGACACAAGGGCTAGGTCCGCCTCGTTGGCCAATTGCATAATCTCGGAGATGCCGCGTTGCGCCAAGAACACATCCCGGTCCTCCGAGCTGTCGGCGATGAAAGGTGCTGGCAGGAAGTACCCTTCAGACCCTGTCGCTTTGGCCATGGCGTGGACGACCTCAAAGGGGTTGAAGGACGAGTTGCTGGCAAGCGATCCCATCAGGCTGACAAATTTCGCTTTGGGTGCCTGAATGCCCGATAGGTTGCGGCTGACGCGTTCGAGTGTCCTCCCCCAACCTGTACCAATGACGGCGTCGGGTTTCGCCGTGAGCTGATCACGCAGGACCTGGGCCGCCGCGGCCCCAACCATGTTGAAGGTAATTGCTTCCATCGCTCTGCCGGCCTGGTCCGTCAAACCCAGTGGCGGCGTTGCGATGCAAAAATCGAGGCCAAACGCTTGCCGGATGGCGTCCTCCTCAACGAGCAGGCCTATGTCGCGTTCATTGATGGAAATGGACACCAAGCCGGAGTCGCGCGCTTGCGACAGTAGCTTGTTCACGCGTGCACGGGTCAGCCCCAACCGCTTGGCGGTCTCTTCCTGGTTGAAGCCGCCATTATAATAAAGCCAGGCGGCCTGCGCCATCAGCTGGTCGGTGTTCTCGTCAGGCATGTTTGCTCAGTTAGCCAGGTTCCTTCGCCAACAAAGCAGAGTTCTCGCTATTCGGAAAGCCAAAAATTACAAATGTAACATGGATAGACAAATGTGATTAATGTGTTACGTCTGGTGTCGACACGCTGAAGCCGCTCAGTTCGCGTCAGCACCATGAGACCTTTTTGAGGAGCGACCCGTGAACGAGGTCATCAGCAGCATTGAACCTGCTTCCAGCAATTCCGGCTTGCTTGCGCACTACAAGGCGATGCGGCGCATTCGTACTTTCGAGGATCGTGTCGGCGAGCTCTATTTGCGCGGTGAAAGTGCAGGGTCGATGCTGCACCTTTCCATCGGTGAGGAAAGCGCGGCGGTCGGTGTGAGTGCAGCCATGCGTGATGGTGACACGTTCACCACGCACCATCGCGGGCACGGAATTTTCCTGGCCCGCGGCGCCGACCCTGATCGCATGATGTCGGAAATTGGCGGCAAGGCGAGTGGCTATTGCAGCGGCAAGGGCGGCTCTATGCACATCGCCGATATGACGTTGGGGCACCTTGGGGCAAATGCGATTGTTGGTGGCGGCATACCCGCTGTTGTCGGCGCGGCTCTTGTGGCCAAGCGACGTGGCAAGGGTAACGTTTCCATTGCCTTCTTCGGCGATGGCGCGATGCAGCAGGGCATATTGTACGAGTCCATGAACATGGCCGCACTTTGGAACCTGCCAGCAGTGTTTGTCTGCATCAACAACCAATGGGGTATGGGCACCCGCATCGACCAGGCGACGAAGGCGACGGCGTTGCACGAGCGTGCCGCGTCGTTCGGATTGAACGCTGAAACGGTCGATGGCCTCGATGTGCTTGATGTCGTCGACGCAGCAACGCGCATCGTCGACGGTGCCCGCGCTGGAACACCAGGGTTTCTGGCTGTCGATTGCTTCCGTTTCTTCGGCCATGGACGAAAAGACAAGAGCCCCTACCGCTCAGAAAAGGAAGAAGCCGAGGGACGCGCCAAGGATCCCGTTCTTCACGCCCGCAATCTCTTGATGGACCAGGGTGTCTCGGAGGCCGATTTGAATGCGTTGGACGACGCGGTGTCCGCTGAAATGGACGCAACGATCGACTTTGCCAAAGCATCTGACGAGCCGGACCTCAGCTCGATGTTTCGAGATGTCTTTGCGCCTGGCGAGCCCGAACCCGAGCCGGTCCAGGCCCGCATCGACCGTGTCTTGGC
This sequence comes from Pseudomonadota bacterium, assembly GCA_039814945.1. Taxonomy (GTDB): domain Bacteria; phylum Pseudomonadota; class Alphaproteobacteria; order Rhizobiales; family MH13; genus MH13. The sequence continues at coordinate 13,616 of JBCCAF010000007.1, forward strand.
CAGGGAGTAGTCGCCATGCCCAAACTCGCCTATCGCGACGCGCTCAAACAGGCCCTTAACGACGCTATGCGCGAGGATCCCGACATCTTCCTTATCGGCGAAGAGGTCGGTCGCTATGGTGGTGCTTACGGTGTTACCAAGGGTCTGATCGATGAATTCGGTGTAGAGCGGGTGCTCGACACACCGATCTCTGAACCGGCCATTGTCGGCACAGCCGTTGGCGCAGCGATGGCTGGCATGCGCCCGGTCGCAGAGCTCATGTATGTCGATTTTCTTGGCATGACGATGGATCAGCTCTGCAATCAGGCCGCCAAAATTCGCTATATGTTTGGCGGTCAAATTGGCGTGCCGATGGTGTTGCGGACACAAGGTGGAACAGGGCGCTCAGCGGGCGCACAGCACAGCCAGTCGCTCGAGGCTTACGTGATGCACACGCCGGGCCTGCGGCTTGCCATGCCCGCCACGGTTTACGACGCCTACCATTTGCTGCGTCAGGCGCTGAAACAGCCGGACCCGGTTGTCTTTATTGAGCATAAGAGCCTTTACGCGATGTCTGAAGAGGTCGACTTGACGGTTCCACCCCCTGACTGGGGAAAGGCCGCGATCCGCCGGCAAGGAAGCGATTTGGTGATCGTGAGCTACTCGCGCCAGGTGCACTACGCTCTGCAAGCAGCCGAAGAATTAGCCAAGCAAGGGATAGAGGTAACGGTGATCGATACACGCACGCTCAACCCGTTGGATTTTGAGACGATCCGAAAGGAGGTCGAAAAAACTGGCAAGGCTATGGTCGTATCGGAAGCCGCAATGACCTGTGGGGTGGCCGCCGAACTGGCAGCGCGTATCACTGAGGAATGCTTTGATTTTCTCGAAGAACCCGTGGTGCGGGTCGCGGGCGAAGACATCCCGATCTCCGTCTCGGTTGCGCTCGAAAAGCACTCCGTGCCAACGCCGGAGCGGATCGTCGATACCGCTCGGAAGATGTTGGCATGAGCGGTCTGTTGAAGATGCCCCGCATGGGCGAGACCATGGAGGAGGGCACTTTAGCCGCCTGGTTGGTCGAACCGGGCCAACCGTTCAAGCGCGGTGACGCGATCCTTGAGGTTGAGACCGACAAGACCGTTGTCGAGTTTCCTGCGCTCGGGGACGGGTCGTTGATTGAAGCGCTTGTGGAACTTGGCCAGATGGTCAGCGTCGGCACGCCCATCGCACGCATTGATATCGGCGATGGACCTGATTGGACCGACGACGGTAGCGCGAACGCAACGGCTGACGTCGAGGGTGGGCGAACCGCAGATACTGAAGAACATGTGCGCGCGAGTGTGATTGAGAGTTCAGGTTTGGCCTCACCCGGGGCCGAGGGCAACACTCTGCGTGCGACACCACTCGCGCGACGCCTGGCTGCGCAAAATGGTCTCGATATCGCTGAGCTGCAAGGAAGTGGGCGGCGCGGTCGCATCGAGCGGCGCGATGTTGAAGCGGTCATAGCCCAAAATACCATAACCCAAGGGGCGATGCCGTCTGCGGTTGACTTGCAAACCGGGCATGGTCTCGCTTGGCTTGAAAAAGGGCCCGCTGATGGCCCGCCTGTCATGTTCATCCATGGGTTCGCAGCCGATCATACCGCCTGGGCAGGCTTACAATCCCACATGGCACGTGCCGGATGTCGCACACTTGCCGTCGATCTGCCGTCCCACGGTGCAACGACACTTGATGCTCACGACGTCGATGATCTGCTCCCACCGCTATCCCAAGTGATGCAGCATCTGGGGTCGCAACCCATCCATCTGGTTGCCCATTCCATGGGCGCTTTGGCAGCCGTTAAACTCGCGCAGGCGCATCCGGTAGCCTCGCTCACTCTGATTTCACCCGCGGGCGTCGGAAGACGGGTCAATACGGGCTTTTTAGATGCGCTTGCCGCACCCAAGGGTGTCGACCATGTTCGTTCTACACTCAGGCGGTTAACCTCGGGACCAAATGGCCTGTCGGAGGTTGCAGTCAACGGCATTTTTCAGCAGCTTAAGCAGGGACGCGCGGCGGCGCTTGCGCAATCCTTAGCTGGCGCGAGCGGTCAAGCGGTGGATATTCGTGCAGACCTCGCGGCGCTGGCGGCAAAGGTCCCCGTGAGCCTGATACTCGGTCATCGCGACCAAATCCTCGATTGGTCCGAGGCTCTGGAGGTCTCACCCTTGCTGAGCGTCCACCATTTTCCCGACGTCGGTCACATGCCTCACTGGGAAGCACCAACGGATGTTCGGATGATCCTGGAGCGGAGAATTACCTTATGAGCAAAGAGAATTTATCGGCGGCAAAGGCCCGCCTAGGCGCTTTCGCCAAGACCAGCCCGGTCTTGTTCCAGGGTTTTCAAAAGATCGCTTCGACGGCTACCCGGGAGGGGAACTTCAGTGCGGCACAAAAAGAACTGATGGCGACCGCAATTGCCGTGACACAGGGCTGTGATGACTGCATTCTTTATCATATCGACGCGGCCAAGCGCCACGGAGCGAATGAAGAAGCACTCATTGAAGTGCTCGAGGTTGCTGTGGAAATGGGCGGCGGACCGGCCGCCATGTACGCTGGAAAGGCGCTTGAGGCTTTCCGCACGGTTTGAACCATAACGCCAGCATTCGGGAGGGGAACATGGCCTATTTTTTGACGGTTGATGGTGGAACCGAAAGCCTTCGGGCGAGAGTTTACGATCTTAATGGGGCTTGCTTGGGAAGCCGAGCTGTTCCTTACAACACGCAGTTTTCTGCCGGAGCGCGCGCCGAGCAAGACCCAGCCGATTGGTGGACAAGCTTTGTCAAAGCCTCTCGCGGTGCAATCGCCAAGGCCGACGTCGAAGCGGGTCAAATTGAGGCCATATGCTACGCAACAACCTGCTGCTCCGTGGTCGCACTAGATCAGAATGGTCATGCTATTCGCCCAGCACTTATCTGGATGGACGTGCGCGCCAACGAGGAAGCCGAGGCCGTGCTCGCTACGGGTGATGCTGCGTTGGCGCTCAATGGCGGCGGCGCCGGGCCCGTTTCGGCGGAATGGATGATCCCCAAAGCGCTTTGGCTCAAGCGCAATGAGCCAGAGAACTTCGATCGGGCCTTCCGGATCTGCGAGTATCAGGATTACCTGACTTTCCACCTCACAGGCGAATGGGCTGCAAGCCTGGATAACGTTGGTCTGCGATGGCACTACCGCAACCGTGACGGCGGTTGGGCAGCGTCCATGGTTGAGGCGCTTGGTATCGGCGATATCCTCGATAAGTGGCCGCCACGCGTGATCGCTCCCGGTGAAATTATAGGCACACTTACGGCTTCCGCGGCAGACGCGCTTGGCCTGTCCCAATCGGTAAAAGTTGTTCAGGGCGGGGCGGACGCGTTGATCGGCATGATCGGGCTCGGTGTCGCCCGACCCGGGCAATTGGCGATGATTACAGGCTCCTCGCACCTGCAGTTCGGGGTGACGGAAGCACCGCTCAACGCTGCTGGCGTTTGGGGCGCCTACGCCGACATCGTCTATCCCGATCGTTACATCGTTGAGGGCGGGCAGACGTCGACCGGATCCATCATCAACTGGCTTGGCCGGATTGCGGGCGGGCTAGATTTCGATGAGCTCAACGCCAAAGCCGCGCAGCTTTCGCCGGGCTGTGATGGGCTGATTGTGCAGGATCATTTCCAAGGCAACCGCACGCCCTATACCGATCCGCTGTCCCGAGGCGCCCTTGTCGGTCTGACGCTTGCGCATGAGAAGCATCACATCTTCCGCGCCATTATGGAGGGCATTGGCTTTGGTTCCCGCGCCATTTTCGATGCGTTCAAGGATGCAGGTTACGAGGCAGGAGAGATGACGGTCGGCGGTGGGGCGTCGGCTTCCAATCTATGGCTGCAAATTCACGCTGATACAGCCGGTATTCCAGTGCGCGTTCCGGCATCGCCCGATGCGCCGTCGACCGGCTCTGCTGTCCTCGCGGCTCTTGGCGCCGGCCATTTTACCACCATTGATGAGGGTGTTGCAGCCATGGTTCATCCAGGCCGGATGATCGAGCCAATACCCGCCAATGTAGCACAATATGAAGAGGTCTATGCGCGCTACAAATCGCTCTATCCTGCCCTGAAAGACTGCTTGGGTCAGTAGGAGCCCGGCCGACCGGTCAATCGCTGACGGGCTTGGCACGGTTTCTCAGGGCAGTCCCTACTCAGACAAAAAGTCTTCCAGGACTGCGTGAAAGAGTTTCGGCTTTTCAAGGTGAGCGGCGTGGGCGGTGCCTGGAATTACAGACAACAGTGCATTTGGTAGATTGTTCCAAAGCGTCTCAATCTGTGGCCAGCGGTAGGGGCGATCATGATCGCCCCAAACGATCAGCGTAGGCATCTCCATCGTCTTGAGCGCCGTGCGTCCATCCCAGATCGACATGGCATCAAGCGCAGAAAGTGCAGCTGATCGGCTGGCCGACGCGCCAATCTGTTTCACCAAATCGAACTCCGGTGCTCTGCGCCCACGACAGAACCATGTGGAGCCGATTTGCTCAATAGTCTCGCCAACGCCGTCGCGACCCAGCGGCTCACGAGACTTTTCGATTGGTTCAAACCGGTCCGGCATCACACCTAAAGGACCCGTGCCATAGAGAATGAGTTTGCGTACGCGATGGCCTACCATCGCTGCTATTGTTTGGGCGATCATACCGCCCATCGAATGACCGAGCAGAACGAAATCATCGATTCTCAGGCGATCAAGCAAAGTGATGATGTAGTTGGCCATCTCTTCGATGCGAGCGTAGCCAGTTTTGCCAGCGGCACTACCGAAGCCGGGTAAATTGGGCGCTATGACATGAAAACGGTCGCTAAACCGCTCCATTTCAGCAACCCATTGCTCGCTTCCACCGAGATAACCATGGACGAGGACCATCGCGGGCCCCTGTCCAGAGCTCAGGTAAGAACGCTTTACAGTGGTCATCAGTTCATTTGCTCCGGCAGCCGGAGCGCCAAATCAGGGAAGAAGACAAGAAGGGCGGTGAGGAAGACCATTGATGCGATGAACGGCAGGCAGCCGATGATAACATCACCAATGCTCACCTCACTTCGACTGATCGTTTGGATCACATAGAGATTGAGCCCCACCGGCGGCGTTAAGACGGCAATCTCCATGGTGACTGTGAAGACCACACCAACCAAATGAGATCTAAGCCCGATGCTGCCATGAGCGGATAGATCGTTGGCAGCGTGATGAACGTCATTGAAACCGGCTCAAGGAACATGCCAAGCACAATGTAAAAGATGAGCACGATCATCAGCGCCATGGTTGGCGACAGATCGAATGAAAGGAAAAACTCGGTGAATTCCTGCGGCACGCGGTGATATGTCAGCACGAAGCCAAATAAAACGCCCGCCGATAGAAGCAGCCAGGATAACCCATGATCCGCATGGTGGCGAAAATCGCCTATTTGAAGCCTTCCCAGGATAGTCCGCCAACACCAAAGGCGAGAATGACGGTCAACAAAGCAGCAACCGCAGCAGCTTCTGTAGGCGTTGCGATCCCAGCGTAAATCGCAACTGTGATGACCAGACCAATCAGCGCAATTGGACCAACTGTCATCAGGATCATGAGAAGCGGCATCTTTGCTGCTTCCTCGCGGCCTGGAATATCCTGCGGTTTCAGAAAGCCCCAAACCAGAACGATCAGGAAGAAGCAGCACACCAGGATGAGGCCGGGGATCACCCCGGCGATGAACAGATCTCCGATGCTTTTATCGGTGGCGATGCCGTAAAACAGAAGGATAAGGCTGGGTGGGATGAGCACCGACAATGTGCGGCCGGCGGCCAACACGCCACTGGAAAGGCGCTTGCCGTAGCCCAGCCGGAGCATCTCAGGCGATGCAACACCACCAATGGTCAGCGCGCCGACCATGGAGGAGCCGCAGACAGCGCCAAACCCAGCACTGGCGCCAATGGAGCCATAGGCTGCCTGTTCAAGGAAACGGGACAGAACCGCGACAAGCTCACCCAATCAGAGACCCATTTCAGCTTGCTTTCTCCAAAATGATAAGGCTTGACCAACACATACGCAGACATGTCGAGCTCATAGATCTTCAAGTGGTCAACCAAGTCTTCCCGTGGTTCAGCCGCAACACCCAATGCATGTGGAACCGCCCAAAGACATTTCATTATTGATATGCAATTCGTGCGACTTCGAATTTGCCCGGTATGTGGGCCGCAGATAATCTTCTGCCTTACAACGGTGCTTTGGCCCATAGCCCATCTAAGGCATATCAACCAGCACACTGCGATTGAGTTTGTCCAATAGCCCTGAACAAGCTCACACATGCGGCGGTACAATGAGCAACAAAAACAAAACATGGCCGCGCAAACTTCGTAGTCAAGAATGGTATGGTGGCACATCCAGGGATGCAATTTACCATCGCGGCTGGTTGAAAAACCAAGGCTATCCCAACGATGTGTTCGATGGTCGTCCGATCATCGGCATCATGAACACCTGGTCTGGCCTTACCCCGTGCAACGGTCACCTGCGCGAGCTGGCCGAGAAGGTCAAAGCTGGAGTATGGGAGGCCGGTGGCTTCCCTGTCGAAGTGCCTGTTTTCTCGGCCTCGGAAAACACCTTTCGACCCACCGCGATGATGTTCCGCAATTTGGCGGCCATGTCGATTGAAGAGCAGATACGCGGTCAACCGATCGATGGCGTGGTGCTTTTGGTCGGTTGTGATAAAACCACACCAAGCCTCTTGATGGCGGCAGCCTCAACGGACTTGCCATCCATCGTGGTGACCGGTGGGCCGATGCTCAACGGCTATTTCCATGGCGAGCGGATCGGGTCTGGCACCCATCTTTGGAAGTTCTCCGAAGCGGTCAAAGCTGGAGACATGTCGCAAGAGGATTTCCTTGAGGCGGAGCAATCGATGAGCCGCTCCACAGGTACGTGCAACACGATGGGCACAGCATCATCCATGGCGTCGATGGCGGAAGCATTGGGCATGGCGTTGTCCGGCAACGCCGCAATTCCAGCGGTCGACAGCCGTCGTCGCGTCATGGCCCAGCTATCCGGTCGACGCATCGTTGAGATGGTCAAGGATGACCTCAAGCCTTCCGACATCCTCACCAAAGAAGCCTTTGAAAATGCTATTCGCACCAATGGCGCCATCGGCGGGTCTACCAACGCCGTCATCCATTTGTTGGCACTGGCTGGTCGTCTGGATATCGATGTGACGCTTGATGATTGGGACCGGTGCGGCCGCGATGTACCAACTATCGTCAATCTCATGCCATCGGGCGACTATTTGATGGAAGAGTTTTTCTACGCCGGTGGTTTGCCGGTTGTCCTGCGCACTTTGGGCGAGGCCGATCTGCTCCACAAAGAGGTGCTGACGGTCTCAGGTCAGTCGATCTGGGATGAAGTGAAACACGCGCAAAACCACAATGAAGATGTGATCCGCCCCTACGCAGAGGCTCTTACGTCGCAAGGTGGCATAGCCGTGCTGCGGGGTAATTTGGCGCCAGATGGCGCGGTTTTGAAGCCGTCAGCAGCATCAGCGCATTTGCTGCATCACCGTGGGCGAGCCGTCGTGTTCGAAGACATCGATGACTACAAAGCCAAGATCAACGACGATGCCCTCGACATCGATGAGACCTGCATCATGGTGCTTAAAAACTGCGGGCCCAAAGGGTATCCGGGCATGTCAGAGGTCGGTAATATGGGCTTGCCGCCCAAGGTTTTGAAAAAAGGTATCACCGATATGGTGCGTATCTCCGATGCGCGCATGTCTGGAACTGCCTATGGCACCGTGGTCTTGCACACAGCACCCGAAGCGGCATCTGGCGGCCCGTTGGCGGTGGTCAAAAACGGCGACATGATCGAATTGGATGTCGAGGCGCGTCGTCTGCACCTTGATATCTCAGAGGCAGAGCTTCAGGCGCGTTTGGACGCTTGGGTGCCGCCCCCAAGCGTGAGCGGTGGTGGCTATGCGTGGCTACATCAGGAGCATGTCGAAGGCGCTGACACAGGAGCCGATCTGGACTTCCTCAAAGGTTGTCGTGGCGCACCTGTCGCGAGGGATTCACATTGATGGATATCGCTCTTGTTGGCATCGGCAAGATCGCGCTGGACTCGCATGTGCCTACAATCAATGCCTCACCCGATTGGACATTGGCGGCCACGGTCTCACGCAGCAACACCATCGCTGGCATCACCTCTTACACTGATTTTTCTGAGCTTTTGGAAACCCGAATGGACATTCGCACGGTCTCTCTGTGTATGCCGCCAGCGCCGCGTTTTTCTTACGCCGCAGCTGCGATCAAGGCTGGTCGCCATGTGATGCTGGAAAAGCCGCCAGGTGGCACGCTTAGCGAATGCTACACGCTTCAGAAGATGGCGCAGCGCCATGATGTCAGCCTTTACACCACATGGCATTCCCGTGAGGCGACCATGGTGCCAGCGGCTAAGGCCTGGTTGGCCACGCGGACACTGCGAAACATGCGTGTGGATTGGAAAGAAGATGTGCGCAAGTGGCACCCAGGCCAAGACTGGATCTGGAATCCAGGCGGCATAGGCATGTTTGATATGGGCATCAACGGGCTGTCGATTTTGACCGAGATTGTTGCCGAACCGATCCATCTAAAGTCAGCGCAGTTGCAGGTCCCAGAAAACAAGCAAATGCCCGTCGCTGGGAACCTCGATTTTTTCCATCCCGGTGGAGCCGATGTCTCAGTTGAACTGGATTGGGCGCATGAAGGCGAAGAGGCCTGGTCAATCCGAGCCAACACGGACGATGGCCAGATGTTATTGAGCCAGGGTGGCGATGTTTTGGAAATCGATGGCCAGGCTGTCGAACCCAAAGCTGGCACGGTTCGCGGCGTTGCCGGAGAATATCACCGTCTTTACCAGAAGATGACCAAGCTGGTGCATGCCGGGCAGTCTGATTTTGACCTTAGCCCTATGCGCCACGTGGCCGATGCCTTTGCTATCGGCCATCGCAAAACCGTTGCTCCGTTTTTTGATTGAGTTCAGCGTCGAACCAAAAGGCACATCATGTCCTACACCTATTCAGGCATTTGGCCGGTTGCCCCGACACCCTTCCATGAGGATGGAAGCATTGATCTGAAGGGGATGAAACGGGTTCTTGATTGCCTGATCGATCAGGGTGCCGATGGCATCTGCATTCTGGCGAATTTCTCCGAGCAGTTTTTAATCTCTGATGACGAACGCCAAACGCTCGCGCGCCTTTGTGTGGAGCACATTGCGGGCCGTGTGCCGGTTATCGTGACCATCAGCCATTACGCCACGCAGATTGCCGTGGAACGCGCCCGCTTTGCTAAGAGTTTAGGCGCCGATATCGTGATGATGATGCCGCCCTATCACGGTGCGCTGCTGAAGGGCACGCCAGAGCAGAGCTTTGAGCAGTTTCAAGCTGTTGGCGAGGTTGGCATCCCCATCATGGTGCAAGATGCGCCTTTGTCCGGCGTTGATCTGTCGGTTCCTCTGCTGGTCAAGATGGCTGAGCAAATCGACATGGTGAAGCTTTTCAAGATTGAGTGCCCGCGCGCAGCCAACAAGATCAGAATGCTCATTGAGCAAGGCGGCGCGGCCATTGAAGGGCCGTTTGACGGGGAAGAAGCAATTACCTTGCTGGCCGACCTTGACGCTGGTGCAAGCGGCTCGATGACGTCAGGCATGATTGTCGATCAGATTAAACCAGTGTTGGAACTCCATCTGGCTGGGGATGTCGACGCGGCCACAGCGGCGTATGCACGCGTGGCGATGGCGATCAATCATGAAAACCGGCAATGCGGCTGGCAGTCATGCAAAGCTGCAATGATGGAGGGCGGCGTGATCGCTTCTGACTATTGCCGCCACCCGATCCCACCGCTTCGTCCAGCCATCAAGGCACGCCTCATGAGCCTTTTAAAACCCTTGGACCCGCTTGTCTTGCGATGGGGCCGTTGATTTGGCGTTGGCCTAGATGACAAACCATAATGGCGATGACACGGCGCGGACCTACAACCGGCGCAGCGTTTCCTCCAGCACACGCTGGGTTGCTGGTGTCTGCTGTTTGTAACGATTGCGGATCACGAAGAACGGCCGCACCTGGATCCGTTCATTGATGTTCAGCTTGGCAAGTTTGGCTCCCAGGCGATCATCAGCGAACAGATCGGCCACCTGTTCGGTCAAAGGTGCAACAGCATTGCCTGAGGCAATCATCGCCAAAGCCACCAGCAAAGACGAGCTGTCGGTGACGTTGAGCGGGATGGCAATGCCTTGGCTGTGATAGGCATGCTCAACGGCCTCGCGGATTGGCGAGCCGCGTTCCTGCATGATCCACTCTTCCTTAGATAGGGCACTCAAGGCCACCGATTTTGCACTGGCCAGGCGGTGGGATTGATGCACAACCAAGGCCACTGTCTCGCGGCGGGCCGGGTGCATTTGAAACTCAGCGGCATCCAGATCGGGCGAAATGCGTGCGATGATGAAGTCAAAGATGCCCTCTTCCAAGCCGCGAACCAGCTGCGTGGATGGTCCGATTTCGATCTTCACATTTAGCCCAGGGGTCTGCGAGCGCACCGTCTGAACCGCTGGAACCAGGCAATCAACGGCGGGGCCGGTAACGCAGCCGACCCGCACAGCACCACTTGCGCCGACATTGATGGCGTGCAGCTCATTTTCCAGCGTGTCATATTCTGACTGAATGACGCGGGCGTGGCGCAGAAAAGCCTGGCCAAGTTCCGTCGGCTCCATGCCCCAAGGGTGCCTGATGAACAGCGCACCATCGACCTCTGTTTCGATCATCGACAAGATGCGTGAGGCTGCTGGCTGAGACATGCCCAAGGCGTCGGCGGCCACTTGCAGCTTCTCAACCTCGGCGATCTTGGTCACCAGCTGCAAGTGCGCTGGCTTCATTTTACGGGTGTAGCTGGCCAAATTACATATCACCTTTGTTATGCAATGCGGCTCTAAATACATTTGAAAGCAATGTCACGATCGTTCATGACTTCAGTCAGGGGAAAATCCCCAAAAACGTGAGGCACGAGGGCAACCAAACCCAACGCGCCCTAACCAGGAGGAAAGCATGAAGATCGGGACTATTCTCGCAGTGAGCGTTGGCGTTCTGGCGCTTACAGGCACGGCCTATGCAGACGGCCTTATCGGCATCGCCATGCCCACCCAATCATCCTCTCGCTGGATTTCGGATGGCCAGTCGATGGTGGAGCAGTTTGAGGCTGCCGGATACGACACAATTCTGCAGTACGCAGAGGATGATATCCCCAACCAGTTGGCGCAGATCGAAAACATGATCACCAATGGCGTGGATGCCCTGGTTATCGCTGCCATTGACGGCACAACACTTTCCAACGCTTTGGAAAATGCGCACTTCGCCGATATTCGCGTCATCGCCTATGACCGACTGATCCGCGACAGCGAATATGTCAGCTACTACGCGACATTTGATAACTTCAAAGTCGGCGTCCAGCAGGCGACGTCCTTGGTGGACGGTTTGGGTGAGCGCTTTGGCGATGGACCCTACAATGTTGAACTGTTTGGTGGCTCCCCGGACGATAACAACGCCTATTTCTTCTACGATGGCGCGTTGAGCGTTCTTCAGCCACTCATCGATGATGGCACGGTGAACGTCGTGTCGGGTCAGATGGGCATGGACACGGTCGGCACCCTTCGCTGGGACGGCGCTGTGGCGCAAGCTCGTATGGATAACCTGCTCTCCGCCCACTACACGGATGCGCAGGTGCATGGTGTGCTATCGCCCTATGATGGTTTGAGCATCGGTATCATCAGCTCGCTCAAAGGCGTGGGCTACGGCTCCGGAGACTCGGAGATGCCTATCGTCACCGGTCAGGATGCAGAGCTTCGCTCTGTTCTTTCCATGCTTGAAGGTGAGCAATATTCCACCGTCTTCAAAGACACCCGCGAACTCGCCGGTGTGACGGTGGGCATGGTGCAGGCTCTACTCGAAGGTGGTGAGCCAGAAATCAACGACACAACAACTTATGACAATGGCGTCATTGTTGTGCCAAGCTTCCTGCTTGAGCCTGTGTCGGTTGATATTTCCAACTGGGAAGAAATTCTGATCGGCTCCGGTTACTACACCGCTGATCAGGTGGAGTAGACAACTCTCTCACTGTCTTGGGTCGCCCGCTAATATGGTGGGCGACCCAAAACCTGCCGGACTCTCTTTAAGATGCCCTCAAAGTCTCCCCCCTTGTTGGAAATGAAGGACATCACCAAGACCTTCCCTGGCGTGAAGGCGCTCAACCAAGTCAATTTGCAGGTTCAGGAAGGCGAAATCCACGCTCTCGTGGGTGAGAACGGTGCTGGCAAATCCACCCTTATGAAAGTGCTTTCGGGTGTCTATCCCTCGGGCACCTATGACGGTGAGATCCATTATGACGGCTCGCTTGCCGAGTTCAGCTCAATCGCTGATAGCGAAGAGAAGGGCGTCATCATCATCCACCAGGAACTGGCGTTGGTTCCGCTGCTCTCGATTGCCGAAAACCTGTTCCTCGGCAATGAGATTGCCGCCCGTGGTATCGTCAATTGGCGCGAGACGATGCGTCGCTCCGAAGACTTACTGAAAAAAGTCGGGTTATCCGAAGCCCCAACCACCATTGTCGAGAAACTGGGCGTTGGTAAGCAACAGCTTGTTGAGATCGCCAAGGCGCTATCAAAAAAGGTTCGCTTGCTGATCCTCGATGAGCCCACAGCCGCTCTGTCAGAAGCCGACAGCCAAGCGCTGCTCGACTTGATGTTGGAACTGAAAACGCAAGGCGTCACTCAGATTATTATCAGCCATAAGCTGAACGAAGTGCGCCGTGTTGCAGACACCGTGACGGTTATCCGCGATGGCGCGACGGTATCGACAATGACCTCGCATATTGAGGACATCTCAGAAGATAGAATTGTGCGCGACATGGTTGGCCGCGACATGGCCCACCGTTACCCTGAGCGAGCGCGCAAGTCTGGCGAAACGCTCATGTCGGTCAGCAGTTGGAACGTCTGGCACCCCGAACATGCCGACCGTCAGGTGATCCGCGATGTCAACTTCAATGTGCGCCGTGGCGAGGTCGTTGGTGTTGCTGGCCTGATGGGTTCAGGCCGCACAGAGCTGGCGATGAGCCTATTCGGTCGCTCCTATGGCCAGAACATCAGTGGCGAGGTGGAGATTGGTGGACAGCGTGTTGATGTCAGCAGTGTGCCGCGCGCCATCGCCGCCGGTTTGGCCTATGTCACCGAGGACCGCAAAACCCTTGGGCTGGTTCTTGATGAATCCATTCAGATGAACATCACGCTGAGCAACCTGGAAGCGGTGTCGGCCAATGCCATTCTCAACAGCAAGGAAGAGGCCAAAGTGGCCAACACCTATCGCTCAGCGCTCAACATTCGAACGCCCAGCGTGCGTCAGCGCGTGGTGAACCTCTCCGGTGGCAACCAGCAAAAAGTTGTGTTGTCGAAATGGCTTTTCGCAGAACCCGATATTCTCATTTTAGATGAGCCGACACGCGGCATCGATGTGGGTGCGAAATACGAGATTTACGGCATCATCAACGATCTCTCGGCGCAGGACAAAGGCGTGGTGATGATATCATCGGAAATGCCGGAACTGCTGGGCATGTGCGATCGCATTTACGTCATGAATGAAGGCGCGTTTGTGGGCGAACTAACAGCAGAAGAAGCAAGCCAAGAACGCATCATGTCACTGATCGTGACGCACTAGAGTTTTTGTTTTTAAGCACTTTTCTAAAAGTGCTCTCGGGAAAAAGGACCAGCCAAGGTGGCCCAAGCGCAAGCGCAAGAGACTTCAACCCCATCGAAGATGGGCGCTTATCTGGTTGCCAACTTCCGTGAGTACGGCCTGTTGTTGGCTCTCATCGCGGTGATGTTATTTTTCCATATCGTGACCGATGGAACCCTGCTGCGCCCAGTGAACATCACCAACTTGCTGCTGCAAAACAGCTACATCATCATCATGGCGCTGGGCATGTTGATTGTTATTGTCTCAGGGCATATCGACTTGTCAGTTGGCTCAGTGATGGGGTTCATTGGGGCACTGGCGGCCTATCTCATCGTCAGTCTTGATATGTCGATGTGGGTTGCTGTGCCCATCTGCATCCTGTTTGGCGGACTGATTGGTGCTGCGCAGGGCTATTGGGTCGCCTATTGGGGAATCCCTTCGTTTATCGTCACGCTGGCAGGTATGTTGGTGTTTCGCGGGCTATCCCTATGGCTTCTGGATGGCCAATCACTGGGCCCCTTTCCGCGCGAGTTTCAGGTCATCGCAAACGGCTTCGTGGCCGATCCCTTCCCAGCGGGCATAGGTGAGCGGTTGGCTGCCCTGTTCGATGTGTCGCGCTTGAATGTGTTGGCGCTTGGAACCGGGATCGTCGCCGCCGTGTTGATACTGTGGATGGGCATGCGCAGGCGCGCTCAGGACCTTGCGTACGGCGTGGAGGTTGAGCCGACCATTTTCTTCATCGCGCGCAACGCCATCATCGTCACAGCGGTGGTGTTCATTTGCTACAAACTGTCCACGTTCCGCGGCTTGCCGAATGTGCTGCTAACCATGGGCGTGCTGACCCTAATTTACGCCTTCCTCACCGAGAGCACCATTTTAGGGCGCCGCGTCTACGCACTTGGCGGCAATGAGAAAGCGGCCACACTGTCGGGTGTAAAAACCAAACGGCTGACGTTTTTGGCATTTACCAATATGGGTGCTCTGGCGGCGGTGGCTGGCTTGGTCTTTGCTGCGCGTCTCAACTCAGCAACACCAAAGGCAGGCTTTGCGCTCGAGTTGGATGTGATCGCCGCTGTCTTCATTGGCGGTGCGTCTATGTCTGGAGGTGTCGGCAAGATCGTCGGCGCGGTGGTGGGCGCATTCCTGATGGGTGTGCTTAACAACGGCATGTCAATCATGGGCATTGGGATCGATTATCAGCAGATGATCAAAGGCTTGGTGCTTTTGGCTGCCGTCATTTTTGACGTCTATAACAAGAGCAAGCAGTAGGCGCTGGAGCCGCGCGCGATCACCGGGTTATTATAGGCCTGCAACTAGGTTCCAGGTGCAGCGATGAAGCTCATGGTTTTTGCCAGGCCCTGGCGCATATGGTCTTCAAGGTGGGCGATCATGGCATCAAGATCATCGCCGCACGCTAGCTGAATGTAGGTGTCGTGGGCCTCACGCATCGGTCCGGCCCGTCCATGGGCCTGCTGGTGCATTGCAAAATAGAACTGCAAATTGGGCAGTAGGCGGCGCCAACTTTTTTGCAGCAGTGTGTGGCCAGAAAGTTCGTAGCACCAGCTGTGCAGCTCCAGTTCCCGCTCAATCGCCCCGTAGGGGTCAACGCCTTGGTCAATGACCGCCGTTAGGGCGCTGTTGCGATGTCGCAGGTCGGTCAACGCATCATCGGTGCGCAAGTCCCAGCATTGGCGAAACGCAAACTGTTCCAGCGTGGTACGCAGGGAGTAGACTTCTTCAAGGTCCTTCTTGGTAACCGATCGCACAAACAGCCCCTTGTAGGGCTGCGAAACCAGCAAACCGATATCGACCAGTTCACGGATGGCCTCGCGGAGCGGCCCGCGGCTGATGCCCAGAGCACCGGCAAGATCATTTTCGGTGAGCCGAGCACCGGCTTCAAGCTGGCCTGATACGATCAATTGCTTGATTTGATCGACGGTTTTGCCACGCAGCGTGGTGTCGTTGATCGGGCGCAGGGAGGTTATGGCGTTCATGCTTTTGCTGCCACCTGCTCTTCGATCAATTGCTTGTAGAGGCTTCGGATGCGGCGGGTGATGGGGCGTGCACTATCACCGATGGTCTTACCATCAATCTCTGCCACCGGGGTTTGCGCACCGAATGTGCCGGTCAAGAAAGCTTCCTCAGCGCTGTAGGCTTCATAGAGCGAGTAGTTTTTCTCACAGACCGGAATACCGTCTGCCCGGCACACATCAATCACCTTTTGCCGGGTAACACCATTCATGCAGTAGTCGCCAGTGGAGGTCCAAACCTCGCCACGCCGTACAATGAAAAAATTGCAGGCGTTGGTTGTATTCACGAACCCATGCGGATCAAGCATCAACGCTTCGTCTGCCCCGGCTTGTTCAGCCTGCAAGCAGGCAATCACGCAGTTGAGTTTAGAGTGCGAATTGTATTTTGCGTCCTGGCTCATCGGCAAGCCCCGGACTTGGGGAACCGTTGCCAAGCGTATCCCTTCAGATTGCAGAGTATCGACCGGCTTGGAATGCTCCATGATGATCACGAGCGTTGGACCAGAGCGGCTAAGCGAGGGGTGCTGAAACGGTTTGACCTTCACGCCGCGGGTCAACATCAACCGGCAATGCACATCACTGACCATATTGTTGGCGCGTTGCGTTTTCTGCAATGCTTCGCGGATGCCATCGCGATCCATGCCGACGTCCAGAGACACGGATTTGCAGGAATCGAGAAAACGATCCATGTGCTCGTCGAAGAAAGCCCAAACCCCATCATAGAGGCGCATACCTTCCCACATGCCATCGCCCAGCATGAACCCGGAATCATAGACCGATACCATGGCCTCACTGCGATGTTTGAGCTCGCCATTGATATAGATGAGGATGTCCTGATTGCGCGCATCATCCTGCGCGTCGTGGGTGGTGTGCCTTTCTACCTGGGCGTCCATCTGCAGTGTCACGTCCTTAATCGATCTGTGGTTCAGGAAGGCGGAACGTGCCGTGGCCGCGAAGAAAATTCTTCGTGCCTTCCTCTTTGGGGTGGGTGAGTACGTCGGCGGGCGTGCCTTGTTCAAGGATGCGGCCTTGCGACAAAAACAGAACTTTGTCAGCCACCGCATAGGCAAAGCCCAGCTCATGGGTGACGATGATCATGGTCATGCCTTCTTCGGCCAGCGCCTTCATCGTCTCCAAAACTTCGCCGACAAGTTCAGGATCTAGCGCCGACGTAGCTTCGTCAAAAAGCATGATTTCCGGCTCCATCGCCAGAGCGCGAGCAATGGCCACACGCTGCTGCTGACCGCCAGAAAGCTGAGCGGGAAAAGCATCAGCCTTCCAATCAAGGCCAACCTTTCCAAGGTATTTTTCGCCCCGACGCCGACACTCATCGGCGCCAAGCTTCAAAACGGTGCGAGGTCCTTCCATGACGTTTTCAATGGCCGTCATATGGGGGAAAAGGTTGAAGTGCTGAAACACCATGCCGACGCGGGCGCGCAGTTTTGTCAGCTCGCGCTCATTGTAAACCCTCTGCCCATTGCGCTCGTGCCCAATCACGTCGCCATCGAGAACAACGCGGCCGCCAGAAGGAATTTCCATGAAGTTGAGACACCGCAGCATCGTCGATTTGCCGGAGCCAGACGCGCCAATCAGAACAATCACTTCGCCCTTCTGAACCGACAAATCGATACCCTTGAGCACTTCCAGCTCGCCGAAGGATTTGTGCAGCTCTTCAATACGCAAAACAGCGGTCATGGTGTTAACTCCCGACATCATTGCGCTTTTCAAACCGGCGCACGACGATCGTCATCGGAAACAGGACTGCGAAGAAGATCAACGCAACGGCGGTGTACATTTCGATCGGGTTGAAGGCGATGGTCGAAACAACCTTCGCTTTGTGCATCAGCTCACCATAAGCGATGACAGAGGCCAGTGAGGTCATTTTGAACAGCTCAACGGCCCGGTTCATGAAAGCTGGCAGCATACGGCGGATTGCCTGCGGCAGCACGATACGGCGCATCTGCTCCCAATAGCTCATGCCGAGCGCTTTACCCGCCTCCCACTGCCCTTTGGCAATGGATTGAAGCCCGGCGCGATAGATCTCCGAGGAGAACGCCACCGTATTGAGCGTCAATCCTAAAGCAGCAGCGGTGAAGGCATCAATGCGAAACGGTGCGATGATGGGGAAGGCGAAAAAGAACCAGATGATCTGCACCAGCACCGGTGTGTTGCGAAACACCTCAACAAAGGCAGTGGCCGGATAGTAAAGCCATCCTTTGCCGGAAAATCTGGCAGCACCGACAAAAAGGCCGAAAAACAACCCCAGCACCAAGCACGTGAAACCGAGTATGAGCGTGTTTTGCAGGCCTTGCCAGAGAAGGGCGCGGTTGGCGAAGACTTGTGAGAAGTCCCAAGCGTACTCCATGGCTTCCCCCTAATTCACAACGGTTTCGCCGGAGCGGGCCAGGCGCTTTTCCAGCCGCCGAACCGCGATGGAACACGCGAACATGACAATGAAGTACATGGTGGCCGCGACCGTATAGACCTCGATGGTTCGAAACGTCGTCTGGGCGATGTTGTTGGCCTGATAGAGCAAGTCAGCATAGGAAATGGTGCTAACCAGCGTCGTTGTCTTCATCAACTCGATGGCCCGCTCTAGGAACGCTGGGATCATGCGTTTGACCGCTTGCGGCAAGATCACGCGTCGTAGGGTCTCGTTGCGGTTCATCCCGATGGCTTTGGACGCCTCCCATTGGCCACTGTCGATAGACTGGATGCCAGCGCGGAAGACCTCGGCAAAGAATGCTGAGCTTTGCAGACTGAAAGTGAGGACCGCTGCACGAAAAGGGTCGATCTCGACGCCGATCAAAATCGGCAAGGCGAAGAAGAACCAGAACAGTTGCGCGATCGGTGGTGTAGTGCGCAGGAACTCGATCACCAAACCCACTGGAATGCGGATCGGCCAAGCACCATAGAGCCGCAGCAGAGCCAAGATCAGACCGAGCGGAACCCCGAAAAGCAGCGCCAGACCGGTGACTTTGAGCGTGTTGATCAAGCCCAAAATCAAGAGATCGAAGTCTCGGAAAACGATGGCAAAATCCCATTCGTATCCCATGGCGCGCGCTTTCGTTGGAAAAAGGGTAGGCGGGCACTGCATTGCTGCGCCCGCCCTGCTGATAAGGCTTACCAGTTTTCGCGGCGGATGGCTGGAACGCTGGCAGGGTCGACACCGAACTCGGTGAGGAAGTCTTCGTACCAAACCTGCGTTTGCCCGGTTTGGTAGTAGTAAGAGATGGCCGTGTTCACCCAATCACGCCAACGCGTGTCATCCTCGCGTCGAACCCCAGCGGAGGATGCAGACTGACGAATCGGTCCAGGCAAAACGATCTGGCCACGACCGATGCGCTCACGCATCGCAATCAGTGGCGGGTGGAAGAGAGATACAGCATTCACGCGGCCAGACTGGAAGGCGGCAACCGACTCTCCGTTGGAAGGAAAGCGTAGAATGTTGGCATCGCTCAAACGGGCGCTGACATAACTGTCCATTGTTGTGCCCTGAGTGACAGCAATGGAGATATCGGTGCTGTTGAGATCATCCCAGGTTTCAATGGTCAGATCATCATCGGCAAGCACCGCCAGGGCGTAATACAGCAAGGGTTGTGCTGGGAAGTCGATGGTCATGGCGCGCGCTGGTGTCGCGTCGAGCACGAACATGATGTCGATCTGGTCTGCCTGAAGGGCTGAAACAGCCGTGCCCCACGTGACTTCAACCGGCTCAAGCTCTACGCCAAGCGTTTCTGCCATCGCAGCGCCAATGGAAACGCCGAGGCCAGACCAATCGCCGGTGGCAGGATTGTTGAAGTACCAAGGCGGAGCCTGTGTGACACCAATCCGCAGAGAGCCGCGGTCTTGAATCGCATCCCACGTGGACTGGTCTTGAGCCTGAGCCACGCCACCCGCGCCAATCATTATGGCGAACGCAACGAGCCCAGCACCAAACATTTTGCCGAGAGTTTTGAGCATTGGAGAACCTCCAGATTTCGAGAACACCACCAATGTCTTCATAGATTGTAGGATTGTCAACAATAAACAAATTTCACGGATTGTTCGGCAAATGAACGCTTTCCGTTTCATCTGGGCACACGCATCACAGCAAAAAGCCCCATGAGATATCATGGGGCTTTTCGTTTGTTTATCAGTAAGTTATTCGCCGAGCGCGATGCCCTCACGGCGTGGATCAGCCCCGCCCGACAACCCATCACCAACCGCAATCGCGTGGAGACCTGAAGTTAAGGCACGCACATTCACCTCAAAGCCCATCTCTTCCAGTGGTCCTTGGAAATCGACGGCACTGGTGCCTTCTTCCACATCGTAAGTGCCGAACCGGTTGACCAGGTGCGGCATATCGATGGCTGCTTGCACATCCATGCCCCAATCAACATGCGCGATAATGGTCTGTGCCACATAGCCGATAATCCGGCTGCCGCCCGGTGACCCGAGAACAAGCACCGGCTCACCATCTTGCAACACGATGGTTGGTGACATGGAGGAACGTGGCCGTTTGCCCGGTTCAATGCGATTGGCAATAGGCACACCTTCACGTTGGGTGCGGAATGAGAAATCGGTGAGTTCATTGTTGAGTAGAAAACCGCCGGGCGCCATGACGCGAGAACCAAATCCGTTCTCAATCGTGGTGGTCATCGACAGCGCATTCCCGAAAGAATCGACAATTGAAATATGGCTGGTGGATGGTAACTCGAGTGACTCATCGTCCGTCAGCAGCATGGCGTGATCCCATTCAGGCATCCCCGCCGAAATCTCAGCCAAGGCTTCCTCGCCAGCCAGCAGTTCTGCTCTTGCCCCCAAATAATCAGGGTCGACCAAGCCTTGGGTCGGCATCGGCACAAAGTCGCTGTCGGCCATGTAGCGGCCACGGTCGGCAAACGCCAAACGCGAAGCATCGCCGATGATCCGCCAGGCATCGGCGCTATCGGGGCCCATGGACGCCAGATCGTAAGACGCCGCCATTCCAAGAATTTGACCGACAGTCAGCGCGCCCGAGGAAGGTGGTCCCATGCCGCAAACATCATGATCGCGATACGCAACGCAGACCGCGTCGCGCTCAACGACATCATAAAGCGCAAGATCGGTGAGGCTGAGATGACCGGGATTGCCTTCCGCGCCACGCACAGCTGCAACAATACCTTCAGCAATTGGGCCAGAGTAGAATGCGCCGACGCCTTCGCTGGCGATGGCATGCAGCGTGTCGGCATAGGCTTGGTTGATCAGCATTGATCCTTCGACAATGGGTTCACCGCCGGGCAAGAAATAGTTAGCCGTTGCCGGGAAGCGGCTTAACCGTTCGGCATCGCCTGCAACCAAGGTGGCAAGGCGAGGGGAGACGGTAAATCCATCTTCAGCATACCCGATTGCGGCATTGAAAAGTCCGCCCCAATTGGCATTGCCCCACCGGCGATGCGCTTCTTCCATAAGGGCAGGCGTGCCCGGCGCGCCAACTGATAGTCCGCCGACAACAGCATCAAAGAAGCGAAGAGGCTCTCCTGCGTCATCCTGAAACATCGTGGGCGTTATGGATTGCGGCGCGGTTTCACGGCCATCCAGCGTGGTAACTTCGCCAGACTGCGCATCGTACCATACCAAAAACGCTCCACCGCCCAGGCCGGAGGACTGTGGCTCCACCAAACCAAGAACCGATTGCACAGCCACCATCGCATCAGCCGCCGTGCCACCAGCGCGCAACACATCAGCACCGGCTTCAACCGCCAGCGGATTGGCTGCGGCAACCATCCAATTGTCAGCGTCCACCGGTTGGCCGTTCTCTTTGGACTCCATAGCGGCCATCGCCGCCTCGCTTAGCCCAGAGAAGGCACTGTCTGATGCCATTTCTGGTGAAACGCTGTCAGCTGCCTGCTGCGCAAGGGCGCTGGCGCTCATGAGAGCAGTTAGGGTCAGAGCTAAAGTGATCCGCATACTGGTTTCCTCCTCGAGTTGTTTCCAAAGAGGGTGGATCAGCCTCAAATCTCAAGCAAGCCAATTATCCCAACATGTTCATCTCAACTGCAATTGTGATCCGTTGAAATATTGATGTCACGATTGCATCGGCAAACCGCGAAAGATGTGATCGATCACAGTGAGCATCGAACGCTTACGTTTACGATAGGATAGAGATTTTTCTCAAAATCCGTTGATCTGTCAGCAAAGACTACTTTGTCTATCCTTGACGAATGCCGCAACCTTCGGTGATGGTGCAATCTAAATCGGCAACCCGCGTTTCCAAGCCTACCACTGACCGTCCTGGTGGTTAGAATTTCAGGCTTATTGTAACGCCAAGCGAGGGAAGGGGCGCTTAAAGCGCTCTTGGATCGACGATGGAAGTACGCGAAGTGTTTGCGCGAAATTTGCGTAGCCTGTGTGAAACGCAGCCAAGCATTGCAAGCGTTTGCAGAGATGTCGACATAAACCGCCAACAGTTCGCGCGTTATCTCAGTGGTAAGGGTTTGCCCAATACGGGAAACTTAGAGAAGATATGCGAATATTTCGGAATCGTTGAAGCCGAACTGTTCAGTTCCAATAGGTTGGTAGATGCAAGCCAAGACCTTAAACACAAGCACCCCGTTGGGCGCCAGCTGATGGGTATCATCGAAGAGGAATCCCCCGCGCGCATCGCGCCAGGGATATACTTTGTCGATTTCACTGGGCCGCAACACGAGAACACGGTTGTGCGATCAGTGCTCATTGTGAAGGCCCAAGGCAATCTGATGACCTTTCGTCGACTCACCGGATTTGGGGAGCGACGGCGTAGCTGGTGGGCGCAGTTCGATGGCGACCACGAGGGCGTAATCCTTGAGCGCCGCGGAAACTTCTACCTGATGGGTATCAACAGCAGCGGTACACGGGAGCCATCGATGCTGGCGCTGCGCTACGCGGCAACCGAGCGCTTTGTTTTGGTGGGTCACGCTTCGATTATTGGACCAACCGGCCCGACAACAATGGCCGCTGTGATCACGGCAGCTCCCAAATCGATGTCCCTACGTGGCGCTTTGAAAAATGCGCGCTCTCACGCGGTGGATGCGCCGACCATTCCTATGGACATTATTGACTTGCTGGAAAGCGAACGACACAGCTTGGCGCGCCAGCCAGCACCGCTTATTCACGCTGTGCCTGCTTAAACGACCAACCTTCTGCCGGTATTCTGGGCCTGTACGTTGAAACGTGCAGGCCTTTTTTGTCGTGTTTTGGCCTTACAACAGTCACATGTTCGCACCTTTCGCATAAAGTGCGAAGGGCTTGTGCGCATCTGTCAGTCTCAGCGCACCCTTCGCAGATCGCGCTGCTCGTTGGGCCCTGTCAAATTTTCCATGTTGAAGCCAGCCGCAACGTGCGGCGAAGCAAACATTTGGAGAATGACAATGACCACTTTGGATCTCGCGGTGACTCAGGTTTCTCAAATCGAAGGTGTTGACACACCTGCTATGGCCTACGACAAGCGCTAGTCTTGTAGGATTGCAGACCGGTAGCCGAGCAAGGCTACCGGTCTTCGCACGATTAGGATCATGGAATGAACTATAGGGCGTCGCACGCCTTAGTTTTTTATGCAGAAGGTGAGACCGGACTGATCGGTCTTAACTATCTTCAAAACAAGCGTTTCGCTGGCAAGACCGATATCATCACGCTGCTTGGCGTGATGCGCGACTGGTTGACACTCGATGCCATCGCCCAGGCGCTTGGTGCAGACGATGCAACGCTTCTCTCCTCACAGCTTGATGGTCTTGCTGCCGCTGGAATCGTGATCCGTCAGGGTTCAAACGAGGCCACGCGCGAAGATGCACACTTTTCGTCCTGGAAGTGGGGCGCCCCGGCCGCGCTCTATCATCACATCGTGCAAGATCGACCGGTTATGTCAGTCGATGAAGCGCTGGAAAAGCAGCGCGAGAAAATCGACACCACCGACCAGCCGCATGCTTACTTTGTTCCCGATGCAACCGAAACCAAGATAGAACTGCCACGTGACTGGGGATTTGCTGATGCCGAACTTGGCAAAAGCATGGACGGACGCAGAACCGTGCGAGAAGTTACCAGTACTGCGGTTTCCCAAACAGTCTTGTCAGATTGTTTGCGCGCGGGCTTCGGTATCAATGGCTACACACAAAACGACGCCGGCGTTCGTCTTCCGCTATCGTTTACGCCATCAGGTGGCGCTCGAAACCCTTATGATGCTTTTGTGTTCGCACAGAACGTCGAAGGCCTAGAACCGGGCATCTATCGATATGCGCCGCTTACCCACACTTTGGTGCCCTTTGGCCAGAAGTCTGCTGGGTTTTCAGAGATGCTTGGTGGTCAGGATTGGCCAGATAAGATGCCGTGTTTTATCGTTTTGCGCGCAGATTTTTCACGCAGCATGTGGAAGTATGACGATGCAAACGCCTACCGCGTCGCGTTGATCGAAGCTGGGCACATTGGCCAAAATGTTATGCTGGCCGCCAGCGCGCATGGCCTAACGGCCTGCCCGTCCGCTGCACTCAATCATGCTCAAATTGCCAAGGATCTTGGTCACAGCGAAGACCCGGTGAAGGCTGCCGTTTATGCACTTGGAATTGGACATCCGGATGCCGAGCCATCCGGCAGCCAAGCGGACCAAAACATCGATCAGCCTTTTTCGATGACTTAGAAGCAATACACTCTGGCTGCCGTTATCGCTGGGTGCGATCGCGGAGTGCTTGGGTTTTGGCGATCAGATCGATCCCCATCTGGGCTATGAGATCATTGTAATCGAGCAACACCCAGTTCTCCATGATTTTGCCGTCAGCACAGCGATAGAAGTCCATAACTCGCAGCGTCAGCGCTCGCCCGTCAGCTTTCATGCCCAGATAGTTGCCTTTGAAGGTCATGGTCATCGAAGGCCACCCCGAAATCGCAGCATAGTTGCTATCGCCGATGCGGCAGTAGTGATCACCCCCCTTGCGATCTGGGAAGGCGCGAAGAAACCCTTCGCGATGGTCCTTCACGAAGCCGTCCCACAGATAGTTTGATCCAATGCCGGCTGGGCCGTACCAGAGCATGTCTTCGTGCCAGTAACCGGACGCGCCGGTCTGATTGCTGGAAGAAAATGTTGTTGGATCAAAGTCGTGCAGGTCAGCTAACATACCTTCCACAATGTCCAGGGACCCGCGAGCGGACTTCTGATCTCCAGACGGCAGCACGCCATCATGAGTCGCTGGCCCTGGGAACAGCGTTTCCAGGCCATAGGAGATCCCAAACGGATTGACGCCCGTCTGCCGGATCATGTCAGGAATATCGAGGATGATTCGCGCCTTGGTGATGAGGCCATTATCAATGCGGTAGAATTCGCCGGCGCGCGCCAGCACAAGATGGTGTGATGGGGCGATACCCAAAAACGGTGCGTCGAAGTTACCGAGATAATGGGTAACAGAAGCAACCCACTGACCACCTTCCTCACGAATGTTGTCACCACCAATAAAAATCTCATCGCGCCGTTGAACACGCGTCAAAGCGGCGCGAAGCGGACGGACAAAACCATCAAGAACGGCATCTGGGCCAACCAGTTGATTGATTGGATGTGAAACGTCCCAAATACAGTCTGGCGCCAAATGCTCATGCGCCAAATCATTCAAAACCGACTCAGGCGCGCGGATCAGAGTGTTGAGAAACGTGTGGGCAGCTGCCCGGAAATCGGTCATTGTGGCTCCAAAAGTGGCAGTTTCCCTTTGCCCTGCAAAGGTATGCAAATCCGCTCTTGCCACGCTTCGCAATGTGTTGAAAGCTCTCGGCTACACGGAGCTAAAAACAAAAACGCCGTGTGGGAGTGGGTATGGCTGAAATTCAATTGCGCAATGTGTGCAAGCGATGGGGCTCATTTGTCGGTGTCGATGACTTTGACCTCACCATAGCTGACAGAGAATTTTTGGTGCTCTTGGGGCCGTCAGGCTGTGGCAAGACGACAACCATGCGCATGATCGCAGGGTTGGAAGAAGCAACCAGCGGCGACATCAATATCGCAGGCCGCCGGGTGAATGATCTCGATCCCAAAGATCGCGACATCGCCATGGTTTTCCAGAGCTATGCGCTTTACCCGAACATGAACGTCTATGAGAACATACGCTTCCCGCTGAAAGTGCGAAAAATTCCGCAAGGTGAACACGACGAGCGTGTGCGCCGTGCGTCTGCAATGGTGGAGCTAGACGAATTCTTGCACCGCAAACCCTCAGAGCTTTCTGGCGGCCAGCGTCAACGTGTGGCACTTGCACGCGCCATTGTGCGCGAGCCAAACGTGTTTTTGATGGATGAGCCGCTATCGAACCTCGATGCCAAGCTGCGCGTTTCAACACGCGCCCAAATCAAGAACCTGTCTCACGAACTGGCGGTCACGACGATTTACGTGACCCATGATCAGATCGAAGCGATGACGCTGGCCGATCGCGTTGTCGTCATGAAGCAGGGCATTGTTCAACAGGTCGGCACGCCCACAGAGATTTATGACAGTCCGGCCAACACGTTCGTTGCAGGCTTCATTGGATCACCAGCAATGAACCTGATGGAAGGCAGGCTGGAGGCCGGCACCTTCAAAGGCGAAAATGTTGAAGTGGCAGGCCTCAAAGGCCCCGATGGACCAGCTGTTCTTGGCTTCCGTGCCGAAGATGCTCAGATCACGAATGCTGGCGAGATCAACGCACCTGCCTATTCGGTTGAGCTGCTAGGCGATGCAACCATGATCACCGTGCGCGCAGGTGGCGCCTTGGTGGCTGTGAAAGCCCACAAAGACTACCGCACCAAAATCGGGTCACCGGCCGCTATCGCAGTGGCGCCGGCAATCTGCCATCTTTTCAATGCCAAGAGCGGTCAACGCATCGAGTAAGTACGAAAAAAACACGTTTGCCCATCCGGGCACCACAGACACGCATGGCAACAATGCCAGGCGAATAACAAGGGAGATACAATCTCATGAAAAAACTTCTTCTCGCCAGCGCCGTATCCATTGGCGCGATCATGGCTGCAAGCACGACGGCCCACGCTGATTGCGCTATCCAAAATGATGTCGAACTGTCTTCGCTAACCGCCGGCTTCGAAGCCTGGAAATCGGTTACCGATGCCATGGCGGAATGCGGCAACTTCTCCGCCGAGCTGGACCAAGAGTTCCGCACCAAGCAGCCTGCAGCCTTTGCGGCTGACCCTTCGCTCTATCACATTGGTGGCGTATCAAACGGGACAGTAACGCCGCTGCTCAACGAAGGCACAATCCGCCCCCTGGATGATCTTGTTGCTGCGTATGGCCAGGACTTGTCCCCCAACCAATTGATCCGCATCGATGGTCAGATTATGGCTGTGGCGATGATGGTGAATACCCAACACCTGATGTATCGGCATGATATTTTTGATGATCTTGGCCTCGATATTCCCACCACCTGGGATGAGGTGATCGTCGCGGCTGAAGCGATTCAAGAAGCTGGCGTGGTCGAATACCCGCTCGGTGGCACCATGAAAGCTGGGTGGAACATCGCCCAAGATTTCAACAACATGTTCTTAGGCTTTGACGGTTCGTTTGTGAACGATGATGGCACACCCAGCGTGAACACCGATGCAGGCGTGAACGCGCTGGAAATGATGGCGCGCCTTACAGAGTTCATGGATCCAGAATATTTGGTGTCCGACAGCACCTATGTGCAGCAGCAGTTCCAGCAAGGCACCATTGCCATGGCCAACCTTTGGGCATCGCGCGCTGCTGCTATGGACAATGCTGATGAAAGCCAGGTGGTCGGCCTGGTGAACACCGCCAGTGCGCCAATTGCTATGGATGGAGGTGCGCCTGCTACAACGCTTTGGTGGGACGGAATCGTGATCGCTTCCAACATCACTGACGAGGAAGCGGAAGCGGCGTTCCAGGTGGCCCTTGAAGGCATCGACACCGACATGGTGACGGAAAACAACGAAGATGCGATCTGGTTGATCTCCGGCTACGAGCCAAACCGTTTGGCCGAGGGCGCAATTGCCACAGCGACTGCTGATCCAGCACCGCAGTCCTATCCGTCGTCCACCGAGATGGGTTTGATGCACACCGCGCTTGGCAATCAATTGCCAGCCTTCTTCACCGGCGAGCTATCAGCTGAAGAAACGCTAGAGGCGATCGAAGCTGAGTATCTGACCGCCGCTGAAGAAGCCGGCATTCTTTAAGCACTGAAATGCGGGGTTGGCGAAAACCGACCCCGCACTTTCTTCTCGGGCACCAGCAGGATATTTTGGGGGAGATGGCATGAAGTTCCGCACCTTTGCCGCCTTTGTTGGCCCGTCCATCTTCCTGATGCTTTTGTTTATTGCCGCGCCGCTTGTTAGCGTGTTCACGCAGAGCTTTTACCTCACCCAGCCTGTTGTCGAGATCGTCTCCGAAGAAGTCTGCACACCTGGATTCCTAAGGCAAACCTGCACGACGGAAACACGCAGCCAACCTGTTCTTGATGAGGATGGGCGCGTGGTGCGCGAGACCACATTTGTCGGCCTGCAAAGCTACCGCAATGTGCTGGAGCCGCAGCGTGCATGGGAAGCGGTGTCCAATTTTGATATCGGCGGTCTTTTAGCGATTGATTTCTGGAAGGCACTACGCTTCACACTCACCTTCACGCTCATCACACTGCCTTTGGTGATTGGTGTTGGTTTGGCCATTGCGCTGGCCGTCAACAACGCCGCGAAAATGGTCCGCGGGCCAGTGATCTTCGTGTCCCTGCTGCCTTTTATCATCACACCGGTTATCGGGGCGCTATCCATTCGATGGCTGTTCGTCGGCGACGGCATCCTAACGCGCGCTCTGGAATGGTACTTAGAGCGCGACATTGCGATGTTCGCGCAGGGCTGGACCATTGAAATCCTGATGCTTTTTTATCGCGTGTGGCACGTAGCTCCATTTGCCTTTGTAATTTTCTATGCAGGCCTTCAAACGGTGAACACCGATACGGTGGAGGCAGCGATCATTGATGGGGCCTCGCGCTGGCAAAGGCTCTGGTACATCATCGTGCCGCACTTGATGCCGCTGATTGTCTTCGTTGCGCTGATCCATTTGATGGATGCCTACCGCGTGTTTGAAGAGATCGTCGGCTTTTCGTCGCAAGCGCACGTCATCTCTTTGCAGTGGCTCACATACGACTTTCTACAACCTGATGACTCCGGCAATCGTGCGGTTTCGCGCGCCTCGGCATCAGCCATGCTGACAATGATCGGCATTGTGATCTTGTTGATACCGCTGCTGCGCAAAACCTGGCGCGATCATAGGGGGACGCGCTGATGTCTGGCCCCAAGGCGCTTCGCCAACCACTTGCCCTGCGCGTGGCATCCGGCAGCTTTTTGGCCTTCTGGTGCCTGCTGGCCGCATTCCCAATCTTTTGGATCGCGGTCATGAGCTTCAAAGCGCCGGTTGACGCGTTTGCCGGCAATCCGCTGGATGTGATCCTGGGGCCCATGACTCGCGCGGGCGGCGACGGGCTGACGCTGATTGACATTGTGGTCGGTGTAGCTGTGCTCTACGGCGCGGTTCAGGTGGCCATGCGTTCCTTGCCAAAATTGGTTGCCATCGACGCGCCGTGGAGCAACCCTGTCTTTCGCTGGCTGGTTGCCAGCGCCGCTTTTGCCATTGGCTTTGTGCTGGTCTTCTTCGGCCTTTTGCCACCCATTCTAAACGCTGTGAACGGCGCCTTGGGTCTGGAGCCAGTGATTGGCCTCACCACGGTGCACTATCAAGCCGTTTGGGTGGATAATGAGTTTTGGCGCAACTTCGTCAACTCGCTCATCGTCACAGTTGGGGTTGTCACTGTTTCGCTAACGGTTGGCACGCTGGCTGGCTATGCATTGGCAAGGTCTGGGTCACAGCTAGCCTTTTGGATTCTCATCATCGCGCTCATTTTCCGCGCGCTGCCGCACTCAGTTCTCGTTGCAGGCTATCTGCCAGTGTTTGTGAACTCAGCAGCGATCCTAGAGCCTATCCTTGGCGAAAACGCCCCGACGCTTTACGGCCAACCACTTGCCGTCATTGCGGTGCTTGTATCGATCAATCAGCCCTTCACGATTTGGATGCTGCGGTCGTTCTTTATGAGCATTCCTGCTGAGCTTGACGAAGCTGCGCGAGTTGATGGCTGCACACATTTCCAGGCGTTCAGGTGGGTTATCATGCCAGTTATGTGGCCAGGCGTCATAACAACAGGGCTGTTCTCGTTCTTGCTGGCGTACAACGATTTTCTCGTCACATCCTTGCTTTTGGATGCCTCGAACCAAACAATGGTTCCGGCCATTGCGGGCTATTTCAATCGCGAGACGACGACCACCGATCAGGTGGAAGCCGTTGCCGCTGCTGTCTCCATCACCGCACCTTTGTTCTTGTTGGTGATGATCTTCCAGCGCCAGATTGTTTCTGGTTTGACGGCCGGGGCGGTAAAGGGATGAGAATCAAAGCGGCGCGGTTGGCTTCGCCAGAGCGGGGCATCGAACGATGAGTTCAAACGCCCGCAACGGTGCCCTTATGCGCCATCCCTGCCTGAACCGGATGCCGCGCGACTTCATAAGTATCTGAGACGTTTTCTTTAAACGTTTCAATACACTATGAATGGATGGGCATATGCAGGGTTCACGACCCGAACAGGCGATTCTTAGTCGCGACACCGATCTTTCCAAAACCGATGAAACGCGCCGCGTCATCGAGGAAATGGTCGATGGATTGAACGATCATCGCATCGACGATATGGGCGATTTTTTTGCGCAGAGCTTTCGCTGGATGGGCAATTTTGGATGCGGCACCAAGCACGGATTGCAGCAGTTTCAAGACAATTGGCAGCGCCCGTTTCAAGCAGCCTTCACTGACAAAATCTGTGTTGATGAAGCGCGCCTCTTTATGGGCGAGTGGGCTGCGGCCTTTGGACGGCAGGAAGCAACACATTCCGGAATTTTCATGGGCATCGCACCAACCGGCAAGCGCGTGACGATCCGCTATATGGATTTTTGGAAAGTCGAAGATGGAAGGATCGCTGATAACTGGGTGATGGTCGATTTCCCAGACATCCTGGCTCAGTTGGGCGTTGATGTTTTCAACGGCGAAGTCTGGGAAGCCTATGATCGTGGAGAGCGTGTTCCACCACGCCCGGAGGCAGCGTGATGGATTTGCCAACCCACCATAAAGCGCTGATCGCACCGTACCGCGCGGCTCTTTACAATTTTAATGAGGCAGCGCTGCTGACTACAATGGACGATCTGTTCAGCCTGGATCTGGTCGCCAAATACAGCCACCCGATCGGGACGCTGTCGGGGCCAGCCGCAACCTATGTTGCCACCATAGCGCCACTGGCGAATGCGTTTCCTGATCTGGAGCGTCGCGATACCATTGTCATGGCAGGTTCAACACCAGAGGTGCAGCATTGGGTTGGGTGCGGCGGCTTTTACACCGGAACTTTCAAACGCCCGTTTCTCGATATCCCACCAACTGGCCACATGGCCGCGATGCGCTTTCATGAGTTCTACCGTTTTGAAGACGACAAGGTAGTGGAAATCCAAGCGCTTTGGGACATTCCCGAGCTGATGATGCAAGCAAACGCCTGGCCGATGCAGCCGAGCTTAGGCCGCGAATGGCAGGTGCCTAGCCCGGCAACCCAGGATGGGATCGTGCCTGGTCCATATGACGAGCCTACAAGCCAGACCACCTGCCAGCATATAATCGACATGCTCGAGGCCATGAAGCGTCATCCATCACGAGGTGGACCAGAGGTGATGGAAATGGATCGTTACTGGCACGAAAAAATGAGCTGGTACGGACCAAGCGGTATCGGCACGGGCAGGGGTGTTGAAGGTTTCCGAAAATGGCATCAAATACCGTTCTTGGCAGGCATGCCGGATCGCGGCCAATATGTAGATGAGATCACCTATCATTTCTTCGGTGATAGCAACTATGCCGCGGTGACCGGCTGGCCCAACATGATCCAAACCATCAGCCATGATGGATGGCTAGGCATTCCGCCTGTCGACAAACGCATCACTATGCGTTCGCTTGATTTCTGGCGGCTTGAGAACGGCAAAATTCGCGAGAATTGGGTCTTGGTCGATATGCTGGACATATACGCCCAAATTGGTGTGGATGTGCTGGCGCGCATGCGAGAATTTAATAAGGTAAAACAAGGCTTTGATCGGCAAACAGGCAAAGCCATCACAGGAGTATTTGCATGAAGGGTTTCAGCCAACGCTGGAAAGACTTTCCCGATTACATCTTGGGCATCACCAAGGAAATCTGGGAAGATCGCGGCATAGCCAGGCTTGAGCACTACTATGCCGATGATGTGATTGTGCGCATGCCGTCCGGTATCTCGGTTGGCAATCGCGGGTCCATCAATTCCACAATGGCCGTGCTATCGGAACTACCCGACCGTCAACTTCTTGGAGAGGATGTCATTTGGTCTGGAACCGCCGAGACCGGTGATTTGCTCTCGTCCCATCGGCTGATGTCGACAGCGACGCACAGTCGTGATGGCGTTTATGGCAAAGCCACTGGAAAGCAACTTCGATACCGCATCATCGCCGATTGCGCTGCAGCAGATGATGCCATCTACGATGAGTGGTTGATCCGCGACAATGGCGCCATTGTCCGCCAGCTTGGTCATGATGTGGCCGATTATACGCGCCGCCTTATTGAAGCCGAAGGGGGCGTTGACCATGCCATCAGGCCTTTCACGCCATCTATCGACAGACAGGGTCGCTACACGTCCAAAGGCAACACCCACGAGGCCGGCGCGCGCTACGCTGATAATTTACGGCGCCTGATGCGCGCTGATTTTGCGTCTATTCGCGAAACCTACGACCGAGCGTGTCAGATCGAGATGCCCGGATACCAAACAGACCATGGTTGGCAAGCAGTTGACGCGTTTTGGCTTGGTCTGCGCGCCGCGTTTCCAGACGCGACCTTTGAAATCCACCATCAGATTGGCATGGATGGTTCAGATGGGTTTCCGGAGCGCGCGGCCATCCGCTGGTCGCTCACAGGCAAACACGCCGGCCATGGCGTTTTTGGCGCGCCTACAGGCGCTGACATTCACATTATGGGCGCAAGCCATGCGGAGTTCGGGCCCTGGGGTCTCCGGCGAGAGTTCGTGCTTTACGACGAAATCGCGATCTGGAAACAGATCCTATTGGCGACAGGATAAGACATGACCCGCGAAGAGATGGAAGCCCGCACCGTACGTTATGGCGAGTTGAAACCCTGCAAGACAGCCTTTATCGACGCGCACACGCCCGGCTCGGATCAGAAAGAAAACTTCACCATCATCGGTGGCGGTGTTTCCGAAAGCCCCGACCAGCACGTTCACATATCTATTCCCCACGGCTTCAACATCGGTGCTGCCGGTCAGCCGCCCAAATGTCGCAACTCGCTGCATTCTCATCGAACAGCTGAAGTTTTCTTTGTGCTGTCTGGACGCTGGCGGTTCTTTTGGGGCCGCTGGGGAGACGCCGGAGAAGTTGTTCTGGAAGAAGGTGACATTTTCAATATTCCAACCGGCATATTTCGGGGTTTTGAAAACATCGGTACCGACTACGGAATGATCATGGCCATCCTCGGCGGCGATGATGCTGGTGGTGGTGTGATTTGGGCGCCCCAAGTGATCGAAGAAGCTGCCGGTCACGGCTTGGTGCTCTCCGGAGAAGGCAAGCTCTATGACACCAAGCAAGGCCAATCCCTCCCTGATGGCGTGGGGCCAATGCCACTTCTGACGGACGAAGAACTCAAAGCCTATCCGGAGCCCACAACAGCAGATGTCGTGCCGCATTATGTGGCGCGCTACTGGGATATGGTTGCATTGGCCGACAGCAAGCCTGCCAAAGTGATCGGCGAGCAGGGCATGCTACGCGACAAACCGGGCTTCGAGGTCGACTTCATCACCCGCGCCTCTGGCAGTGGCGCCATGCACCAGCACGACCGACCTTCAGTGCTCATGCCGGTGACCGGTCACTGGAAGGTTGAATGGGATGGCGGCGAAGCTGTCCTGGCGCCGGGTGACACCATGAGTGTGCCGGAGAACCTCCCACATCGCACCAAGCCATCCATGACGGGCGAGGCTGCCCTTTATCAAATCGTTGGGACGATCGATCCTGCCGGGCTGACATGGACACCTAAATAAAGTGCCACCTAGCAACACATCTTCCCATGATCTCAAAGCCATCCACGCACAAACGCGCGACATCTATGATAGGGCAGCGAGAGGCTATGATGCCCATCGCACCAAGGTTCTGTTCGAGCGTGATTGGCTTGATCGTTTCTTGAGTTGCTTGCCGCAGACGCCAAGAGTTCTCGATGTGGGATGTGGGGCCGGTGAACCAATTGCGCGCTATTTACTTGACCAAAGATGCGTGCTGACGGGCGTCGATGTCGCGCCTGGCATGCTGTCCCTGGCAAGAGAACGGTTTCCCGATCATCACTGGCTTGAGGCCGATATGCGTTCACTTGATCTGGATGGCACGTTCGATGGCGTTCTATCATGGAATGCGTCGTTTCACCTGACGGCCCAAGAGCAGCGCGACACGATCCCATTGCTGGCCAACCACGTCGCCCCAGCAGGCACACTCATGTTCACTATCGGACCGAGCGAGGGGGAAGCTACGGGCACGGTGGAAGGCCACCCTGTTTATCACGCGAGCCTGGACCCAGGCGAGTATCGTTCCATCCTATCGAACCTGGGATTTTCCGGAATCGAGCTTGGCTTGGAAGATCCCAAATGCAATCTGCATTCCATTGTCTTGGCCACCAACAAGAAGCCCTCATAAGGAGCCCAAACATGACCATCGCCACCACCCATGTCGGTTCACTGCCGCGCAGCCAAAACGTCGTCGACTTGATTTTCGCGCGCGAACGTCAGGAGGCTTATGATCAGGCTGCCTTTGATGCAGCTATGGCCGAGCACGTTATGGAGGGGGTACGTCGGCAAAAAGAGGCTGGCATCGAAATCGTTTCTGACGGCGAAACATCAAAAATCAGCTACGCGACGTATGTAAAGGATCGCTACACAGGCTTTGACGGTGACAGCCCGCGCAACGCACCGGCGGACCTCAAAAAGTTCCCTACCTTTCTTAAGCGTTTGGCAGAATCAGACGGAACCCCGAGCTACTCGCGGCCGATGTGCGTGGGAGAGGTGAAATCAAAAGGGCCAGAAGAAGATGGCGGGCGTGAACTGAAAAAAGACATCGCCAATCTTCAAGCAGCCATGCAAGCGCACGACGTCGAGCGTGGCTTCATGAATGCCGCATCCCCAGGCGTCATTTCACTGTTCTTGCCCAATGATCACTATGCCAACCGCGAGGCTTATCTGGCGGCATTGGCCGATGCGATGCGTGAGGAATACCGCACCATTGTCGATGCTGGGCTTGATCTTCAGCTAGATTGCCCAGATCTCGCGCTATCGCGCCACATGTTGTTCAATGATCTATCTGACGAAGAGTTTGTGAAAGTTGCGCAGCAAAATGTCGATGCGCTCAACCATGCGTTGGAAGGCATCCCACAGGACAAGGTGCGCGTGCACATTTGCTGGGGCAACTATGAGGGCCCGCATGTCTGCGACATCGACATGGCCAAGATGTTCGACACTCTTATGCGCACCAAAGCGCGATACATGCTCTTCGAAACGTCTAATCCACGCCATGCCCACGAATGGGCTGTTTTTGCGGAGCGCAAAGCTGATATTCCTGACGACAAAGTGCTGGTGCCGGGCGTTGTCGACACGACAACGAATTTCGTCGAGCATCCTGAAGTTGTACGCCAACGTGTTCAGCGGTTTGTCGATATCGTCGGAAAAGATCGTGTGATTGCTGGCTCAGATTGCGGCTTTGGCACCTTTGCCGGCTTTGGCGCCGTTGACCCTGAAATCGCGTGGGCCAAACTGGCAACGCTCGCCGATGGGGCATCCAGAGTCGCTTAAACCACGTTCTACATTACCGCGCCAAGCTGCCAAGGCACAAATTCAGCGCCACCAAAGCCCTGCCGCTCGCTTTTGGTCTGCTCACCAGTGGCCACAGCTACCAATTGGCGGAAGATGGCCTCGCCCTTGTCTTTGACGCTGACACCGTTTGAGAGCAGGTCGCCGCAATTGATGTCCATATCGTTTTCCATGCGCTCATACATCGGTGTGTTGGTGGCAAGCTTGATGCAGGGCGTTGGCATGTAGCCAGATACCGACCCGCGCCCCGTGGTGAAGGCGACAAGATTGGCACCGGAGGCAATCTGCCCTGTCACCGAACATGGGTCATAACCCGGTGAATCCATATAGACGAAGCCGGGCGTCGTGATCGGTTCAGCGTATTTGTAGACATCAACAAGTGGGGATGCGCCACCCTTGGCCACAGCGCCCAACGACTTCTCCAGGATGGTCGTTAGCCCGCCACGCTTGTTACCGGGCGAAGGATTGTTGTCGAGCTTGCCGCCATGCATCGCGGTGTAGCGCTCCCACCAATGCACACGCTCCATCAGTTTGTCTGCGATGTCAGGCGACACCGCACGGTGTGTGAGCAAGTGCTCGGCACCATAGATTTCCGGCGTCTCTGAGAGAATGGACGTACCACCAGCGGCGACAAGCAAGTCAGACGCATAGCCGAGGGCAGGGTTGGCCGTGATACCCGAATACCCATCTGAACCGCCGCACTGCAGACCGAGAGTCAGATGCGACAACGGGGCAGGGGTGCGTTCAACAGCATTGGCGGTTTCAGCAAGCTCGCGTAGCAAATTCACGCCACGCTCCACTGTTTTGGCCGTTCCACCCGACTGTTGGATCGTCATATAACGGAAAGCACCGTCGGCGCGCGGTCGGCCTTGGCCTATCAGATCACCGACCTGCATAACCTCACAACCGAGACCCACGAGCAAGATGCCACCAAAATTAGGATGCTGCGCATAGCCAGAGAGCGTACGAAAAAGTGTGTCATAGCCTTCATCGTCCCCGGCCATGCCGCACCCCGTACCGTGCACGATCGGCGCGATGCCATCCACATTGGGAAAATCATCAAGCAAACCGCTCTTCTCAGCAGATTCGGCGATAAAACGCGCAACTGAACCAGAACAATTGACCGACGTAACAACGCCCAAATAGTTGCGTGTGCCAACACGGCCATCAGCCCTGTGATAGCCCATAAACGATTTTGGAAGTTCGTTTGATCCTTTGGTCAGCGCAGCGCCAGTTTCACCTGCTTCCAGGCGTACAGCACCATCATCGGCCTGATCACCCATCGCCAGATTATGGCTGTGAACATGCTCGCCAACGCTAATGGGCGTGGTTGCACGGCCAATCATCTGCCCATAGCGGATAATCGGATCCCCAATGGCGTGCGCCATTCGGCTGATCTTGTGGCCCTGCGCGATGCGATCAACGGTCGTGATATCCATATTGTCCAGGCTCGCGCCTGCCTCCAAATCTTCAGTTGCCACTGCAACGGTGTCATTGGGATGTAGCAAAAGCGCCCGTCGATGCGCCGGAGACATGGAATCACTTGATGTGGGCACGTAAAGAGCAACCTTCTTTCGAGAACAAAAGTGCCTTAGCAAAAGGCAGGCACACGATAGTCTTGCGGAGCGCCAGTCTAAAACCCTACAACTGCCAGAACACGCAAACGGCAAGACCAGTTGACAGCCACTGGCCCGCCACTAACATGCTAACATGCTACAGCTGGATCGGGCGAAGGTGCAAGACCCAACACAGACCCCTAAAGCCCAACCACAGGGCAGCCAATCGAACGCCCCGTTGACGGGGATTACGAGACCAGAAGGCAGTGTTTTGGCGTTGGCAAGCTTAGATGATTTTCCAGGAACGCTGGCTCAAAAGACCTATGGCTCGCTCAAGCAAGCCATCCTCAGCCTTCACTTGAAGCCTGGCGAAGTGCTACGCAAACCAGAGATTTGCCAACAGCTGGGTGTCTCTCGCTCACCGGTCGCCGAGGCATTAGCGCGTTTGGCGGTTGAAGGATTGGTGGATGTGGTGCCGCAAGCGGGCACATTTGTGGCTCGCTTTTCACTGGAAGAGATTCGCGAAGGCGCCTTTCTTCGTGAAGCACTGGAACTTGCAACAGTCGAATTACTCGCCGGCACAATTACGGACGACCAACTGGTCCAGCTTCGGCGCAATCTGCGAATTCAATCCGCGCTTGTCAGCGATGGCGATTTTCCTGGTTTCTACCAGATGGATGGGCAGATGCATGGGCTTATGATGTCCTTCACCGGCTTCAAGCGGTTGCCCCAGATTGCTGAAACAAGCTGGGTGCATGTGGACCGTGCTCGGCAACTTATACTTCCTCAACCTGGCCGCGTGCAGGCAACGCTTGACGAGCATGAGGCTATCTTGAACGCCTTAGAACAACGTGATCCGCAGGCCGCCAGAGACGCCACGCGACATCATTTGCGCCAACTCGTCGCTCTGCTTGAGCCGATGATGCGCTCCAAACCGGAACTGTTTGTTAGCCTATGACTGTCCTTCTCCCAAACGCACCACGTTACGCAGCACGCTTGAATGCATTTAAGACCGGCTTACCTGGCAAGCCCACCGCTGAGGACATGCTGCGCCGCGCTGCATCTGTCTCAGGCCTTAATGCAGCTGACTTGAATTATCCCGATCATTTTGATCATCACAGCGCCGATGAAATGATACGCGTAATGGAAGATTGCGGTATGGCGCTCAATGGTCTTGCTATGCGCTACTACACCGACCCTAGGTTCCGCCTTGGCGCCTTCACGCACCCCGACCAAACCGTGCGTCGTGCCGCTATCGACATCACCAAAAATGGCCTCGATACGCTTGCGCAAATGGGCGGCAATTTGATGACTCTTTGGATGGGGCAAGACGGTTTCGATTACGCCTTCCAGGGTGACTACAAGGCAATGTGGGACAATACCGTTGAGGCCATTCAAGAGGTCTGCGATCACAATCAAACCATTGATATCGCGATTGAATATAAACCCAATGAGCCGCGAGCCTACGCTCTCATGCCGGACATTGGCACCACCTTGTTGGCCGCGAAAGAAGCGGGCCGCGACAATCTCGGTGTAACGCTCGATTTTGCTCATGTGCTCTATGCCGACGAGATGCCAGCACATACCGCCCATCTCATTGCACGGCATTCGAAACTACTTGGCGTTCATCTCAACGATGGGTACGGCAAACGCGATGACGGGCTAATGGTCGGCTCGGTTCACCCGACGCAGACCTTGGAACTTTTCGTTGAGCTAGAACGCGCTGGCTATGATGGCGCGATCTATTTCGACACCTTCCCTGACCATGGCGGCCTTGACCCGTGTGCGGAGGCAGAAACCAACATCATCATGGCTGAACGCTTACGGACCACAGCAGCGCAGTTGGTGGACAATAGTGAGATGGCAGCTGCGATTGCCCAACAGGATGCAACGCAGAGCTTGAGAATCGTTGGCGAGGCGCTTTACCGGAGTCCGGTTTGAGCATTCTCGTTGTCGGCGCGATCCACCACGATGTGATTGTCGATGCCCCCTCCATACCCCGGTTAGATGAAACGCTGCCTGGCAGCGCAGTACGCTATGCCTTTGGTGGCAAAGGCGGCAACCAAGCCGTGATAGCGGGTAAATTGGGCAGAGAACTTGGCGTTTCTGTCGCCATGGCTGCTTGTGTTGGCAGCGATCCCGCAGGCGTTGATGCTCTTGCAGTGTTGGACGGCGCGGACGTGTCAACCAAGCAGATCCAAAGGGTAGAAAGCCCATCTGGTATGAGCGTTGCCATCAGTCTGCCCGACGGTGGTTATGGCGCTGTCATCGTTTCGGCATCCAACACCAAGTTTGATGCCGAAAATCTGGATATCGACGACCAAACACAGTGGATCCTGCTTCAAAACGAGCTCCCTCAGGCAATCAACGAAGCGGTTGCAGGACGCGCAAAAGAGATTGGCGCTAAAATTTTGCTCAACGCGGCACCTGCGCGAAGCCTAGCCGACAGCCTGACCTGTTCTCTGGATTTGGTCGTCGTCAATCGCGTTGAGGCTGCTGATCTGCTTGGCACTTCCGAAGCCGCACTCATTCCCGCGTCTGCGGTTACCGAACTTCAAGAAAAATTGAGCTGCCCAATCATCCTGACGTTGGGCGGCGAGGGGCTGTGGTTGGCAGACGGTGAGGTCGCACAACAGCATGTGCCCGCTTATCGTGTGCCGGTTGTCTCAACCCATGGAGCCGGCGATGCA
Organism: Pseudomonadota bacterium; assembly: GCA_039814945.1. Lineage (GTDB taxonomy): Bacteria > Pseudomonadota > Alphaproteobacteria > Rhizobiales > MH13 > MH13. Next base: position 53,552 of record JBCCAF010000007.1, read on the forward strand.
TTCGTGGGTGCGCTCGCCGTTTGTCTTTGCCGGGGTGATGACCTGATAGACGCAGCGCGCTTTGCTTCAGCCGCCGCCGCACTGCATGTCTCAACGCCCATCGATCAGCGTGATCAGATCACGCATCAGGCGATCCAGGCGCTTATTCAAACATCAAGCCGGTAGAACGATTTAGCATTGCCGCCAAACACCGCAGCCTTTTCTTCTTCGCTGAGATGATCGGCCAATTCCAGCGCTGCCTCGTGCCAATCATCATAACCGCGTGCCAACCGCGAAACCGGCCAGTCAGATCCCCAGATCATTCTTTCTGGCCCAAATGTCTTGAGCACATGATCCGCATAGGGGCCCAAATCATCTGCTATCCAACCTTCTTTGGCTTCTGTCACCAGCGCTGAATATTTGCAGAAGGCATTGGTATCAGACGCGATTTTCGCCATCCCATCAGCCCAGAATGAAAAATTTTCTGCGGTGTGATCGCGGATTTGCGGCTTCATACAATGATCGATCACCACCCGTAGGGTTGGGTGTCGGGTGAGCAGCGTGTGGAAGTTGGCGAGATGACGTGGAAAGCCAAGCGCATCAAACGTTAAATCAAGCTCGCACACGGCCTCAAACGCCCACTGGATATCAGTGCGCAGCATCCAATCATCATCGGGAATATCTTGGATCATCGGACGTACACCCAGAAATTTGGGGTGCTGAGCGAGACGTCTCAGCTGCGCCAGATCATCCGGCTTTTCAAAATCGATCCAGCCAACCACACCTGCCACATAGGGCGTGGCGTCGGCCAACCCAAGCATATACTCGGTTTCGTTGATCGTTGCGGCAGCTTGCACCAAAACCGTGGCTTGAATGCCATGCTGCTTGAGATGTGGGGTTAAATCGGCAGGACCATAGGACCGCGCCAAAATGGCGTTATCCATCGGCATCCAGTCGTAGTCGCCGCGCGCCGGATTCCAGAAATGCTGATGCGCATCGATCATCATTGTGAGGCCCTCAAACCGGCGCGTCTTGACGCATCAGCCCTTCTCTCTGCAGCTCAACCCACAATGCCGCAGGGATTTCTGCCTTGGACGCTTGGATGTTTGACTCCATCTCAGACAAACCCTGACCACCAGGGATAACAGAAACAGTTGTTGGATGGCGCAGCGGGAACTGGAACGCCGCATCGACCATACGCACGCCGTGGCGCTCACAGACAGCCTGAATGCGCGCCACTTTATCCAAAACCTTTTGCGGTGCGACATCATAGTTGAAGAAAGCGCCTGGCTTGGGACCGGTTGCCAGAATGCCAGAATTGTATGGGCCGCCAATCACCATGCCGATGCCGCGTTGCTCAGCGAGCGGCAAAAAGGTCTCCAGAGCCTCTTGCTCCAGAAGCGTGTAGCGACCGGCGAGCAGAAAGATGTCAAAATCACCTTGTTCGGCCAGTGTCTGGCAGCTTTGCCATTCATTGACGCCTGCACCGAACGCTTTGATCACACCTTGCTCGCGCATTTCCGAAAGCGCCTTGTAACCACCGTCATTCATAAGCTCAGATATCTTGGCATCCAGCGCCTGCTGTCTGCCATGGTTGAAGATGTCCAGATCATGGGCAAACAGCACGTCGATCCGGTCGATACCCATGCGTTCCAGCGAAAATTCCACCGAGCGCATCACGCCATCATACGTGTAGTCGTAGATTTCCTTGCGCGCAGGAACGTCGAAAAACTTGCCGATACAATCGCGCTTGTCCTGCGTTGTGACCTCAAAATACCGGCCAATTTTGGTGGATAGAACGTAAGCATCGCGCGGCTTATCGCGCAAAAACCGATTGAGGCGCGTTTCAGAGAGACCTAATCCGTACAGCGGCGCGGTATCGTAGTAGCGTACACCCGCATCCCAGGCGCGTTGCAACACCGCATAGGCATCATCATCGCTGATGGCCTTGTAAAGATTGCCAATCGGCGCCGTACCAAAGCCCAACTCGGTGAATGTCAAACCGCCATTGCCGAGGCGATCCCAGTGGCGTGTTTTCAAAGGTGTGATCAATTGCATCAAAGCCTCCCGCGTTGCTAACATGCTAGTATAAACAGTCAGAGTCGCCTACCGCCTTTACGGCGCTCTGCATGGAAAAGCCAAAAAGGGACGCGCAATGAACCGGTTCACCGAAATGTTTGGAACAGCGAAGCCGGTCATCGCCATGGTCCATCTGGGTGCACTGCCCGGATCGCCACTCTATGACACGCAGGGTGGGCTTGAGAAACTGCTCGATGATGCACGCAAAGATCTTCACGCCCTCCAGGACGCGGGTTTCGATGCCATCATGTTTGGCAATGAGAACGACCGACCGTATGCCTTTGATGTCGACACGGCCTCCACCGCAACCATGGCTGCCATCATTGGGGCTTTGAAGCAGGACATCACGCTGCCATTCGGCGTCAATGTACTGTGGGACCCGATGGCAACGGTTGCATTGGCAGCTGCTACAGGCGCCAGCTTTTGCCGCGAGATTTTCACCGGAACCTACGCCAGCGATATGGGCATTTGGGCGCCTGATGCGGGCAAGGCACTACGCTACCGCGATGGGCTGGGACGCAAAGACCTGCTGATGCTCTACAATGTGTCAGCGGAGTTCGCAGACAGTTTGGATCGCCGCCCACTGCCAGATCGCGCCCGGAGTGCCGTGTTTTCTTCTATTCCGGATGCCGTGCTCGTGTCAGGTCAGATCACCGGAGAAGCTGCCCGCATGGAAGACCTTGAAGGCGTGAAAGCTGCGCTTCCCAATACCCCCGTCATGGCAAACACCGGTGTGCGGCATGATACGGTGGCCAACGTGCTAGCAATCGCCGATGGCTGCGTGGTTGGTTCAGCCTTGAAGGTCGATGGTCATACATGGAATGCCGTCGATCCTGATCGGGCAAAAGACTTCATGGACCGTGCAAGGCGAGCCCGCGCATGACCCTTCGCGATGATCTTGAAGCACTGATGCTGATCCCAGGCCTTTCTGGGCATGAGGAGCGTGTGGCCAAAGCCATTCGTGCCCGCCTTGATGAAATTGGCCTAGCGCATCGCACCGACCGGCTGGGCAACGTCATCAGCACGATCGAAGGTGATAGCGACGCTCCATCAGTTTTGCTCTTCACCCATATTGATCAACTGGGTTTTATTGTTCGCAAGATTACAGATGACGGGTTCATCAAAGTCGAACGCCTCGGCGGTGTGCCAGAACGGGCGTTGGCAGCACAGCCGGTTCTTCTGTGTGTGGGCGAGGGCAGGGATGTGTCCGGCGTCATCACAAACAAGGCGCACCACGCGACGGCACCAGACGAAAAGTACCAGGTTGTCCGCGCGCCCGAACTTGTGATTGACGCGGGATTTGCGAGCAAGGAAGACGCCATTAGGGCTGGCGTTCAGATCGGCACGCCCATTGTTTATCAGCCGCGCGTTGCAACAATGGGGGAACACCATGTTGTTGGTACAAGCGTGGACGACAGGGCCGGCTGCGCCGTTCAACTGGCCGTGGCAGAAGCACTTGCCAAACGCACGGGCGGCCCGACGGTGTATTTCGTGTTCTCTGTTCAGGAAGAATTCAATCTACGTGGCGCGGTGGTAGCGGCCCAAAACCTGAAGCCTGACATGGCTATCCAGATAGACTTGATGCTGGCCACCGACACGCCAGACATGGCTGATCGTGGCGACATGCTGCTTGGCGGTGGGCCTGGCATCAGCCTCTACTCCTTCCATGGGCGCGGAACACTGAACGGCGTCATTCCCCACCCAGCCATGGTGAAGCTGATGGAAGAAACGGCCATGTCTAACGATATCAGCCTTCAACGCTCTTCGCAGGTGGGCGTGCTAACTGATCTGTCTTACGTCCAGTTGCTGGGCGAGGGGGTCGCCAGCATCGATGTTGGCTTCCCGATGCGCTATTCCCACTCTGCCAATGAGATGTGCGATCTGCGTGACCTCGAAGCGCTTAAAACGCTTCTGACGCGCGCCATTACGGCTATCAGCCCCGACTTCTCTTTATCGCGAGAGATCGCATGACGACCTACACACTGGGCGTCGACATCGGCACGTTTGAGTCCAAAGGTGTCCTGGTTGATGTGCGCGGCCAAGTGATCGCGCAGGCATCCTGCCCACACAAGATGCTTGTGCCGCGAGCTGGATGGGCTGAGCATCGCCCTGACGAGGACTGGTGGGGTGACTTCGTGCACATCACCAAGGATCTGCTCTCCGATAGCAATGTCGATCCAAAGGCCATCAAAGCCATTGCGACATCGGCCATAGGTCCGTGCATGTTACCTGTTGATCGGGATGGTACACCGTTGATGAACGGTGTGCTTTACGGCGTTGATACAAGGGCCGCCAAGGAGATCAACGATCTGAACGCCCAGCTTGGCGAAAATGCCGTTCTGGCGCATTCCGGTAACGCCCTAACATCACAGGCTGTTGGACCAAAAATCCTCTGGTTCAAACGCAATCACCCCGAACTTTGGGCCAAAACCCACAAGATTCTGACAGCCACAAGCTACCTGACGTTCAAGCTCACCGGGCGCTATGTGATTGATCATTATACGGCGCCGAACTCTGCTCCGCTTTACGACATCAATCAGCAAACCTGGTCAGACGCTCTGCGGTCCGACATTTGCCCGCTGGAAATGCTCCCGGAACTGATGTGGTCAACGCAGATCGCGGGCACTGTCACGGCAAAAGCAGCCGAAGAAACAGGTCTTGCAGCGGGCACGCCAGTCACGTGCGGCACCATTGATGCAGCCGCTGAGGCGGTGAGTGTTGGAACACTCAACGCCGGTGATATGATGATGATGTACGGTTCAACGATCTTCATCATCACAGTGACCGAGGCCCAGCTCTCTGATCCCAGCCTTTGGCATGCGCCCTGGCTTTTTGAGGGTGAATACGCAGCGATGGCAGGCCTTGCGACATCAGGCACGCTGACGCACTGGTTCCGGGATAGTTTCGCCAAGGAACTTTCCAAAGATGATGCGTTTCCTGTGCTGGCATATGAGGCCATGGCCTCGCCGCCTGGCGCCAAGGGGTTACTGTGCTTGCCCTATTTCTCAGGCGAGCGCACACCGATCCATGACCCTTACGCCAAGGGTGCGTTTCTCGGGTTGGACCTAACGCACACGCGCGGTGACCTCTATCGCGCGATCATCGAAGGCGTTGCGATGGGCACGCGCCACGTGACCGAAACCTATGCTCAGGCCGGGCAGATGCCAAAACGCTTGCTTGCCGTCGGCGGCGGCACAAAAAATGAACTTTGGCTGCAAGCAACCTCAGACCTGACCGGCCTGGATCAGATCGTCTGCAAGATCACAACGGGGGCGAGCTATGGCAACGCGTTTCTAGCCCGTATGGCACTCGGTGATGTTACCAAAGCCGACCTTCCTAACTGGAATGCTGTAGAGCGCTCAGTCAAATCGGCCAAGCATGCCGCCTATGAAAGGCAATACCCGTTGTTCAAGGCGCTTTACGAGCAAACAAAAGACATCGCACACGCTTTGCAGGCCTAATAGGCCAGCTACTTCACAGCACCCGCTGCCATGCCCTTGATGATGAAGCGTTCAAGCGCAATGCCGATAACGATGAGCGGCAGAATTGCGGCGAATGATAGCGCCGCCATCGACCACCAACTGATGCCTTGCGAGCCAGTCTGACTGGCGACCATAACCGGCAACGTGTTGGCATGTGTGGAGGTTAGCAGCGCCGCGAAGAAATACTCGTTCCAGGTCAGCACCAAGCTCAAAATGAACGCGGCCACCATGCCGGGTAGGGCGATGGGCAAAATGATGGTGACGAAGGCACGCCAGATTGAAAGCCCGTCCACCAACGCCGCTTCTTCAAGCTCGGTGGGGATACCTGCGAACTGGTCGCGCATAATCCAGATAACGATCGGCAGCACCGTCAACGTGTAGAGCAGGATCAGGCCAATGCGCGTGTCGAGCAAATCAAGCTCGCGGTAGAGCACCAAAAACGGTAGCGCCAGAACAACGGGCGGGAGGATAAGCTGCGACAGGAAAAAGAACGAGATGTCCTGGTTACGCATGAACCCAAATTTGAAAGAGAAGCGTGATAGCCCATAGGCCGCCAGGCTACCCAACGCGACAGCTAGAAAAGACGCTGAAAACGAGGTAATAATTGAGTTAAAAAACCGCTGTAAGAACTGCTCTCTAACCGTTGATTCTGTTAGAATAGTTTCTGGAGATAACCCAAGGGAACGCCAGCCCAACCAAGCCGGTGTGTATTCTATCCAGGGAAGGATATTACCCTGCATCACATCCGGCGCCCGTTTGAACGATGTGGTGATGGTCCAGAAGATCGGGAACAGGCAGATGATCGTCCAGAGGATCAAAATACCGTAGACAACGAACTTGGACGTGAACCATCGTGCCCTATGGGCAAGGTCGGCTTCGCTATCGTGAAAAATCTGCTCGCTCATCGTCCCACTCTAATACCGCGGTCGCATCCAGCGATCAGCAAGCTTCATTAAGATCGTCATCGTAATAACAATCAGCACCAAATAGAACATGGCCAGCATCGTGCCGTACCCAACATTGGAGCGGTCGCGGTACTCGCGGAAAATGAAACTCGTCACACTGTCAGTCGCGCCGCCCGGGCCGCCCGCCGTCACATTGATGACGATGTCGGCAAGCTTCAGCTTGAAGATGATGCGGATCAGGATCGCTGTGATGGAAACCGGCAACATCAGTGGGAAGGTGACCTCCCAAAAGCCGCGCCAACCGGAAGCACCATCGACTTTAGCGGCTTCTTGCACTTCTTTAGGGATGGCCTGAAGCCCAGCCAAAATCATGATCATCATGAACGGGATGAACGTCCACGCATCCATGATCATGATCGTCAGGCGTGCGAGTTCTGGGTTTCCGAAGAACGAGACATTGTCGACGCCGATTTCGCGCAGAAACCGTGAGATAGGGCCAAAACGCACTTCCAGCATCGACTTGCCGATCATCCAACTCACCGCCACCGGCGAAAGCATCAACGGCAACAGGAAGGCGATGCGGAAAAACTTGCGTGCTTTGATCTGGCTGTTGAGCAGAAGCGCCAGCCCAAAGGCGATGGCGTACTCCACCAGGATGGCCAGGGTGTACCAGACCATGTTGGTGAGTGCGTTCCAATAGAACGGATCCGTCCACATTTGCCGGACGTTGTCCCAGCCATTGAACTGACGACCGTCAGGCGAGGAAAGGTTCCAGTCCGAGAACGCAATCACCAGGCCAAAGAGCAGCGGGAAGACCACCATCGACGCAACAAACAGCGTTGCAGGCAGCACAAACAAAACCCGTTTGCCTTGTTCGCCACGCACAAGCACCTGACCAGCGCATAAACAGATCGCCCACAGAACATAGGCGTAGAGTGTTGGCCGCCAGCTCTCAAAGGTTTGATCAATCTGACCGAGAACGCCGAGCGCCTGAAACGCAGCAACAACCGCAAGCAGGCCAAACGATCCCCACATGATAACGCGGCCAAACGCCATGCGCTGGGCCGAAATGTCATCATTGGTGACAACGTGAAGAAGATCGCCTTGTGCGGACACCGGCTAGGCCTCACCCATTGTGCCCAAAAGGGCAAAGAAATGGCATGGCAAGCGCACGTAACTTCGGCGTGCGCCCGTCATGCCAGTTGGTTCGCCGTTAAAGGCCGAGGGAGGCTCGGTAAAGCGCGATCTGGCTTTCGCGCCCAATTTGATCGGTGATCCTCTCCCAGGCGGTAGCGATGGCATCGGCTGTTTCCTGAGCGCCCGCATACTCGCCGGCAAAACCTTTTGCCAGTTCGTCTTCGGCCACCGAGTAGTACTGGAAGATACCAGGGATGCGCGGCTCAATCGCAGCATTGGGGTGATTGTAGCTGTCCGCGTTGGAGCCCAGATAGTCTTCCACGTAGCCGCGGTCGTAACCAGCAGCTTCCCACTCTTCAAACTGGAAGTGCGAGTTGCGATAAGGCTGGAAACCCGAAGGATAAGCAGATGCCCACAGCGAAAGGTCTTTGCCTCCCAGATGGGCCGCTGCCGACCAGGCTGCCTTGCGTTTCAGATCGTCGCCTTCCACCCGGTTGGTGACGTAGATGCCCCAGCCGATGTAGGCGTTGTTTGGCGCAACGTTGGGTGTGTCTTCCCAAGCGCCAGTCATCGAGTTGTAAACCCGCTCGGAACCTGGGTTGATGTCAAAGCCGACCACATCACCAACAACCGATGTATCGGATGTGCGGGCCGATGAGCCCACATCGCCCCACCAGTTCAGCATGGCGCCAGTACCGGCCAAGAACTGCGAGAACGCCGTGGTTCCTGGGTCGGCATTAATCTGGTCCGCCGGGTATGCGCCCTCGGTCGCGATCAGGTCCATCACATCTTGAATAGCCTGTACCCAGCCAGGGTTGTTGACGCGTGGCTCCATTGTCTCTGGATCAAACAGCCATGCAGGATCATCTGGATGCTTCACATATGGCGCAGCGCGGTTTTCCAGGAAGTAGAAGCCAAACCCGCCCCAACCCTTGAGCGGATCAAGATAGCCGTGAGCATCAAGGCCGGTCAGTGGATCAGATCTGCCAGCCAGGAATTTGGAGTGCGCGTTCACTGCTTCCCACGTCGTTGGCGCGGCCCAGGGGGTGTCATTGCCCGCTTCGGCCCAAGCTGCTGCGAACTCTTCGCTTTCGTAATAATCGGTGCGATAGGCGAAGGTGTGCGTGTCGCCGTCAATCGACACCCGGTAGGTCTTGCCATCCCATGTGCCGACCGGCGCTTTGAGATAGTCCACATAATCATCCATATCGATGAGCTCGGCGACCCATTCGGGCATTTCGTTGAGAAGGCCTCGGCCCGCTGTATCACCTTCGAACGGCGCGCCCATCTCAATGATGTCGAAGTCAACGGTACCTGTGGCGATCGACTGCTGCAGACGCGCATTGTAGTCAGCTTGCGCGAGGTCGATCCAGTTGATCGTTGCACCGGTATATTCCTCCCACGAGCGCAGGAAGCCGCGGAACAAGAAGTTGTGTAGGTTCTGATTGTTCAAGCCCATAAACGTGAGCTCAACACCTTCAAATTCGCCTTCAGCAACCGTTTCGCGGGTGCCGCCCAGGCAAAGCTCACCAACACGCTGCCAGTCTGCGTCGGTCGGTGAACCCATGCCAACACCTGGAATTTGCAAAATTTGCGCGCGCACGTCATCCATGGCGAACGCGCTTGTGGCGCCCATCATACCGGTGCCAGAAACAGCGGCTGCACCAGCAATCGCAGTTGTACCTTGCAGGAACCGACGGCGGGTCAGTCCGTTCTTCACGGCATGGTTGTAAAGATCCACTTTCATTGAAATTCCTCCCATGAGGTTGGCCAGAGCATGCAAAGCCGACCAACACTACGCCCGTTTTTGGGCTTATTCGGCATCAGATTTGGCCGGAAATGACCAATCCTGCTGTGCCTGTTTCGTTATGCGCTCGCAGCCCCAAACAGGCCCGGTCGCGGAACAATACGCGGGACTGTCTCAACCTTAGCGAGCCAAGTCAAGCCACTAACATGTTAGCATGTTGAGAATGGACATGGCGCGGAGCTTCAGCTAGGTCTTGCCAAAAGATGTACGGATAAACCGTACCCGCGACCGCCTACAACAATATGTAAGTGGCAGAAGGCTGGGAGCCCGCAGAAGCATGGCAGAAGTCACCGTCCGCGATGTCCGCAAAAACTATGGACCGGTGGAAGTTCTACACGGCATTGACGTTGATATCGACGATGGCCAGTTCGTTGTTTTAGTCGGTCCGTCGGGTTGTGGGAAGTCCACACTTCTTCGTATGATTGCAGGGCTGGAAAGCATCACCGGAGGCACTATACAGATTGGCGAACGCGTGGTGAACAATCTCCCGCCAGCCAAGCGCGATATTGCCATGGTTTTCCAAAACTACGCACTCTATCCGCATAAAAGCGTCGCTTCAAACATGGGCTTCGCGCTGAAAATGCAGGATATGCCCAAAGCTGAGATAGACGAACGGGTCAATCGGGCCGCCGACATCTTGGGGTTGCAGCCCTATCTCAAGCGATACCCTCGTGAGCTATCGGGTGGTCAACGCCAACGCGTTGCGATGGGGCGCGCTATCGTTCGCGACCCACAGGTTTTTCTGTTTGACGAGCCATTGTCGAACCTCGACGCCAAACTGCGCGTGCAAATGCGTTCCGAAATTCGCGAGTTGCACCAGCGGCTGAAGACCACAACCGTGTACGTCACCCACGACCAGATCGAAGCCATGACAATGGCCGACAAAATCGTTGTGATGCGTGATGGTCACGTTGAACAGGTTGGTGCGCCGCTTGATCTTTACGATACACCCGCCAACACCTTTGTGGCCGGTTTTATCGGCTCACCATCCATGAACCTGATTGATGGGAAAATTGAAGGCACCGATTTTGTGTCGGAAGGTATGCGGTTTGATGTGGGTTCCATCGCTGATGGCTATGACGGCAAGGCGGTTACGGTTGGTCTGCGGCCAGAGCATCTCACGCTTGCCGATAATGGGTTCGAAGCAAAAATCGCTGTTGTCGAGCCAACCGGATCAGAAATCCATCTGGTCTCACGTGTCGGTGGCCGCGACGTGATCAGCATCGTGCGTGAGCGTCACACATTCACGGTTGGTCAAACTATCCAACTTCAGCCAGGCGCTGATGAGATACATCTGTTCGATACCCAATCCGGAGTGCGGCTTTGACGCCGAAAACGATTCTGTGTTTTGGCGACAGCAACACCCACGGCACTGTTCCAATGACGTCGCTGACCGATGTGCGACGGCTGCCCCACAAGCACCGTTGGACCAGCATCATGGCAGATGCTTTGGGAGCGGCTTGGTACGTGCTTGCCGAAGGTCATCCAGGACGCACAAGTGTGCATGATGATCCAATCGAAGGCGCACATAAAAATGCCATGCGCACGCTTCCAGCTTTGCTGGAAAGTCATCGCCCCATTGACTTGGTCATCCTCATGCTTGGCACCAACGATTTGAAATCAAGGTTCCAAGTCAGCGCAGCTGAAATCGCCCTAAGCGTGGAAAAACTTGTGGCTGCCATCAGGGCTTCGCCTTGCGGGAGAGATCAAAACCCACCGCAAGTGTTGGTTGTTGCACCACCACCTCTTCGTAATGCGGGGGTACTGATGGATTTCTTTGAAGGCGGGGTGCAAAAGTCGAGCCGCTTTGCGCAGACTTTTGCAGCAATGGGTGAGAAGGCTGATGTCCGCGTATGGGACGCAGGAAGCGCTTGTTCGATGTCGCACATCGACGGTATTCACCTGGATGAAGAGGGCCACAAAGCCCTAGGATCGGCACTTGCCGCCGAGGTTGAGCGGCTAGACCTATGAAGATTGAAAAACACGGGAGAATGAGATGCTCAAAGGGATAGACCCGCGCCTTAATGCTGAGGTGCTCTACACACTGGCCGCCATGGGCCACGGCGATACGCTGATCATCTCTGACACCAACTTTCCTGCGGACTCCATTGCGCGCCAAACGGTGGTCGGGGACCTACTGCGCGTCGGCAATGTGACGGCCGGTGAGGCCGTCGAAGCGGTGCTCTCAGTTTTCCCACTCGATACATTTGTCGATGACTTTGCGGGTCGCATGGAAATTGTTGGCGAGCCGGACACAGTTCCGCCCGTGCAGAACGAGGTGCAGGCCGCGATTGATGCTGCGGAGGGAAGCCACCGCCCGATGGTTAGCATCGAGCGTTTCGCATTTTACGATATGGCCAAAGAGGCCTATGCCGTCATCCAAACTGGCGAGCGCCGCTTTTACGGCTGCTTCATGCTGCGCAAGGGCGTGGTTCCGCCTGAAGCCTAAGGAGATCGGCATGGCAGATGTTGTCATTCTCGGTGTTTTTGTTGCTGACACCGCCTATCGTGCGCCACGCCAACCCAAGATGGGTGAGACGATACTGGGCGAAAGCTTTGCACTTGGCCCCGGTGGCAAAGGCTCCAACCAAGCGGTCGCGGCAGCCATGGCAGCCGGTAAGGGGGATGTGTCCGCTCACTTCATCACCAAGCTTGGTAAAGACCCCTTTGCCGATATGGCGTTGGCCACTTGGGAAAAGGCTGGTGTGAAACCCGCCATCTCGCAACACGCCGATAGCTATACCGGCGCGGCCTACATCTTTGTTGAGTCTGGTACCGGCAACAACGCCATCATCGTATCGCCAGGTGTTGCGCGCACCATCAGCCCAGCTGACATTGACGCGCGCGCCGACCTCATCGGGTCCGCCAAAGTGTTTGTCACGCAGTTGGAACAGCCGATGGATGCCGCTGTGCGGGCTCTAGAAATCGCCAAAGCAGGCGGCGCACGCACTGTGCTCAACCCCGCACCTGCGGACAAACTGCCTGAGGGAATGCTTGGACTTTGTGATTTTGTGACACCCAATGAATCAGAAGCCGAGGCGCTGATCGGTCGCCCGGTTATCTCGGTGGAAGATGCACGCGAAGCATCACAACTGCTGCGCGATCAAGGGACAGGGGCGGCCATCATTACACTGGGCGAACAAGGTGCGCTCTATGATGATGGCACGATCAGTGAGCATGTACCGGCTTTCAATGCAGGACCAGTTGCCGAGACCACCGGCGCCGGTGATGCGTTCAATGGCGGATTTGCTGTGGCCATAGCTGAAGGCCAAGACCCTGTTTCTGCTGTACGGTTTGGTTGCGCGACGGCCAGCATCTCGGTTACGCGCGCTGGCACGGCACCTTCCATGCCCTCACGCGCAGAAATCAACGCACTGCTCAACTCAGCTTAGGACAAACGACATATGGGACGATTGGACGGCAAAACCTGCCTGGTCACAGCTGCCGGTCAAGGTATTGGAAAAGCCACTGCGCTGGCCATGGCCAAAGAAGGTGCCAACGTCGTCGCGACCGATATCAATGAAGCAGCTTTTCCCGATCTTGAGGCTGGCGGCTGCCAAACACTGGTTCTGAACGTTCGTGATGCAAACAGTATCGCAGAAGCCCATGATGCTATCGGCGCTCCCAATGTGCTGTTTAACTGCGCTGGCTATGTGGCGCACGGCAACATTCTTGATTGCGATGAGGACAGTTGGGCGTTCTCCATTGATCTCAACATGACGGCGATGTTCCGCGTTACGAAGACGTTTCTGCCGGGTATGATTGAAGCGGGCGGTGGCACCATTCTCAACATGTCTTCAGCGGCTTCCTCGGTAATCGCGGCGCCCAATCGCTTCGTTTATGGAGCTACAAAGGCTGGCGTGATTGGTATGACCAAATCCATAGCCGCCGATTTCATCGGGCAGGGCATTCGCGCGCATGCGATATGTCCGGGAACAGTTGAAAGCCCATCTCTGGACGATCGCATTCGAACCCTTGGCGAAACGATGGGTGGATACGAGGCGGCCAAAGAAGCTTTTATAAGTCGCCAGCCGATGGGCCGGGTCGGTACCGCCGAAGAGATCGCCGCATTGGCAGTCTATCTAGCCTCTGATGGCGCCGCCTACACGACCGGCACGATCCATGTCATCGACGGCGGATGGAGCAACATCTAACAGCAGATGTCCAAGAGCAGCGTGCACGGCGGATCAGTTCTCATTGATGCCTTGGCGGCCCAGGGCGTCTCACGTGTTTTTTGCGTCCCAGGTGAAAGCTATCTGGCAGCCTTGGATGCCCTGTTCGATGCCAACATAGAGACCATTGTTGCTCGCCAGGAAGGCGGCGCGACCATGATGGCCGAGGCTCATGGCAAGCTAACAGGCAAGCCGGGCATTGCCTTTGTCACGCGCGGCCCAGGTGCAACCAACGCTGCATCGGGCGTGCATGTGGCGTTTCAGGATTCCACGCCGATGGTTCTGTTCATCGGGCAGGTGGCAACCGACCAGCGCGACCGAGAAGCCTTTCAAGAAGTCGACTATCCGGCGATGTATGGTCCACTTGCCAAATGGGTGGCGCAAATTGATCGCGTGGATCGCATTGGAGAGTATGTCAGCCGTGCTTTTCATGCGGCGCAATCAGGCCGCCCGGGACCAGTGGTGTTGGCGTTGCCCGAAGATGTCCTATCTGCCGAACTGAACGAACGTCCCGCCGCACCATCACCGGCCACATTGGCAACCGCCGCACCCTCAGCCGCTGATGTGGCGCATGTGGCTACATTGATCAGCCAAGCGCAGCGCCCTTTCGTGATCGTAGGAGGAGGAGGTTGGACCGGCGAGGCCGCCATCGCCCTTGGAAAGTTCGCCAAGCTGGCGCAAGTGCCAGTGGGCACGTCCTTTCGGTGCCAGGATTACTTGGACAACCGGCATCCGAACTATGTCGGCGACGTCGGTATTGCGCCCAATCCAGCATTGGCAAAAACCATTGACGAAGCTGATCTCATCCTGGCGCTCGGACCACGTCTCGGTGAGATGACAACTGGCGGTTACACATTGCTGACGCCACCCAAGACCAAACAAAAACTCATTCACGTTCATGCCGATGCGAACGAGCTTGGGCGGGTTTACCACCCTGATGTCGCAATCGCCTGCCGCCCAGCGCAGATGGCAATCGCTCTTGCCAAAACGGGCGTTACTCCAACACGTGACCGCACTGGCAATGTGAGAGAGTGCCGAACCGCGTACGAGGCATGGCAAGCTCCGCAGGCAACTGTTGGCGATCTACGTATGGAAAACGTAATCAGTCATCTCAACACAGTGCTACCGAACGACGCGATTGTGACCAATGGCGCTGGCAACTATGCTGCCTGGCTGCATCGGTACTATCGGTATCGTTCCTGGCGTACCCAACTGGCGCCAACGTCAGGGTCCATGGGATATGGTTTGCCGGCTGCCATCGCAGCCAAGCTAGAGTCGCCTGAGCGCGATGTCATCTGCTTGGCGGGCGATGGTTGCCTGCAGATGGTGATCCAAGAGTTTGGGACCGCGGCGCAATACGGCGCCAATGTTGTGGTGCTGGTCGCCAACAACAGCGTTTATGGCACCATCCGCATGCATCAGCATCGCACCTATCCAAGACGTCCATCTGGCACGGATCTCAAAAATCCCAATTTCGCAGCTTTGGCGAAAGCCTATGGCGGATACGGTGCAACAGTCACACGCGATGAAGACTTTCCCGATGCGCTTAGCGCAGCGCGAGCTGCCGGCGTGCCAGCCATCATCGATATGAAAATTGACCCGCGCGCTGTATCACCACGCATGGTCTTGGATGACTAGACGGGAAGAATTTTGCCTGGGTTCATGATGTTTTGCGGATCCAATGCTTGTTTGATCGCGCCCATGACATCGACCGCATCACCGAGTTCACGGCGCATATAAGCCGCCTTGCCCTGGCCAATGCCGTGCTCGCCAGTACAGGTGCCACCAGCTTCAATCGCCATTTCGTTGAGCCAGCCGACATAGGCCCGCGCACGTGTCACCTCATCCTCACTGTCCATGTCGATAAGCGGCAGCACATGAAAATTGCCATCGCCCACGTGACCAACGATTGGTGCAATAAAGCCTTCATCCTCAGCACGACTTTGAGCTTTGCCAATACAAGTAGCGAGCTGCGAAATAGGCACGCAAATGTCTGTCGATAATCCCTTAGAGCCAGGCCTTAGGGTAAGGCTTGCCCAGTAAGCATCGTGACGTGCTTGCCAGATTCGTGTGCGCTCTTCAGGGCTGTTGGCAGAGGGCAGGGTGCTTCCCTCATGTTCTTCAACAATCGCTTTGAAAAGCTCCCGATGTTCTGCAACGGCTGTTTCTGATCCATGGAACTCGACAAGTAACAGCGGTGCCTCATCAAAATTGAGGTTCGAATAATCGTTCATTGCGCGCACCGTTAGTGGATCAAGCAGCTCAATACGCGCCACCGGCACACCATACTGCATGGTCGCAATCACAGCTTCAGCCGCTTGAGCGATGGTCGAAAAACTTGCAGCAACGCTGCCAACGGCTTCAGGGATCCCAAACAGGCGGACTGTGAGCTCTGTGATGATGCCCAGCGTGCCCTCTGATCCGATCAACAGAGACGTGAGATCATACCCCGCTGAGCTTTTGCGAGCCCGCTGGCCAGTGCGCACAATGCTGCCGTTGGGCAGCACGGCCTCCATCGAAATAATCATGTTTTTCATCGTGCCATAGCGCACAGCATTGGTGCCTGATGCTCGCGTGGCGGCCATGCCACCAAGTGTGGCGTCCGCCCCCGGGTCTATGGGAAAGAACAGGCCCTGATCACGTAGCAGTACGTTCAATTGTTTTCGCGTCACGCCGGGCTGCACCACGCAATCAAAATCATGGGCGTTGATCGCTAGCACCTGGTTCATGTGAGAGAGATCGATCGAGACGCCACCTTGAGGAGCGTTCACATGACCTTCCAGCGATGTGCCAACGCCGAACGGGATAATCGGAACATCATGGGCCGCACACGTGCGAACCACAAAAGCCACTTCGTCGGTGGAGGCAGCAAACACCACGCCGTCCGGTGGCTGATTAGCGATCCAAGTTGTTGTGTGGCCGTGCTGCTCACGAACCGCATCGCCGGTTTGAAAGCGCGCGCCAAAGCGTTCAGACAAAGCCTCGGAGACTGTGTTCCAGGCGTCATTGGAAAATCTGCGTGAACCGCCTGAATGAGGCAAAGTAGACGGCGTTGCTGCGATGGTCATGAAACCTCTGGTTTTTCTCGGGCGAACCAAACGGCTCGCCGCACAATTGCTTTAAAGTATTGACCATACGGCCGAATATGCAACCGCTTGATTGCCGCGTGCGTTGACCAGTGTCACAACTTAAGACAGCACAGCAAAAACAAGCACGCAGCCCAGCCCACCTAGCGCAGGACCGTTGACCACATGGCACCAGAGCTTGAACCGGTATCCGCCTCCGCAGGCCCCGATCTGCCGCCTGATGCGATTCGCACAGACGATGATCATTTGCTGCGAGGGTTTGTTGCCTCGATCAAAGAGGCTTTGGTGCAGGAAAATGCCGATGAGCTGCGCACGCTCACCGATCAGCTCTATGTCTCGGAGGTTGCTGAACTTCTCACCATCCTAACCGAGGACGAGCGGCCAAAACTCATCGAGCTCATCGGTGAGAATTTCGACTTTGCTGCACTGACTGAGGTCGATGAACAAATCCGCATCGATATTCTCGATGATCTCCCGTTGCACCTTATCGCGGCCGGTTTTGTTGAGCTTGAGTCCGATGATGCCGTCTACATCCTCGAAGATCTAACGGAAGACGCGCAGGCAGAGATTCTGCGCACCGTTCCAACGCTCGACCGGTTGGCACTGCAACGTGCGCTGGATTACCCCGAGGAATCTGCCGGTCGGCGCATGCAGTCCAATTTTATTGCTGTGCCACCGTTTTGGACGGTTGGCCGCGCTATCGACTACATGCGTGAGGCGAGCGATTTACCAGAGGAGTTCCACGATCTCTTCGTGGTTGATCCGGGCTACCGGCTTCTTGGCTTTGTGAAGCTCAACCGCATGCTGCGTTCCAAGCGCCCGGTCACCATCGAAGCCATTATGGACGAGGTGCAGGAAATCAGCGCCGAAACCGATCAGGAAGATGCGGCGCGCACATTTAAAAAGTACGATCTCACGTCCGCTGCTGTTGTCGACAAAGGCGGCCGCCTGGTCGGCGTTCTGACGGTCGACGATATAGTCGACGTGGTTCAAGAGGAAGCGGAAGAAGACATGCTCGCGCTGGCCGGTGTGGGCGATGAAGAAGTGTCCGATAGTGTTCGCGCCATCACGCGCTCACGACTGCCATGGCTTTGCGTCAACCTGGCAACGGCCATCCTGGCTTCCCTCGTCATCGGCATGTTCGACGCAACGCTGGAACAGATGGTGGCGCTGGCGATCCTGATGCCCATCGTTGCGTCCATGGGCGGCAACGCTGCAACCCAGACCATGACCGTGGCGGTACGTGCCATCGCCACCCATGAACTTGACCCGTACAATATGGGCCGCGTTGTGTTGCGCGAGACCTATGTTGGCCTGGTCAATGGTGGTGCTTTTGCGCTGTTGATGGGCATTGTCACCATCATCTGGTTCGGTAGCGCAGGGCTTGGGTTGGTCATCGGAACCGCGATGGTTGTGAACATGCTTGCAGCAGCACTTGCTGGCATTCTCATCCCAATCGTCCTGGATCGCTTCAAGATTGACCCAGCAATTGCGTCCAGCGTTTTCGTCACAACCGTAACGGATGTCGTGGGCTTCTTCGCATTTCTCAGTTTAGCCGCGCTCTGGTTTGGCATCTAAGGCCTAAAGCCAGCGTCGCACCTTGTCGGAGTAATCCGCCCATTCACCTCGAAAATTGGCGGCTAAGTGCGCTTCCTCGCGAGCAATGGCGAAATGCCAAACTGCGAAAGCGAGAACTGGCACCAACGCGACATGCCAAAGCGAGCCGGCCAAAAGCCCAACGCCTGCCAAAATCATCAAGTTGCCAAGGTAAATTGGGTTGCGCGAGTATTGAAACGGCCCGTTGGTCACAAGGTTCTGCGTTCCACGATGGGGTAAAATCGTCGTTTTGGCCTTGCTGAAAGTCAGCGAAGCCCAGCCGTCGATACCTAAGGCGCAGGCGATCAACACAAAGCCTGCAAACTGACTGAGCGGCGTGCGCGAGACACCCAACGGAATCAGTTCACGAAGAGCAAAGCCGACGGCAATCAGTATAACTAGCCACACTGGCGGCCAGGGGAAGCGATTTGGCCGCTCTTTGATGTCCCAATCGTTCATAACCGACCTTTCACTCAACTGTTGCAGGCCATGCCCCGCAACGCTTTTGTTGCAGCGCGGCAACACACCGTCTCTCATAGTCGATAGAAGCTGAAGATGCTTAGGATAAATGTTTTCGAAACAGATTGCTGTGATATGTGACGCGCCGCACAGATTGATTGACCTTCACATGGAATAGCTGACGCTATGCTCAAGCGGATTGCCCTTTTTGTTCTCGCCCACATTGCCTTTTTCGGTGTTGCTGCTGCTATCGTCGCCGCATCAACCACCGGTGCCGACGCGCAGCGCAGCGACAACCCTTACGATATGCGCTTCGTGACGACCGAAGAGCAGCCTTTGCGGGTTGGTCCGGATGCCAACAGTGCTGTGTCCGGTACGGTTGCTTCGGGTGTACGCGATGTGTCGATGCGCTGGTGTCGTCCAGAATTTGACTTTCAGGGCTGGATGTTTGGTTCACCAGGCGTACAGCAACGCCAACTGGATGAGCGTGTTTGTGAAATCAACGCTGACGGCCAAGTTGGCTTTATTCCTGGATCGGCGCTTCGCGTTCAGTAGCTTGGATTTTGCGGCTGCTCAGTCGCGCTACAGCCAGCCCAGCTAAAATTAGTCCCAAACCTGCAAGCAGACTTAGCGGAATTGGCTCTGAGAGCCAAAGCGCTGCGATAGCGACGCCAAACACGGGCACCAGATAGATGCTGAGCCCGAAATAGCTCATACCAACGGTACGGATGAGCCGGTAGCGCAACATGTAAGCCCCACCGGTGGTGAGTGCCCCCAGATAGAGCGTTGCCAGCAAAGCATCCCGGCTAAGACCAGCTGCAACATCAAAGATATCGGGCATCACAAAAGGCGTGGCCGCGAGCATGGCCAAACTTCCAAAGCCAAGAACAAGGCTGGCCAGTTGGTGCGAGGGCAGATCAGTAATACGTCGTACAAATACGCCTGAAACTGCATAGCACGCGCTTGCCAAAAGCGCTGCTGCTTGGGCGAGGCGGACCTCCACATCCCCGCCAGACAAACCGGTAAACGCATCCACACCAATCACCAAAGCAATACCGGCAAACCCAACGGCCACGCCCGCTATCTTAGGGCCTGACAAACGATCATCCTGTGTGGCCATATGGCTCATCAGCAAACCAAACAATGGGCCTGCACCCATGAGAAGCGCCATCAGCGAGGCGTTGATATGCTGCTGGGACCAGGAAACCAGTAAAAAGGGAATGATGAGGTTGAGGGCGCAAAGGAAGCCAAGCAAACCCCAACTGGAGCGCGATGAAGGCCATATCCATCCGCGGGCCAGCGCATAAGGCAGAAGCACCGCAAACCCGACCAGAACACGTGCTAACACAAGCCCGAACGGACCGAGTTCAGGAACTGCAATCTTGATCGCCGTAAAGGCAGAACCATAGATCGCAGCCAGCACTATAAGCAAAAAAGTGTCGGAAAGGGTGGCGGTGCGAATCACCTAAGCAGCGTTACCGTTCGCGCGCTTTTATGGCAATTGAGCATTGACACGTTCACCATCAACAATTGAATTGCTGCTATGCAAAATTGGCACCTTGCAGTGCGGTAAACAGTTCGTTAATGAGCCACACGCCCTGCTTGTGACTGTTACGAGTGCAGGGCTTAGTGAGGGCTTTATGGTCAATAGTGATACGGTTTCCTGCTGGTCGGCAGCACGTTGGACGGTGGCATGTGCATTGTGCGTCGTCGCACTTGTTTGGTTCTTTGGCGGCTTTGAAACCACCGCTCTTGCGGTCGTGCCGAACTAGACGGCACAATGCGTCATGCGTGACGCTTCTAACTCCCCACAACTAACTTCAAGCGCGGCAGATTTGGTCGCAGCTGCCGATGATTACGTTGGCAATATCGATGTCGCTAAAGCCGAAGAAATGCTAAGCGCGCCGGATGTTAGCTTCATCGATGTACGTGATGTTCGTGAGCTTTCCAAAACCGGGCGTATTCCAGGCGCAAAGCATTGTCCGCGCGGCATGCTGGAGTTTTGGATCGATCAGGAAAGCCTATACCACAAGCCGTTGTTTGCAGAGGACGCAACATTCGTCTTCTATTGCGCCAGCGGATGGCGATCAGCACTGGCAGCTCAAACAGCCAAGCAGATGGGTTTGCAGCGTGTCACGCACTTGAATGGTGGAATAACCGCCTGGATTGACGCAGGCAAACCGACCGAAGGTTGTGACGCTCTGTAGGGTAGCGGCACCTGTTGGCTAGCGCGTAAATATGTCTTGCAGTTTGACCAAAAGCTCTTCGACACGTTCGTCAGCAATACGGTAGAAAGCCATCTGGCCCTCTTTGCGGAAATCCACCAGATTATCCGCCCGCAGACGTGCCAAATGTTGAGACATGGCCGACTGTCCAAGGCTGATCGATTGGGACAGAAACGAGACCGTAGCTTCGCCCTGGGCGGCCAGGAGGCATAAAATCATCAACCGCCGTTCGTTGGCGATGAGCTTAAGATAGGTCGCAGTCTCCGCCGCATTGATGTTCAGCGCGCCATAGTCATCGCTTTGCGCTGAAAGAGGTGTTTGATCGTTCATAAGGTTCGTTCTGCCGTTGTATCGTTTTCGACCAAACAAGCTTGCGACACACACGCCGCCGAACTCTCGATCTGGTTCGCTTAAGTTAGCTCTCGCGGCCCTTAGACGCCTATCCGGGATGCCCCATACTTTGTCACGCGCTTGTGTTGAAAGACGTTCGCAATTGTCGCTTCAGCAGCTGTGGATGGCGAAAACCTATGCGTAGTTTCCCTTGGAAGTGAACTGGGAGAAGGGCATGATGACCAAATGAGCCTCCATCTCCTCAAACTTTGCGTTGGCGCCGAATCTTTAGATGACCACCGTGATTGGATCGCGCAAACGCTGGAACGCAAACGGCGTGCTGGGTTGCCTGAAGAGCAGCTTCACACCACGCGTATGGTGCCCAAACAACGAGAGGCGCTTCTTAAAGGCGGGTCGCTCTATTGGGTGATCAAAGGCAGCATTCAATGCCGCCAAAAGCTGCTAGATATTCGGCCCTTCAAAGACGATGAGGGAATCAATCGCTGCCATTTGGTGATGGAGCCTGTTTTGATCACAACGCGGCCACAACCTCGCCGACCATTTCAAGGCTGGCGTTATCTCAAAGCGAGCGATGCGCCTGCCGATCTGTCAGAAATGGCTGGCAAGGATGCGCAGGCCATGGAGCCTGCCATGCGCCAGGAGCTTATTGAGCTGGGTCTGCTCTAGACAGCGATGTTGTCAATCAGGCGTGTTTTACCAAGCCAAGCAGCGGCAAGCAGGCGCGCTGATTCCAAATTGTGTGCAGAGCCTAACGTTTGGGCATCGCGTATCTCGATGTAGTCCACCTTAAAGCCAGCCCCTTCAGTGTGAGCCAAAGCCCCAGAGAGTGCCACGGATTCAGCAGCGCCAGAACGCAAAGCGTCACGACAGGCGTGAAGCGCACGGTTCAACTCCGGCGCTCGTTTACGCTCATCCTCAGAAAGATAAGCATTGCGCGAGGAAAGAGCCAAACCATCCATCTCTCGGATCGTCGGACTGCTGTGGATTGCAACGGGGATTTTGAGATCCGCCACCATCCGTTTGATGACAAGCAGTTGCTGATAGTCTTTCTCACCGAAGACAGCCACATCGCACATTGCCGCCAACAGAAGACGGCTCACCACTGAGGCGACGCCGTGAAAAAAGTGCGGGCGAAAATCGCTCTCAAGGCCAAGGGCAGGGCCTTCCATGACAATACGCGTGGCATCATGGGGTCCGTACATCTCTTTCACATCCGGCACGAACACCGCGTGCACGCCAGCCTTCTCCAGTGCATCCAGATCAGCCCGTTCCTGGCGTGGATACCGGTCCAAATCCTCGTTGGGACCAAACTGCGTCGGGTTGACAAAAATTGTTGCAATCACAGCATCAGCCAGTGTCGCGGCATGCGCCACCAGGGCCAGATGCCCATCGTGCAAGGCACCCATCGTCGGAACAAGCGCGCTGGTTTTTCCAACAGCGCGCAACTCCGACTGAGCTTGGCGAAGCGAAGCGATCGTGCGGCAGATTGTAATCATGAAAATTTGAACTGCGTTGAGACGGGAATCCGGGCAGAGTGGGTAATGATTCCGCGCTGCGGCCGGGAAACACGGCGCGTCTTCACGCCCTATACCCTTCCCAAGCGCGGTTGTGCATCCCAAATGATAGCTCATGAAGAAACAAACGCCCTCGCTCAAAGGTCAATCCAAGCCGGTGGAAGCGTCAAAAAGCGCTTCCGTGGATGCCTTTGTTGCCGCGCTTGGAACAACGCCTAAGCCAAGTTCGACCGGACGCCTCTTGTTCGCCCTTGACGCTACGTTGAGCCGTGAGCGCACCTGGGATAAAGCCATGCAAATTCAGTCCTCTATGTTTGCTGAAGCGAACACGGTGAATGGACTGGCGATGAAGCTTATCTATTTCCGGGCGTTTGATGAGTGCCGAGCATCGGCTTGGCAGAAAGACGGCAAATCATTGGCGCGATTGATGCAGGGTATTGGATGTCTTGGTGGGCAAACGCAGATTGGTCGTGTTCTGCGTTTTGCACGCAAAGAAATCACCAAAGCACCTGTCCCAGCCATGGTTTACATCGGCGATGCTGTTGAAGAAGGCCCTGATGCGCTGAGCCAACAGGCCGGTGAACTGGGCATGCTCGGGTGTAAGCTTTTTGTATTCCACGAAGGACACGACCGAATGGCCGGCAGCGTGTTTCGCTCCATGGCCGTCAACTCTGGTGGCGGATACTTTCAGTTTGATGAAAGCTCTGCTGAAACGCTGGCAAGGCTGCTGAAGGCCGTCGCCCGCTATGCCTCGGGTGGGCGAACAGCTTTAGAAAGTTCATCCGGCCGGGAAGGACAGATGCTGTTGGAGCAAATGCGATGATATATCTGGTGTTCGGTTTGGCGCTTCTGGCATTGTTCCTCATGGCTGGTCGCGCGCTCACGCGTGTTCCAACCGCCAAGATCGCGCAGCACGCGCGTTTTGGTGGTATTGCGTTGCTGGTGGGGCTTGCCGGGCTGCTTTTACTTACTGGGCGGTTTGGCGCTATGAGCCACGTTTTTGCTCTGGCCAACCAAGCCATGCGCAACCGCGCTATGTTTCGCGGGCGACCCAAAGGTTTTGATGATGTGGATGGTGTCTACGGCGCCAACGCATCGGGAAGCGGACCGACGGTGCGCACTAAATATCTTGAGATGGCGCTGGATCAAAACTCCGGCGATATTGCCGGAAGTTTTGTCGATGGCCCTTGGAAGGGCAGAAACCTCAAAGACTGTTCACGTGAAGACCTCATCACCGCGCTGGGTGTGGTGAGCGACGATGGGGAAAGCACGAGGCTTTTAGAAGCGTACTTGGACCGCACGTTTGCCGCTTGGCGAGAAAACCATAACCAACGGACGAGCGACCGGAGCTCCAGCGCGCCGAATACGGGCGGCATGGCTGAAGACGAGGCCTATGAGATCCTGGGGCTTGAGACTGGCGCCGAGGCCGACGCCATTCGTGCGGCGCACCGGCGCCTTATGGCCAACATCCATCCCGACAGAGGCGGATCGACGTACCTTGCGGCCAAGGTCAATCTTGCCAAGGAAGTTCTCTTGAAGTTGCACGGCTGATACTCCTGAAAACACAAAAAGCCGAGTGAAGATAAAGTCTGCGAGCTAGTCCTAGCGGTCTGGTCGCACCGCCAAACAGGCAAAACTACGGGCCTCAAGCGCGCTACACGCCGCTTGCGCGACATCGCGGCTGTTGAAGCCTCCAAATCGAGCACGCCAAAGCGTGTTGCCATTGGATTGAACGCTCTGCGTGTAAGGTGTGCGGGCGGTTAGATCGCTCACACTGCCACGTGCTTGCGCCAGCATGTCGACAGCAGCTTCTTGGCTGGGCATTGCACCAATTTGGATGGTCCAGCCGTCGGCGGGAACACTTCCCAATTGCATGCCCCCAGACGCTGACGCCGTGGCAGCTGGAGCAGCCGGCGAATGCGTGGCAACCATGCTCGCCGATGCAGGTGCTGAGACCGTGGCCACTTCAACGGCGGCAAGCGGTGCGGGCAATGGCTGTGGCGGCGCGGAAGCCATCATAGCGTTAGCTGCAGCAAATGCGACGGCGGGCAAAGCCGCTGGATGCGGAACAGGCGAGGGAGGAGCGTACTGCGCGCGGGCAACAACAAGGCTTGCAGTCCGTGGGCCGGTCGATGCCTGTGGCAAATGCCGTGCAATCAGATCACGCATGTGCGCGTTACGGCTGGCGCCTGTGCGCCCACCCATAACAACGGCAACGATATGGCGACCACCATCATTGACCGAGGAAAGCAGGTTGAAACCAGACGCGCGGATGTAGCCCGTTTTGATGCCATCAACACCACGCACCGAGCCAAGCAAACGGTTGTGGTTGCGATAGGTGCGGCCTGCATAGCGGAAGCTGGTGGTCGAAAAGATCTGGTAGCGCTGTGGGAAGCGCTCATAAATCGCACGGCCCATCAACACCATATCATGAGCTGTGGTGCGCTGCTCACGGTTGGGCAAGCCTGATGCGTTGCGGAACGTGGTGTCACTCATGCCGATCCGGCGTGCAGTCTCAGTCATCCGCTGCGCAAAGCCCCACTCAGTCCCGCCGATATGTTCAGCAATCACCGCAGCGGCGTCATTGGCCGATTTGGTGACGAGCGACATCATCGCATCACGCACGGTGATGGTTTGACCGCTGCGCAAACCAAGCTCTGATGGAGGCTGCGCCTGCGCGTGTGCAGACACGTTCATCCGAGTATCAAGGGAAAGGCGACCGGCTTCGAGCTCTTCAAACAGTATGTAGAGCGTCATAACCTTCGTCAGCGAGGCCGGAAAACGCGGCGCATTCGCGTGGCGAGAAAACAGAACCTCACCATTACGCGCATCAACAACCAGCGCAGCATAACGAGGATTGGCATTGGCCTGAGACGGCCCGCCGAAAGATCCAAACAAAACACCAAACGCAACAAGCAGTGCAAACGAAGCTTGCACCAACGATACTCTACGCAACACAATTCCACCCATTGGTTTTCCGGCTCAAAAAACGCGAACCGGTACGCCCCCAAAGACTTTCCACCCGCACAAAACGCTGCGAGCCAAGCTTTGGCCGTCAAAATAGGGTTTGGAGAGTTTCAGAAGGGTTAAACGCTCGGCAAGAATTGCAATTTGTGCAGCGCAGCAATTTGGCCTTGACACTTATGCTGCGTTGCACATATATCATTGTGCGCCGCAAACAATTTGCGGCACGCTATTCGTTACACAACCCTTATGGAGCTGAGGACCATGATGACCAATTTTGATGAAGTACAAAAAGCCGGAAAAGAGAACATGGATTTGGCAATGGCCTCAGTGGCCGCTATGTCCAAAGGTGTTCAGGCTCTGGCTCTGGAAACCCAAGACTATTCCAAGAAAGCCATGGAAACTGGTTCTGCGGCAATGGAAGACCTTCTCGCTGCTAAGTCGCTCGACAAAGCCGTTGAAGTCCAGTCCGATTACATGAAGTCCGCTTACGAAGCGTTTGTTGGCCAGGCAACCAAGGTCAACGAAATGTTCGTTGACCTCGCCAAAGAGAGCTACAAGCCATACGAAGGCGTGTTCGCCAAAGTTGGCAAATAATCTGACACGGTCGCTCTGAGCTTCCGCTTGCGGCGAGCTTAAAGAACGACACATTGAGAGTTGATCGGCTTATAAAGTCGATCTCGCTCCAACTGTCTCAAGGAGGGCTGGTGCCATTGGCACCGGCCCTTTCTTGTTTTTGAGCCATCCGCATGGCACGCCCCCTTTAAATGTCTTCATTGACGCATATTTGATAGGCTGTGCCCGCCAGATAATTGGCCTTGATGGCATCGCTATTGTGCTTCACCATCCAACCCAAATCAGCCTGCACGCTTGTGCGCGCTTCATGGTAGCCAAACCGTGCTCGACGAACCGACCCGACTCAACCACCTAACGATGTCCAAATTGCTTGAAACCACTTTGCCTAAAATCATATCGAAGCCAGGCGCTATGACAGTTGCCACCACACCATTGCTATCGGCCAACGGGGCCGATGATGGCGATGAAGGTGGCTCTGGAAATGGCACAGCGGTCATCACGCGCACCAAACCCAAGGTGAAGCGTCCTAACCTTTACCGCGTGCTACTCCTCAATGACGACTACACACCGATGGAGTTCGTTGTGCTTGTCCTTGAACGGTTCTTCCGCAAGACACGCGATGAAGCCACCCAAATTATGCTGCACGTTCACCAAAACGGCGTTGGGGAGTGCGGCGTCTACACCTACGAAGTGGCGGAGACCAAAGTGACCCAGGTCATGGACTTCGCTCGTCAGAATCAACATCCTTTGCAATGTGTTATGGAAAAAAAGTGAGAGCCGCCTGTGCCAACCTTTTCCCGTAGTCTTGAAAAAGCCCTGCATCGCGCCCTCGCTGGCGCCAACGAGCGTAGTCACGAATACGCAACGCTCGAACACCTTCTCCTTGCGCTCATGGACGACGAGGATGCGCTCGGCGTCATGCAGGCCTGCAGCGTCGATGTAACCGCGTTGCGCAATGCCGTGGCCGATTATGTTGACCACGAACTTGTCGATCTAACCGCCGAAGATGGCGAAGAAGCCAAGCCGACGGCCGGATTCCAGCGCGTCATTCAGCGTGCCGTTATCCATGTGCAATCGTCCGGTCGTGATGAAGTGACCGGCGCTAATGTGTTGGTGGCAATCTTTGCTGAGCGTGAAAGCCATGCCGCCTACTTCCTGCAAGAGCAGGATATGACCCGCTATGATGCGGTCAATTACATCTCCCACGGCATCGCCAAACGCCCCGGCGCCAGCGAACAGCGCGCACCGCGTGGCTCTGAAGAAGAAGCAGGAGACGCCGAAGGCCGCGAAGCTAAGAAAAACGAAGCGTTAGAAGCCTATTGCGTCAACCTCAACGAGAAGGCCAAAGACGGCAAGATCGATCCCTTGATCGGTCGCGGCAAAGAAATTCAACGCACAGTGCAGGTGCTCTGCCGCCGCCAGAAGAACAATCCATTGCTTGTCGGTGACCCCGGTGTTGGCAAGACCGCCATTGCTGAGGGCCTCGCCAAACGCATTGTCGATGGCGATGTGCCGGGCGTTTTGGCCGATTCCACGGTGTTCTCGCTCGACATGGGCGTTTTGCTAGCAGGCACGCGCTATCGCGGCGACTTCGAAGAACGCTTGAAGCAAGTCATCAAAGAGATCGAAGCCTATGAAGGGTCGATCCTGTTCATTGATGAGATTCATACGGTCATTGGCGCTGGCGCAACGTCAGGTGGCGCGATGGATGCCTCGAATTTATTGAAACCCGCGCTTGCCGCTGGCTCATTGCGCTGCATCGGCTCGACCACGTACAAAGAGTATCGCCAATTCTTCGAGAAGGATCGTGCGCTTGTACGTCGGTTCCAGAAGATCGATGTTGTCGAGCCAAGTGTGCCCGATGCCATCGAAATTCTAAAAGGCCTCAAGCCGTATTTCGAGGACTATCACAAGGTTCGCTACACGCAGGACGCGATCAAAACCGCAGTGGAACTCTCCGCCCGCTACATCAATGATCGCAAACTGCCCGACAAAGCCATCGACGTGATCGATGAAACCGGCGCATCGCAACAACTGGTGCCAGAAAGCAAGCGGCGCAAAACCATTGGCGTGAAAGAAGTCGAAAACGCCATCGCTTTGATGGCGCGTATTCCACCCAAAAACGTTTCCAAAGATGATGCGGAAACCATCAAAGGGCTGGAAACGAACCTTCGCCGCGTTGTGTTCGGCCAAGATGATGCGATCACGGCACTCTCTGCGGCGATCAAGCTGTCCCGCGCCGGTTTGCGTGAACCGGAAAAGCCCATTGGCAACTACCTGTTCTCCGGTCCGACGGGTGTGGGTAAAACCGAGGTCGCCAAACAACTGTCGAACCTGCTCGGCGTGGAACTCCTGCGCTTTGACATGTCGGAATACATGGAGCGCCATGCCGTCTCACGGCTTATCGGTGCACCTCCGGGCTATGTTGGCTTTGATCAAGGTGGATTGCTCACTGATGGCGTAGATCAGCACCCTTATTGCGTTCTGCTGCTCGATGAGATCGAGAAGGCACATCCTGATCTGTTCAACGTGCTTTTGCAGGTCATGGATCATGGCAAGCTGACGGATTCCAACGGCAAGGAAGTCGATTTCCGCAATGTGATCATCATCATGACCACCAATGCGGGCGCGCAAGACATGGCAAAACCTGCCATCGGCTTCAAATCGGCACGCCGCGAAGGCGAGGACATGGAGGCGATCAACCGCTTGTTTGCGCCTGAATTCCGCAACCGTTTGGACGCCATCATCCAGTTTGGCCATTTGCCGCAAGAGGTTGTTTTCCGTGTGGTCGACAAGTTTGTGCTGCAGCTGGAAACGCAATTGTCCGACCGCAATGTCGTCATCGAATTGACCGACAAGGCGCGCGAATGGCTGGCCATCGAAGGGTATGATGAGCATATGGGCGCACGCCCACTTGGTCGTGTGATTCAGGAGCACATCAAAAAGCCACTGGCCGATCAGGTTCTCTTCGGCGATTTGGTGAAAGGTGGAACAGTGCGGGTCGATCTCGATCAAAACGAGAAAGGCAAAACCGTTGGATTGAAGCTTGAGACGGTGGCTGAGCCAGTAAAGCCCAAGCCCGATCCGGTACCAGCGAAAGCCAAACGCAAGGCACCCGCCAAAAAGAAGGCGGCGCCCGCCAAAGCAACGGCATCCAAGACCACAGGTCGGAAAAAACCTGGCTCAAGCGGTGGCCGCAGCGCGGTGCCCAAAGTGCCACTCAAAACCTGATGACGAAACAAAAGGCCGGACGATTGTCCGGCCTTCTTCTTGTCTGGAGCAACAATGAAACCGACAGCCGTCAACCTCGCCAACAAACTCGGTCAGTTCTCTGACCATTGGTCCCCGAAAATCGTCAGCCAATTTAATGGCAACGACGTCATGGTCGTGAAGGTACAAGGCGAGTTTGTATGGCATGACCACCCCGACACGGATGATTTCTTCCTGGTTCTGGACGGTGAAGTGACGATCGAAACCGAGGACGGCGACGTCACGCTTGGTCCTGGAGAGCTTTACGTTGTGCCGAAAGGCAAAAAGCACCGTCCGGTGGCGGCGCACGAAGCGCATATTCTGCTTATCGAACCAAGTGGCACGCCAAACACAGGCGATGAAAAAACTGCAGCTCTAAAAGAAACGCTTTAGCCGAGCGCGGCTCGATACGTCTGCGCCTGTGTTGCCAGCAACGTTTGGTCAGCCATCTTACTGGTATGGGCGCGGAGAGGCACGCCAGCGTGTCGCGGTATCACGTGCACATGCAAATGAAACACACTCTGACCTGCAGGAGCTTCGTTGAATTGCTGGATCAAGACCCCATCAGCTTCAAAAGCTGCCTTGCCAGCAGTTGCAATTTTTTGAACGGCGGCAAAAAGGCTTTCAAAAATAGCTGGGCTCGCATCCAGCATGTTGCGACACGGGCTTTTGGGAAGCACCAGAGCATGGCCATCGGCCTGCGGCATCACATCCATGATCGCCAGAACATCCTCGGTTTCCAGGATTGTATGACTAGGAATCTCGCCGCGCAGGATCTTCGCAAAGATGTTGTCAGTGTCATAAGCCGTCATAGGATCATCCTTCTTCTGGCGCTTAACTTTTACGGAAGGGTGTGCGTTGTTCAAGATACTGCGCGTCAAACATCACCTGTTCTCGCTCACCAGCCAGATAGTCTGATACAGCACGCCTAAAACTTGGATTAGGAATGTAATGCATGCTGGTTGTGATGGCAGGCTGATAGCCCCGCGCCAGTTTGTGTGAGCCTTGAGCGCCAGCCTCAACACGATCAAGCTTATGGGCAATCGCGTAGTCGATAGCTTGATAATAACAAACTTCGAAGTGCAGAAACGGATGATGTTCCGTGCACCCCCAATTGCGTCCATACAGCGCGTCGGAGCCTTTGAAATTAAGCGCTCCAGCGATGTAGCGCCCCCCTCGTTTGGCCATGATCAGCACGATATCATCGGCCATACGCTCACCAATCAGTGAGAAGAAACTGCGGGTAAGATAAGGCTGCCCCCATTTGCGGGCGCCGGTGTCCTGATAGAACATGAAGAACGCATCCCAATGCTCCTCGCTGAGATCACTGCCTGACAGCCATTCAATCTCAATCTCGTTGAGCAATGCCTCGCGGCGTTCTTTGCGAATTTGCTTGCGTTTGCGCGAAGCAAGCGCTGCTTCAAAATCGCTAAAATGGGCGTACCCATCATTGTACCAATGGAACTGCTGGTCATGGCGCGTCAAAAAATCATGGCTCTCCAAAAGATGCGCTTCGTCCTCACCAACAAAGGTGATGTGCGCCGACGACAGACCAAGCTTCTCCACCACCGCCTGGGTGCCTTGAGCTAGCAATGAGCGCAGCGTGACATCATTGGATTTGTCAGCAACAAGCAACTTCGGTGCGCTGGCCGGCGTGAACGGAATACTGGATTGCAGTTTGGGGTAATAGCGACCGCCAGCACGTTCATAGGCATCGGCCCACCCATGGTCGAAGACGTATTCGCCATAGCTGTGCATCTTCAGGTAGGCGGGCAGGGCGGCTTCAAGCGCTCCGGCAGCGTTCCGCACAACGACATGAGAACCAATCCAGCCCGTCTCAGCCTCAGCCGACCCAGAATCCTCTAAGGCAGACAAAAAGGCGTAGGAAACAAAAGGGTTATAAGGCTGATCACCGTCTTTCGACGCGCCATTCAGCCCGGCCCAAGCCTGTTCGCCCACATCAGACAGGCTTTCAACTGTCTCAAGGGTGCGCGAACCGCTGTCGTCACTCATACCGGCACACTGTGCGGATCAAACCCCTCAAACGTGATCGCATCCACATAACGCGCAACGCGCTTGGCGGTTTGGGCATCTTTAACAGTCCAACACATAAGCGCTTTTTGCCCCAGCGTTTTGGCCAGCAATGGTGATACTGCTGGTAGATTGGCCTGATTGTAAGACACGAAGTCACACCAAAGCCCTGGGCCATGCAGCAGCGCCCCATATTGAAAACGCTTCAAGATCGGCAAACCATCCCAGTGTTTGTAGCTCATGCTGGCGGATACGATGCCCAAGGGACAGCCGGTTTTGTGTGTGCGAAGACGCGACATCAACGCCGGATCGAACGACATCAAGGCCAGTGGCCCAGGATAGGCCGCAATCGCGCCCGCTACGGCATCAGCAAGCGCAAGTTCCCCATCAAATCGGCTTTTTAGCTCCACAATCAGCGGGGTACGCCCATCAACATGCGCCAACACTTTCGCCAAGGTTGGGATGGTCGTGCCAGCATCAACAATCGCTATCTTTTGAAGGTCTTCGCAGGTGCGTGCCACAACAGGGCCCGTTTCATGGGTCAAACGATCCAATGTATGATCATGGAAAACCACCACATCGCTATCGACCGTCAGTTGCACATCAAGCTCAATGGCAAAGCCACGTTCAATGCCAGCGTCAAAGGCTGGGATGGTATTCTCAACAAGGCCAAGTGCTTTGTCGTGAAGCCCGCGATGGGCGACCAGGCGGGCCGTAAGCCAGGGTGGTGTATTGGGCATAGTGCGTTAGCTGACCAACTGACTGATCAAACCGCAATGGGTATGCAAGTTAATGCCAACACCGGCAAATCGTTGCTCGAAGCTCATGGTGCGTGTATCTCGATTGCTGATGTGAAATCGACCGGCCACAGGACCTGAAAATCTCTTGCTGCCTTATCATCTAAAGACCGCCACGCGAACGTCCAGTGGCCATGACCAGCGCCTCTCCAATTTTTTGCTAGGCGCTGGATTTTTGGCACTTGCTGTCGGGTCGGCGGCATCTGTGCAAGCAACAAATGCGGCAGACTTGCTTTCCCACCGGGCAGTCTACGAACTCTCATTGATCGATAGCGAGCGCGATTCAGGCATCGAACATGCCTCTGGCCTGTTTATTTTCGAGGTAACTGGTGCCAGTTGCGCAGGCTGGACAATGGCAAGCGACATGATTCTCTCCATTGAGGGTCGCACCGGCAACACCATACGCACCCAAACAAGCTACCGTGCTTTTGAAGATGGGGCAGGACAGGTTTTCACCTTCCAAACCAACACTGAAACCAATGAAGAAGAACCGGTCTCCGTAACCGGTGCTGCTGAACGTGCGCCGGAAGGAGAGCTCACGATCCGACGCTTTGCGCAGGAAGAAACAACGACGGCTGCTTTGGCAGAAACCCTCTTTCCCAACCAGCTGACCGAAGCGGTTATGCAGGCGGCGCTTGATGGCGAAAGGTTGGTCTTCACATCCGTGTTCGACGGCAGCCACGATGCAGGTCTGGCACAAGCGGTCACGGCGATCATTGGCGAGGCAGGCGAGCCGACCGTTCTCACACCCATTCGCGCCAATGCTAGCAATGAAAATAGTGCGGATGAGCGCGAAAGCTGGGAAGATTTCCCCGCACCCACACGTGCCTGGCCGGTGACATTGAGCTATTTCGATCCTGTGGAACCGGATTCAGGACCAAGCTTCATAGTGTCCTATACCCTTGATACCAATGGGGTTTCTGATCAATTGGTGCTGGACTATGGGTCATTCTCATTACGCGGCGAACTGGCCGACTTCGAAGCGTTTCGGTCAACGCCCTGTCCTGAATGAACGTTTGCGACCGATTGATCTGACTGTTTAGGCGACTTTTCGCCAAACACCAGTCCAACCCCCACGGCATCGTCACCAAACTTCGCCCGCAGTGCATCCATCGCCTTCTCTACATCAGTGCGACGTTGCGCATCGGCATCGGCCAGATCGCGATCATCGGCAGCCTGGGCATCCATGAGTTCAGACACACCAACGCCGAGGAGGCGATAACGTGTTCCGTCTGCCACGCCTTCAAGCAGTGGTTCGACCGTGCGAAAAATCCTGTCTGCACTTTGCGTCGGCGTCGGCAAGCTGTGCGACCGAGTGAGTGTCTTAAAACTCGCCGTCTTGATCTTCAGCGTCACCGTCCGTCCGCTGATATCCTTGGCCTTCAATTGTTTGGCAACGCGCTCGCTGGCGCTACGTGCAATCACGCGCAAGGCATCAAGCTTGGCGATATCCTCGTTGAATGTGCGCTCCGAGGACACGCTCTTGCGTTCACGGTCAGGTCTGACGGCGCGCGGATCAATGCCGCTTGCCAGATCGTGCAAACGCGCACCTTGCTCACCAAAACTTCGCCACAAACGCTCCGGCTCAGCGGCCTGAAGGTCGGCCAAAGTTGCGTAGCCTTTCTTCTCAAGGCTTTTGGCCATCGCGGCACCAACACCAAACAAAGCCCGCACAGGCATCGGAGCCAACAGGTCCAACGTCTCGGCGCGCCCGATCACAGCAAAGCCGCGCGGCTTGTCCATATCGGACGCCATCTTCGCCATCGATTTGTTGTGCGAGAGACCAATGGAAACCGTGACGCCAATCTCTTCCTCGATGCTTTGCGCAAATCGCAGAAGCGTCAGCGCAGGCGAGCCGCCATGCAAACGTTCGGTCCCGGTAAGGTCAAGAAACGCCTCATCAATCGACAAGGGCTCAACAAGCGGCGTCAGCCTAAGCATACGAGCGCGAATGTCGGCGCCCACCTCAGCGTAGCGTTTCATGTTGGGTTTCACGATAACCGCATCAGGGCATAGCTTGCGTGCGGTGAACATAGGCATTGCCGAATGCACACCATGAATTCGGGCGATATAGCAGCAGGTAGACACAACACCGCGTTGGCCGCCGCCAACAATCACTGGTTTGTCGCGAATATCAGGATTATCCAGTTTCTCAACAGCAGCGAAGAATGCGTCGCAATCGATATGGGCAATCGAGAGCGCTTCAAGCTCATCATGCGCAAGCATCCTTGGAGATCCGCATGCCGGGCACCTTTTGGGCACAGACGCCAGGGTCTTCCCTTGCGCTGGCATTAGGCAGTCTCGGCAAAAGGCGGTGTTTACGTCCATGACTCATCAGCCCGGCCAACCAATGCCAGACGCGCAACGTGAGCTGGATCCTCTCCAGCCTCCTCGCAAAAAGCCAAGAGCACCGGCTCATTGGCCATGACGTAATCCAACAACCCGTCCTGAAAGCCTGGGTCGGCGAGGCGAGTACGCAGATCGCTAGGATCAACGCCCGAAACAGCAAAAAACTGCTCTATGTCCTCAGGGCGCTCACCCAGGAAAACAAGAAGTCGCGCTACCAGATCATCGCGGTTAGTGTTCATTAACGCTGCC
This sequence comes from Pseudomonadota bacterium, assembly GCA_039814945.1. Lineage (GTDB taxonomy): Bacteria > Pseudomonadota > Alphaproteobacteria > Rhizobiales > MH13 > MH13. The sequence goes on from JBCCAF010000007.1 coordinate 88,559, forward strand.
TACCGTTTATGCGCACAAGGCACCAGTCTTGGGGGCCAGATGGCTGCCAAAGCGCGCGTCCTTTGCTTTTTCTTCAAGTTTGAACGGCATAACTGACCCAAAGGCAACCGCGCCTGGGCGCCCATCAGGAATCGATGGGCAAGCAAGAACGGTCCTCTGCCGATCTGGAGCAAACAAGATGAGCAAGACCATCCTCATTGTTGAGGACAACGAGCTGAACATGAAACTGTTTAGCGATCTGCTGGAAGCCAAGGGCTATGCCACGGTGAAAACTGGCAACGGTATGGATGCGATGGAACTGGCACGCACCCATCGCCCAGACCTCATTCTGATGGACATTCAGTTGCCAGAGGTATCGGGCCTGGATGTGACGCGCTGGCTGAAGGAAGACGATGACTTGCGCCACATACCCGTCATTGCTGTCACGGCATTTGCCATGAAGGGCGATGAAGAACGCATTCGTTCCGGTGGCTGCGAGGCCTACATTTCCAAACCCATTTCTGTGTCGGGTTTTCTCGACACCATCCGCACTTTTGTCGGCGAAGCCTAAGGATCCATCATGACTGCGCGCGTACTCGTCGTCGATGATATTGTCGCCAACGTAAAACTTCTCGAAGCACGGCTGAAGGCTGAGTATTTCGAGGTACTTACTGCCACGAGCGGTTTTGAAGCACTCGACATAGCAGGCAGCTCTGACTGCGATATCATTATTCTCGATGTCATGATGCCCGGTCTGGATGGCTTTGAAACCTGTCGGCGCTTGAAAGCCAATCCAAAGACCGCTCACATTCCGGTCGTGATGGTCACCGCTCTTGACCAACCGAGTGATCGAGTGACCGGCCTTGAAGCCGGCGCAGATGACTTTCTAACCAAGCCCATAAAAGACGTTGCCCTACTCACAAGGGTGAAGAACCTGGTGCGGGTGAAGCGCTTGATCGACGAGTTGCGCGGACGCGCCGAAACACGCGATGCGATGGCCCAACCAGCAGTGGCGCCAGTGAGCGAAGAAACCGTTACTGGGCGTATTCTCCTCGTCGATGACCGGCCAAGCTCCTACGAGCGCCTTAAAACGACGCTGTCAAAGCGTTTCGATGTGCATGTTCATACCGACCCTGAGTCGGCCCTCTTCCACATTGCCGATGAGACTTATGATCTGGTGATCATTAGCCTTTCTTTGCGCGATTATGACGGCCTTCGTCTGTGTTCTCAGTTGCAGAATTTGGAAAAAACCAGGGCCTTGCCCATCGTCATTATTTCCGAGCCCGAGAACGACGGCAAAGTGATGCGTGGCTTGGACATGGGTGTTAGCGACTATTTGGTTCGCCCCATTGATGCCAACGAGCTCATTGCCCGCCTCGTGACGCAACTGCGCCGCAAGCTTTATGCTGATCAGCTGCGCCAAAGCGTTGAACAGACGATGGAGATGGCGATCATGGATGGGCTCACCGGCCTAAACAACCGTCGCTATTTTGATACCCACTTCAAATCACTGACACAGCAGGCTGCGTCTCGCGGCAAAACGCTTTCGCTGGTTCTCACCGATATCGACTTCTTCAAGTCGATCAACGACACCCATGGTCATGATGTGGGCGATGAGGTGTTGCGCGAATTTGGCGACCGCATACGACGCTCCGTGCGTGGTGCTGATTTGGCCTGCCGCTATGGTGGTGAGGAGTTTGTGCTGATCCTACCGGATTCCGATCAAGAGGCAGCCGCCGCCATTGCTGAGCGCCTGCGCGCACGTATGGATCACGACCCCATTCCCGTGGCTGGTGGACAGAAGCAGCTTACCATCACAATCTCGCTAGGCGTTGCGACCATCCAAGGTCCTGAGGATACTGCCGAGGCCATTTTAAAGCGGGCTGATGAAGCTCTTTACAAAGCCAAGCGCGACGGCAGAAACCGTGTGATGCTTGCCGCTTAAGGTTACCCTGCTGCTTTAACCACAACAAGCAAGGTTAACAGCGCAAACACCGCACCCACAGCGGCGTTAACGGTGTATTTGCTTGCGCTTGGGCGTTTAATTGAGGCTTAAAACAAGCACCGCCTCGTGCGGTTCCCACTTGCGTTTCGGGTCCGCCGCACACCCCGAAACGTCGGGATGGCTGGTGCTCAACTCCACCTTTTGGCCTCCTCAAGCCTGGAGCACGGCACCAGCCGCACGTGGCATTCCTCTCCGCATGAACAAAAAAACGCGCCCCCAATTTGGGAGCGCGCTTTGATCATTCAGACGTGCCAGTTGCCGTTATTTGATCTTCTTACTTGATCTTGGCTTCCTTGAACTCAACATGCTTGCGCGCAACGGGATCGTATTTGCGCACAACCATCTTCTCGGTCATGGTGCGGGAATTCTTCTTGGCCACGTAATAGTAGCCGGTGTCAGCCGTCGAAACGAGCCGGATTTTGATGGTCGTGGCTTTAGCCATGCGATGGGCCTCGATCTTGAATCGGTAAAAGGATGCCGACCGTCAGACGAGCTGACCACCAAAAGGCATAAGTCGGAGGATGCGGTGCTATCGTGGGAATTGGCGTTTTTGTCAAGACCTTGAAGGCGTTCTGGGTGCGCTTTGCGCAGCTTTGAGATCACGAGAGCGCAGCGGCGCAGATCCAGTCCAGCGTTTGGGCACCCTATCGGCCACCAACAAGCGTCGACGTGTGGCCAAATCACCTTGCAAACCATGGTTCAACACAGCCTGCGTCACGTGGTGCAAAGGCTCACCAGCAAGATTGTCCAGTGAGAACCAGTCCGGCTGAAGCAGTTCGCCGTCACCTTGCAACCCGGGCAGGGGCGGTTGTGTACTTGGCACGACGGTAGCCAGAAAAAACCGTGTGTCATAACGCATCGACAAGTGCGGCGGCGTGATCGCACGCGCGATATAAGTCAGATTTCCATCAAGGTGCGGGGCCAAATCAAGTCCGGTTTCTTCAACGCATTCACGCAAGGCGGCGCGTGCAAAAGCCTTTGGCCAAGAGGCAAATCCAAGTTCTGCCTCAAGTGTTTGGGCACAAGCTTTGGAGAGATGGTCTTTTTTGGAACCGTGTTCATCTCTCCTCTCAACCCGGCCTCCCGGAAACACCAGATAGCCCGGCATGAACCGTAGAGAAGCGTCCCGACGCCCCATGAAAATATGAGGCAAGCCCGATGGATCATGCCAGACAGTCATGATGCTGGCAGCTGGCCTGGGGCGCACAGAACCGCCCGCCACTTTACCGGCCCTTGGCTTTGCGCACGGCTTTACGGGCATGGGAGGCGGGAGACTGGCTGCGCTTAGGACTTGTGCCAGGTTTTTTACCACCACGCTTGGCCCCTTTGCCAGCGCGCCCGCGTTGGTTCAATGGCTTCCTGCTCTTACCATCACTGAGCATCTCAAAACGCAACGATCCTGCAAGCGGAGCCACTTCAACAAGACGCACCTCAACAGCATCACCCAGTTGGAAGGTGATGCCGGTTGCTGAGCCAACCACTCGTTGATGGGCCTCATCGAAAGAAAAATAGTCCGCACCAAGCTGCGAGACGGGCACAAATCCATCCGCCCCAGTTTCGGCCAAGCGCACAAACAGGCCCGCACCGACAACACCAGTGATCCGGCCATCAAAACGTGCACCCACTTTATCGGCAAGAAACGCCGCAACCAGACGGTCGGTGGTCTCACGCTCAGCAAGCATAGCACGACGCTCGGTGCCGGAGAGATGATCGCCCATCCGTGCCAGCACATCATGACCGGCGGCCAATGCATCCTCGTCACTCAAGCCATACGCGGTCAACAGAGCGCGATGGACCAGAAGGTCCGCATAGCGGCGAATAGGTGAGGTAAAGTGGGCATAGCGCGACAGGTTGAGACCGAAGTGCCCAATGTTGTCTGGCGTATATTCAGCTTGCGCCTGACTGCGCAGCACCATCTCGTTGATCAGCTGTTCGCTGGCTTCGCCCTCAGCGCGCGCCAAGATCTTGTTAAAGTCAGCCGGGCGAAGCGAGCTCTGACTGGCAATCGATATGTTGAGGCTTTTCAAGAAAGCCCGCAGCCCTTCGAACTTGGCTGCACCTGGCGCATCGTGCACACGATAAAGGCAAGGCGTCTTCTTGGCTTCCAAAAGCTCAGCAGCAGCAACATTGGCCTGTATCATGAACTCTTCAATAAGCTTATGTGCATCCAGCCGGTCGGGAACACGCACGCCCGTTACCTTGCCAGCCTCATCCAACATCAGCTTGCGTTCGGGTAGATCCAGATGCAATGGCGCACGGCGCTCGCGCGCCTTGAGAACCACGCGATAAGCAGCCCAGAGGGGCTTTAAGACGCTTTCAGCAATATCAGGCGGGCAGGGCACAATGCCCGCTGGCGGCGCTTTGCCATCAATGGCCGCTTGCGCTGCCTCATAGGCAAGGCCAGCATGCAGCTTGATCCAAACTCTGTGCAGCGAATGTTTGCGCTTGGCGCCGTCCTTGGAAAACACAATACGGATGGCCAGTGCCGGACGATCTTCACCCTCATGCAACGAGCACAGATCGGTGGAGAGCTTCTCCGGCAGCATGGGAATCACACGGTCGGGAAAATAGACCGAGTTGCCGCGAGAGCGCGCCTCGCGATCAAGCAGCGTATGCGGGCGTACATAGTAGGCTACGTCGGCAATCGCGACTGTGACGACAAACCCACCTTCATTGTTCGGGTCATCATCCGGTGCGGCATACACGGCATCATCATGATCTTTAGCATCGGCAGGATCTATGGTGATCAGCGGCAGGTCACGCCAGTCCTCGCGAGCACCTTTCTGTGCTGGCGAAAGTGTCTCTGCGTGAGCCTGCACATCAGGCGGGAACACATCCGGCAATCCCTGGCGCAAGACCGCGATCTGGCTGATGGCACGCTCTGAGCCAAGCTGGCCAAAAACCTCTTCCACCTTGCCATTGGGAGATCGCCCTCGACCGCGGCCCGGCAAACGAACGGCGGCTACCAGATCGCCGTCTTCAGCCTCACCAATGTCGTGCCTATCGACCTGCAAAATATCGGCTTTGCGTTCTACGGGCTCAATGTATGCGCCGCCGCTTGAGGGGATACGCAGCACGCCATAATGACGTACATCGCCGCGTCCGATGGCCTTGATAAGATGAACACGGCCTGGTTCGTCACCGTCTGCGGCGTCTACCAACCGCACGAGCAAAGTGTCGCCGACACCCGGTGGTGTTTGGTTGGGGGAACCGCGACGCGCGGACTTCTTTTCCACCAGGACGAAACGGTCAGGTTCTCCGGCTCCATCAAGTTGGATGCGCGGTACAACGATCAAATCGCCCTCGTCATCCACTGAAGCCACTTGAGCGGGAAACACAGGCGGCAAAGCATCCGCACGGCGAAAGCTTCCGCCATCCTTGGTGATGACACCCTGATCCTTCAGTGCTTTAAGACGCTGTTTTAACGCAATACGGTCCGCACCCTTGATCCCAAAAGCGCGTGCGACTTCGCGCTTGCCCGACTGGCCGGGGTTGTTGCTTAAAAACTCCAGCAGTGCCTCGTTGGACGGGAACCCACTCATTCGCCGCTGGCTGCTTTCTTCTTAGCGGCGGGCTTTTTGGTGGCTGCCTTTTTCTTTGCGGGGGCTTTCTTCTTGGCAGCTGGTTTCTTTCCAGCCTTGGCTGCACGTGCCGCGATCAGTTCAATGGCTTGATCCATCGTGACATCCTCAGGCTTAGTATCCTTGGGGATCGTGGCGTTGATCTTGCCGTGCTTCACATAGGGGCCATAACGGCCCGAATGCACTGTGACGGGGCCGCCATCTGGGTGATCACCCAGAGTCTTCAACGCAGCGGGTGCGCCGCGGCCACGACCGCCACTTGCAGCCTTTTCTGCAATCACGGTCACAGCCCGGTTGATGCCAACCTCAAAGACTTCCTCAACGGATTCCAAGTTCGCGTATTTGCCATCGTGCAACACAAACGGCCCATAGCGTCCAAGCCCGGCCATAATGTCTTTGCCTGTTTCGGGGTGGCCGCCAACCAGGCGGGGCAGAGACAGCAACCGCAGTGCCTTCTCCAAGTCCATTTCCGCCCGATCCCAGCCTTTGGGCAGGCTGGCACGCTTGGGTTTGGCTTCTTCACCCAATTGGACATAGGGCCCAAAGCGACCATCACGTAGCGAAACTTGCTCACCCGTTTCAGGATGATCCCCCAGCACGATCGGTCCGGCTTGCGCCTCGCCATCATTGTCATTGGCCGCGAGCTGACGTGTGTAGTTGCACTCAGGATAGTTCGAGCAGCCGATGAAAGCGCCGTAGCGCGAAATCTTCAAGCTAATCCGGCCATCTTCGCATGCTGGGCATTTGCGTGGGTCCGAGCCATCGCCCTTATCGGGAAAAATGTGCGGACCAAGCAAGTCGTTCAGCGCATCGATTACCTGCGTGATCCGGAGCTCGGAAATGTCATCGACCGAGGCAGAAAACGCCGTCCAGAACGCCCGCAGCACATCACGCCAATCGCGTTCGCCGGCAGAAATCTGATCCAGCTCTTCTTCCAGCGAGGCAGTGAAATCATACTCGACATAGCGCTTGAAAAAGGCTTCCAAAAACGCAGTGACGAGACGGCCTTTGTCTTTGGCAAAGATACGACGTTTCTCGACCTCGATGTAATCGCGGTCTTGAAGCACAGCCAATGTCGCCGCGTATGTCGATGGACGACCAATGCCGAGCTCTTCCATCCGTTTGACCAGGCTTGCCTCAGAGAAGCGGGCAGGGGGCTCGGTGTGCTTTTCGGTTGCCTCAATCTTCTCCTGAGCAATTTTATCGCGCTCAGTGATCGCGGGCAGGCGCTTGTCATCATCATCCTTCGAGGACGCGCCAACATCATAAGCGGCCAAGAAACCATCAAAGGTGATAACCGAGCCGCTGGCCCGCAGGTCAGCGCTATGCCCGCCATGGTTAGCAATCAGATCAACACTGGTGCGCTCAGACACCGATGCCGCCATTTGGCTGGCCATCGTGCGCGACCAGATCAGTTGATAAAGCTTGGCCTGGTCAGCATCCAGATAACGTTTCACCTGGTCTGGCGTGCGGAACAGATCCGTAGGCCGAATGGCCTCGTGGGCCTCTTGAGCATTCTTAGCTTTCGAGGAATACATGCGCGGCGAATTGGGAAGATAGCTTTCACCATACTTCTCGCCAATCAATTTGCGCGTAGAGCGAATAGCCTCCGGCGCCATCTGCACGCCATCAGTACGCATATAGGTGATCAGGCCAACGGCCTCACCGTCGATCTCTGTGCCCTCGTAGAGTCGCTGAGCAATGCGCATTGTCACGCTTGGCGACATACCAAGTCGTGAAGAAGCGTCTTGCTGAAGCGTTGAGGTTGTAAACGGTGCATAGGGATTCCGGCGCACCGGTTTGGCTTCGACTTTCGCAACCGAGATATCGGCCTGCTCCAGCATGCCTTTGATCGAGCTAGCTAGATCGGCATCGGTTAGGTCATGACGGCCATACTTGGTGCCATCATAAGCCGCCAAACGGGCTTCAAACGGCGCATTGCTGCCGTTTTTTAAATGGGCGTTGATTGTCCAATAAGCTTGCGGAACGAATGCTTCGATTTCTGTCTCGCGCTCAGTCACCAGCCGCAACGCGACCGATTGCACACGGCCCGCCGAACGTGAGCCCGGCAGTTTGCGCCACAGCACCGGGGACAACGTGAAGCCCACCAGATAATCGAGCGCTCGGCGCGCCAAATAGGCGTCCACCAAAGGCCCATCGATAGCGCGAGGGTTTGCCATCGCTTCCAGAACGGCGTTCTTGGTGATCGCGTTGAACACCACGCGTTCTACCGGCTTGTCCTTCAGAACCTTTTTGGCTTTTAGAATTTCAAGCACATGCCAAGAAATCGCTTCGCCTTCTCTGTCAGGGTCAGTTGCCAGGATGACGCGATCGGCTTCCTTCACGCTGCGCGCAATCTCGGTAATGGTTTTGGATTTACCGGCATCGTTTTGCCAGCGCATCGCAAAATCATCCTCCGGGTCCACCGAGCCATCTTTCGATGGCAGATCGCGCACATGGCCCATCGAGGCCAAAACCTTGTAGTTCGGCCCAAGATATTTGTTGATGGTCTTCGCCTTGGCAGGCGATTCCACGATGACGAGATCCATGTGGTGGGTTCACTCTCACGCAAGATGGCAGATGATGGTTCGGCGCAATGTCCACGCCTCGAGACCGACGAAACCCGGTACTCTGATGGCCGGAACATGAGTATGGGGCTTGCACTTGTCAAACCGCATTCGTCAAGCGGTGACCTGAGAGTGGCCATTTAGCTTAGCGCAGCTATAGCCCCGAGCTCTTTTTCCAAAACAAGCAAAAGTTTGCACGTATAGGTGCATCAATACAACTTGAACGTGCAATTCAAGATGATAAGGTAGGATACACAACCTATGATAGTAGTTCGAAAACGAATTCTCGAGTTCTTCGAAGAGAGACCAGGTAGTGCGGAAACCTAACGACATGTCTGACGTCTATGACAAAAAAGACACTGATAAGCCGGGACAGAATGACGATAGGGCAACCGCCAATCTTTTGGCTTTTCCTCTCAAACTGGCTTCATCTAACAGTGACGATATTGATCTGGACACCAAGGCGCGTCCTCGTGATGTTGCCGAATACATAGCTGAAATGCTGCAATCCCTTGAAAATCTAGCACTGAAGAATCGCCTGGACGTTCTTGGACTTATGATCGCCATGGCACGTGAGCAAGCCAATGACGATATCCGCGACAACGGCACTGACTGATTCTCGGCAGCAAGCTATGGGCGGTGGAACCAGTTAGCCCGGTGACTCCCGCTAGCTGGAAGCGGCCGGGTTCCAAGCAAATCGATCACCGGGAGAACGAACAATTTTGCCAACCAACTCGTTCTCTACTAGCCAAACCCGAACCTGCGCGGTTGGCACACCGGTCGTTTCAATCAGAGTATCCGCAGAAACCGGTGAAAAACCCATGGCGTGTTCGATGAGAGATTCTGCATCAGCATCTGTCGGCGTGTAGCCGGGCGAATGCTCCTCCTCCTCGCGTAAAAGTGGCAGTTGCTCATGCTGAGCGCCTACCGACTGCTCAGGTGGCGACCAACTGGAAGGACGAGTGAGCATCGGCGCAATATCTTCCAAAATGTCAGATGCGCTCGTCACCAAGGTGGCACCATCACGGATAAGGCTGTTGGGACCATCACTACGCGGATCAAGAGGAAAGCCCGGTACAGCCATGACCAACCGGCCCAGTTCTCCAGCCTGGCGAGCTGTAATAAGGGAGCCTGAGCGCTTGGCAGCTTCAACAATCACGACAGCCAGAGATGAGCCGGCGACCAGGCGATTGCGTTTGGGAAAATCCTGCGCCCGCGCAACCCAACCCAGTGGCATTTCAGAATAGACCGCACCGTTTTCGGCGATTTGTGCCATCAGATCAGCATGCTCTGGTGGGTAGGGGCGCGCCAAGCCACCAGCCGTGAACGCAAGCGTGCCCGTTTGAAGCGATCCAAGATGAGCGGCGGCGTCTACACCACGCGCCAACCCAGAAACGACCACGATTCCTGCCGTGCCTAATTCAGCCGCCATACGCTTGGCCAAGGTTAGACCGCCCGCTGACGCATTGCGGGCGCCGACAAGGGCAACGCATGGCTTCGAGGCAACCTCGCTGGAGGACATCATGGCACAAAGAATCGGTGGCGGTCGCGGCGAGTGTGACAACGCCTGCGGATATCCTTGTTCACCACTGGCTACGAAGCGAGCACCAATTCGATCAGCTTCTGTTACCTCCCGCTCAATCTCATCAGCATCAGCAGGTTGAAAGGACACCCCACGTCGTGCGCTCATATGGGGCAAAGCTTCGATTGCACCCTGTGCACTGCCATAAATGTTCAACAGGTCTTGAAAAAGGGCCGGGCCAATTCTTGGCGTGCGAATAAGGCGGAGCCAGGCGAGGCGTTGGGCATCCGAAAGGGTCGGCCAGCCCTCTGACACCTATGTCTCGCTCTCTGCCTTAGAGCGGCCAATCTTGCTTTCTTCGCCTTTGAGCAACCGGGCGATATTAGCGCGGTGCTTCCACCAGATAAGCAAAACCATAATGGCCGTGACCTCACCAATGGCAAAAGCTCCCAAAAACGATCCTTCGGGGAAGAGAAAGGCGGCGAGCGGCACGCAAGCGGTGGCCATCAAGGCTGCCAGCGATGAATAGCGCATCGCAAATGCCATGCCTAACCAAACCATGGCAAAGAGCAACGCATGGGGCCAGGAAAGGGCCAACACAACGCCAAGGAACGTCGCAACGCCCTTACCGCCCTTGAATTTCAACCAGATCGGGTAGCAGTGCCCCACCAAGGCTCCAATAGCCGCAAGCGCGGCTGTTCCAGGGCCAAACTGCGCGGCCAGCAGAACAGCAGCAAATCCTTTGCCCGCATCAAGCAGCAAGGTGGCCGCTGCAACATCCTTGCGGCCTGTCCGCAACACATTGGTAGCCCCGATATTGCCTGAACCAATGGAGCGTACATCGCCGAGTCCAGCGAGCTTAGAGAGCAGCAACCCAAACGGAATGCTGCCAAGTAAATAGCCAAACAGAAAGGCAGCCAAAAAGTAGGGCGCCGATGCAGCCAAATTGATGGGATCAGGCATGAATAGACCTCACGAGACAGGTCATGACGCTAACGCGTTCACGCTTCAGGCGGCAACATCAATACTGCCATCATCTTGACGTTCAGCAATTTTTTGACCGCCGACAAACGTTAAGAGGACGCGCCCAGAGAAGCGCGCATCTTCAAACGGGGTGTTTTTTGATCGCGAATAGAGCGCATGACGATCAAGAACCCACGGCTCATTGGGATCAAAAAGCACCACATCGGCAGGCGCACCAGGCTTCAACGTACCGGCGTTCAACCCCAAAATGCGCGCTGGAGTGGTCGAAAGCTTGTCCACCAACTGCATAAGCGTCAGATGTTCGTTGTGCACGAGCCTCAGAGCAGCTGGAAGCAATGTTTCCAACCCGATGGCGCCATCATGCGCTTCGGCGAACGGGTGGCGCTTACGCTCAACATCCTGCGGATCATGGTCAGAGATGATCACATCGATTGTTCCGTCCGCGACACCTTCAATCAGCGCTTGGCGGTCGTCTTCTGTGCGAAGGGGCGGGGAGAGCTTCAAAAAGCTACGCCACATGCCAATGTCAATTTCGTTGAGCGACAGGTGGTTGACCGACACACCGACAGTCATTTCTACGCCTGCAGCTTTGGCTCGTCGCACGGTTTCCACGCTCTTTGCGCACGATATCTGCGCCGCGTGATAACGCCCACCCGTCAGTTGCGCCAAGCGAATGTCACGGTCGAGCATGATGAGTTCAGCTTCAACGGGAATGCCCGGCAAGCCATAGCGTGTCGCGGTTTCACCCTCATGCATCACACCAGCGCCACGAAGGTCCGGGTCTTCAGGGTGGTGGATAACCAGGGCGCCAAAATCGCGCGCATAGGTCAGCGCATGACGCATGATGGCGGCGTTCGCCACAGGATGACGACCGTTGGAAAAGGCGACCGCGCCTGCTTCCTGAAGTAGGCCAATCTCGGCCATTTCCTGGCCAGAAAGCCCTTTGGTCAGTGCAGCGATAGGATGGATATGTACTCTGGCCGTATCGCGTGCGCGCCGCATGAGGAAATCAACCAGCGCAGCATCGTCGATCACTGGATCTGTGTCTGGCATCACGCCAAGGCTCGTCACGCCGCCAGCAGCAGCAGCCTGGCTCGCTGAGGCCAAGGTTTCGACATACTCAGCGCCCGGTTCGCCTACGCGCACTTGCATATCGACCAGGCCGGCACAGGCGACCGCACCGCGCCCGTCGATCGATAAACACCCGTCTGGCTCGGCGGTCGACACGGCATCGGGACCGGCAGCAATGATGCGCCCGTCGATCATGAGGATCGCGCCTTGTGCATCAAGGTTTCGCGAAGGGTCGATGACCTGCACATTGCTGATTTTGGTTGGACGAACCGCCATTGCCTAGTGCTCCTTCCAATCAAGTGATGAGTCACTGTTGGGCAAATGGTGGGCCAACGCATCCAAGACTGCCATGCGAACCGCAACGCCCATCTCAACTTGCTCGTTGATCACGCTTTGCGCGCTCTCAGCCACCTCTGGATCAATTTCCACACCACGGTTCATCGGTCCTGGATGCATCACCAGCGCATCAGGTTTGGCAAAAGTAAGCTTCTGCGCATCAAGACCATAATAGCGAAAATATTCGCGCGTTGAGGGGATCAACGCCGCATGCATACGCTCGCGTTGCAGGCGCAACATCATCACGACATCAGCACCATCCAAAGCATCGCGCATGGACGTGAAAACATCGCAGCCAAGCCGTTCCACACCCGCAGGCATAAGGGTTGACGGCCCACATAGGCGAACGCGGGCGCCCATGGCATGGAGCAGCAAAAGGTTCGACCGGGCTACGCGCGAGTGCAAAATGTCGCCGCAAATAGTCACAATCAGCCCCTGCAAATCGCCCTTGTGACGGCGAATCGTCAGAGCATCCAACAAAGCCTGTGTTGGGTGCTCATGCGCACCATCGCCAGCATTGATCACCGAACAGCCGACTTTGCGCGCCAGAAGCTGCACAGCACCCGCCGCGTGGTGGCGCACAACAATGATGTCAGGCCGCATAGCATTGAGGGTGGCCGCGGTATCAACCAGCGTCTCCCCCTTCTTTACCGAAGAAGAAGCCACAGACATATTCATCACGTCAGCACCCAGCCGTTTGCCTGCCAATTCAAACGACGATTGAGTGCGCGTGGATGCTTCAAAAAAAAGATTGATCTGCGTGCGGCCACGAAGCGTCGAGAGCTTCTTCTCAACTTTACGGCTCACCTCAATCGCATTTTCCGAGAGGTCAAGCAGCGCTGAAATATCGGCTGGCTGAAGGCCGTCAATCCCGAGCAAATGCCGATGGCCAAACCTTGGGGCGCTTGGTCGATCGGCGGGGGCAGTGCTGGTTGCTGTCATAAAGCTGGGTCATAGACCGCAGGTTCGTTAGCCGCAAGGCTTTGCTGCGCAGCTCACAGCTTTTCAACTGTGAGCTTTCGTCTAGCGGTTCGATGCGCGCCACATCGAGGGATGCGTAGCCAGCACATCGCCCAAAGCACCGCGCGGCGTGCCAGTTTCAATATGCACTGCGACCGTGCCGGTAACAGCGGCATGTTCTGCCAACGCGATTGCCATGGCTTGCGCATCTTCAGCGCTCAATCGCGGTGCGAGGCCAAGAATCGCGTGATGGGGAACATCAGGCATGTATGCACACGGCGCACCCAATACCCATGCCTCGCGCAAACCTGTGGCGTGGCGGAAAAGCGCCGTGAGCGTTCCTTGATCTTGCGTATCCAGCGTGCAGCGGCCTAGCTTTTCAAGATCAATTTCAGCCCGCTCTTGCGCGATCGCACTTGCGTTGCTTCGCATAGTGGCAACTGCCTGGCGGAGGGGCTCCTCTTCCAGCGGGCTGACCATGGCAAGTGCACTTTGTAGACGATCCAAAATCGTCGGCAGAGCGCTTGGCAAGCGTTCGGCGCATGTCATGAGGTTGGCAACACAATCCGGGTTACCCGTCTCGATTTGCGCTTCGGCCAAGCGCAGTTGAGCCAAAGTCCAGCGCGGATGCGCCTCGACCAACGCCTGATACGCTTCAAGTCCAACGCCTGGGTCATTCTTGTAGAGCGCATCTGCATTGTAGAGCGGCTGAAGATGAGGATCGAGATCCTGCATTACGGTTTGAGCTTGGCGGTCGCGTGACAGCAAGTTGCCAAAAAGGCTTTTCGACTTGGCTGGATCTTTTTTTGCTTTTTCGTGCGTTACCTGCCGCTCGCTTTTGGCCTTCTGTTTTGTGAGCTTTGCGGGTTTCGCTGGTTTATCTCTTCCAGGCTTTTCAGCCGCAGACAGGCGTTTCTCCAACATTTTCTTCGTTGGTGGGGGAAGCTCTAGAAGAACCGGGCTAAAAGATGGAAGAACTGGCACGGAGCACGAGGTATCCAAATTTGTGATGCGCTCGAGCAACACTGTGGGCAATCCCATCTGGGCTGCATTGGCTGAGGGATGACGGTCCTGGGCGACGCTGTGCAGCGCTTCGTCCAGTTCTGCGCCTTCATAGCCGACGCGAAGGGCCTCAAGACTGTGGGCATAGGATCGGCCATTGGCAGCGTCTTGCCAAAACCGCGCGGCGAGCAAGGCTTGAGCAAGCAACGCCTCTACCAGTGCACGCGGACCGGCATAGCGCGCGACCAATCGATCTGCTTGGCGTGAACGTTCTTCCCAAGAGCTTTGGAAGGCTCGTTCCGCCCGGCTGTACGTGGATTTCAGAGCATCTACATTGGACAGACGCGTGAGTTTTGATCGCTTCGACAAGGATGCATCTAGGGCTTCCAGACGTTGAACAGTTTCATCATCAACAGCCTCCGCCTCAGCAATCAGCTTGGCGCAGACCAGGGCATGGGCTGCCAGCGCCTCGATTTGTCGGATGCTAAGGCCAGCTAAGACTGCAAGCCCCACTGTAAGGCGGTAGCCTTTTGGGCCTGATCGGCGTGAACCACCAACTGCAATGGCATGAACGCCTGCGCTTTGATCGACAGAAATCTTCAGCGATCCCTCGGCACATTCAACCAGGCTGCACGCACTCTGAACGGTCTCGAACAGGTTTGGTGCTTGCTTCGGTCTCAACGCAACGGTCTTGGCGCTATCGCGCGAAATGCGCTGGGCACGCTTGCCAACCATATTACCTGTAGCCGCGCCAACCAAAGCCCCGACTGGCAATGCAACAGGCGTGCCCGCCGCGGCCAAACCAAGCACCGCACCCACTGCACCGCCGGCACCAGCGTGGCGCAAAGCATTTTGACGCAACGGGTTGGAGGCTTCAACGTGCGTGAGCGAATTTGCTTCGCTTGCCAGTGGGGATGTCACAGGGTCAGAGGCTGACAAAACCTTTGATGATGGCTCCAAACCAGCATTCATTGTTGGAGCAGTCGATGCAGTGGAACCACCGCTCAACCGTGGCAGTCGAGCAACTGGAGATTTGGGTGGTTGGTTCACCGAAGACGCATCTTCACCGCGCGAAAAGGGCAGCTTGGAAAGTAGGCTTTGCTTAGCGGGTCTATCCAACCTGCTGTTTTGGTTGCGCTCTGCGCCAATCCGGCGCATGTCGGCCAACGACAATCCGCTCATTCTTTCGATCCCGTACACAGCTACACACCGGGAGCGCAACAAAGGCGCACCGCGTTAAACGCTAGAGTAAATCGGAATGCTTACTGATTCGTGAGGCTGCGCAGATGCACCAGGCAGTCGCCCAGGATATGCGCTGCTGCAGCCGCGTCGATCATCGCTTCGCGTTGCCTGTTGGTTTTCCCTACATCGCGTAACGCATCACCTGCCGCCTCGCTGGAAAGACGCTCATCCCAAAACAGCATGGGCAGATCGATATGTTCTGCCAGCGTGCGGCGAAACGCACGAACAGACTGGGCTCTTGGACCAGCAGTGCCATCCATATTGAACGGCATGCCGACAACCAACCCGCTCACGGTCTCTCGCGTGATAACATCAGCGAGCGCCGCAGCATCCTGGGAGAACTTGGTACGCCGAATGGTGGTGAGGGGACTCGCCAAGCTCCTATCGACATCGCTAATCGCCACACCAATGGTTTTGGTGCCTGGATCAAGGCCAAGCAGGACGCCCTTGTCGCCAGCAAGGGCGACAAACGCATGGGCGTCAAAAAGCTCTTTTGGTGCAGCCACTTACTGAAACGCTGATTCTGAGAAGCTACGCAGTTTGCGTGAATGCAGCCGTTCGCTTGGCATAGAACGCAAAAGTTCCATCGCTCGGATACCGATCTGCAAATGCTGGTTGACCTGCGTCTTGTAAAACGCACTCGCCATGCCTGGCAGCTTCAACTCACCATGCAGGGGCTTGTCGGAAACGCAGAGAAGTGTCCCATAAGGCACGCGAAACCGGAAGCCGTTGGCTGCGATGGTGGCCGACTCCATATCAAGCGCAATGGCGCGAGACTGGGAGAACCGCTCAACCGGCTCCAAAAAGTCCCGCAACTCCCAATTCCGGTTGTCGATGGTAGCCACCGTGCCGGTGCGCATGATGCGTTTGAGTTCGTACCCAGACAGGTCCGTAATTTCCGCCACCGCCTGCTCCAAGGCCACCTGAACTTCAGCAAGTGGTGGGATCGGCACCCATGGCGGCAAGTCTGCATCCAAAACATGATCTTCACGCACATATCCATGCGCCAGAACATAGTCGCCTAGGCGCTGCGAATTGCGCAAGCCTGCGCAGTGACCAAGCATGAGCCAAGCGTGAGAGCGCAGAACGGCCACATGGTCCGTTATCGTCTTCGCGTTGGAAGGACCAACGCCGATGTTGACGATACTGATACCTTTGTGTTCGTCAGCACACAGGTGGTAAGCTGGCATTTGCGGTACCCGCGAGGCAACTTCACCATCGGGTTCACGCCCTAAGCGAACATTGTAACTTGTCCGACCGCCCGGCTCGACAAAGTGCGAGTAGGCACTGTCGGGATCGGCCAATTCGCGCTTTGAAAACTCAACAAATTCATCGATGTAGAATTGATAGTTCGTGTAAAGAACAAAGTTTTGAAAGGCTTCTGGTGGCGTCGCGGTGTAGTGTTTCAAACGATACAACGAGTAGTCGGTGCGTGGTGCCGTGAAAAGCGCCAACGGATAAGGTTCGTTCTGCAGCGAAGGGGCGACGCCATTCACAATGGCATCATCGGTGATCCCCAAATCCGGCACATCGAAGTAGTCACGCAAGGGGCGGTCGTCCTCCAACGTTCCATCGCCCTCAAACACCATGCCATCGGGAAACGCAAAGTGGATCGGGATCGGTGTGTCGGACAAACCAACCTCCACAGGCACGCCATGGTTCTCGATAAGGGCACCGATCTGCTCCAGCAAATAGGTGCGATAGAGTTCCGGTTGAGTGACCGTGGTTTCATGCCGACCAGGCCTGGTCACATGGCCATACGCAAGACGCGAGTCGACTTCCGCATAGGATTCGGTAGCCAAGCGAACAAAGGGATAAAAGCCGCGCACCTTCCCGTGACCAGATCGTTTGCCGCTGTCCCCACCATCCAATGCACCCATATGCTCATAAAACGCATCACGCAGCCGCGCGGTCTCATCATTATAAAGCTCGGTCAGTGCATCGACGGCTTCGCTGGCATCTCGGGTCTGCAGGGTGGAATGTTGACTATGCGGCATTGCTTTTTGCTCTTTTCTTTTTGTTTCGTCTTTGATTGCCGAAGCACATCAAAGTTTCTCTGACTTTGCGTACACCGTTCCTGTGACGTATCACCACTTCAACCTCGCTTGAACCCATTCGGGTCGCGCGCTATCACCCTGCCAGCATTTTCCTGCAGCTGTGCACATGTCCGTAAGACACGTGCCCGAACAAGGTTTACCCACATTGAGTGTAGACAGCGACACCGTGCGCCGCATCGCACACCTTGCCCGTATCCGCCTGGAAGACGAGCGCATTGAGCCAATGCGTGAAGAACTCAACACCATCTTGGCCTTTGTCGAGCAGCTTGACGAAGTGGATACCAACGGCGTGGAGCCTATGACATCAGTTGTCGCAACCAAAATGCGGTTGCGCACGGATGCCGTGACCGACGGCAACATTGCTGACGACGTCGTTGCCAACGCCCCGGCCAGTGAAGATGGCTTCTTTATGGTGCCACGCGTTGTTGAATAGCACGCGCTCTCTAGCTGCAGATATTTTGAAAAGACCCATGCGATGACCGATTTGACCACCCTCACACTTGCCCAGGCGCGCGATGGCCTGCGCGATAAGAACTTCACGGCACTGGAACTGACCAATGCCTATCTCGGGGCTATTGAGGCGGCCAATGACAAGCTGAACGCTTATATTGTTGAAACACCAGACCAAGCACGCGCCATGGCAGCAGCAAGTGACGACAAGCTGGCCAAAGGCGAGGGCGGTGCTTTGGAAGGCGTTCCACTTGGGATCAAAGACCTGTTTGCGACCAAGGGCGTGCACACGCAGGCTGCCAGCGGCATTCTGCACGATTTCAAACCACGCTATGAGTCCACGGTTACCCAAAACCTTTGGGACGATGGCGCGGTCATGCTCGGCAAACTCAATATGGATGAGTTTGCGATGGGTTCTTCCAATGAGACATCCGCTTACGGCCCGGTGATCAATCCATGGCGCTCGACAAGCTCCAACGCTGATCTTGTGCCAGGCGGATCGTCAGGTGGTTCAGCTTCCGCTGTTGCCGCTTGGCTTTGCGCTGGAGCAACGGCAACTGACACCGGCGGCTCAATCCGCCAACCGGCCGCATTCACCGGAACAGTTGGGGTTAAGCCAACCTATGGGCGCTGCTCGCGCTGGGGCGTTGTGGCATTTGCCTCGTCGTTAGATCAGGCTGGTCCCATCACACGCGACGTTCGCGATGCAGCCATCATGCTCAAAAGCATGGCGTCGATGGACACAAAAGACACCACCAGCGTGGACCTTCCAGTTCCGGACTACGAACAAGCGTTGGGCGACTCGGTTGCAGGCAAAACCATCGGCATTCCAAAAGAGTACCGCATGGATGGCATGCCGGCGGAAATCGAAGAGCTTTGGCAGACCGGCATTGCCTGGATGCGCGACGCGGGCGCTGAGATTCGCGACATCTCGCTGCCACACACCAAATACGCTTTGCCAGCTTACTATATTGTTGCGCCAGCCGAAGCCTCATCGAACCTCGCGCGCTATGATGGGGTGCGTTACGGCAAACGTGAACCGGGCGAAGACATTCAAGCGCTTTACGAGAACACCCGCGCATCAGGCTTTGGCCAGGAAGTGCAACGCCGCATCATGATTGGTACCTATGTGCTCTCAGCAGGCTACTACGATGCCTATTACAAGCAGGCGCAGCGCGTGCGCACGCTCATCAAGCAAGACTTTGAAAAGATCTATGCTGATGGCGTCGATGCCATTTTAACGCCGACAACCCCAAGCGCAGCCTTTGGCGTCAACGAGATGGCAACGGCCTCTCCCATCGAGATGTATCTCAATGACATCTTTACGGTGACGGTGAACATGGCGGGCCTACCAGGCATGTCTGTGCCAGCGGGCCTCAGCAAAGACGGCTTACCGCTGGGCTTGCAGCTCATCGGACGCCCATTCGAGGAAGAAACGCTGTTTACAATCGGCTCAGTGATTGAGAAGCAAGCCGGGCACTTTGCGCCGACCAAGTGGTGGTAGTGGGCAGGTGAGCACGCTCTTCCCCCTTACACTGCGACGCGGCCAACCTGGCGATGTGGGCGCCTTAGTAAACCTGGCAACAGCAGCCATGGCGACATCAATCGGCAAACTGCCTGATTTCGCGGGACGCGAGTCCGACATCCACGTGGCCTTCACACGCTTCATCACGGATGCTGTTGATCAAATTATTGTCGCCGAAAAACAAGGCACAATTTTGGGCTTCGCTGCCACAGAAGGTCAGTCTGATGAAATCAGCGATGTCTGGGTTGATCCTGTCCATCAGGGTAAGGGCATAGGCGCTATTTTGTTGTCGGCCTGCGAAGCGCAGATCAAACAGTGGGGTTTTAGCTGCTCTTGGCTAACGACGCATGCCCACAACACACGCGCCAGCAATTTTTACCGCACGCATGGCTATGCTTTGCTCAATGTACACACGGCACCGTCAGTTTCCCTGCCTGGCATCAGTTACCCTAAGGCACTCGTCGGCAAGCAGTTGTCACGGCCCGATGCCGCCAAAGCTGACTCCATGGCAGAAGTAAGGGTCGGCATCGACACGCTTGACCCAATGATCGTTTCTCTGCTCGCAGAGCGCTTTGCTTTCATTGATCGTGCTGCTGACTTGAAGCCAGCACTGGCTATGCCTGCCCGCGTACATGAACGCGTTGAAGAGGTGGTTGCGAATGCCCGCGCGCAGGCTGAAGGCATTGGCTTTGATCCTGATCTGACCGAGAAGCTTTGGCGCACTATGATTGACCTGGCGATTGATCGCGAGGACCACAAGATGGGCGCACCAACCCACGAGCATGCCTCATGAGCACGATGCCGCTATCGCGAATGCTGCTGGACATTTTTGCTGGCATTCTAGCTATTCTGATGGTTGTGACGGCAGCTCTGCTGATCCTGTTGGTCGCTGTGAACGCCAGCCGCGGGCAGGGGGATGCCAACGGCTCACTGATGATCATTGCCGGTTGCTTTGCCCTGGGCTCAGCCGGATTTTACGCTTTGAAACGCTGGGCCAAGAATGCCCGCACCTAATCCTTGTATCGGCAACACAAGCCCCAATTATCCTGCCAGAGAGACACCCATGAACCAGCCCGCCAACTACACCGAGATGCGCCAAGCTGATCCGGCTAAATTCATTCCGGGCGCCACCGGCGACTGGGAACTGATCATTGGCCTTGAAGTCCACGCGCAGGTGACCAGTCAGTCCAAACTGTTTTCTGGTGCGTCTACCCAGTTCGGCTCGGCGCCCAACACCAATGTCTCGCTCGTTGATGCTGCGATGCCCGGCATGTTGCCCATCATCAACGAAGAGTGCGTGAAACAGGCGGTGCGAACAGGCCTTGGCCTCAAAGCCCAGATCAACAAGCGCTCTGTTTTTGATCGCAAGAACTATTTTTATCCTGATCTGCCGCAAGGCTATCAGATTTCGCAGTTTCTCGATCCAATCGTCGGCGAGGGGATCGTAACTGTTGATCTTGTCAACGGCACATCGTTCCAAGTTGGCGTTGAACGTCTGCATCTGGAGCAGGATGCCGGCAAATCACTACATGATCAGCATCCAACGATGAGCTTTGTTGATCTCAATCGGTCAGGTGTTGCGCTGATGGAGATCGTCTCCAAACCCGATATCCGCTCATCTGAAGAAGCGCGCGCCTACCTTACCAAGCTACGCTCCATTTTGCGCTATCTGGGCACCTGCGATGGCAACATGGAAGAAGGGTCCATGCGCGCCGACATCAACGTGTCGGTACGCCGCACTGGCGAGCCATTGGGCACACGCTGCGAGATCAAGAACGTCAACTCCATGCGTTTTGCGGTGCAGGCCATCGAGTATGAAGCTCGCCGCCAGATCGCCATACTGGAGGATGGAGGCTCCATCGACCAGGAAACAAGACTCTTCGATTCCGTGAAGGGCGAAACCCGGTCCATGCGGTCCAAGGAAGAGGCGCATGACTACCGCTACTTCCCAGACCCTGATCTTCTGCCGCTGGAATTCGATCAGGCATTTGTGGACGCCTTGGCTGCTGATCTGCCAGAGCTACCAGACCAGATCAAAGAGCGATTCATCGCTGACTACGGCATCACGCCGTACGACGCATCCGTTTTGGTTGCGGAAAAAGAGCGTGCCGATTTCTTCGATCAGGTTGCCAAGGGCAGGGACGGCAAACTTGCCGCCAACTGGACCATCAACGAGCTGTTTGGTCGCTTGAACAAAGAGAGCGTGGCGATCTCCGATAGCCCAGTGAACGCAGACCAACTGGGCGCAATCATCGATCTGATCGGTGAGAAAACCATCTCTGGTAAAATCGCCAAGGACGTCTTTGAGATCGTCTGGTCCGAAGGCGGTGACCCGCGCCAGATCGTTGAAGATCGTGGCATGAAGCAGGTCACCGATACTGGAGCGATTGAGGCAGCGGTGGATGAAGTCATCGCCGCAAATCCTGATAAGGTGGAACAAGCTAAGGCCAAACCCAACCTTGCCGGCTGGTTCGTAGGTCAGGTGATGAAAGCCACAGGCGGCAAAGCCAATCCGCAAGCGGTTCAAGCTTTGGTGCGCGAAAAGCTGTGTATTACAGAAGGATAGAGACCATGATGCGTTTCCTAAAAATTGCCTTGCCGGTCTTCGTTGTCGGTTTCCTTGCAGGCAACGCGTTCTGGTATCTCTTCTCGCCCCTTTGGATCGACCAAGTCGTTTCTGAAGCACTGCCAGATGAGCTGATGGTGTCGGTGGTTGGCGAGGGCACTTTCCAAGATGCCGACCGCGCGCATCAGGGCGCAGGCAACGCGATGCTGCTGCAAACGGCCACCGGCTCTCATCTCATGCGCTTCACAGAGTTCGAGGTGACCAACGGTCCAGACCTGGAAGTATGGCTCGTGGCTGACGATGCACCATTTTCATCAGGCGCTGTGCTTGCTAGTGAATGGGTATCGCTTGGCCAGCTCAAGGGCAATATCGGCGATCAAACCTACACCATTCCTGACGATGTCGATGTCAGCCAGTTTGGTTCGGTCGTCATTTGGTGCGAGCAGTTCAGCGTACTCTTCTCAGTCGCAACGCTGGCGGAGCCTAGCTAGCCAATACCTAGCTTGCCCCACCAAAGAGTTGTGCGGCCAACCCCGCATTGGATTGGTAGGCAGCCGCGGCGCTGGCAGCGCTTGAAGGGTTGATTTCTGGAGTGGATTCAGCGTCTCCTTCTGCCTGGCTCATGATCTGTGCGAGGATACCTGTATCCATTCCGACAGCTTCTGGGCCATCACCTTCTTTGGGTGCACCAGGTTTGCGCTCATCAGCTTGTTGCTGAGCCAATTGTTGTTGCGCTTCCAGCCTCTGCTGCTGCGCCTGGCGAGCAACGGCGCGATCCTGTGATGACGGCTCGGAAGGCGCCAGCGCAGCGCGGATAACAACATCCATCTTGCGAATGGTGGCGTCGGGCGTGCGTTCCGGTGAGGTGTCGATCTGCACCTCGCCACCCACAGCGTACTTCTTGCCGTCGGGGCCCTTGGCGTAGGTGTATGTCGGCGCACTGGCATAGGCGCCGCCGACAGCGGCATGCGCTTGCTCGTGTGCCTTAACCTCCGCATCGCGCTTTTTCAGCTCGCGAATTTGCGATTCCTGCTCTTTGGTGAGCGGCTCGCCGGTGTTGGACGTTGCGCCCGGTTGCGTTGGCTTGTCGGGTTTCGCCCCGACTTTCTCACGCCCAGCACCAATCCCCACGTCAGCCGATGGGCTGCGCGGTGAAGCAAGAGGGGCGGAGAAAGCAGACCCGAGTTCCAAGCAGGGTTACTCCAAAAATACTCATCTAAAATCGGGAAAAATGGTCAGCAAAACCTTACACGTGGGCACTTTTGCCATAATGGTCTGATCACAGCTTTGTGAGCGAAGGCACATATCTGACCAAGCCTGCCTTTTCATTCGCTCGCAGATACATAGATTGATGCCATCTCATGGTGGGGCCGATGTGCAAACACGCTGGCCCAAAAATCACCGCTTACCAAACGACTTTAAGGATGGCGTCATGGCGACCCAAACCAAACCTATCGACCTGTACTTCTGGCCGACTCCCAACGGCTTTAAAGTATCTATCTATCTGGAAGAACTGAACATTCCTTACAACGTTCACCCAATCAATATCGGCACGGGCGACCAGTTCAAACCGGAGTTTTTGGCGTTCTCACCCAACAACCGTATGCCAGCGATCATCGATCCTGAAGGGCCTGACGGGCAGACGATCTCGGTTTTTGAGTCGGGCGCGATTCTGCAATATCTCGGACGCAAGTTTGGCGCCTTTTATCCTGCTGATGAGCGGGGACGGGTCAAAGCAGAAGAATGGCTCATGTGGCAAATGGGTGGTTTTGGCCCGATGCTTGGTCAAAACCATCATTTCAATCAATACGCCCCTGAAGATGTGCCTTACGCCAAGAAGCGCTACACCGATGAGACCCATCGTCTTTATGGCGTGCTGAACAAACAGCTTGATGGCAAGGACTATATTATCGGCGAGTACTCCATCGCTGATATGGCATGCATCGGTTGGGCACGTGGCTGGGAACGCCAACAAATGAATATTGCAGACTTCCCCCATGTCGGTCGCTGGATCGAAACCATGATGGCACGCCCAGCGGTAGAGCGTGGCCTAGCGGTGGGATCTGAATGGCGAAAGCCAATGTCCGACGATGATAAAAAAGTGCTCTTCAACCAACGCGCCAAATAAAGGCCTCAGACAAGCAGGTCGGGGTACTAACCCCGGCCTGCTACCGGTGAAAGCTTGTTCACGTCCACGCCAAGATTTGAGAGGCTTGCCGCATAGTGCAACTCAGGCGGCGTTTCAAACAAAGCCTGTGCGCCCATGGGCGCCGCCAGCCACGCGTTTTGCAGCATCTCATGGTCCAGTTGCCCATCACCCCAATTCGCAAAGCCAAGCGCGAGCAAAAAATACTCCGGCCCATTTCCAAGGCTGATATCGCGCAGAACATCCATTTTGGTGCTCAGATGCACATCATCGGTCACCGCAACCGTGCCATCTCGCTCAACCACATCGGGCGAATGCAAAACAAACCCGCGTGTTTTCTCGACTGGCCCGCCAAGCAATACGCGATTTTCTAACCGAGTAGACTGATGGTCACTCAGTTGCGCTGTGTCACTCGTCTCCGTATCGCTTGTAAGACCCAATTCATCGAGAATATCACCAACAGTCTTGTCGGACGTTGGCCGGTTCACAACCACCCCCATGGCTCCGTGCTCATCATGAACACAAAGGTAGATAACAGTACGCTCAAAACGCTCATCACCGATAGACGGCATAGCGATCAGCACTTGACCGGCAAGGCTTGGAAACTCATCCATAATCAACTCGATACCTACAAAAAAGGAGCGGCGCTTTGATAGATCAAGGTGCCGTTGAACACGCCATTGATTGCCTCTCCTGCCCGTAAAGGCCAGCCCAAACTGACCAGCGCGGCAAAGTTCGCGACGATTCTGATAGCAATGCTCGGTTGGGTGGCATCAATGCCAGCGGCGGCCACAGAGACTCGCTCATCCGTTACCTTGGAAGGAGCGACCATCAGTGTGCTGGCAGCTCCAGCCATGGCTCAGACGCTGCTCGCTGATGTGGTCCCATTGGATGGGGGCGAACATTTGTTGTTCATCTCAATTGACCTCAACAGTGGGTGGAAAACCTATTGGCGCCGACCGGGCCGTTTTGGCCTAGCTCCTGATTTTGACTGGCAAGCGAGCGAGAATGTGGCGTCGGTAAAAGTGCATTTCCCTGAGCCCTTGCTGTTTCAAGAAGGCAACGGAACATCGATAGGCTACCAAACACCAACGCTTTGGCCGGTGGTCGTACACTCTGAAAACGCCGACAGACCGTTCGATATTCATCTATCCATGAACATTGGGCTCTGCGCGGAGCTTTGCCTCCCGGAACGGATCGAACTGTCCACGTCGATGCATGATTTGGTTGTGCAGCCAGAAGTCACGATGGCTCAAATTTTCGCCCTAGAAAGCAACCTAGCAACGCATGAGCAACCTCTTCATGAGCTGACTCTAGAGCGTCAGGGCACCGACATCTCGATCATCCTGGACACAACACCAGGACAGGGAAGTTTTGCCGTCGCAGAGGATACGCAAGGGCACCATGTTCTCTTGCGAGCACCGGATGATCCGACCCAAGGCGCCCCTGCCTTACAAGGTGAATGGCGATGGGACACGCCCATTTCGCGCGTTACCATTGTTGAACCGGGCAACCGGATGGAAGTTTTTTCAAACAGCCTTCAAGAGCAACAATAACACCCACCTTTTTCGCACGGCTTGGCACTGGTTCTCATCGCGTCATGCCTTACATGCTCAGCAACAACCACAAACCTGGAGACTTCCATGCCGCTTACAGTTGGCCAATCGCTTCCTGATGTACCCCTTGCCGCCATCACAGCTGATGGCCCAGAAGAGATGAGCAGAGATGCGCTCTTCGGCGGCAAGAAGGTTGTTTTGTTCGCCGTGCCAGGCGCGTTCACACCCACGTGCAACAGCAACCACCTCCCGGGATATGTCGAACATGCTGACGCCATCAAAGCCAAAGGGGTCGATACGATCGCGGTCGTTGGTGTCAACGATGTTCACGTGATGAAGGCGTGGAAGGATGCCTCCAATACCGGTGACAGCGTACTGTTCCTTTCAGATGGCAGTGCCACCTTCACCAAAGCCGCCGATATGGTGTTAGACGGCACAGCATTTGGCATGGGCATACGCTCACAGCGCTATGCAGCATTGGTCGACAACGGCGTTGTAACAAAGATCGCGATTGAGGATTCACCTGGGGAAGCTGAAAATTCAGGTGCAACCGCAATGCTCGCCATGCTTGACGAAGCGTAAAAAAATAAGACCACAAAAAGTAAAGGCGAGCAGTAGCTTGCCTTTACAATGCCAGATACTGCCTAGGTTTGAATGGTTACCGCCCGTCACAGCGTTAGCGCAAGATAAAGATCGTATTTGCTTTCAATTAAGGGCAAATTTTAGCGACCGATTCAAACCCCATCGCCATACTCCATCCCATCGACGTTTTGGGGACGTCACGGCCACTTAAGCCAATGGGAGGCACATAAAATGGCACGTCTAGCACTCAACGAATTCGAAGCTGGTTATCTCGGTCAGCGCGCCGATGAAGGCGATCTGTTCTTCGATCTGGGCATGATGTACGCAACCGGTCGCTCGGTTGCTGTTGATCTTGTTGCAGCACACAAATGGTTCAACCTGGCATGCCTGCGTGGCAAGCAAGCGGCAAAAACCTATCGCGAAGAAATCGCTGGTGAGCTGTCAAAAACGCAGCTGGCACAGGCGCTTTCCTCGGCACGCAGCTTTCTTGCAACAAAATCCTAAGTGTTTTTCGTTTGTTCTGCCAAGAACCAGAGCACCCTGGTTTTTGGCTGGACAGAGCGACAAAGCAAAGCTGAAAATGCTGTTAATGCTGCTCTGCACAAATTGCATGGCTGGTTTGATTTCTTAGGTCTCCTCGTGGGGCGAAAACACGCTTAGATGCGTCTTGTCACCCCCCGACAGAACCCATCTTTTAGGATCAATCCCCATGCCAATGATCAAAGCCATCACCTCAGGTATCGAGCAGGCTTTCGCCAAATTCAACGAACAGCGTATACGCGCTGAACAAGAGCGTCTGACTGAACTCCAGTTCGCTCGCGAAATGCGCAATCGCGTTGAGCCAGGCTCTACAGATTTCTACTACTACAACGCAATCGTAAAGCGTTGCGGCGGCTTCTAAGCTGCTAGCCATTTATCGGTCACAGAAGCCACGATCTCGTGGTTGACAAAGTGCCGTTCCCGTTTGACAAGCGACGGCGAATGGGCACGTGGCCGAGTGGCTGAAGGCGCTCCCCTGCTAAGGGAGTATACGGTGTTGAGCCGTATCGAGGGTTCGAATCCCTCCGTGCCCGCCATTATCGAAAGCCCGCCAGATCGGCGGGCTTTTTTGTTTTTGGTTTGGCAAAAAATTTGGCCAGACCTGCAACTGTATGGATCTGCCTATGTCAGAAGTATCCGCGCCGCTGAAAGGCCTAAAAGTCATCGAACTGGCCCGCATCCTGGCAGGTCCTTGGGCTGGGCAAACGCTGGCAGATCTGGGTGCTGAGGTTATCAAGGTCGAAGGCCCCAAAGGCGATGACACCCGTACATGGGGACCACCCTTTGTTGAGCAGGACGACGATACGTCTGCGGCTTACTACTATGCCTGCAATCGCGGAAAGACGTCAGTTTTTGCTGACTTCAAAACAGACGCAGGCAGGCAAACGGTGCTTGATCTTGTCGACAGCGCCGACATCGTGATCGAAAACTTCAAAGTCGGCACGCTCGCCAAATTTGGTCTCGATTATGAAAGCCTCTCCAAACGCAATCCAAGCCTCATCTACTGTTCGATCACTGGCTTTGGGCAGACAGGACCGTATGCGCAGCGTGCGGGCTATGACTTCATGATTCAGGGCATGTCGGGCCTGATGTCGATTACCGGCGAGGAACATGGTGGACCACAAAAAACGGGTGTTGCCATCTCCGACCTGGTCACCGGGCTGTACAGCGGAATGGGCATTTTAGCTGCTGTTGAGCAGCGTCATCGCACGGGTCTAGGCCAGCACATCGACATGGCGCTGTTTGATTGCTCGGTTGCTCTGCTTGCCAATCAGACCATGAATTATCTTGCCAGTGGAAAAAGCCCCACGCGCTTGGGCAACGCTCATCCCAATATCGCGCCCTACCAGACCTTCCAAACCAAGGATGGACACATCAACATCGCCGTCGGCAATGATGATCAGTTTGCACGATGTTGCGCCGTTCTAGGACTTCAAGAACTGCCAAGTGATGAGCGATTTGCGACCAACGCAGCGCGCGTTGCCAATCGCGAAGCGCTGATTGATCATCTATCGCAGGCCACACGCGCGCGTCTATCGGCGGATCTACTCTCAGCATTTGAGGGTGCGACCGTACCAGCAGGGCCTATCAACACCGTCGGTGAAGCCTTGGAAGATGAGCAAATCGCTGCGCGAGGTCTGCGGATTACGCCCGAAGGCATTCCAGGCGTGCGCGGTCCTTGGGTCTTTTCAGACGCACGGTTGGAAACCGGCAAAACCGCGCCAAGGAGGCCTAAGCCGGACGACCAAAGAAGTTAGGGTCAAATGGCATATCCAATGTTCCGCCGCTCGCTTCGTGGATCGAGAGCGCCTCACCATCAATTGTGATGTCAGCGACCACTTCCCAGCCAACAGGGCGCGGCACAGCGCCAATCACATGGGCAACACGGTGGGTCTTACCTTCGGCCAAACTCAAAACAGTTGGCACACCGGCCCTGGAAAACACGGTCTCACCAAGCGCCGCTTTGTGACCGGCCGCCCCTGCTGCAATGCCGTCTTCAATACCAAGCACGCCACGATGGCGCCCACTCCAAGGGGCGTCTTCACGACCACCGTTGGAGTGCCAAAGCATTGTGAGGGGGAGAACGGACGGGTCTTTCAACACGAAAACAATATCGTCGAAGGCTTCACGGATAACCGCAGTCCAACCCAGTTCTGATTCTTCAGCCTCGACCAAAGCGACAAAGTCCTCATCGCCATCGGCGATGGGCAACCGCGTCACATCGATAGTCCCTCCGCGCGTCGCAGGAATCGCAGTGTGATCAGCAGTCGCGACACCGTTTTGGAGTGCATGGCGACCCTCAACAATCGGAGCGTCTGGCGTCACAGCCAAGCGTTTGGGCGAAGTGAACAGGCGCGCGCCACCAGCGACACGCATCATCGGATGGTGCGCAAAAGTCAGACCGCCTGATCCACCATCAACGGTGTGCACCTGATAGAGCAAGGGCGCATCGGGGGCAGGGCGGAGCTGCTTGGTCAGCCGCGCACCAAGAATTACCTTGTCCAGAGTGAAACGAAGGCCACCAGCGTTGTCGCTATCAAGGCTCCATGCACTGTTGCTACTCCAACCATGTGGCGGAGACGGCTCAACATCACTCATTCCAAAGGGTGCACACACAAAGTCACCAGACAGCTTGCGATCAACCGGCGGCATCTCGTCAGGAAACGTACTGTCCTCAACCCATGGCGCACGATGAAGCGGTGCCAAAGTCTTACCCTGCCAGTGGAACATCAGATGCGGCAAATTGCCAACAGATGGGTCCACGCCCACCTCACTACACGCAGTACGGGCAAAAACAGTTCCCTCTGGGATCGACGTCGGCGTGTGCATTCATCAACCTTCCAAAAAACGAATTCCAGGCCACCTCAAGCGGTTCACAACACTGGCCCCTGATCGATCTGCCATGCTAAGCAAGGTGCTCTCCACGTTACGGCGTGGTCCATGACACGCAAGCGGGTAAAGCCGATGACATCCAATGTCACCCCCATCACGCCAGATGCACATCTTGGCCACAACGCTCCCCATCACCCTCGCAACGAAGCGATGGAACTCGATCTTGGTTGGGTCCGTGATGTGCGCGTTA
The DNA here is from genome assembly GCA_039814945.1 of Pseudomonadota bacterium. Taxonomy (GTDB): domain Bacteria; phylum Pseudomonadota; class Alphaproteobacteria; order Rhizobiales; family MH13; genus MH13. The sequence continues at coordinate 118,312 of JBCCAF010000007.1, forward strand.
ATCTGTCTGCAACGGAACGCCGGGTCGCTACGCTGCCAGGTCGCCGGACGGTGAAAAAAGATGCGCAGGCTGCCTGGCTGCTAAAAGCGCTGACCTGCATCGATCTTACCACGCTCAATGGCGATGACACCGAAGGTCGTGTGCGCCGCCTCTGTGCCAAAGCTGCTCGACCCGTGCGCCCAGATTTGCTTGAGGCACTTGGCATGGCCGAACGCAATCTCACCACTGGTGCCATCTGCGTTTACCACCGCTTTGTTGGCACGGCTGTTGATGCGCTTAAAGGAACAGGCATTCCCGTCGCAGCCGTTTCCACAGGCTTTCCTGCCGGTCTCTCACCGCACCATTTGAAGGTTCAGGAAATCAAGGAATCGGTCGCTGATGGGGCGCAGGAAATCGACATTGTCATCACCCGCGAACACGTGCTGACCGGAAATTGGCAGGCGCTCTACGATGAAATGCGCGAATATCGCGAAGCCTGCGGCGATGCCCATGTGAAGGCAATCCTTGCCACCGGCGATATCAAAACACTGCGCAATGTCGCCCGCGCATCCCTGGTTTGCATGATGGCCGGTGCCGACTTCATCAAGACCTCCACCGGCAAAGAAGGTGTCAACGCCACTCTTGCGGTCTCGCTGACGATGCTGCGTTGTATACGAGCGTATGAAGAACGCACGGGCATCAAAGTTGGCTACAAGCCTGCTGGCGGCATCTCCACCGCCAAGGATGTGCTGAACTATCAGTTCCTGATGAAGGAAGAACTGGGCCGCGAGTGGCTGGAACCTGATCTCTTCCGTATTGGCGCTTCGAGCCTGCTGGCAGATATTGAGCGCCAGCTTGAACATCATTTTACCGGAGCGTACTCCGCCTTCCTTCGCCACCCAATTGGATGATCCGCTCATGAGCGTTGCTGACTATTTCGACACAATGGATTATGGCCCTGCGCCGGAAGCCGACGGTGAGGCACGGGCTTGGATCGCCAAACATGGTGCAGCATTTGGTCACTTTATCGACGGCCAGTTCGTCAAAAGCGAAGCCACGTTCGATAGCCATGCACCCGCTTCCGGCGAACATCTAGCAAAGCTTTCGCAAGGATCAGATGCGGATGTGGATGCTGCTGTAAAAGCAGCCCGCAAAGCCCAAAAGAAATGGGCGGCTCTCCCTGGCCATGCTCGCGCGAGGCACCTTTATGCATTGGCGCGTACAATCCAGCGCAATGCTCGTCTGATCGCCGTCATTGAGGCGCTCGACAACGGGAAGCCAATCCGCGAGACACGCGATATCGATGTGCCGCTGGCTGCGCGGCATTTCTATCACCATGCTGGCTGGGCGCAGCTTCAAGACATGGAATTTCCAGACCACGATCCAGTCGGTGTCGTCGGACAGATCATCCCTTGGAACTTTCCGGTTCTCATGCTGGCGTGGAAAATTGCCCCAGCCTTGGCACTGGGCAACACGGCGGTGCTGAAACCAGCTGAGTTTACCTCGCTTACCGCGCTTTTGATCGCTGAGTTGGCACAAGCCGCAGGCCTACCTGCGGGCGTGCTGAACATCGTGACAGGTGAGGGGGATACCGGTGCCGCGCTGGTTGATCACCCTGATGCGGACAAGATTGCGTTCACCGGCTCAACAGATGTCGGTCGGATCATTCGAAAGCAGACTGCCGGTAGTGGTAAGTCACTGACATTGGAACTGGGCGGCAAGTCGCCCTTCATCGTGTTTGATGATGCTGATTTGGATGGCGCTGTTGAAGGCGTGGTTGACGCGATCTGGTTCAACCAAGGCCAAGTTTGCTGTGCTGGATCGCGGCTCTTGTTGCACGAGGGCATCGCGGACACGTTTATCGCTAAGCTTACCCGACGCATGGAAACGCTGCGCGTTGGCGCGCCGCTCGACAAAGCCAACGATATGGGCGCTATCGTCGCGCCTGTTCAGCTCGAACGGATCAAGATGCTGGTCGACCAGGGTGTGAAAGAAGGTGCAACGCTGCATCAACCCTCCGGAGCCATTCCGGCCACAGGAAGCTATTTCCCGCCGACATTGCTTTCCAATGTTGGAACTTCATCGACTATTGCGACCGAGGAGATTTTTGGCCCCGTCGCCGTATCGATGACCTTCCGTACACCGGATGAGGCCGTGCAACTTGCCAATCATTCGCGCTATGGGCTAGCCGCGTCCATCTGGTCCGAAACCATCGGCTTGGCACTCAATGTGGCCGCCAAACTCGACAGCGGCGTGGTCTGGGTGAACGCTACAAATATGTTCGACGCCTCAGCGGGCTTTGGCGGCAAGAAGGAATCCGGCTTTGGTCGAGAAGGGGGCCGCGAAGGCGCCTTTGAGTATCTGAAACCAAAATTCTGGAAGGATGCAAAGTCTCGCCAAGTTACAACTCTACCGGAACCCAAACCCCATGCAGGCAGTTTTGACACACCGGCCATCGATCGCACAGCTAAGCTCTACATTGGCGGCAAACAGGCGCGCCCTGACGGCAACTATTCACGACCCGTGGCCTCGCCGAAAGGGGAGATCATTGGTGAGGTCGGCGTCGGCAATCGCAAAGATATACGCAATGCGGTGGCAGCGGCACGTAAGGCTAACGGATGGTCGGCGGCAACCGAACACAATCGTGCGCAGGTAATCTACTACCTCGCTGAAAACCTCTCCGTTCGAGCAGACGAATTCGCCGCTCGTATGGCAAGTATTGCGGGAACCACACCAGCGAAAGCCGCCAGGGAAGTTGACGCTGCAATCAACCGCCTATTCACATACGCAGCCTACGCCGACAAAAACGACGGTCGAGTGCATGTGCCACCTTTGCGTGGCGTGGCTTTGGCAATGAATGAGCCAATTGGCGTTGTCGGTATTGTTTGCCCCGATGAAGCACCGCTACTCGGCGCGATAAGCCTGGCTGCACCGCTGATTGCGATGGGCAATCGCGTGGTAATAGTGCCCAGTATGGCCAATCCACTGGCTGCCACGGATCTCTATTCGGTTCTCGAAACGTCCGATATGCCAGCCGGCGTCATCAACATCGTCACCGGTGATTCTCAAGAATTGGGCGAAGTTCTGGCAAGCCACGCCGATGTCGATGCTCTTTGGGCATTTGGGTCACAAGACCTCTCCACCAAGGTGGAGTCCCTTTCAGCTGGCAACTTGAAACGCACGTTCGTGGACTATGGTCGCGAGCTCGATTGGTTTGCACCTGCGGCAGAAGGCCCTGAATGGCTGCGAAAGGCCTGTGAAATCAAAAACATATGGATACCCTACGGGGAGTAAATCGGATGCCAATGACGGCAAGCTTAACGCCCTCTTCACGCTTATGCCTCACTCTAGAAGCATAAATTCACTGTTTGTGAAGTATGCTGCCCGCGCATCACGTGTGTTTATGTTGCCGGTGCAGTCGCCAGTTTGTATCGAGTATGGCGTGATGATGAGATGTACTACGGCGCTTTTCGGCGCCTTTTCGGCTGCGGGCACCGCGGCCAACTCCCTTGTTCAAAGGCCGCTTCACCGTGCGTTGGCGATAGCTGGCGTATGCGCCTTGACGCTTGCCGGCTGTAACGCGGTAACAACCGGCGGTGATGGCGGAGGCGGCGACGGCATCAACGATGCTGCGCTCGGCGTAGCGGCCAGCCCGCGTGTCACTGATCAGGAAACAAACCTGCCGCGTGGTGGCGGTAGGGCACAGGTTGGCCGCCCCTATCGCATCGCTGGGCGTCTCTACACGCCAAGAGAAGACAACAGCTACGATCGAACTGGCATCGCCTCCTGGTACGGCCCTGGTTTCCACGGGCGCCTAACCGCCAATGGCGAAGTGTTTGACCAATACACATTGTCAGCGGCTCACCCGACACTGCCCTTGCCGAGTTATGCACGTGTCACGAACCTAGAAAACGATCGCTCAGTCGTCGTTCGCATCAATGATCGCGGCCCCTTTGCACATGATCGCATCATCGATCTATCAAAACGCGCCTCTGACGTGCTCGATTTCCGTGGCGATGGCGTTGCCCGCGTGCGTGTTCAATATGAAGGGCGAGCGCCCTTGCACGGACAAGACGTCGCCTGGCTGGAAGCCTCTGCTGAAGTCAATGGTCAGCCGATCAACGGCGCCGATCGCAGCACGATGCTGGCGCGCGCACCAGTTCCTGCTCCCACACCTGTCGCAGCTCCGAGCCAAGTTGCCTTTGCTGAGAGCTCACCACCAGCATCGGTCACTGGGCAGACTGAAGCGCAGGGTTCATCTTTCCTCGATACACTGTTTGGTCAGCCGCAAAGCGAGCCACAGTTCCAGCGTCCACCCGTCTTACCGCAACCTTCTGCTCCAGCAGCTGGATCACCGATGGTTTTGGCTCCACCTTCCGGCGTGCGGGCATCTGTTCCAGCGGCATTCCCAGCGCCAGCGGCACAAAATGGGCCAGGGCTCATCCCCAACGCGCCCATTCCAAGCGCTGCAATTGGCTTCATGGCCACCGACCTGGAAGCTGGGTTTACACAGCGTAATCAGTCCTCGCTGGCACAAAACGCTCGCATTGAGCTTGCCCACCGTGCCGCGGGCGCCAATGCGTTAGACGCGGCAAGCCACCTGGCACTGCAGTCACAGGCAGTTGCCCGCCTTAGCGAAACGCGGCAAACGCCTGTGCTCGCCCTTGCTGTTTCGCAGGCGCCTACCACTGGCCGCACAGCACTTGTTCAGATTGGCATCTTTGGCGATCCCGCCAATGTGACGCGGCTTCGCTCTGAACTGGCATCGTTTGGCGAAGTTGTGACCGAACCCGTGCAGTCGAGGGGCCGCACGCTGACCCAGGTGCGCCTGCGCGCTTCCGCCCCCACACCACAGGCTGAGCAAGACCTCTTGCGCAGGTTGGCCAGCCAGGGCTACACCGACGCCTACGTGACAGACGCCGCCAACAGCTAACGGCGTCCATCGCAGCCGGGTCGGCACGGCAGTGGGAGCATTCGTTTATGGCGCCAAAGGAAGTTATGCGCGCATGCAGCAGCCGCGCTTTGGTTCGCCTTATCCAAGGCTTCCCAATTCTAGGCCTGCTGCTTCTGACGTGCCTGCCTCAACATGCCTGGGCACAGGCCTTCGAGAGCCGCGCCCCACATGCTTTTCTCTATGATGTGAACTCCCGCACGGTTCTCTACACACAACAAGCCGATGAGCGTTTTGAGCCTGCCTCCATGGCCAAAACGCTAACAACAGCGGTCGTTTTCGATGGCATTGCGCAGGAAACTTTTGAACTCGAAACGACGTTTTCAATCAGCGAAGATGCATGGCGCAGGGGCGGGGGTCCGTCAGGCAGGGCCGCTATGTTTGCTGAGCTTGGAAGCGATGTCGCAATCGCTGACCTTCTACGCGGTTTAACTATCATCTCTGGCAATGACGCCGCGATCGCCCTTGCTGAAGGCGTGGCAGGTGATGAGCCTTCCTTTGCTGACCGCATGACAGAACTGGCCGCGAACTACGGCGCAACCAACAGCGCTTTCACCAATTCTACCGGCCAGCCAGAAATCGGTATGTACACAACGGCCCGCGATTTGGTGGTTGTAACGACAGCTCTGATCGACAATCACCCGCGCCTCTATACCATGTTTGGCGAAGACCAGTTTTCCTGGAACGACATCACCCAACGCAACAGAAACCCGATCTACAACCAGATTGAGGGCGCTGATGGCTTGTTTGCCGGTTTCAGCGATGATGCTCAGTATGGACTTGTTGGGTCGGTTGTCCGTGATGGCCGCCGGATAGTCTTTGCTCTCTCTGGCGTTGACACGCCTGAGGGCCGCGTCGATGAAGCACGCCGCCTTGTTCGTTATGCCTTTGAAGATTTCCGCACCGTGCGCGTGGCGGAACCCGGTGAGCCCATTGCGTTTGCACGCACGTATGGCGGATCGCAACGCGAAGTCGGGTTGATGGCAGAGCAGGGGGCTTTAGAGCTTCTTCTTCCACGCGAAGGTGTGGATCGCGTGCGCGCACGTGTTGTCTATGAGAGCCCTGTTCCAACACCCATCGTCGAAGGCCAGCAACTTGGCCGACTGTTGGTGGAACGCGACGGAACCATTATCCAAGAAACGCCGTTGGTCGCCGCGTCACAGGTCGATACCGGATCAATGGTGCAGCGCGCGCGTGATGGGTTTCTCGAACTTGTGCTCGGATGGATCCCACCGATCTCGTTCGCTGGAAGTTTCTAAGACCATGGCAGCACGCAAGAGCACACCAAAGCAACCAACAGGTGGCTATTTCATTTCATTCGAAGGCGGGGAGGGGTCTGGCAAATCCACCCAAGCAGCCATGCTTGGCGAAACACTGCGCGGCGAGGGATATGATGTTCTTGAAACCCGCGAACCAGGCGGATCTCCAGGCGGAAAGATCGTTCGAGAGGTGCTTCTCGGTGGCCACGCGGCTGAAAAAGGCCCGTTGGCCGAAGCATGCCTTTTGACCTCAGCCCGTCGTGAACATGTAGAACTCGTGATCAAGCCAGCACTGGCCAACAATCAGGTGGTGCTTTGCGATCGCTTTGCCGATTCAACCCGAATCTATCAAGGCTATGTCGGTGGACTACCAACTGAGACGATTGATCAGCTCGAAGCCATAGCAACAGATGGCCTAATGCCGGAGGTAACCTATGTGCTGGATGTTGATGCAGAAACTGCCAAATCTCGGCGCAAAGCACGCCTTTCCACCAAGGACGATGGCGATGATCGCTTTGAGAAAGAAGATCAGAGCTACCATGATAGGGTCTCAGAAGGTTTTCGCTGGTTGTGTGAAGCCAACCCAAAACGATGCATTCTGATCAATGGCGCTGGAAAGCCAAACACCGTAACGGTGACAATACGCGACAGTCTTCGCTTTCGTGGCCTGGTTTAGCTGATGGCCCGCAAAGCCACTGCAAAAATTCCCTCCGCACCAACTGGATTGCCGCTCGATCAACCCTTGGTTGGACACGCCGCAGCACAAAAAACACTACTGGATGCAGTGCAGGGCGGGCGTATGCATCATGGTTGGTTGCTGCATGGACCCAAAGGCGTCGGCAAAGCGCGTTTCGCAGCGCAAGCGGCGGCCTACTTGGTTGCCCAAAACGCGCGCCAAGATACCGCCAGCTTGGATGTTGATCTCAGCCACCCTGATGCTCGACTGGTTGCCCAAGGTGCCCATCCAGACCTGCACTGGATCGATCGCCAAACAGGCAGCGACGGCAAGAAGCTGCCAAAGACAATCCCAGTTGGTGCCGTGCGCTCAACACTCCACAAGTTGCAATCAACCGCTGCTTACGGCGGATGGCGTGTGCTGGTTGTTGATTCGGTGGATGAGTTGAACGTTGAAGGCGCCAATGCTCTTCTCAAGCCTTTAGAAGAGCCATCACAACGAACCGCTTTGTTTCTGGTTGTTCATGCCCTCAACCAGGTCTTGCCCACCATTCGCTCGCGGTGTCGTCATTTGGCGTTTGCTCCTTTGGAGACCGCGTCCATGGAGAAACTCTCCGCGCCCTTGGACGACGACGACCAAAGCGAAATGGCGATTGCGCTTTCCGGCGGCAGGGCAGGGCACATGCTAAGCCTGTCAAAGGACAGTCGAGCACTGGGCGCCTATCAAGATTTTTGCACGCTGGCGGCGGCTGCCGGAGAACGACCGGACAGCAAGACCATAGCAACGCGATTGACGTTGGCTGGCAGCATCACCGCCATGGCACCAGAAACGCGCGAGTTGTTGCTTGGCTTGATCGAGGACTGGCTGTCGCGACGGGTAAGAGGAGAGGCTGAACCGCACGGCCTGGCAACCTCTCAGCGAACAACGTCTATGGCTGCCCAAAATCGTTTGGCAGCGCTTTGGAGTGAGCACACTGAAGCCATACGCACGCACCAAGCCATCAATCTGGATGTATCAGAACGCATCATGGTGCTTTTCGATCGGCTGGATCAGGTCTATAGCCAAGGGTGAAATCTCCCCGCTGCCGAAAGCCGTTCTTCACCCAATGTCCAAGCGTTTTTACATCACCACCGCCATTTCATACCCCAACGGCACACCGCATATCGGCCACGCCTATGAGGCTCTCGCCACGGATGCCATCGCCCGCTTTAAGCGACTTGATGGGTATGATGTGCGGTTTCTGACCGGCACCGACGAGCATGGGCTCAAAATGGATAAGACCGCGCGTGAAGCCGGTATGACGCCAGCTCAACTCGCCGATCAGAATGCCCCACGCTTTCAGGACATGGTCGAGGTTCTCGGCTGCTCTAACGACGACTTCATTCGCACAACCGAAGACCGCCACCACAAGGCGAGCCAGGCGATTTGGCAGCGCATGCAAGATGCCGGGGATATCTATAAGGATAGCTATGCCGGCTGGTATTCGGTGCGCGACGAGGCCTATTACGGCGATGATGAAACACGTCTCAATGATGATGGCGTGCGCCTAGGCCCACAGGGCACACCCGTGGAGTGGGTTGAAGAGGAAAGCTACTTCTTCCGCCTCTCGGCGTTCCAGGATCGGCTTCTAAAACATTACGCAGACAACCCAAGCTTTGTCGGGCCGGATGAGCGCCGCAACGAGGTGATGAAATTCGTCGAGGGCGGACTAAAAGACCTTTCTATCTCACGCACCACCTTTGATTGGGGCATCAAAGTGCCTGGCGATGACGCCCACGTGATGTATGTCTGGGTGGATGCCTTGACAAACTACATCACCGGCCTCGGCTTTCCCGATGAAAGCGATCCGCGTTGGCAGTATTGGCCAGCCGATCTGCACGTGATTGGCAAAGATATCGTGCGGTTCCACACCGTCTATTGGCCGGCCTTTTTGATGTCTGCCGGCATTGCTCTTCCAAAGCGCGTGTTCGGCCATGGGTTCCTGTTCAACAAGGGCGAGAAGATGTCGAAGTCTGTCGGCAATGTCATCGACCCCTTCACGATGGTCGATCACTATGGCCGCGATCAAGTGCGCTATTTCTTCCTACGCGAAGTGCCGTTTGGCCGTGATGGAAACTACAGCCATGAAGCAATCGTAGGCCGCATCAACGCTGATTTGGCCAATGACCTTGGCAACTTAGCGCAGCGTTCGCTGTCGATGATCGGTAAAAATTGCGACGGCAAAATACCTGAACCAGGCCCGCTTGCTGCCGATGATGAAACATTGCTGGCATCAGCCGATGCCCTGCTCGACCAGGCGCGTAGTGCTATCGACAAGCAAGAGCTGCACCTGGTTCTCACACCCATCTGGGCCGCGATTGCGGATTCCAATCGCTATTTTGCCGCCCAAGAGCCGTGGGCACTGAAAAAGACTGATCCGCAGCGCATGGCCACAGTGTTGTGGACAACAGCAGAAACGTTGCGAAAAGTCGCCATCCTTGTGCAGCCCGTAATGCCCGATAGCGCTGGTAAGCTTCTTAATGCTTTGAGTGTGTCGAGTGAATCTCGTCAGTTCGAGCATCTTGGCACAAGCAATGCGCTCAAAGCTGGCACAGACCTGCCAAAACCCACACCAATCTTCCCACGTTATGTGGAAGAAGAAGCAGGTAACGGGGCTTAACCTCTATGCTCGTAGACAGCCATTGCCATCTAGACTTCCCAGACTTTGAGCCTGAGCGCGATGCTGTGATTGCACGCGCCAGGGAGGCAGGCATCGGCCACATGGTAACGATCTGCACGCGGGTGAAAAAGTTCGATCAGATCAAAGCCATGGCCGAGGCGTATGACAGCGTCACCTGCTCGGTTGGAACCCATCCGCATAACGCAGGCGAGGAGCCGGACGTCACCGTGGACGATTTGGTCACCAAGGCCGAGCATCCAAAGGTTGTCGCCATAGGAGAGGCCGGGCTTGATTACCACTATGACAATGCCCCGCGCGATGCACAGGCAGAAGGTCTGAAACGTCATATCCAAGCTGCACGGTTAACAGGCCTGCCGCTGGTTATCCATGCGCGCTCAGCCGACGATGATATGGCTACCATCTTAGAAGAGGCGCATGAAACTGATGGCGCTTTTCCAATGGTACTGCACTGTTTCTCATCAGGCTTAGAACTGGCTCAACGCGGAGTCGCGCTCGGCGCCTATGTATCGTTCTCCGGCATATTGACCTTTAAAACCGCACAGGAATTGAGAGATATCGCAGCGCAGGTGCCAGAGGACCGGCTGCTCGTCGAAACCGATGCACCTTATCTCGCTCCGGTGCCGTTCCGCGGCAAGCGCAACGAACCTGCCTTTGTGACCAACACTGCAAAGGTCCTTGCCGATGTTCGCGGTATGGCAACGGAACATCTAGCTGAGCTAACGACCGTCAATTTTCAACGTCTTTTCAGCAAGGTAAAGCTTGGATGACAGTGACGCTGACCATTCTTGGCTGCGCGTCGTCGGCTGGAGTGCCCAGGGTAGGGGGCACAACACATGAAGAACGCTGGGGCGCCTGCGATCCATCCAACCCAAAGAATCACCGTCGCCGCTGTGCCGTCCTGCTCACCCGCAATAGCCCTAACGGCACCACCTATTGCGTGATTGATACGGGTCCGGATTTTCGAGCTCAGATGCTCGACGCCGAAGTGCCACGTCTCGACGGCGTTGTATACACTCACGAACATGCTGATCATCTGCATGGCATTGATGACATACGGCCCTTTGCGCTTGTCCAGCGCGCACGCATTCCGGTGCACATGGATGATCGCACATTCGCGCGTGCCAACGCTGCCTTTGGTTATGTTTTTGAAACGCCGCCTGGCTCGGGTTACCCACCGATCCTAGATCGGCACGTTTTGCGCCATGATCAGACTGTTACGATTGATGGCGCTGGGGGCTCGATTGAGCTCACGCCGGTACCTGTAGACCATGGGGACATTACAGCACTTGGTTTCCGCATCGCTGACACGCTCTACCTGCCCGACGTAAGCGCAATACCGGCTTCAAGCATGGGGCATTTCAACGCTCTCAACACGCTGATCATCGATAGCCTGCGTCACAAACCACACCCCAGCCACTTCAATCTTGAGCAGGCAATGGCATTGCAAGCGGACGTGAAGCCTGAACGCACTATTCTTACCAATCTGCACAATGATCTCGACTACGAGACCGTGCTTGCAGAAACGCCAGAGACCGTTGAGCCAGCCTATGATGGGCTAAAGGTCGCTATTTCCTAGAAGCACCGCGTTTTGCGCATCCATTTTAGTTCCATAATATATCTTATCGGACAAATGGATATCTTTCTTGTGGGTTCTGCCCCATCTGATAGCCCATCACCTACGATCGCCATCCAGTCCTGCGTTACACTTGTCGATGCAAAAGCATGGAGCCGGCAATGAGCGACAATGGATCAACAGACGGCCCTCCAGGTGAGCTATCGACCTTGATCGCCATCATGGCCAAGCTACGCGATCCGCAAACTGGCTGCCCATGGGATGTGGAGCAAGACTTCGCATCCATTGCGCCATACACCATTGAGGAAGCCTATGAAGTCGCCGACGCTATCCAGCGTGACGATAAGGAAGATCTTTGTGATGAGTTGGGCGACCTTCTCCTTCAAGTCGTTTTCCACGCGCAAATGGCCAAAGAAGAAGGCTCGTTTGCCTTTGGCGATGTCGTAGCTGCGGTGACGACAAAAATGATCCGCCGCCATCCCCATGTCTTTGGCGATGTTGATCGCGATGATCCTGATGCGGTGAAGGTGCGTTGGGAGGAGATCAAGGCCGAAGAAAAAGCGGAGAAGCGCGCGCGCCAAGCAGCTAGGAATGGCAACCCAGGCGAGGGGCAAGACAAACCTGTGAGCGCGATAGACGGCGTTCCGACCACCCTGCCCGCGCTTCAACGCGCTTTTAAGCTGCAGGCCAAAGCAGCGCGTGTTGGTTTTGATTGGCCAACACCGCATGCTGTGCTGGACAAGCTTGCGGAAGAAACCGACGAGGTCGCCGAAGAACTTGCAGCAAGCCCGCAAGACCGAGCACGACTTGAGGATGAAATCGGCGATGTTCTGTTCGTCGTCACCAATCTAGCTCGGAAGCTCGATATTAATCCGTCAGTGGCTTTAGAATGCACCAATCAAAAATTCATCAAACGTTTTCAATGGGTTGAACGCAGCTTGAGTAACACACCCACGCCTGTTGGCAGCGCCTCATTGGACATGATGGAAGCCGCTTGGCAACGGGCCAAAACCGAAGCGTAGTGTTGTTCTACGCTGGCGCCACCACACCAAACCGCGCCCGCGCATGGGCCATGCGACGTGGTGTCATCGCCACGCGGACCTGCGTTGATCCATCCTCCAAGATGGTCTCATCAAGCACCGTCGCATTGGCAAACACCCAAGCACGCCCTTCGCCATCCTCGACAGGAACATGGAATGTTTCTTCCTGACGCGTAGCGGCAATCTCTTCCTCAATCTGGGCGAGCAAAGCCTCAAGCCCCTGCCCGCTCACCGCAGAAACAGCCAGAACGCGCGCGCCTTGCACCTCTGCTTGGCGCAACGTGACATCCAAGGTTTCCGAATCCATCAAATCGATTTTGTTCCAGGCTTCAATTATCGCTCGGTCACTTTGACCATCACGGTCAACCACGCCCAATTGGGCAAGAACATCAATCACATCAGCACGTTGAGCATCAGTTTCTGGGTGTGTGATGTCGCGCACATGCACAACAAGGTCAGCCTCAAGAACCTCTTCCAGTGTGGCGCGAAAAGCCGCGATCAAGGATGTTGGAAGGTTGGAAATAAAGCCAACGGTGTCGGAGAGAATAACCTCTGTCCCCTTGGGCAGCTGCACTTTGCGCAGCGTCGGGTCGAGGGTGGCAAAAAGCAGATCCTTGGCCATCACCTTTTCATCGACAATGCGATTGAACAGCGTGGACTTGCCAGCATTGGTATAGCCAACCAGCGCCACTGTGGGCGCGGGCATCTCTTGTCGGCGCGAACGGTGAAGCGTGCGGGTGCGCCTCACCTCTTCCAACTGCCCTTTCAAGCGGGTGATTTTCTCTTGAATGACGCGCCTGTCAGACTCTATCTGCGTTTCACCGGGGCCGCCCAAAAAGCCCTTGCCGCCACGCTGACGCTCAAGGTGAGTCCAAGAGCGTACGAGACGGCTTTTTTGGTAGCTCAAATGCGCCAGATCAACCTGTAGCGTACCTTCGCGGGTTTGTGCTCGACGTCCAAAAATCTCAAGAATCAGACCGGTGCGATCAACAACCTTGGCTTTGAGTGCTCGCTCAAGATTGCGCTGCTGGATCGGCGTCAACTCATGGTCAACAACCACCAGCTCCACATGCTCTTGAGCAACACGCTGCGCTATCTCATCAACCTTACCGACTCCAAGCAGTGTGGCAGGACGCGGTGTTTGCAGTGTCAAAAGCTCAACAAAAACAACATCCAAACTGATTGCGGCCGCCAGACCCACAGCTTCTTCTCGGCGTGCGTCCAGGGAGCGTTGCTCACCTACCGCACGGCCGCCAGCTTCCCCTGCCCGCCTCGCGGCGCGACCGGAGATAACTGGAACAATGACTGCAGTGCGGGTTTCTTTGGCGCGCGTGTCTTCAATCTGAAAGCGCGGCTTGCCAGTAGGCTTGCGATCACTATCGCCAATTTCAACGGTCAAGGATTATCCCTTTACCCGTCAGCGCGATCTTCGTCTGACGGATCAAACAATTGCACCGGTTGCGCGGGCATAATTGTGGAAATCGCATGCTTGTAGACAAGCTGCGAATGGCCATCACGGCGCAACAGAATGCAAAAATTGTCAAACCAGGTCACGATGCCCTGGAGCTTTACCCCGTTGACCAAAAAGATGGTCAAAGACGCCTTCTGCTTGCGTACGTGATTCAGGAACGCATCTTGCAGATTTTGGGTTCGCTCGTTTGCCATGGTTACCCCCTGGTCGTTGTTGTTGGCCGCACATTTTTAAACACACCCTCATGTGTTGAACGATCACGCTAGCACGCCTTTTTCGTCAACCAAAGAGCTTTGAAAACGGTTTTAGTCTTTCCTGTGATTCACGCAATCACGAACTAACGCCTAAAAAACAAGACACTAAAGCCCGCCACCAGGCCAATGATCTCAAGACGGCCAGCAAGCATCGTTAGACCCAACGCTCCGCTAGCAAGTGGTTCTAGCTCATAGTAGCCAGGCCATGCCTGCGGTGGCGCCCAACCGAATGTGTACACCGGTCCAGCGTTCACCAGAGCGCTAAGGGCAGCAACCAAAGCCGCTTCTGGCGGCAAGCCAGTGAAGGCCAACAGCACACCACACCCGCCCCAAACCACAAAAAACAGCACAAACGCCGTCCAAATCGCCCGCATACCATCTGTGTCATAGGCAAACCGCCCCAGATGGTCAGTGTGCACGGCATTTGGATAGATGATGTGCTCCAACTCTTTCACGCTGTGGCGTGCCATAAGCGCGATGCGATAGAGTTTGACACCCCCGGCTGTGGAAAACATGCCGCCACCAATAAGAATCACCACCAAAACCAGTGAGAGCGGCAAGACTGATGCCCCAGCATTGCGTGCTTCAAAGCCAGTCGTTGACACAAGTGAAGCTGCGGTCACAAACCCTTCGCGTAGTGCCGTCAGAGGCCCAAGGACGGTTCCAGAACCCGCCGCCAACGCAAAAGCAATCGCGTAAGCGATACCAAGCCCGCAGGCCAACACACCCAATGCCACGCTCTCCAACACCGTGATCGAACGGCCAAGGCGTCCGGTGGCCACCAGTCGATGCCACATAAGACTGGACGCGCCCACCAGCATGAAAAGGCCAATCGCCCATTCAGCCAACGGTGCGCCATAGTCGCTCAGTGTTCCCGGTCGCGGCATCATCCCACCTGTCGACACGGTGGAAAGCGCCAGCGCAAAGGCGTCAAACGCTCCAATATTAGAAGCTAGCAACAGAGCAAAACAGGCAAGTGTCACCGCAACGTAGGCGCCAAACACTCCGCGCACACGGTTTTCCAGTATCTGCTGCATGTCTCCACCGAGCCGCAACAAAGGCGTGCCCCCTGCCCCAGCCGGTGCCAAAACAACGATAATGGACATGAGCGTTGCCAATCCGCCTAGCCATTGCAGCCAGGCGCGCCACCCGATGATAGAAAGTGGAACCACCCCCAAATTCTCAATCGCCGTTGCACCGGTTGTGGTGATCGCCGATGTTGCCTCGAAAAGGGCAAGGTGCAACGGCAAGTCCGTCAGCAGCAGAAATGGCGGCATTGCGACGATTGGTGCCACAACCCACGCAACAATCAACACGCGAAAGCTAATGGTGCGGGTGAGTGGCGCGCGACGACCGGCAAAGGCAAGGCGCACAGCCGCTGCGAAGAAAACCAAGATGCCAGCTTGACCTGCAAACAGAGATACCGCCGCGCCATCACCCTGCCCTAATCCGATGGCCGCACACATGATCATGGCCAAGGCCATGACAAAACTGACCGCCGCGAGCGCACGAAGCCCGACTAGCATGGTTGCGCCATCTGGGCTGTTTCAACCATGCAAACCCTAGAAAAACTCAAGCGAAACACGGAACAATTGCTCCACCCGCTTCACCTGGCCGGCCAACGCGAACATCACCACACGGTCGCCAGCCTTCACAGTGGTTTCACCATCCGGCATGATCACCTCCGACCCGCGCAAAATAGCGCCGATGCGCAGACCATCTGGTAGGTCCAAGTCTCGTAAATGCGAACCAACCAGTGGAGAGGTATCCAGCGCTTCAGCTTCGATCACCTCTGCTGCGCCGTCCTGGAGCGAATGGACCTGACGAATACGCCCTTTGCGCACGTGCTGAAGAACGCGAGAAATCGTCACCTGGCGTGGGTTCACATAGGCGTCAATGCCCAGGGATTGGGCCAATGGCGGGTAGGAGCTGTTGTTGATGAGAGCAAGGTTTTGCCGAACGCCGAGGCGCTTGGCCATCACGCATGAGAGAATGTTCACCTGATCATCATTAGTCAGCGCAACAATCGTATCGGTTTGCCCGATGTCACTCTCATTCAAAATATCCTGGCTCAGCGCGCTGCCGTGCAAGATCACCGTGCGCGACAAATCATCGGCAATATCAACAGCGCGCTCACGGTCCTGTTCAATGATCTTCACCTTGGTGCGCGATTGGCGCGCTTCCAAGGCCTGCGCGACATAGAGACCAATGTTGCCGCCTCCGGCAATCACCACGCGACTTGCTTCGGCTTCTTCACGGCCAAAAATACCAAGAGTGCGACGCACTTGCTCTCGGTCGGCGGCAAAATACGCAACGTCACCAGCCAGCATGGCATCGTCAGAGCGAGGCACAAACATGGTATCGTTGCGCAGCACACCGACGACAGTGGCTTTTAACTCGGGGAACAGTCCGGAGAGCTGACGGAGCGGCGTGTCGATAACGGGGCAGTCTTCACGCAGATAAACGCCAACAACCGAAATCCGCTCATCGGCGAACCGCGCTGAGTCCAAAGCACCGGGAAGAGCAAGGCGCCGCAGCACCATCTCGCCCACTTCAATCTCTGGCGAAATGATAACATCAATAGGTAGATTATCGCGAGAAAACAGCGAGGCGTACTGCTTCTCCAGATAGCTTTGCGCACGGATACGCGCGACCTTGGTGGGAACGTTAAAGAGCGAATGGGCCACCTGACAGGCGATCATGTTCACCTCATCATACAAGGTGACAGCAACGATCATATCAGCCTGCTCGATGCCCGCCTGCACAAGCGCATCTGGATGCGACCCGTGACCCACAACACCGCGCACGTCCAACGAGTCGCGGATCGCTTGAACGAGGCGCGCTGATGTATCGATCACCGAGACATCATTGTTCTCACGCGATAACCGCTCGGCGATACCAAAGCCAACCTGCCCTGCCCCGCAAATCACTACCCGCATCAGCTATGACGCCCCTGTGTTCTAACAATAGTGGACACCACGCGACGCGCTTTATCCGCTCGCCCACTGGTCGCACATTTCAGGCGCGCGTGCCAATCACCCGTTAAGGCCCAAAGACTTCAGTTTGCGATGCAGAGCAGAGCGCTCCATGCCAATGAACTCAGCCGTCTTTGAAATGTTGCCATTGAAACGATTGATTTGAGACGACAGATAGTCGCGCTCAAACAACTCACGTGCATCACGTAGCGGCATGCTCATCAAATGCTCGCTGCCCATACTTGCGGTTTTTGGAAGCAGTGAGGACACGTCGGGCGGAAGCAGGTCAGCGGTCACGTGAGAGCCATTTTCCCCACGCGCCAAAATCATCAGCCGCTCCACGTTGTTGCGAAGCTGGCGCACATTGCCCGGCCAATCATGAGTTTGCAGTATCGTCATGGCATCATCGGCAATTTGGCGGGTCGGCAGACCGCTGGCTTTGGAAAGCTGCTGCATGAAATGCTGAACCAGCTCAGGAACATCGGACCGTCGCTCGGCGAGCGCTGGCACAGGAAGCGGCACCACCGCCAAGCGGTGATAGAGATCGGACCGGAACATGTCGTTTTCGATCAAGGGCTCCAGCGGCACCGACGAGGATGACAGCACGCGCACATCCACCTGCACACGCGTTGATCCGCCAACGCGGGTAAAAGTCTGATCGACGAGCACACGCATAATTTTTGATTGCGTGTCGCGTGGCATCTCCGACACTTCATCCAAGTAGAGCGTGCCACCATGAGCTTCTTCCAGCGCACCGACTTTGCGTGGTGTACCCGGCTCAGCCTCCGTGCCAAAAAGCTCAAGCTCCATGGTTTCTGGCGAGATGTTGGCAGCGTTTAGCACCACAAAAGGCCCGCTCGCACGGCGTGACTTGTCGTGAATGGCTCGGGCAACAAGCTCTTTGCCGCTGCCCGATGCGCCCATGATCATGACCCGCGAGTTGGTGGGTGCCAGGCGATCGATCTGCGCCCGCAGCGTGTTCATCTCCTGCGAGGAACCGACCAGCGTGTACTCAACACCGGATGTTTGGCGCAGCTCAGTGATTTCGCGCTTCAAGGCCGTGGTTTCCAGCGCGCGCATGGCAACGTGTAACAGGCGATCAGATTTGAAAGGCTTCTCAATAAAATCAAACGCGCCAGTTTTGATGGCATTAACGGCTGTGTCGATCGTGCCGTGACCAGATATCATCACCACTGGAAGTTCCGGATAGGACGAACGCACGACATCGAGAAGCTGCATGCCATCCAAACGGCTGCCCTGCATCCAGATATCGAGAAACACGAGGTTTGGACGTCGCTCTTCGATGGCTTGCAAGGCCTCGTCAGCATTGCCGGCCAGCCTTGTCGTGTAGCCCTCATCCTCTAAGATCCCGGCAACGAGCTCGCGGATGTCCGCTTCATCGTCAACGACTAGAATATCACCACTCACGCGCTATGCTCCTTTACCTGCCACGGACTGCGACGCGTCGGCAGCAGCAGGCTGTGTTTTTTTATCTTCAGTATTGTCTGGCTGAGCAGCGCCATCAGCGTCGACGCCGGGCAGAATCAACCTCACCAAGGCGCCGCTTGTTGGTGGGCTCGCCTGTTCACCATCAAGCAAGCGCAGCGTTCCGCCATGATCCTCAACGATGCGTCGAACAATCGCTAACCCCAACCCAGTGCCCTTCTCGCGGGTCGTCATATAGGGCTCAAGCAACTGCGCGCGACCTGATTTGGGAAAACCAATGCCATCGTCGGCGACATCAACAATGTAAGTGCCGTCATCTCTGCGTCTTGCGTCCACATGTACGTGGCCCTTTGGATTGGATTGACCCTCTTTTTCACCGCGCGAAGCAATCCCTTCAGCTGCGTTTTTAAGAAGGTTGGTGAACACGTGCCCCATCAATCGACCGTCGAGAGAAAGCGGCATTCCACCTGCCTCCAGCTCTGCTGTGAACCGGATTTCAGGATAACCATTGTCCATAAGGAATACTGTGTCACGGATCACAGTGGCCAGATCACCAGCGGCAAATTCGGGCTTGGGCATGCGCGCAAAGGATGAAAACTCATCGACCATTTTGCCAATGTCTTCGACCTGGCGAATGATCGTATCGGTGCATTGGTCAAACACTTCGGTATCTTCGGTCAGCTTCTTTCCATACCGGCGCTTCAGACGTTCAGCAGAAAGTTGAATTGGAGTGAGTGGGTTCTTGATCTCGTGAGCGATCCGCCGGGCAATATCTGCCCATGCGCTTGACCTCTGCGCAGCTACCAAATCCGACACATCATCAAACGTCATCACCGCGCCTTGGATGGCGCCATCCTCGCTGGTTTCAACGGTAATGTTGACGGTGAGAATACGCTGATGTTCGCGACGTTCTATACGAACTTCACGCGCTGGTCGGCGCCCCAACTGCTCATTGATCGAGCCAGAGAAAAGCGATGAAAACTCAGGAACCGCCGTACTGATGGATCGCCCCAGCATAGCGGCTTCTTCTGCGTCCAACAGGCGGCATGCAGAGCGATTGACCAAGGTGATGCGCATCGCGCGGTCGATACCGATGACACCAGCAGACACGCCCGCAAGCACGGCTTCGGTAAAGCGGCGGCGGCCATCAATCTGGTCTTTCGCATCAACAAGCTCGTTTCGCTGGGAACGCAGATCGTTGGTCATTCGGTTGAAACTTTGGCCGAGCACAGCCAGATCACCCTCTTCGCGGCGCACTGGCACCTGAACATAGAGGTTTCCAGCAGAGATTTGTTGCGCCGCCACCATCAAGCGGCGGACGGGCAGCACCAGACGGTCTGCAAAGCTTATAGCGATCCACATTGCTGCAAGCAGCATGATGAGTGCCAGCCCAAGAAACATGAAGCCAAAGGATAGCTGTACGCCAAACCGTCGGTCCTGCAGTGCCTGAAACTCAGTCGCGTTTTGCTCGGTGACCAAGAGGTACTGCACCACACGTGGGTCTACAGCCCGCGCAATGAAAAGATACACATTGTTGAATTCGGGCAACCGAATAAGACCAGCAATCTGGTTTGTCGTGCCCGGTGGGATCAGCACAGGCTCATCACCGGTCACCCGCGCAATCATCGAAGGATCAGGCTGGCGGTATCCTTCGGCAAATCGCGTGTCAGCGCGCAAGATCTCAATGCCGTCGGCACCGACTATCGAAAGATAAGGGATCGAGCGCAGCGCTGCGATGTTCGACATGTGCTCGGCAAAACGCTCAGGATCGAAGTCATAGAGCGGCTTGGAACGATCAAGCTCACTGGCAACCGCCGTAAGCTCCAAATTGAGCACTTGGCGGTATTCATCCAAATAGGCGCGCGCCACCACAAGCGAGAAGTCGACCATGGATTGGGTGCGCTCGGAGAACCAGCGATCAAGCCCACGATCCAGTGTTAGCGTTGCAACAATCGCCACCAGCACAGCGGGAACAGCCGCGATCAGGCTGAAAAGCATCAAAATACGCGTGTGCAGACGCGCACCGGCCTTTCGCTCTCGGCGCGCTTGCATGATCTTGCGCACTTCAAGACCGATCAGCACAACCAGCGCCAACACGGCCACAGCGTTTAGCACCACCAACCGCACCACCACGTCGCGTGTTGGGATGATGGAGGTGGAACCCGTCAAAATGGCAAACGTCACACCGGCCAAAACAACCGACAGCACGACGAGCACTGGTGCAAGCAAGCGCGAGCGCGAACGGCGCGCCTCGTTCATCATGGCTGGTTTGGAACTGACGGTATCAACCAAGCGGGAAACGCTCCGGGCATCAAGACGGCTGGTCTGAAATCAGACGACCTAAGAATCAGAACCACATCACTGTGGCATGCGAGTCACACCAGTGTTGTTTATTTATGACAAAAAAGAGGTCACTGGCCAGATCAGCCGCTGTGCGATGACATTTTGGCGTTAATCAGCGTTAACGCGAACCGCGGATCACTTGAATGTCGAGGTCGCGGATTTTCTTGCGCAACGTGTTGCGATTGAGGCCGAGAAGTTCCGCTGCCTTAATCTGATTGCCGCGTGTGGCTGCAAGAGCGACTGAAAAGAGCGGGATTTCAAGCTCCTTCAGCATGCGGTGATAAAGACCTGGTGGAGGCAGGTCCTCGCCAAAGTCTTTAAAATAGCGCACCAGATGACGCTCGATGGAAACCGACAGCCCTTCATCCGTATCCGCCTGCTCCCCAGATGGCGCAATTCCGCTAACTGCGGTTCGCAATTCATCCTCAACAATAGGAGCGGTGATAACATCCTGAGGGTACAAAGCGGCCAAACGGCGAACCAAGTTCTCAAGCTCGCGAATGTTGCCTGGCCAACGGTACTGGCGCAAAACATCCAGCGCGGCACCGTCAATTTGCTTAGATGGCAAACCTTCTTCCGCTGCCTGGGCAAAAAAGTGGCGTACGAGGTCGGGAATATCTTCTGTGCGTTCTCGCAGAGGAGGCAATCGCAACGGCACCACGTTGAGACGGAAGAAAAGGTCTTCACGAAAGAGCCCTTGATTGATGAGCTGCCGAAGATCTTTGTTGGTTGCTGCTACGATCCGCACGTCGGAACGTATAGCCGTGCGGCCGCCAACAGTGGTGTACTCGCCCTGCTGCAGAACGCGCAAAAGCCGCGTCTGTGCATCCATCGGCATGTCGCCAATCTCATCCAGGAACAGCGTACCACCCTCAGCTTGCTCAAACCGGCCCACGACACGGGTCTGTGCACCGGTAAAGGCACCCTTCTCATGCCCAAACAGTTCCGTCTCGATCAGGTCTCGTGGGATCGCAGCCATATTAATCGCAACAAACGGGCCTTTGGCCCGCCTGCCGAATTCATGCAGAGCACGGGCCACGAGTTCCTTACCCGTTCCCGACTCACCAGAGATCGTGACCGTAAGGTCCGTCTGCATCAGGCGCGCTAAAACCCGATAAATTTCTTGCATCGCCGCTGATCGTCCAACCAGCGGCATGTTCTCAGCCCCTTCATCCGCTGAAGGCGCGCCGATAGCCTTGCGTTTGGGTTCGGCCATGGCCCGACCGACGATCGCGATCAGTTCCTTAAGGTCGAATGGCTTTGGTAGATAATCGTAGGCGCCTTTTTCTGAGGCACGCACTGCCGTCATAAATGTGTTCTGCGCGCTCATCACAATAATAGGCAGATCAGGGCGAGCCTTCTTCATACGGGGTAGAAGATCAAACGCATTTTCATCGGGCATCACCACATCCGTGATAACAAGATCGCCCTCGCCTTCGCTGACCCAGCGCCAAAGTGACGTCGCATTGGACGTCACCCGCACGGAATATCCCGCACGCGTGAGGGCCTGGTTGAGCACCGTGCGGATAGCCGCATCATCATCAGCAATCAAAACCGTTTGGCTACGTTGAGGCATTGGGGGTTTCCTAATCAGTCAAACGTTTGAGCGGTTAAAAGGATAAGGTCGAGGCAACATCGGTCGGTCGGTAAATCGGCATCATCACTTTGAAGGTTGCGCCGCGTTCGTGGTTCTCACACTCTACGACACCGCCATGATCCCTGATGATTTTGGCGACCAGGGCCAAGCCCAAGCCGCTACCGTTGGACTTGGTTGTTACAAATGGATCAAAAAGGTTGGGCACCAGATCGCGCGGTATGCCACCGCCATTGTCATGAATGGCGAACTCTAGCGGTAAGGTCAGTCTTTTGGTGCTTCCCGGCATGGATAGGCGAATGCCAGGTTTAAATCCGGTCGACAGCACGATCTCGCCATCGGATGCCGAACCAATGGCCTCACAGGCATTTTTCACCAGGTTCAAAAACACCTGAACCATCTGATCGCGATTGGCAAAAATCGCAGGTAACGACGGATCATAGCGCTCGACAAAATGGATATGGCTACCAAAGCCGCTTTCAGCCAAACGCTTCACATGTTCCAACACCGTATGAATATTGACTGGCCCGCGTTCCACAGGGCGCTCGTCAGAGAAGACCTCCATACGATCAACCAGCTTCACAATGCGGTCGGCCTCGTCGGTGATCAGTTGCGTGAGCGCGCGATCATCGTCTTCAACACTACCTTCGAGCAGCTGCGCTGCGCCACGAATGCCTGACAGCGGATTCTTGATTTCATGAGCCAGCATCGCAGCCAACCCGCTTACCGAGCGGGCCGAGGATTGCGAGGTTAGCTGTCGATCAAGCTTGCGGGTACGTGCCTGCGGATGCAGCGTCAGGGCGATGGCTGAAACAGGGCCGCCCTCGCCTTCATGGGCATGCGCTGGAGCATCGACAATCGGAACCGCATAAACGTCCACCAGCATATCGTCGGGTTGGCGCGGGCTGGAAAGATCAACCCCGTAGGCTGTTAGCGGCGCACCATCGGCAACCACCTGGTCGATGGTAGAAAACACGGGGCTGCCGAATGGCACAAAATGCTTCAGCCCTTCTCGCCGCATAATCGCAAGCGATGTGCGGAAAAATACTTCAGCGGCATTGTTGGCCTCAAGAATTTGAAATTGCTCATCAACCAGCAAAGCTGCGTGGGGCAGCGCATTGAGCAACCGAACCTGGAGGTGTTCGCTATCGCGGCTTTCGATTGTCATGCCGCGCGCGCCTTAAACATATCACCCGACAAGTCTGCGTTGGTGCCATTTTCGCGGCCCATTGGGCGCAACCAAACCGCATCTTCCCAAACAGAACGGATCGTCGTCATCACCTGATCAGGAGCGTCACAACCAAACAATACATCACGTTCAGCTCTCGCCAAAGGACGTTGCAGATCGGTGGTGTCGAGATACCAGCCAAAGTGTTTGCGGGCGATGCGCACCCCTAATGGCAAGCCTTTATGAACAGCGTGGTGTGAAACAAGAGCCTGATAATGCTCTGCAATGAGATCGACGGCTTTGGGCAATTTGGCCAGAAAGGCTTCAGGTTCAGAGGCTGCAAGATAACCTGGTAGCCACGGCCGACCATAGGCACCACGTCCAACCATCATGGCGTCGCCGCCACTCTCTTGTAGAATGCGCTGAGCATCAGCGCTAGAAACTACATCGCCATTAGCAACCAGCGGCACATCAACTGCCTGTTTCACTCGGGCGATCGCCGGCCAGTCTGCCAAGCCTTTATAAAACTGGCAGCGCGTGCGCCCATGAACGGTGATCATTTGCACACCAGCATCACATGCACGACGCGCTAGCTCCGGTGCATTGATCGTCGTTTCATCCCAACCCAGGCGCATCTTGAGCGTTGCCGGAACAGACACAGCACCCACAGTTGCTTCAACAAGCGTGAGCGCATGGTCCAAATCGCGCATAAGCGCCGACCCAGAATATCCAGACGTCACTTTCTTGGCCGGGCAGCCCATATTGATGTCGATAATGCTAGCACCCGCACCTTCAGCGATTTTGGCGGCCTCGCCCATCCATTGCGCCTCACGCCCAGCGAGTTGAACAACAGAGGTTTCCAGACCACTCACATCCATGCGCAGACGAGAATCCGGGTTATCGACAACCAGTTCTTGGCTAGCGACCATTTCACTGACCACCAAGCCAGCGCCAAATCTGCTAGCCATCTGACGAAACGGCAAATCCGTCACGCCAGACATAGGCGCAAGTATAACGCGATTGCGAGCCGATGCTTGTGCAATAGGCAATGGAGCACCGATTTGGGACGGTGGTGGACTCTTCGGGTCAGTCTCATTCATGGGCAATGGCGCAAAATTGATCATTATGCATGCATGGCTAATATTTCATCATAATGCAATGCTCTTCGCGATGATCTGTGGCTGCAAGAGCAGCAGAGTTAACGGACAATCCCAATATGCAACGTTGAAGGCAGGACTCCCTTTTCGCCTGCCGCTCATCACGATAAGCCTGCTGGATGTCTGACCATATTTCACCAATCGCAACCCAAAATGACGGATGCGCCATCATCTTAGCCGCTGGCAGTGGGACCCGCGCCCGCGGACACGACGGCGCAGGTGAGACGGCCAAGCAGTTTGTTGAATTGGGCGGCAAGCCATTGCTTGCCTGGAGCTTGATCACTCTTTCCTCACACAAAGACATCGCAACCGTGGTGCTTGTTTTACCTCCGTCAGAAAAGGATGCAGAATTCTGGAATTCTTACATCACGGAGGGGACTGGCTTCATTGCGGTTTCTGGCGGCGCTTCACGGCGCGAAAGCACATTCGCCGGACTGGAGGCTTGGGCCAGCTCGGACGCCTACCAAGCCAGTACGCCTGTGCTCGTGCATGATGGCGCCAGACCCTTTCCATCACATGGTCTCGTTGATCGCCTGCTAAGCGGCTTGGAGAAAGCTTCTGGCGCAATACCCTGCCTGCCAATCACCGACACGCTAAAAAAACACGATGGCGATTGGCTAAGCAATGGGCCCGATCGAACAGCAGTAGCAAGTGTGCAAACACCGCAAGCGTTTCGCAGCGGCGTCCTTCTGGATGCTCACCGTTCGATCAATCAGGTGCAACCTCGTGAAGCATTCACAGACGATGCGAGCATTGTCGAATGGGCCGGGCACCAGTGCTTGGCCGTTGACGGTGAAATCGACAATATCAAGATCACCACACCCAAGGATTGGGACCGCGCTGCAGCCATCATAGGATCAAAGGATACACACATGTTGGAACCGCGCACTGGGCTTGGTTACGATGTTCACCGTCTGGTTCCAGGTGATGGGGTATGGCTCTGCGGCCACTTCATTGCGCACACGCACAAACTAGATGGGCACTCCGATGCCGACGTTGGCTTGCATGCCCTGACCGATGCGCTTTTGGGTACAATCGCTGAAGGCGATATCGGAACGCATTTCCCGCCTTCCGATCCAACTTGGAAAGGAGCGGCATCCCATCTGTTCGTTCGTCATGCCGCCAATATGATCCGCAAAGGTGGCGGCAAAATCATCAATATCGATATTGCGCTTGTCGCAGAGAACCCAAAAATCGGTCCGCACCGTGAGGCAATGGTAGCGGTGATGGCAGAAGCCCTGGGTATCAGCCCGAAGCGTGTCTCCGTCAAAGCCACAACCAATGAACGCATGGGTTTTGCTGGGCGTGAGGAAGGCATAGCGGCCTTTGCTACAGCCAGCGTTATGGTCCCATCCAATGACTGACCTTGGGCACCAAGCACGCAAGCTTCTTGAACAACTAGAAGAGGCAGGACTGATGGTCACCACGGCAGAATCGTGCACCGGAGGCCTCATCGCCGCAACGCTTACGGAGATCGCGGGATCTTCCACAGTCGTTGATAGAGGGTTTGTCACCTACTCCAATGAAGCCAAGACGGACATGTTGGGTGTACCTGCCGATATGATCAACACCCACGGGGCGGTCAGTGAACCGGTAGCCAGATCCATGGCAGAAGGCGCTTTGGAGCACTCACAAGCTGACATTTCGATGTCGGTTACAGGCATTGCAGGTCCTGGCGGCGGCTCAGCAGAAAAGCCCGTTGGCACCGTACATTTTGGATGTGCACGAAAAGGGCGGGAAACGGTTCACAGTCACATGCTCTTTGAAGACATGGACCGCGCACATGTGCGAACTGCCAGTGTCGCGCACGCTTTCAAGCTGATTGAAGCAATGCTTTAGGCAGCAGTCTCAGCGCCATAAAGCTGATCAGCGCGTGCCTCAAAGGCACTGGAGAACTTGCGAAAGGCCCGGTCAAACATCGCACCCATCAGTGAGGCCAGCGCACGCGAGCGGAATTCATAGTCGATGAAAAATTCCACCACACAGCGGCCTTCCCCAACCTCCTCAAAGCGCCAGCGATTTTCCATCTTCTTGAACGGTCCATCGAGATAGGTGACGAGAATTTCACGCTTGTCTGGATCAAGCTCAACGCGCGAGGTGAACGTCTCTTTGAACACCTTGTACGCAACCGTCATGTCCGCAACAACAACCGATCTGTTGCCCTCAAGTGGCGATTCCCCACGCACGCGCAGGCTTTGGCAAAGCGGCACAAATTCCGGATAAGCGCGCACGTCTGCCACCAGCGCGAACATATCCTCAGCGCTATGTTCAACGGTATGGCGGGTCGTAAAATGCGGCATGTGTGCTCCTTGGGCGCGGTGTTAGGTTTGTCCGCGACATGCGCGTCAGGCGGAAAACTAGCATTCCCCAACGGTCTAACCTATGCGCCATGCGTGAACAGATCGTTTGACACACAACACCGTTCAAGTGCCGCATCTTGGTCATAGTGTCTCATCATAGCGAGCCGTCCGCACCTCCCAACCCCAACATGAGTCTTTGATGAAACACCACAAAATTGCTTTAGCCACCTTCCTGGCCTCTTTTGCCTTGCTCACTGGTGCACAGGCGCAAACACCGAACACCACTACAATTGCGCTCGAACCTTATGAGCAAGCCGTCGAGTCGCGCAGCGTCTCATTCCTGGCGCACGATTTGGAAACGGGAATACGGTATGTTCTAGACGACAGCGACCTGGAGAGCCGTCACGCGCCCTGGTCTACCTTCAAGATACCCAACCTTATCATCGCATTGGAAAGCGGGTTTACCCCCGATCTCGACACAGTACGCCCATGGGATCGACAATCACGTCCGCCAAGTTTTTGGTGGCCGCAAGCCTGGCGACAAGAGCAAAGCCTGCGCACAGCTTTCCAACGTTCAGCCGTTTGGTACTTCCGCGATGTGGCCCAACATGTTGGTGCATCAGCCTACCGGGAGCAATTGACCGCGTGGGACTATGGTGATGCCAACGCGCCAGATGGCTCCGATTCTTTTTGGCTGGCGGGCGGACTGGAGATATCGGTTGAAGAGCAGGTTTCTTTTCTAACCCGCCTCATGACGGGTGATCTGCACGTGCACGAAACGCTGCTTACTGCGCTGACGGATGCGAGTTTGGCGCAGCAGATCGATGAACACGCGTTGCATGGAAAGACCGGTGGCGGGACCGTCATCCCAGGAGACTTCTCTGGACCATTCGACGGCTGGTATGTCGGCTTTGTCGAGCGAAAAGACGCCCTGCCCGTCATCTTCGCTCTCCATACCGAAGGTCCGAGTTGGGACTCTATACGCGATTTCAGACAATCGTTCGCAACACGTCTGTTGGTCGACGCAGACCTTTTGCCAGCAGCCTTTGCTGACTAAGGTCCTGACCCTAGAAACCTTGGGTTTTCAAACGCGCATCACGCAGCTTGGCAAAATCGTCACCTGCGTGGTGCGAAGAGCGCGTTAGTGGGCTCGATGAAACCATCAAAAAGCCCTTGGCATATGCGATGGTTTCGTAAGCTTTGAACTCTTCAGGCGTCACGAATTTCTTCACGGGATGGTGCTTGCGAGTCGGCTGGAGATACTGACCGATGGTCAGGAAATCAACGCCAGCAGCGCGCAGGTCGTCCATGACCTGCAGCACTTCGTTCCGCTCTTCGCCCAAGCCAACCATAATGCCTGACTTGGTGAACATGGTCGGATCAACCTCTTTCACCAACTGAAGCAGCCGGATCGAGTGGAAGTAGCGGGCACCGGGCCGGACCGTCAGATAGTTTGATGGCACCGTTTCCAAATTGTGATTGAACACGTCCGGTTTTGCGCGTGCGACTTGCTCGATGGCGCCATCTTTACGCAGAAAATCAGGCGTCAGGATTTCGATCGTCGTATCTGGTGAGGTCGCACGGATGGCGTCGATCACCTCAACAAAATGCTGTGCACCACCATCATCCAAATCATCACGGTCGACGGATGTGATCACGACGTGCTTGAGGCCCATCTGCTCCACCGCATTGGCAATACGACGTGGCTCATCAGTATCAAGCGCTATGGGAACTCCGGTGGCAACATTGCAGAACGCACACGCACGCGTGCAAACCTCGCCCATGATCATGAAGGTGGCGTGCTTCTTGTCCCAACACTCGCCGATGTTCGGGCAGCCAGCTTCCTCACACACGGTGACAAGCTTGTTTTCACGCACGATCTCGTTCGTCTCATGAAAACCTTTGGAAACAGGCGCTCTCACGCGGATCCAAGAAGGTTTCTTCAAGACGTCACTGTCGGCGCGATGCGCCTTCTCTGGATGCCGAGGCTTGGGTTTACTAGCCTGGGAATCTGATGTCGTGCGATCAATCAGCGTGACCATAGAGTCTCCTGAGATAACGGGCGACACACCACGCATGTCGCCCAAAAAAGTCTTGCTAGCGTTTGATCATCCGCAGCACCCAGAGCAGCACAATCGCGCCGATGGTTGCCACGACCAGGCTGCCCAAGAAGCCGTAAAACGCGATGCCCACAGCATTGGCAAGAAAGCCGCCAATGAAGGCACCGACAACGCCGACAACCAGGTTCATCAACAACCCGTGCCGGGAATTCATCACCTTCTCAGCGATCCAACCGGCCAGAATGCCAATCACAATGAAACCAATCCAACCCACACCCTGCATCTTCACAATCCTTTTTGTTTTTGGCGTTGTGCCAAGAGCCATAGCTAATGAGAGAGTCTACGCAGTTCAACCGCCAGGAGAAGCCGCCCTTATGTGTGAATCACGCGATCATAGGCATCAAGCACGCTCTCATGCATCATTTCTGACAACGTAGGATGCGGGAAGACGGTGTGCATGAGGTCTTCCTCGGTGGTCTCAAGATTCATTGCCACCACAAAGCCTTGGATGAGTTCGGTAACCTCAGCGCCCACCATGTGAGCACCAAGCAGCTGGCCGGTTTTCTTATCAAACACGGTTTTCACCAGACCGTCAGGCTCACCAAGTGCAATCGCTTTGCCGTTACCCACAAACGGGAACCGTCCAACTTTCACCTCATGGCCAGCTTCCTTGGCTTTGGCCTCAGTCAGACCAACAGAAGCTACCTGCGGATTACAGTAGGTGCAGCCGGGGATTTTCTTCTTGTCCATCGGATGCGCATCAAGGCCGGCAATCTTCTCCACGCAAATCACGCCTTCATGCTCGGCCTTATGGGCTAGCATTGGCGGCCCAGCGACATCGCCAATGGCGTAAATGCCCTTAACAGAGGTGTTGCCATAGCCATCAATGGAGACGATACCACGGTCGGTTTTCACACCAACTTTTTCGAGCCCAAGATTTTCAATGTTGCCGACAACGCCGACAGCAGAGATCAGCTTCTCAGCTTCAATCACCTGGCTTTTGCCATCCTTGATTTCCACGGTCGCTTTAACACCAGCGCCAGCTTTTTCCACCTTGGAGACTTTCGCACCGAGAATGATGTTCATGCCCTGCTTTTTGAACTGTTTCATCGCAATGGCAGCGATCTCGGCATCTTCCACCGGCATCACCTGATCCATCATCTCAACGACGGTCACGTCTACACCCATAGTGCGGTAGAAAGAGGCAAACTCAATGCCGATGGCGCCAGAGCCCATCACCAGCAGGCTCTTGGGCATCGTCGGTGGGACCATGGCTTCGAAATACGTCCAGATGGTTTTGCCATCAGGCTCGATGCCTGGGATCACACGTGGACGGGCGCCGGTTGAAACAATGATATGTTTGGCACTGTAGGTCCCTTCACCCTTCGTGCCCTTTGGCGCTGGGTGTGCAGGCTCCATGGCAGCCTTGGTTGGTTTGCCGACCTTCACTTCGCCAGGCTTGGTGATTGTGGCTTCACCCCAAATCACATCCACCTTGTTCTTCTTCATCAAGAAACCAACGCCGCCGTTAAGCTGTGCAGAAACACCACGCGAGCGTTTGACGACAGCAGACGCATCAAAGCCCACTTTTTCCGCCGAAAGACCATAGTCCTTAGCGTGTTCCATGTAGTGATAAATTTCCGCAGAGCGCAGAAGGGCTTTAGTGGGGATGCAACCCCAATTGAGACAAATACCGCCGAGATGCTCGCGCTCAACAACGGCTGTTTTCATGCCAAGCTGAGCGGCACGAATGGCGGCAACATAGCCGCCAGGCCCGCCGCCAATAATGATAATGTCGTACGCGTCTGCCACGGATCGTCTCCCGTTTGGTGTCCAACCGGGAGACTGGTTGCACGCTGGCGTTAGCCAGCCTCGCTCAGCATCCCGAAGATTTCGTCCTTGAGCTGCATCCTCTGTTTGCGCATGGTTTCCATGTGCAAATCATCAGTTGGCTCAACATCAGTTTCAGCGCGATGAATGGCCCGGTTCACATCATGATAAGAGTCAAACAGCTTAGCAAAATGGGCATTGTCCTGCTTCAGCTGATGCATCTTTTCGATATGCTCGGGAAACTCCTCGGCCAATTCGTGGGGCACATGCGACACTACTATTCTCCCTCAATTTGGAACCCGGTCGAATGTCGACTGGGCCTTCAATTTAAGGGTTAGCGTGTGCCCCGTTGATCTCCTTTGATCGCCATCAATGGCGACAGTGAAACCTGCCTAAACCAACATCGACATTGGATTTTCGATGTAGCCTTTGAACGCACCCAAAAGCTCTGCGCCCAGTGCCCCGTCAACACAGCGGTGATCGGTAGAAAGGGTTACGGTCATCACAGTTGCGATAGCCAGTGCGCCCTCTTTCACCACGGGGCGCTGCTCACCAGCGCCGACAGCCAAAATAGTGGCATGCGGCGGGTTCACCACGGCTGAAAAGTTGGAAACGCCCATCATGCCCATGTTGGACACAGCGGTGGTGCCACCCTGATATTCAGCGGGTGCGAGCTTGCGATCCTTGGCGCGCTTGCCCAGATCCTTCATCTCATTGGAGATAATCGACAACGGCTTCTCTTCAGCGCGGCGAACAATTGGCGTAATCAAACCACCCGGGATCGACACGGCCACGCCAACATCAGCATGCTTGTGCTTCACCATATCGCTGGCTGTCCAAGACACATTCGCATCTGGAACGTCACGCAGCCCCAAAGCCAGTGCCTTGATCACCATGTCATTGACGGAAATCTTGAAGGCAGGCTTCTCGTCTTTCACAGGCGCAGATTTGTTCAGCTCACTGCGCAGTTTGAGAAGCGCATCCAGCTGGCAATCCACCGACACATAGAAGTGCGGAATGGTCTGCTTGGACTCCGTCAAGCGCGCTGCAATTGTTTTGCGCATGCCATCATGGGGAACCAGTTCGTACGAGCCTTCGTCGAACAGTTTCAGTACAGCATCATCAGACATACCGGATGGTACACTCTTCGCCGGAGCGGCCCCAGCCGAAGCCGTCGTCGCTTGCGACAGAGCACCGCTGGCAAGGAATGCTTCCACATCGGCTTTCACGACACGGCCACGTGGGCCGGAGCCAGAAACAGCAGCCAAGTCGATACCGTTTTGCTTGGCGATGCGCCGTGCAAGCGGTGAGGCAATCACGCGGTCACCAGAGGCCGCGACAGGCGCCGGGCCTGCCGGAGCAGACGGTGCTGGTGCAGCAGCCTCTGGTGCAGCGGCAGGAGCCTCTGCTTGAGCAGTCGTCGCTTGCGACGGAGCGGAAGCTGATGATGTGTCGATAGCAGACGCATCTTCGCCGTCTTCCAGCAGCACTGCGATCAGTTCGTTCACTTTCACACCGGCAGTGCCATCCGGCACGACGATCTTGCCAACCGTGCCTTCATCGACCGCTTCCACTTCCATGGTCGCTTTGTCTGTTTCGATTTCGGCCAGCACATCGCCGGAGGTGACGCTGTCACCTTCTTTGACAAGCCACTTGGCCAGATTGCCCTCTTCCATCGTCGGAGACAGGGCGGGCATCAGAATATTGATGGGCATCGCTTGGGTCTCCTAGGACTTGTAGGTCACGGCTTTCACCGCCTCAATGACATCGGCCACCGTCGGCAGCGCGAGTTTCTCAAGGTTGGCTGCATACGGCATCGGAACATCCTTGCCGGCAATCCGAATGACAGGCGCATCAAGGTCATCAAACGCTTTTTCCATCAGCTGAGACGATATCTCAGACCCGATAGAGCAAACTGGGAAACCTTCTTCGATGGTCACGCAACGGTTGGTCTTACGAACCGAAGCAATCACCGTGTCGATATCCATTGGACGCAACGTGCGAAGATCAATGACTTCAGCGGAGATCCCCATACCAGCCAACTCATCCGCTGCCTTGGTGGCATACGTCATGCCGATGCCGAACGAGACGAGCGTAACGTCTGAACCCTCGCGGGCGACACGCGCTTTGCCAATCGGCAAAACATGGTCATCCAGCTTGGGTACGTCGAAGGTTTGACCGTAGAGAATTTCGTTCTCTAGGAAAACAACCGGATTTGGATCGCGGATCGCTGCTTTGAGCAGGCCTTTGGCATCAGAAGCCGAATAAGGCTGAATGACTTTCAGACCTGGAACATGGCTATACCAAGCCGCATAGTCTTGGCTGTGTTGCGCACCGACGCGCGCTGCAGCACCGTTCGGGCCTCGGAACACAATGGGTGCGCCTAGCTGACCGCCCGACATATAGAGCGTCTTGGCGGCAGAGTTGATGATCTGATCAATCGCCTGCATGGCGAAGTTGAAGGTCATAAACTCAACAATTGGGCGCAAGCCCGTCAGCGAGGCACCAACCCCGATACCGGCAAAGCCATGCTCGGTAATAGGCGTATCAATGACGCGGCGGTCACCAAACTCTTGCAACAAACCTTGGGTGATTTTGTAAGCGCCCTGATACTCGGCAACCTCTTCACCCATAACGAAGACATCTTCGCTGGCACGCATCTCTTCAGCCATCGCATCGCGTAGCGCTTCACGCACCGTTGTCGGCACCATTTCAGTACCCGCCGGAATGTCCGGGTCGGAGGGCGCTACACTTTCGACTGGCGCAGCCGGGACGCTTGGAACGGCCGTCGGCTCTGCGGTCGGCGCAGGTTCCGAACTCTCCTCTGAAGCGGTCGTCGCTTGCGACGGAACGCCAGAGGCAGAAATTGAACTCGCATCTTCGCCATCTTGCAAAAGCACAGCGATAACCGCATTCACTTTCACTTCGTCGGTGCCTTCGGCGATCATGATCTTTCCAAGCACGCCTTCATCGACGGCTTCGACTTCCATGGTCGCCTTGTCAGTTTCAATCTCGGCCAGAACATCACCGGATGAAACCATGTCACCCTCGTTCTTAAGCCACTTGGCAAGCTTGCCCTCTTCCATCGTTGGCGAGAGCGCTGGCATCAAAATATCAATCGGCATGGATACACCCTCCCCTTAAAGCGTGATGTCTGTGAACAGTTCAGAGACATCCGGTTCCGGATCGCTCTGCGCGAACTCTGCCGCATCAGTGACAATGGCGCGCACGTCTTTATCGAGCGCCTTCAGATCGTCTTCGCTTGCCCATTTCTTGTCCAACAAACGAACCTTCACCTGCTCGATTGGGTCATGTTCGGCACGCATCTTCTGCACCTCGTCCTTGGTGCGATACTTCGCGGGATCCGACATGGAGTGGCCACGGTAGCGGTAGGTCAACATCTCAAGGATGTAGGGCCCTTTGCCCGAGCGCGCATGCTCAAGGGCTTTCGCTCCGGCGGCATTAACCGCCCGCACATCCATGCCATCGACTTGCTCGCCAGGAATGCCAAAAGAGAGACCACGCTGCGAAAGGTCGGTGGTCGATGAGGAGCGCTCGATGGACGTGCCCATCGCATACTTGTTGTTTTCGATGATGTAGACGACCGGCAGGCTCCAGAGCTTGGCCATGTTGAAGCTCTCATACACCTGGCCCTGGTTGGCGGACCCATCACCGAAATAGGTGACGCTCACATTGCCATTGTCGCGGTATCTATTGGCAAACCCCAGCCCTGTACCCAACGAGACCTGTGCACCCACGATGCCATGGCCGCCGTAAAAATTCTTCTCACGCGAGAACATGTGCATGGAGCCACCCTTGCCCCGCGAGTAGCCGCCTTGGCGGCCCGTCAACTCGGCCATCACGCCGCGGCTCTCCATGCCAGTTGCCAACATATGGCCGTGGTCACGGTAACCGGTAATAACTTGATCACCCTCGATCATTGCCATCTGCATGCCGATCACGACAGCTTCCTGGCCAATGTAAAGGTGACAAAAACCGCCGATCAGGCCCATGCCATAAAGCTGGCCGGCCTTCTCTTCAAAACGGCGTATGAGGAGCATTTCGCGATAAGCAGCGAGCTCTTGTTCCTTAGTAAAGTCAGCAACCTTTGGGCTGGCTTTGGACGCCCGTCTGCTGGTGGTTTTTCGAGCGGTTTTTGCAGGTGATTTTGATGCGGAACTGGCTGCACGCGCCATAGACGGGCTCCTTGGTTATCCTCTAGCGGCAAACATTCATGGCTCTGCGCTCGTTGGGTGGCGCAAATTTCCATTTACTAGTAGCCGGTTTTCAGAAGAAACAAAAGGCCAGATACGCGCCGATATAAATCGGTAAAAACCGTTATATCTCAATAAAGTAATGCAATTTAACTGAATTTCAGTTAATCAAGTCGCGCAGGCGTTATCATCGCCGTAAAGCGTTTCCGTCTATTGACGAACGATCCGCTCTGACCGACCAATCAAAGCAAGCGACTGTCGCGCGCGCTCATCGACCAGATCACCATCCATAGCCTCGTTGCGCAAGGCCTCTACGCGCGCTTCTAAGATGTCGCGACGCCATTCAAGCTCGAGCCGTTCTTCGGCCAGGCGCTCAACTTGGCCTTGAACCTGCGCATAAGCAAGTAGACCATGGTTGCCGTGAAATGCATGGTAAGCAAAATAGACGCCGAATAAAACGAGAGCGACGCGGAAGGCGTAAAGCGTACGGCGGGATCGAGGTTTGTGGCGCTTGAGCATGCGTGGGGGGTCACACTGTTATGGCGATGGATTGTTTATGCAGCGCCCAGCGTTAGCCGCCACTTAAGCGGTTTGGTTAACAACCAGTATCAAGCAAAAAAACCCGGTGTTGCGACAGGCAGCACCGGGTTCACCAATATCTTCCAGGTCTTTTTAGAAGCCGCGCGTCTTAGCCTTTAAGCATCGCCCGACCCTGATAGAGCGCGGTAGCACCAAGTTGCTCTTCAATGCGGATCAACTGGTTGTACTTCGCCAACCGGTCAGAGCGCGCCAAGGACCCGGTTTTGATTTGCCCGCAATTGGTGGCAACAGCGAGGTCCGCAATCGTTGCATCCTCGGTCTCACCGGAGCGGTGCGACATGACAGCGGTGAAACCAGCGCGATGCGCCATGTCCACGGCGGTTAGTGTTTCGGTGAGCGTGCCGATCTGATTGACCTTCACCAGGATTGAGTTGGCTGACTTTTTCTCAATACCCGTGGCAAGGCGTACCGGGTTGGTGACGAAAAGATCATCGCCGACAAGCTGAACTTTGTCGCCGATCTTAGCCGTCAAAGCGTTCCAGCCATCCCAGTCATCCTCGGCCATACCGTCTTCGATAGAGATAATCGGATAGTTAGCTGTAAGCTCAGCAAGGAAATCCACCATATCGCCAGAGGAGAGCACTTTGCCCTCACCCTTCATGTTGTAGCTACCGTTTTCAAAAAACTCGGTGGAGGCAACATCCAGCGCCAGCATCACATCATCGCCGGGCTTGTAGCCTGCATCTTCCACGGCCTTCATGACAAAGCCGAGCGCACCTTTTGTGTCGAGGTTCGGTGCAAAACCACCCTCATCGCCAACATTGGTGTTCTGGCCAGCTTCTGACAGCGCTTTTTTCAGGGTGTGGAAGATTTCTGTACCCATCTGCACAGCGTGGCTTAGGCTCTCTGCACCCACCGGCATGATCATGAATTCTTGGAAATCAATCGGGTTGTCGGCATGTTCGCCGCCATTGATGATGTTCATCATAGGCACCGGCAACACGCGAGCCGATGGTCCGCCAACATAACGGTACAACGGCAAGTTGGAGGCCTGCGCTGCCGCCTTAGCAACGGCAAGCGACACACCAAGAATAGCATTGGCACCAAGGCGCGCTTTGTTCGGTGTGCCGTCCAGTTCCATCATGGTCGAATCGATTTCGACCTGATCTTCAGCGTCCAGCCCAAGCAGCTCTTCGCAAATGTCCGTGTTGACGTGATCAACCGCTTTGGTAACGCCCTTGCCTTTGTAAGCATCGCCACCATCGCGCAGCTCAACAGCCTCGTGGGCACCGGTCGATGCGCCGGACGGAACTGCCGCACGACCAACGATACCGTTCTCTAGCTCAACGTCGACCTCGACAGTTGGATTGCCGCGGCTGTCAAAAATCTGTCGTGCGTGAATGTCGACAATGGCTGTCATGGAAATTCCCCAAGGTTGATCGTGTAGATGTGATGGCTGAGAGCGTTACGATTTCGCTTGGCTTCTAAGACAAAAGTCGTGAAGCCGCCAGTCCAAAGCCATGCATATCTGCCGCTACAGCTTCGCAGCCTTATCAATCGCCATAAGCCGCATCAGCAAACCTTCCATCTGATCAAGTGGGATCATGTTTGGTCCGTCTGATGGTGCATTATCTGGGTCTTGGTGGCTTTCGATAAAAAGCCCCGCAATGCTGGTTGCCAGTGCAGCCTTGGCAAGGGGCTCGACGAACTCCCGCTGACCACCTGTTGAACCACCCTGCCCGCCCGGCTGTTGCACGGAGTGGGTGGCATCAAAGATCACGGGCGCACCCATAGCTGCCATGGTTGGCAAGGATCGCATATCAACAACCAGCGTGTTGTAGCCAAAGCTTGCGCCACGTTCGGTCAACAGCACATTGCGGTTGCCGGAGCCGGTCAGTTTGTTGAGGACGTTCTGCATGTCCCAGGGCGCCAAAAACTGCCCCTTCTTCACATTGACCACGCGGCCGGTGTTGGCTGCGGCAATAAGAAGATCAGTTTGCCGGCAAAGAAACGCTGGGATTTGCAACACGTCGACCACGGCGCCAACCTCTGCGCATTGGCCAGGCTCGTGCACATCAGTGATCACGGGAAGACCGATGTCTTTCTTTATGTCCTCAAACACAGCCATTGCCGTTTCAAGGCCGATGCCACGCCCAGCAGAAAGGCTAGTGCGATTTGCCTTGTCGTAGCTGCTCTTAAAGATAAGCCCGATGCCTAGGCGCTCGCAGATTTCCTTCAAGGACCCAGCCATGTGGAACGCATGCTCGCGGCTTTCCATAGCGCAAGGGCCGCAGATCAGCGAAAACGGTTTGCTGTTGGAAAAAGACACATCGCCAATCGAAACAGTAGCATTGGGCTGCATGCTTTAGGCCTCCTGCGCCACAATGGTGATCGCAAAGTCTTCATCACGATGGATCACCAGATCATGCTCGCGATCATCAAACGCAATGCCTGATGCGCTCAACTGCGCACGCAAGGCATCAAGATCGGCGAACTGCATTTCAACCGCCTCAATCCTTGGCCCGCGACCACGAGGAGAAAGCGTCTCCTCCGTCATTGCAGTATAGGCGGTTGGAGAAACAACGCTCACCAGAGCATTGGGCAAATCCATTTCCATCCCGAACGACGTGGTGCGCAAATCACGGTCGCCGGTGACGGCCTGAAAAAGGTACTGGAAATCGGAAGGGTTGGTCTCCACCAAAACAAGGCGGGCAATGCCCTTGGCCCCATTGGGGTGAACCAGGCGCTCAGGTTGCCACAAAACATCGCGAGACAAATGCTCGCAACAGAACAGCGTCACATCTGGCGCGCGTTCTGATGCGGACACGGCCAGATGCACGCCAATTATCGCTTCGCTGCCATCGGGCATCGCCTGTTTGCGGGTAAAAGAGAGGATGTCGCCCGCACTGATACCTTCAGCTTCAAAAATCGCCTGCATACGCTCAGCGCTGTCTGTGGTGAAAGCAGCTTTCACCGGCCCATAGCCGTGACGGAACCGATAAGCATGGTAGCGCTTCACAAACGGGTTGGTGCCCTTGAGCGCCACCAGCTCTGCATCACGATCTGTGACAGCAAGTGGCTCAAAGTAGGTGCCGTTTTCTAAAAACACATTACAATTGCCGGTGCCAAACGGATGATGTGCATCCGGCTGCACCTGGAAACCAAGTGCTGCTAGGCGACCGCGCGCCGACACCAAGTCAGGCACGCCGACAACGACGTGATCAAGAGCGTTTTTAAGGTTCATAAGCGTCCGGCTTTCATCAAAGAAAGGCTTTAAACGAGCCTGCTCTGTTCAATAGCCGCTTCGATGAACGAGGCAAACAGCGGATGCGGTTCAAACGGCCGCGACTTCAGTTCCGGGTGATATTGAACGCCGATGAACCAAGGGTGATCAGCATATTCAACTGTCTCCGGCAGAACGCCATCCGGGGAAAGGCCAGACACGACCAGCCCCGATTTCTCCAGTGTATCACGATAATCGATATTCACTTCGTAACGGTGACGATGGCGTTCAGAGATGTCGGTATCACCATAGATGTCGGCGATCTTTGTGCCTTCGGCCAAATGCGCGTGATAAGCGCCGAGGCGCATCGTGCCGCCCAGATCGCCTTCGGCAGCGCGTTTTTCCAGCGCGTTGCCCTTCAGCCATTCTGTCATCAAGCCAACAACAATTGGGCCTTTAGAATTCTCAAATTCACTGGAACGAGCATCGGTCACGCCAGCCAGGTTACGGGCCGCATCAAGAACTGCCATCTGCATGCCGTAGCAGATCCCAAAGTAAGGAACCTTGCGGGTACGGGCAAAGCTAGCTGCAGCGATCTTGCCCTCAGCGCCGCGTTTTCCGAACCCGCCAGGTACGAGAATGCCGTGGACACCTTCCAAATACGGGCTGGGATCTTCGCTTTCGAAAATCTCTGCTTCCAGCCACTCGATATCCACCTTCACCTTGTTGGCAATGCCGCCATGGGTGAGCGCTTCGATCAGAGATTTGTAGGCGTCTTTGAGATCGGTGTATTTGCCAACAACGGCAATCTTCACCCGCCCGTCAGTGTTCTGCACACGACTTGAGATATCCTGCCAACGTGTCAGGTCGGGCGTTGGCGCACCGGTGATTCCAAACGCGGCCAACACCTCATCGTCCAACCCTTCGTCGTGGTAGGCCAGCGGCACATCATAGATATGGGGAACGTCAAGTGCCGGGATCACACTTTGCTCGCGCACATTACAAAACAGCGAAAGCTTACGTCGTTCGCCCGGAGGGATAGGACGGTCACAACGTACCATCAAAATATCGGGCTGGATGCCAATCGAGCGCAGCTCTTTTACTGAGTGCTGTGTCGGCTTTGTTTTCAGCTCTCCAGCGCTTGGAATGTAGGGCATCAGTGTCAAATGCATGTAGATCGCATCGCCACGCGGCAATTGGTTGCCAAGCTGACGGATCGCTTCAAAGAACGGCAAACCTTCAATATCGCCGACTGTGCCACCAATCTCGCAGATGACGAAATCATACGCGTCATTACCGTCCAGCACGAAGGCTTTGATCGTATCGGTGACATGCGGGATCACCTGAACCGTCGCGCCCAAATAGTCACCACGGCGCTCTTTGGCGATGATGTCCTGATAGATTTTCCCGGTTGTGATGTTGTCGGACTTGTTGGCCGAACGCCCGGTGAAACGCTCATAGTGACCGAGATCAAGATCGGTCTCCGCCCCGTCATCGGTGACAAAAACCTCGCCATGCTGAGTCGGCGACATCGTGCCGGGGTCAACATTCAAATATGGGTCGAGTTTACGGATGCGGACCTTGTAGCCACGGGCCTGCAAAAGCGCGCCTAACGCTGCTGCTGCAATGCCTTTGCCAAGAGAGGAAACCACGCCGCCGGTGATGAAAATATATCGCGCCATGGGACTCACCTAGTAACTGAACCGCCTGAGGCTAACAAGCACTGATCTGGGCCTGCTAACGCATGTCAGCCATGCACGCGGCTTGTCCCCAAAAACTATTTTTGTTGCCGCGAGAGCGAAGGCTTTCACGCAGCAGGTGTTTCACCTCCAAAAAGAGCAGTGTTGCGGTTCAAAAGATCGACCATGCGATCAACGAACAACCGCACCTCAGCGCGTTTGCGATCATCATCATGCATCACAATCCACGCATCGTGGCGAAGCTCTTCGATCCCACCGCCCACGCGTTTGAGCATTGGATCTACATCGCCGATGTAACATGGCAAAACAGCCCGCCCTGCGCCAGACCGCACCATATCGCGAAGGATACTCGGGCTGTAAGTCCACGACGTAATCCATGTGCCCGGCTTGCTTGACGCCCAGTTTGCCCATGGAGCGTCCAGTTCGCCGCGACCAATGGAAACCCAATTTTGGTTGTCGGTTTCATCGAAGTCTTGCGCGCAATAGACCGCGTAGGCAACGGATGGAGCACTACGCACAGCGACGTTGCCACTCTGCGGACGCTTATAGGCCACCGTTATGGAAACGCGACGGTGCCAGATATCGGCAAGGCCTCCATTGGCTTCAATACACAATTGAAACGGATCATGAGGCGTCCACAACGACGCCAAATTCGCAGTGGCAAAGCATGCCATCCAATGATCGAGCGAGATATCAACGCCGGGCAATGGAACGGCTTCTGATCGCCAGTCTTCCACGCTCTTGGCACCATCCCTCATCATCAAAACACGGTCAAACAGCGCTTTCCCATCGGGTGCCAAGACGTAGCCAGTCTGGCGACGGATGAAGAGTTCACGCTGCAACACACTCTCAAGGTCGTGCATGCGTCGCCCGATGGTCGGCGAACTGATGCCGGTATGGGCTGACGCAGCAGCCAAGCTGCCAAGACTGGCAACTTTGTAAAACAGCCGCAGATCATCCCAGTCCAAAGCGTCTTTCATCTTTGAAAACCCTCTTTCAATCCATCCTCTACATCGCGTAGCCGGCAGCAATTAAATTGCACGCAACCCGCCAACTCCCCTCGAAAGGATGCGATCCCATGTTTGAGTTTGCCATTCCCGCAGCCCGAATCTTAGAAAGCCCAGTAAACAAGCATCAGCGCGAAACGGACGCAGATATTCTCGATCGGCCCGAATGGGTTGGATTTGGCCCTTTGGTGGAACTGCTTGCCCGATGGAGCACTGCAAGACGAAAACACGCACTTGGCGCAATTGCCAACCGCGCATCACAATCATCAACCTCTCCAAAACATTCGACGGTCAACCCGACCTGCGCATGACGGATAAGGGCTCAAAGCCCAAAGCACATCCTTCAGGTTTGAAACCCATATTTCGCCGCTGATCGATGATCCCGCAGCCCCTGGAAGAGCTGCCACAAAACAAAAAGCCGCGCGTGACTTAGTCACGCGCGGCTTTTTCAATTTGAACTGTCGTCGCTTTATTGCGTGGTTGGAATCTGCGGTTCTGCAGGCTCACCATCAGCAGCAGGCACTTCACCGCCGATCTGTTCCAGCAGTGTCGATCCATCTTCTGAAGGCTGAGCATCAGGAATGCTGTCAAGAATCGATGACGGACCTGCACCGGTCTGTGCCAGCACAGTCAGCGAAATCGATGTGATGAAAAAACCAAGCGCCAAAAAGGCAGTTGCACGGGAGAGCACATTGGCCTGACCGCGGCTCGACATGAAGTTGCCACCGCCGCCACCGCCGA
Organism: Pseudomonadota bacterium; assembly: GCA_039814945.1. GTDB lineage: Bacteria > Pseudomonadota > Alphaproteobacteria > Rhizobiales > MH13 > MH13. The sequence goes on from JBCCAF010000007.1 coordinate 160,493, forward strand.
TGCCAAGGGCGCCACCTTCAGAACGTTGCAGCAGCACGACGGCAACAAGTGCCACGACCACCAAAAGGTGAACAACAATCAGGACTGTTTCTAAGGTTTCCATACCAATTCCGTTTTTCCGGCACAAAGCCAGATAGTGCTGACAACTAAGCAGCTCAAGTGATGTCCAGCTATGCTTGGATCAAGGGGTTACGCCCGAAACGATGGTCGAAACGCAACGTTGACGCTCCCTTACACCAAGACGCGACCTCGTGCAAAGACCCTTAGGCTCGATGACTTGGTCCTAGTTCTCAGCCTTCACCAGGCCTGCCACCGCGTCGGCAATACCCATGAAATCTGTTGCGCTCAAGCTTGCTCCGCCCACCAGCGCTCCATCGACATTGTTTGGCGCCAGCACTTCGGCGGCATTGCCCGGTTTCACCGATCCACCATAAAGAATGCGCATCTTGCCACCTTCATCGCCGAACCGGCCGGTAAGCTCCGCGCGGATCGCATCATGCATGGCAGCGATATCGCCCACGGTTGGTGTCAGGCCAGTGCCGATAGCCCAGACAGGCTCGTATGCAACAACGGTGTTCTCAGCAGTGGCCCCATCGGGGACTGATCCGGAGATCTGCTCAGCAACGACCGAAATCTCATTGCCCGCTTCGCGCTCATCTTTGGTTTCGCCAACACAGACGACTGAGCACAAGCCAGCACGCCAAGCTCCCAATGTCTGAGCGTGAACATCGCTATCGCTTTCACCATGATCGGTGCGGCGCTCTGAATGACCTGTCAGAACATAACTCGCGCCCACATCAAGCAGCATTTCTGGCGCAATATCACCAGTGTGCGCACCACTTTCCGCTGGGTGACACGTTTGCCCACCAATATGGATCGGCACCGTGTCCATGGTTTTCACAGCCAAAGCAACAAGCGTCACCGGCGGACAAACCAGCATATCGATCCGTTCCAGGACGCCTTCTTGTGCCCGCCCCTTCAACGCTTCAATCGTATCGACGCTGCGACGCAGGCCATTCATTTTCCAATTACCCGCGACGAGCGGGCGAATACCGTCAGTTGGCATAACCGTTCCAGATGATTGATGGAGTTGGCGGCCTGCTAGCAGGTTTGTCGCGATCAATCAAAGCCGTAAAAGCTATTCCAGTTCTGCTTGCACCGCCCCAAACGGCTGACTATAGTCGCGCTCAACCACGCGATTTGCGTTATTTTCTAACAAAAACAAAAGCTTAAAACAAATGCTGACAGCTCTACGACGGGGCGCGAGCACCACCGTTGCCAAAGTCTTCCTTATTATTGTCTCCATTGCTGTGGTCGCCGGCCTCGGCTTTGGTGGTTTCATCGGCAACATCGGCCAACGCACGGTGCTGGCTGTTGGCGACTCCGAGATCAGTGCGGAAACCTTCCAAATTGCCTTGCAGCGGCAACTCAACCGGCTCAGCCAGCAACTGGGCACCAACTTGACGCTTGAACAGGCAAGCCTTTTCGGACTGGATCGCCAACTTCTTGGTCAACTTGCTTCTGAGGCAGCACTGGATTCAGAGGCCGACCGGCTCAACATTGGCGTTTCGGATGGTCGTTTGGCCGAACGCATTTCCAATGACCCAATCTTCCTGCAGACAGGTGGCTTCAACCGCCAGTTCTTCCAACAGGTTCTGCGCTCTTACGGCATCACGGAAGATGACTTCGTTGCAGACACCCGCTCGTTTGCTGCGCGCCAGCAGCTGGCCCAAGGTCTTGTTGGCGGTATGGAACCTGCGAACACGATGCTCGAGGTTGCCAACACCTACGCCAATGAGCTGCGCACTGTCTCGTTCCTAACGCTCGATGAGCCCGCATTGGGAGAACGTCCGGCAGCGATCGATGAAGATTTGCGGGCTTTCTTCAATGAGCGTTCAGGCGATTATCGCGCTCCAGAGTATCGCGGCATTGTTTATATGACGCTGTCTGAAGCGAGCCTCGCTGACCCTGACGCCGTCAGTGCTGACGATGTACAGGCTGCCTATGAAGCTGAGCTGCAACAACTGACAAGCGCAGGAGAGCGCAACATCACCCAGCTTCTGTTCCAAGATTCAGTACAGGCGAGCACGGCGCAATCCCGTTTAGACACTGGGGAAACGGTGGCAGATTTGCAGGCTGACGATGGTCTTGATTTCACCGCTACCGAGCTTGGCGCTGTGCAGCGCTCCGCCATTCTTGATCCATCGGCTGGTGACGCCGCCTTCGCGCTCAACAGCGCTGGACCCACTGGCGTGATTGATGGTCGCTTTGGCAGTGTCATCATGGTGGTGAACGAACTGATCGAAGACAGCGTAACGCCACTTGCAGATGTTGAAGATCGCCTGCGCCAAGAGCTTGCCAGCGCTGTGGCGCGCGATGAAATCTTTTCGCTGTTCGATGCCATCGAAGATGCGCGTGCGGGCGGTGATCCGCTGGATCAGATCGCACCACGCTTCGATCTTGAGCTCATTGCCGTCGATGCCCTTGATGCCAACGGATTTGGTCGCGATGGCGAACCAGCTGATCTGCCCGAGACAGACTCGCTCATTGCCGAAACCTTTGAGAGCGATGTTGGGCTGGAAAACGATGCCCTGGACACAGCCGATGGCGGGTTTGCCTGGTTTGAGGTCACAGGTGTTGAAGAAGCGCGCGACCTGACGTTCGAAGAAGCCCGCGATCGCGTCCAGAGCGATTGGGAAGATGAACAGCTGGACGAAATGCTGCGAGAACGTGCAGGTGAACTGGTCGGTGAATTGGAACGTGGCCGCTCGCTGCAAACGCTGTCCATCGCATTGGACCTGGCAACCACCACCACAGCACCCTTCACCCGCGGTGAAGCACCCGACGAAATGGGTGGACCGGCAACCGTTGCGGCCTTCGAAGGTGGCGAAGGTCATTTTGGTGATGTCGAAGGACCTCCAAATGAGGAAGGCGAAACGCTGACACGTCTGGTGTTCGTTGTTGATGACGTCACGCGCCCGGCCTTTTTTGAAAGCGCCAGCGACGTGCAGCAGCTGGCCGAAGAGCTTGCCCCAACTCTAGAGGACACCGTGCTCACCCAATATGTGCAGGCGCTACAGAACTCGCTGGGCGTGCGAGTAAACCAAGCTCTGGTGGCGGAACTAACCGGTGGCGGAAGCCATAGCGGCATGTAAGCCGCAGCTGGATACCAAACGCATGCAAGTTCATCCTTCCTCTGATGCCTTCGCTGGGTGCTACAATGTGGGCACAGCTCAAGTCGTCTACACGCGGCTGGTTGGTGACCTTGAAACGCCGGTTTCAGCAATGCTCAAGCTATCAGGCACGTCGAAAAATGCGTTCCTGTTGGAATCTGTCGAAGGCGGTGCCGTGCGCGGACGCTATTCGATGATCGGCCTCGCACCAGACTTGCTGTTCCGCGCCGATGGTGACCGCGCTGCGCAAGCAGATGTCAGTGCTGATGGTATCACCGCACCATTTGAAGAACTCGACGCCCCTGCCCTCGATGCGCTGCGAACGCTGATTGAAGAAAGCCGCATCGATCTGCCTGACGATCTGCCTCCGATGTCAGCCGGTGTTTTTGGGTATCTGGGCTACGATACGGTTCGACTGATCGAAAAGCTGCCAGACCAAAATCCAGACAAGCTCGGCACACCGGACGTACTGCTGATGCGGCCCACAATCATAGTGGTTTTTGACGCAGTCCGAGATGAAATAACTGTCGTAACGCCCGTCCGGCCGACATCGGGGCAAACCGCCGACCAAGCTTACGCCCGTGCGATGGATCGTCTAACCACTGCGGTAGACAGGCTGGAAACCCCACTTGAGCAGAGCGCAGCGCCCATCGACGTACCGATGCCAACCATGATGTCGAACACATCACCGGCCGAGTATAAGGCGATGGTGGCCCGTGCCAAAGAGTACATTACCGCAGGTGATATCTTTCAGGTTGTTCTGTCCCAGCGGTTTGAAACGCCCTTCCCACTGCCGGACTTTGCGCTTTACCGCGCCCTGCGCCGCACCAACCCGGCGCCCTTTCTCTACTATCTGTCGTTTGATGGCTTTACGATCGTTGGCTCGAGTCCTGAAATCCTGGTGCGTGTGCGTGATGGTGAGGTAACCATTCGCCCGATCGCAGGCACCCGCAAACGCGGCGAAACACCAGCTGAAGATCAAGCGCTGGCCGACGAGCTTCTAGCCGACCCAAAGGAGCGAGCGGAGCATTTGATGCTGCTTGATCTGGGCCGTAACGATGTTGGTCGCGTCTCTAAGCTGGGCACCGTGAAGGTCACCGATCAGTATTTCATTGAGCGCTATTCCCACGTCATGCATATCGTCTCCAATGTTGTTGGTGAGCTTGATACCAACCGCTATGACGCTCTTGATGCTCTGGGCGCTGGTTTTCCTGCCGGCACAGTGTCAGGCGCGCCCAAAGTACGGGCGATGGAAATCATCGATGAGCTGGAGAAGGACAAGCGCGGCATCTATGCAGGGTGTGTCGGCTATTTTGATGCCAACGGATCACTCGACACCTGCATTGTTCTGCGCACCGCCATCGTCAAAGATGGGGTGATGTACGTGCAATCAGGGGCAGGCATTGTGGCCGACAGTGATCCTGACTCAGAACAGGCCGAGTGCGAGAACAAAGCCCGCGCGCTCTTCCGCGCTGCAGAAGAAGCCGTGCGCTTCGCCGCCACATCGCAGCGTGGGCAATGATATGGGCGACCGCTATCTCGTCATCGATAACTATGACAGCTTCACCTACAATTTGGTGCACTGCCTGGGTGCCACCGGCGTTGCTATGGATGTGGTGCGCAATGACGCCATCAGCGTTGAGGACGTCGCCGAGCAGCGCGCTTCAGGTAAGATCGCAGGAATCGTAGTCTCACCAGGGCCCTGCACGCCCGATGATGCGGGTATCTGCCTAGGGCTCATCGATCATTTGGGGGCTTCCACCCCGATTTTTGGTGTGTGTCTTGGCATGCAATCAATGGGGCAAGCTTATGGCGGCAAAGTTATCGGGGCAGCCAAGCTCATGCATGGTAAAGTGTCGACCGTGACCCCGGCTATTGAGGCGCCTATCTTTTCCGGGATCAACGGTCCTTTCGAGGCCACGCGCTACCACTCACTGGCCATTGAAACCACATCGCTTCCCACCGACATGGTGATCACAGCGCGTACCGATGATGGAGAGATCATGGGCCTTTCGCATCGCTCAGACCCTGTGCATGGTGTACAATTTCATCCCGAAAGCATCGCCTCGCAGCATGGCGAGCGCATCCTTGCCAATTTTGTGGCCATCGCCACGCGTTTCAACGACCAACAGGGCCAGTGATGTCTGACGCAATCAAACCGCTTCTGACCAAAGTTTGCTCTGGTGTCGGGCTCACCCGCAATGAAGCTGAAACGACCTTCGCACACATCATGTCTGGTGATCTGACCAGCGCGCAAATTGCGGCGTTTCTGATCGCGCTCAAAGTTCGGGGCGAATCCATCGATGAATTGGTTGGCGCTGTTTCGGTCATGCGCTCAAAGATGACGCCGGTGAAGCTATCGGAGCCATTGGCATCTGAGGCAATGGACATTGTTGGTACCGGCGGCGACGGCAAAGGCAGCTATAATGTTTCCACCGCGACCGCGCTGACCGTGGCAGCCTGCGGCGTCTCGGTAGCCAAGCACGGCAACCGGGCCGTATCCTCCCAATCAGGCGCTGCCGATGTGCTGAAAGAACTTGGCGTCAACATTGATATCGGGCCGGACCAAATCGCTGCCTGTATCGAGAAAGTGGGCATCGGCTTTATGTTCGCTCCGATGCATCATTCTGCGATGAAACATGTTGGGCCGACCCGCGCTGAGCTTGGCCAGCGCACGATTTTCAATCTCATCGGTCCGCTGTCTAATCCTGCTGGTGCAAAGCGCCAGTTGATTGGCGTCTATGATGAGCGTTGGCTCGTGCCCATCGCTGAGACCCTAAAAGCGCTAGGGTCTGAAACAGCGTGGGTGGTCTATGGCATTGATGGCATGGATGAAATCACAACAACAGGCATCACTCATCTGGCCAAGCTAGAGGAAGGCGAAGTTAGCCTTGCCGCTATCGACCCGCGCGACCATGGCGTTGATCTCGTTGATGAGCGCGAGCTGGTTGGTGGCGATGCAGCTCACAACGCTCAGGCGCTACGTAACGTTTTGGCGGGTGAACAAGGCGCCTATACCGACATCGTTTTGATGAACGCAGCTGCGGCCTTGTGTGTGGCCGGTGCCGCAACGACGCTGGACAAAGGCATCATCAAAGCACGCGACGCGCTGTCATCTGGCAAAGCGATGACAACGCTGGACAAGCTTGTCGCGGCTTCCAACGAGACTGTTTGAACCGTGGCAGACATCCTCGACAAAATCGAAGCTTACAAGCGCGAAGAAATCGCAGCGGCCAAACAGGCAGTTTCTCTTTCACAGCTTGAAGAAGCGATAAAAACCCAAAGCGCCCCGCGTGGGTTTCTGTCCGCGCTACGTGCCAAACAAGCCGTAGGCACCTACGGCCTGATTGCCGAGATCAAAAAAGCATCCCCCAGCAAGGGGCTGATCCGCGAGGCATTTGATCCGCCTGCTCATGCACAAGCCTATGCTGCGGGTGGCGCGGCTTGCTTATCAGTGCTGACCGACGGGCCTTCTTTCCAAGGCCACCCTGACTTCATGATCGCCGCACGTGATTCGGTTTCCTTGCCCGTTCTACGCAAAGATTTTCTCTACGACACCTACCAAGTCGCCGAAGCACGCGCCTGGGGCGCCGATTGCATTTTGATCATCATGGCGGCGGTTGACGATGCGTTGGCCGCTGAGCTGCTGGCGTCAGCCAGCAGCTACGGCATGGATGCACTGATCGAGGTGCATGATGGGCATGAGCTGAACCGTGCGCTGGCTATGGATACCCCGTTGCTCGGTATCAACAATCGCAATCTACGCACCTTTGAGACCAAGCTGGAAACCAGCGAAGACCTGGCCAAGAATGTGCCGAGTGACCGACTGTTGGTTGGCGAGTCAGGGCTCTTCACCCGTGCTGACTTGGATCGTATGGCAGTATCCAACATCACCACCTTCTTGATTGGTGAAAGCCTGATGCGAAAGCCGGACGTGGAAGCCGCCACGCGCGAACTGCTCGCCGCATGAGCGCCAAAGAAACAAAAGACCGCCTGACTCACACAGACCAATCGGGCCAAGCCTCCATGGTGGATGTGAGCGATAAGCCAATCACCACGCGTACGGCCAAGGCATCCGGCTCCATTACGATGCAAGCCGAGACTCTCATGGCCATTCGCGAAAATCGCTTGAAAAAGGGGGATGTGCTGGCCACAGCTCGCATTGCTGGTGTTATGGCCGCCAAACGCACGCACGATCTTATCCCGCTCTGTCATCCACTCGCGCTCAACGATGTTCAGGTGGAGGTTATTGAGCGGGAAGACGGCGCGGGCCTGATAGTCTCAACATCGGTACGCACAAGCGGCAAAACCGGCGTTGAAATGGAGGCACTAACCGCCTGCAACATCGCGCTCCTCACCCTCTACGACATGGCCAAGGCCATTGATCGGCACATGGTGATCACCGACGTCAAAGTGACAGAGAAAGCTGGCGGCGCATCAGGCGACTGGAGCCTCGACGATTGATGAGTGAGATGGTTCCATTGGAAACCGCGCTGGAGCGGATGGTCGGGTCGATAGAACCTCTCGCACCACGCGCCCTACCTCTCCTTGAAGCTGACAGGTGTGTCCTGGCTAAGGACTGCATTGCCACGCGCACCAAGCCACCCTTCGCTGTTTCGGCCATGGATGGCTACGCTTTAGCGTCCACTCCCTTAGCACGGGAGCGCTTTGAAGTGCTTGGTGAAGTGCCTGCGGGCGCGCATTTCTCTGGGATAGTTAGCGCCGGCAACGCCGTGCGCATCTTTACCGGCGCACCGATACCCGACGGCGCAAGCCATGTACTGATTCAGGAAGACGCCGCACGCGATGGCGATGTTATCACCGTTTCAGAAAACCCGGGCAGCGGCGCTAACATACGCCCTGCTGGCGGTGATTTTGTGCAAGGCGATACCCTCATCGCCAAAGGCACTCAACTCACGCCGCAACATTTGGCGCTTGCCGCCTCCGGCAATCATCCAGAACTATCTGTTTATCCCAAGCCCAGTGTCGCCGTTATGATGAATGGTGATGAACTGGCTTGGCCGGGCAAAGGTGCACCCGATGATGCGATCATCGCATCCAACGGCTTCGGCTTGGCAACCTTGGCGCAGCGTTACGATGCCAAGCTCCACGACCTGACACTGATCCGCGATGATCAAAGCGAGCTGGAAGCATATATTGCCCAAAGCGAGGCCGATATTCTGGTAACGATTGGGGGGGCGTCGGTGGGAGACTATGATCTCATCCGTCCTGCCCTTGAGGCCCAAGGATATGCCTTGGACATCCCAAAGGTAGCCCTGCGCCCCGGCAAACCAACGCTGTTTGGGCGCAAGGGTGGTAAAACCGTACTGGGCCTGCCTGGAAATCCGGTTTCCTCCATGGTCAGCGCCATCATCTTTCTGCGCCCGCTCATCGATCGGCTGGCTGGTAAGAATCCCACACCGTTGCTGGCCTTGGAAGACGCAACCCTTGGTGACGACTTACCCGTCAACGGACCACGCGCGCACTTCATGCGCGCGACCTACGATGCCAACGGCAATTTGGTGCCGGTGCTGAGCCAGGACTCCTCGCTCCTGCGCTTGCTGGGCAATGCAGATGCCCTGATCTATCGTCCAGCACACGTTGATGCGGCAAGCGCAGGCACCCTTTGCGCAATGCTTCCTTTGCCAAAATAGCGTCACACCCTTGTAGAACACACCAAGAACAGGTACAAACTGTTCATCTTGTGTTCCAATGAGTCGGATTGCGCGCTGCACCTGGCTCCAGCCATATGAAGCGGGGGAAATGCCGTGCTGACACCCAAGCAGCATGAACTGTTGATGTTCATCCACGAACGATTGCGCGAGTCCGGTGTTCCGCCCTCCTTTGATGAAATGAAAGATGCTTTGGATTTAAAATCCAAGTCCGGCATCCATCGGCTGATCACCGCTTTGGAAGAACGCGGTTTTATCCGCCGCCTACCAAATCGTGCGCGCGCCATGGAAGTTGTACGACTGCCCGATTCGCACAATCCACGTCTTGGTGGCCGCGAAGGTGGCTTTGTGCCCAGTGTCATTGAAGGCTCAGGCGGCAAACCAAAACCAGCAAGTCCTTCCCCCGATATCGCAGCGATAGGCGACATCGTAACGGTTCCTGTGATGGGCCGGATCGCGGCAGGTACGCCGATCTCCGCTATTCAGCAGGAAAGCCATTCGGTATCTGTGCCTGCTGAACTGATCGCTGGCGGCGAGCATTTTGCGCTGGAAGTTCGCGGCGACTCAATGATCGAAGCTGGTATCTTTGATGGTGACACCGTGCTCATAAAACGTTCCGAGAGCGCTGACAATGGCGAGATCATCGTGGCACTGGTCGATGATGAAGAAGCGACGCTAAAGCGGCTGCGTAAGCGCGGTGGATCGGTAGCGCTGGAGGCAGCCAATCCAACGTATGAGACACGGATTTTTGGGCCAGATCGGGTTAAAATCCAAGGCAAGCTTGTGGCACTTTTCCGGCGCTACTAGTTCTTGTTTGCCATCAAGATATTCTAAAGCCCGGCGCGTTGTGCCGGGCTTTTTTTATGACACTACACGCGAAGGTCCTCGTGTCTTATTGGCTCACACCGAGCCCACTTTCATGCATCGCAGCAGGAGATGCTGCATCTGCGAAAAGCATCAAATACCCTTCTCGCTTTTTGCGAACCTTACTTAATGCGCTGTTTTTAAATCATTAATTTCTCCAGCACGAAGCCTAATTCGTGATTGACATGGCTTGGTTTTGCTTATTACTTACTAGTCAGTAACAACGGGAGGAAAGAGACATATGAAGCTCTCTAAATTCGCATTCGCGTCGCTTGCAGCTTTTGCAAGCGCTGGTCTTGCAACCAGTGCCATGGCTGAGTGGCAGCCTGATCGCCCCATTAACATCATCGTGCCATGGTCGGCCGGCGGGTCCACCGATCAGGTGACCCGCGTGGTCGCTCCGCTTCTGGAAGAAGCGCTCGGCACGGAGATCGTCGTGGTCAATCAGCCTGGCGCCTCAGGTTCCATAGGTACTGCCGCCGCACTTGCGGCGCCGCGAGATGGATACACATGGACGGCAAACGCCATCGCCAACAACGCGACTTATGCTGTGACAGGCCTGATCGAAGACACTTCGATTGAGGACTATGTCGTCTATCTGCACGTCGCTAACGTACCTGTGGTTTCGGTGAACGTGGATTCGCCTTACCAAGATTTTGGTGAGTTGCTCGACGCAATGAAGATGGATGGTGTGACAGTCGGTACGGCTGGCGTGAATTCTTCTGGTGGCATGGCTCTGGCGGCCATTCAAGAAGCCGCTGGCGAAGAACTCAACGCGCGCATGGTCACCTATGATGGCGGCAACCCAGCCGTGATTGCAGCAGCTTCTGGTGAAGTTATCGCAACAACTCAGCTCGCAGTGGAGCAGACGGAAATGATCCGCGCTGGTCGCCTTCGTGGCTTGGCTGTGCTTTCAGACCAACCTTTGGTGGTTGAGGGTATCGATCCTATCCCACCCATCACCAACTATCTGCCCGACATGCCAATTGCCGCTGACTATTTCGGTGTCTTCATTCCGGCCGGCGCGCCAGCCGAAGTCTATGAAACAGTCGATGCAGTATGGCGCGATGTGATCATGAACTCCTCTGAGCTTCAGGCCTATGCATCAGATCGTGGTGCGGTGTTTGCACCAAGCTATGGCGAAGATGCCATGAACGCTGCGATGCCAGTGGTGATTGCAGAAGCCTGTGCCCGCGTGACGCGCGGTGAAGCTGTGGTTGATCCATCTGAGATCGGTATCGACTGCCCCGCTGAATAAGCGACACGCGCAATATTAGCCGCGCCACTGTCACGTGGCGCGGCCAATTGGACCAAAAACAATGGGACGTCAAAAAGACGCCCCTTCCCGCGTCTCCCCTCGACGTCAAACGCTTCAACGCCGAAGAACCAGAACCACTATGACTTTAGACAGTGCGACCGCAGACCGTTGGACAAGCATCGTCCTTTTTGCGGTAGGCCTTGCCATGCTTGTCGGCGGCTACACGATGGACCGGCTTGAAATTCGGCAAATTCACCCGGCCTCCATTCCTGGCCTTGTTCCAATGATCTTAGGCCTCGCAATGATGCTGTGTGCAGCACTCCTGTTTGTATCCGCTCGGGCTGCCCATGCTGCCAGCAAAGCACAGTTGGCTGATGCGGCCAGTTCATCAACGGCCACTCAAACCGGCGACGAGACAGAACCAAACGCGCGGCGCATGACGTCCAATCGTGACCTGTTCTTCGCGGCCAGTTACAGCGTTGTCTATGCACTGGCGTTGGTCGGGTCTCTGCCCTTCGCACAAGCTACGGCCATCTACATTGCTGTGTTTTACACTCATTTCACATGGCAAAGCGCGAGCACCACCACTGATCATTTGAAGCGCGTCGCGTTTGGCATTGGCTTTGGCATCATTGGTGCCTACGCCATTGCAAGCTTGTTTCAATACGGCTTCTTGGTGCGGCTACCTTAAATGGATGGTTTGCTCGCCCTTAGCCAAGCCTTCCAGCAAATGGCGACAGGCCAAATGCTGTTCCACGTTATGTGGGCAACTCTGCTTGGTATTTTTGTCGGCAGTCTTCCCGGCCTGACCGCCACCATGGGCGTGGCGCTCCTCACCACTCTCACCTATACGCTGGATCGCGATGCGGCGATCACCGTACTCATCTGCATGTATGTCGGTGCCATTTATGGTGGCTCGCGCAGCGCCATCTTGCTGAACATCCCCGGCACGCCAGCCAGCGCGGCAACGGCGTTAGACGGTTATCCATTGGCGCAGTCGGGGCGTGCAGGATACGCCATGGCACTGGCCACCGCCGGGTCAGCGATCGGCACACTCGTGGGCATCCTGCTCTTGGTCATGCTGGCTCCGCCTTTGGCCGAAGCAGCGCTGAACTTCGGATCGTTCGAGTTTTTCTGGCTTGCCGTTTTCGGCATTGTTATCTCTGGCCAACTGACCGGCGGTATCAGCCCGCTCAAAGGTTACATTGCCGGGCTTATGGGCTTGATGGTAGCCATGATCGGCTCAGAGGGCATTCACGCCCACGTTCGCTTTAATTTCGACATGCCCGAGCTGAACGGTGGCATCGGGCTGATCCCAGCCATGGTAGGAGCGTTCGGTTTTGCCGAAGTGCTCACCGTTATGTGGCGCGCCAAAGCCAAGGTAGTGAACGCCACCGGCGAGCGCGACCGCATTCTACCTAAACTCGTCGATCTTTGGCGCTACAAGATCACCATCATGCGATCCGGCGTCATTGGCACGCTGGTCGGCATCATTCCAGGCGTTGGCGAAGATATCGGCGCGTGGGCCTCTTATGCAGCGGCGCGGCGCACAAGCAAAGAACGCGCGCAATTTGGCAAAGGGTCTTATGAGGGGCTGACTGCGGCAGAAACCGGCAACAGCGCCGTTGTGCCAGGCGCGTTGATCCCGGCACTAACACTCGCGGTACCTGGGTCGGCACCCGCCGCTGTGCTCATTGCCGCGCTGTTCATCCATGGTGTTCGCCCAGGCCCAATGATCATGATTGAGCAGCCGGACTTCATCTATTCGGTGGCCGTGATGCTTATCTTTGCGACCATCGCCATTGCAGTCTTTGGCCTATTCCTAACCCGCGTCTTCGTGCTGGTCCTGAAAGTGCCGCGCGAAATCTTGATGCCGCTGGTCTTCACGCTTTGCGTCATTGGCCCTTACGCGCTCACCCAACGCACCTTTGAAATCTGGGTCATGGTGGTCTTCGGCCTGGTTGGGTTCGTCCTACGCCAGATGAATTATCCGATGGCGCCATTGGTGCTTGGCATCATTCTGGGCGCGTTACTGGACAAAAGCCTACGCCGCGGTCTTACCCTAAGCGACGGCGATCTAACGCCTTTCTTCACACGCCCTATCTCAGCGGTTTTCGTGATCATCATCGTCGTCAGCATCGCCTTGGGTGTGCCTGCGGTGCGCAACGCAATCAGCCGCACTTTGGATCGACTTTTGAAGCGGGAAGCAGAAAGGTCAACCGATGGCTAGAGATTTGCCTGTCAGCGAACGACCAACAAGGGCAGCAGCCCAGCGCAAAACTGCCACCCGTTCGCCTCGAAAGCAGACCACACCAAGCCCAAAGCGTGATGCAGCACGCTCCAAGCGCGCCATTTTGGATGCCTCGCTGATTGAGTTCTCCACATATGGCCATGCTGGTGCGCGCATCGATATGATCGCCGAACGTGCCGGGGTCTCTAAACCACTGATTTACAGCTATTTCGGCGACAAAGAGGCGCTCTACACCGCAGCATTGCGCGAGGCCTATGTACAGATTCGCGAAGGCGAACGTGATCTAAACCTTGATCACAAGGACCCGGAAACTGCGGTCCGCGATCTCGTGGATTTCACGCTACGCCATTTTCAGCACAAGCCATGGTTCATCTCCATGCTGAACACTGAAAATCTACGTGGTGGCGAAACCATCCGGCAGATCAAAGACGCGGCAGACATCCAATCGCCCTTGATGGAAGAACTGCGCAGCTTGCTGGATCGAGGCATCACGATGGGTGTGTTTCGCGCAGGCATTGAGCCAACAGATCTCTACATCACGATCGCCTCGCTTTGTTATTTCCCCATTTCCAACATGCACACGCTGCGCGCGGTCTTTAACGCACCAATCGATGAGGCCTGGCTCACCAAGCGCAGCGCCGACATTGGAGAAATGGTCATCCGTTTTTTGCGCCCTGATCCAACTGCTTAGCACCACCACATCCCCCCGAATTGCACACCGAAGGAACCTTCAATGAGAACGCAGCGTATCGGCATCATCATGCATGGCATTACAGGGCGAATGGGGATGAACCAGCATCTCATCCGTTCGGTGCTTGCGATCCGTGATCAAGGCGGCGTGGCGCTAGCAGACGGTTCCTATCTGGTGCCTGACCCGATTTTGGTGGGTCGCAACGCTGACAAGGTGGAAGCGATCGCAAAAGCGCACAATGTGCCGCGCTGGACAACCGATCTGGATGCGGCGTTGGCCAACCCTGATGACACGCTGTTTTTCGATGCGGCGTCCACAAAGCTTCGCCCGGAGCTGTTGAAAAAAGCCATCGATGCTGGCAAAAACATTTATTGTGAAAAGCCGATATCAGAGAGCTTGACCGAGGCGCTTGATATCGCCGCCTACGCCAAAGCCAGGGGCGTGAAGAACGGCATTGTTCATGACAAGCTTGATCTGCCGGGCCTGAAGAAACTGAAGCGCTTGCGCGACTCCGGCTTTTTTGGCCGCATTCTCTCGGTGCGCGGTGAATTCGGATATTGGGTGTTTGAAGGCGATTGGATGCACGCCCAGCGTCCCTCATGGAACTACCGCGCTGCCGATGGCGGCGGTATTATCTCCGATATGCTGTGCCACTGGCGCTATGTGCTCGACAACGTTGTGGCACCGGTCAAAGCGGTCTCTTGCCTGGGTGCAACCCACATCCCCGAGCGCTGGGACGAAAATGGCAACGCCTACAAGGCTGATGCTGATGACGCGGCCTACGCGACGTTCGAACTGGAGGGTGGCATCATCGCCCACATCAATTCGAGCTGGTGCGTGCGCGTGCGCCGTGATGATCTGGTGACCTTCCAAGTTGATGGCACCCACGGCTCGGCGGTCGCGGGCCTTCATTCCTGCGTTAGTCAACAGCGCGTGAACACACCAAAGCCTGTTTGGAACCCGGACCAACCACAGACCATGAATTTTTTCGATGATTGGGAAGAGGTGCCGGACAACACCAACTTCGACAATGGGTTCAAAGTGCAGTGGGAAGAGTTTCTACGGCATATCGCTGACGACGCGCCCTGGAGCTACTCGCTGCTTGAGGGCGCCAAGGGTGTGCAACTGGCAGAACTTGGCGTGCAAAGCTGGAAGGAGCGTCGCTGGCTCGATGTTCCTGCGCTTGAGGTGTAGCTGGTGACAACACTCAATCTGCCCACCGCATCAGGAACCACAGAACCGGTTAAACTCACCGCTGGGCCCGCGCCAACGCGATCACCGCAGGGCTGGAATCGCATCGCTTATGCCGCTGCGCATGTTGTCGCCAACCCGTTAGCCGACAATGATCCATGGTTGGATGCAGCCATCGACTGGGATCGCACGCTTGCGTTCCGCGAACATCTTTGGTCGCTGGGCTTTGGCGTTGCCGAGGCGATGGATACGGCTCAGCGCGGGATGGGGCTGGACTGGGCGCAATCGCTAGAGCTTATCCAGCGTTCGGTATCTGCCGCAAAAGCAGGCGGTCATCTCATTGCCTGCGGTGCCGGCACCGATCACCTGGCGCCGGGACCCGATGTCACCATCGATGATGTGATCGCGGCCTATGAAATGCAGTGCGAAGCAGTGGAAGCCGCTGGCGGGCGGGTGATTTTGATGGCCTCGCGCGCACTCGCCAAAGCCGCGCAATCACCGGACGACTATGTCCGAGTTTACACCCGCGTTCTAAGTGGCCTCTCCCAACCTGCCATACTGCATTGGCTTGGCGAGATGTTTGACCCAGCTTTGGAACGCTATTGGGGCTCGCAGGATCACATGCAGGCGATGGACACCTGCCTCGATGTTATTGCCGCCAACGCTGCAAAAGTGGACGGCATCAAAATCTCGCTTCTGTCAGCGGAAAAAGAGATCGCGATGCGCCGCCGTCTGCCCGACGCCGTAAAAATGTACACCGGCGATGATTTTAACTACCCGGACCTTATCGCAGGCGATGAGCAAGGCTTTTCTCACGCGCTGCTTGGCATCTTTGACCCCATTGCGGGCGCAGCATCACAAGCACTTGGGGCGCTGGGCGCAGGCGAAGACACGGCCTATCGCGCGGCCTTTGCGCCAACTGTTCCGCTGTCGCGCCACATCTTCAAAGCACCCACCCGTTATTACAAGACCGGTGTGGTGTTTATGGCCTACCTCAACGGTCACCAAGACCACTTCACGATGATCGGCGGGCAGGAATCCACACGCTCAACGCTGCATCTGGCCCAAATCATCAAGCTTGCCAATGACGCGCACCTCTTCACCGATCCAGACCAAGCCGCAGCACGCGCACGACCGGTTTTTGCCGCGCGCGGTGTGGAGATCTAACCCATGCCAACAGCCGCAGACCTATCGCTGAACACTGCCACCGTGCGAGCGCAATGGAATTTGCGCCAATGCGTGGAGGGCTGTGTGCGCCACGGCATCGGCGGCATCGCACCCTGGCGTGACAAGCTGCAAGAGACGGGTGTGGAAGAAGGCGCGCGCATGATCAAGGATGCTGGGCTCACCGTCTCCGGTCTTTGCCGCGGCGGTATGTTCACCGCTGATGGAGCTCTCAGCGACACTGTGCTCGATGACAACAAGCGTGCCGTCGATGAAGCCATCGCGATTGGCGCTGTTTGCCTGGTGATGGTGGTCGGCGGGCTGCCTGAAAGCTCCAAAGATATCGCCAGCGCCCGCGCGACCGTCACCGAAGGCCTGTCAAAAACGCTCGACTACGCCCGCACCGTCGATATGCCGATTGCTATCGAACCGCTGCACCCGATGTACGCCGCTGACCGAGCCTGCGTGAACACAATGGCGCAGGCTCTCGATATTTGCGATCAACTCGACCCGCAAAGAACAGGCGCCATGGGCGTGGCTTGCGATGTCTATCACGTGTGGTGGGACCCAGACTTGTTCAAGCAGATTAAACGTGCGGGCAAAGAGCAGATGCTCGCGTTTCACATTTGCGATTGGCTGGTTCCTACCAACGATCTGCTGCTTGATCGCGGCATGATGGGCGATGGCATCATCGACATCAAAGGCATTCGCGAGCAGGTTGAAACCGTCGGTTTTTCGGGCCTCAATGAGGTGGAGATTTTCTCGACCGAAAACTGGTGGAAACGCGATGCCGATGAGGTTCTCAGCGTCATGGTGGAGCGAGGCGCCAGCGCCTCATAAGGCGACTTTTTGGCCCTACTCGAACTCGATCATCACCTGATCGACAGCAAGGCTCTCACCGGCTGCCACCTTGATATCTTTCACAGTCGCCTCACGCTCAGCGCGCAAAATATTTTCCATTTTCATCGCCTCAACGATGGCAAGCTGCTGACCCACTTGCACGATGTCGCCTTCGCTCACATGCATGGAAACCACCAGACCAGGCATCGGGCAAAGAAGATACTTTGATGTGTCTGGCGCCACCTTCTCAGGCATAAGTTCGGCAAGATCAGCATTGGCACGCGGCATCACCTGCGCGTGCACTTGCGCTCCTCGCCGCTCCAGCGTTCGGCTGTGCCCATTGCGCTTCAGGCGCACAGCAACCGGCTTACCATTCACCGTGCCGAGCCAAAGGGTGTCGCTCGGCGTCCAGCGCGAGGTGATGATCATCTCTTCGCCATCCACCGTGACACTTAAGTCCACCGGCGCTAGAGCCGTACCGGCCAACCCATCAGCATCGTAGCGTGTGCCGTTCAAAAACACTGACCAACTATCGCGCATGCCGCCAAGATGGGGTCGAAGACGCCCTGTAAGATGATCAAGGCGCGTGCGCTCCACCACTTCCATGGCCAGTGCAACGCTGGCGAGCACCAGCGCTTCCTCTCGGTTTGGTTCCACGGGCGTAAAGCCATCGGGGAACTCTTCAGCGATGAAATTGGTGGTCAGTTCACCGGACTTCCAACGCGGATGCGTCATCAGCGCGGACAGAAACCCCGTATTGTGTTGGATGCCGTCGATCTGGAAGCGATCCAGCGCCTCTTCCATCGCAGCAATAGCCGAAGCACGGTCCGGCGCGTGCGTGACGAGCTTGGCAATCATCGGGTCGTAAAACATCGAGATATCCGAGCCCTCGACCACACCGGTATCAACGCGCACGGTTTGCTCAGGGTCAGAAGTTTCTTCCGGCGGTGCATAACGCGTCAGGCGCCCGATGGACGGCAAAAAACCACGTACAGGATCTTCGGCATAAACGCGCGATTCCACCGACCACCCAGTCAGCATCACATCATCCTGGGTCATCGAGAGAGGGTGACCGGCGGCTGAGCGGATCATCTGCTCGACAAGGTCAACACTAGTGATGAGCTCCGTCACCGGATGCTCCACTTGCAGGCGCGTGTTCATCTCAAGGAAGTAGAAGCTCTTGTCTTGGCCAACGACGAATTCCACCGTACCAGCAGAATCATAGTTCACGGCCTTGGCCAACGCGACCGACTGTTCGCCCATACGGGCGCGGGTTTCTGCATCGAGAAACGGTGATGGCGCCTCTTCGATTACCTTTTGATTGCGACGTTGAATGGAGCATTCGCGCTCACCGAGATAGATGCAGTTGCCATGCTTGTCGCCCAGCACCTGGATCTCGATGTGGCGCGGGTTCTCGATGAATTTTTCAACAAACAGACGATCATCACCAAATGATGAGGCCGCTTCGGAGCGCGAGCGCTCGAACCCTTCATGCACTTCATCGGCCGAATAAGCGATGCGCATGCCCTTGCCACCACCACCGGCAGAGGCCTTGATCATCACCGGATAGCCGATGTCATTGGCGATACGGATGGCGTCATCCGGGGTATCGAGAATGCCCAGATATCCCGGAACAGTGGAAACCCCGGCATCAGCGGCCACCTTCTTGGATGTGATCTTGTCGCCCATCGCCTCGATAGCGTGAGGGTTGGGCCCGATAAACGTGATCCCAGCGGCAGCCAAATCGTTGGCGAAGCTCGCGCGCTCCGACAGGAAGCCGTAGCCGGGGTGCACGGCATCCGCGCCGGTTTTCTTGCAAGCCTCAATGATAACATCAGCCAACAGATAAGACTGCGCAGCAGGTGGCGGACCAATATGCACCGCTTCATTGGCCATCTTTACATGCAGGGCGCTGGCATCGGCATCGGAGTAAACCGCGACGGTTTTTATCCCCAGCGCCTTGGCACTCTTGATGACGCGACAGGCAATTTCGCCGCGATTGGCGATCAGGATGGCATTGAACACGAGGCAGCTCCAAGCTAGGCAGATGCACCTCATTACGGCGTTGCACAACGCCGGGCAACTTGACCGAAAGGTGGGGAAAAACGTGGCATCGCAAGCACCCCTGTCGCGCTTGGCACTGCTCGACCAGGCCCGCGGCCTCGCGCTGATTGCGATGATCATCTACCACGCGCTGTGGGACGGGTTTCAGTTCGGCCTTCTTATCTGGACGCCGGAGCGCGATCAGGCGATGGGATTGGCCGCGCAGATCATTGCTGGCTCGTTTCTGACCATCAGCGGTGTATCACTGGCCCTCTCCTCGGCGATGTCTGCTATGCCACTTATCCAACGGCGATCCTTTTGGAGGCGCACTGGCATCGTCGCCGGGGCAGCAGTACTGGTGTCAGCCGCAAGTTTCATCGCCCTGCCCCAGGCACCGATTTATTTCGGTATCTTGCACCACATCGCGCTGGCCAGCGTGGTCGTGGCACTTGTTGCCCGGCAGCACCCATTCTTGGCGGCGGCGCTGGCCGCTCTGGTTGTTGTCACCAAGGCCAGCATTGCCTTGCCCGCGCTGAACCACCCTGCAACGGTCTGGCTGGGTCTTGGAACTGAGGTGCCGGTGACAGCCGACTGGGTGCCGGTGTTTCCATGGCTAGCAGCAGGACTGCTGGGCTTTGCGATTGGTAAGCACATGCTGGTACCTTGGTTGCAATCGCGACCACCATCACCGCACAAAACCATGCGTGACCCCCTCACCTGGATGGGTCGACGCAGCCTGGTGATCTATCTTATACATCAACCAGTCTTGATCGGACTTATATATTTATATCAATGGATTAGGTAAATATCTTAAAGTGGAATATTATCATGTTTTTTCCAAGGGACATCCACCGCCTTGGACTTTAGAAGCTTCAGTCCACGCGCCACCCGACGCCGCGTTGAATGGGGCAAGATCACATCATCGATAAAGCCACGCTCCGCTGCCACGAACGGGTTGGCGAACCGCTCCTCATAGTCAGCAATGCGCGCTGCCAGCTTTTCCGGCTGATCCAATTCCTGGCGATAAAGAATCTCCGCCGCCCCTTTTGAGCCCATCACCGCAATCTCAGCCGATGGCCAGGCATAGGTGAGATCGCCACCAATATGTTTCGATGACATAACCACATAGGCCCCGCCATAGCTCTTGCGGGTGATGACAGTGATCTTGGGCACAGTCGCTTCGGCGAATGCATAAAGCAGCTTGGCACCATGCTTTATCAGCCCACCATATTCCTGCGCCGTGCCCGGCAAAAAGCCTGGCACGTCCACAAACGTCACGATGGGAATGTTGAAACAATCGCAGAAGCGAACGAACCTCGCGGCCTTGCGGCTGGCATCGCTGTCGAGCACGCCTGCCAGCACCATCGGCTGATTGGCGACAACACCCACCGGCGCGCCCTCGATGCGGCCAAAGCCGGTAATGATGTTACCCGCGAACTTTTCCTGAAGCTCATAAAAGTCGCCATCATCCAGCGTTTTGAGCACCAGTTCCTTCATGTCATAAGGCTGGTTGGGATTGGCCGGCACGAGCGTATCAAGGCTATCGTCCTGCGCTTGCACATCATTATAGCAAGGGATTTCGGGCAGCTCAGCGGTGTTGGAGGCTGGTAAAAAATTCACCAGGCGTCGAACCTCGAACAACGCATCCATGTCATTGTCGAAAGCACCATCGGCGATGGAAGACTTGGTGGCGTGCACACTGGCACCGCCAAGTTCTTCTGCTGTAACAGTCTCATTGGTCACCGTTTTCACCACATCAGGGCCGGTGACGAACATGTAGCTGGTGTCGCGCACCATGAAAATGAAATCGGTCATCGCGGGCGAATAGACATCACCACCGGCGCACGGCCCCATAATCACGGAGATTTGCGGGATAACACCAGAGGCACGCACATTGCGATGGAACACATCACCATAACCGGCGAGCGCGGCAACACCCTCCTGAATGCGAGCACCACCGGCGTCAAACAGACCGATAATGGGCGCGCGGTTGCGCAGTGCCATATCTTGGATTTTGACGATCTTCTCTGAATGCGCTTCAGACAGCGATCCGCCAAGCACGGTGAAATCTTTAGCAAAGACATAGACAACGCGACCATTGATCGTGCCCCAGCCGGTGACCACGCCATCGCCTGAATACTTCGTCTCAGCCATGCCAAAATCCACGCAGCGGTGCTGCACGAACATGTCATATTCTTCAAACGAGCCTTCATCGAGCAGCACAGAAAGCCGCTCACGGGCGGTCAGTTTGCCCTTTTTGTGCTGGTTCTCGATACGCCGCGTGCCACCGCCCTGGCGGGCCTGCTCGCGCCGCGCTTCCAACTCATCAAGCACACTCATGGGATACACAATGCCTCCAGCAGAACTCATCTGCCCTATCGCTTACCAGTGCACCGTAGCATGTCCAGCCATCCGAAGGGTGCAACGGATCGCTAACGCCGTGTGACAGAAAGCACGAAGGCAGCAGCTTCAAAATCGCGCCAGCGCGCAGCGCGCAAGGCGGTGGCCTCGTAATCTTCGCCCCATTGCGCACGGTTCCAGTCTTCGTCCACATGCGCCGCGTGCCAGATGGTCTTGGCCCGGCCATCATCCACGCCCGGCTCGGTGAGCGCCAGCGCCAGAATGGCGGATCCAGTGAGCGAGGTGGCAAGCGCCAGCGCGGCAACGGCTTCGCCACAAAGCGCGCGTTGATCTGCCAGCGCGCGGATCGCATCGAGCACAACGTCATCTTGCGCAACATGCATAATGCCCATGGCGCGTTTCATTGAGATACCGTGATGGGTCTTCAACCGATCCAGATAAGGGTCCCAAACGGTGTTTTGCCGATCGACCAGCCCTTGCGGACGTTCAGCGCGATAGCAAAGCAGATCGGTGCCAGCATAAGCGCGCACCTCATCCAGCAGGGCTTCGCGATGCTCTGTGCCACCATCAAGGGCAACATTAACGAGTTTGGTCAGCGGCAACATTGCCGGGTCAAGGTGCTCTCCGACAGCATCCCACTCAGCAGCTATCCGCTCGGCCACTTGCCTGTGCGTGGAGGCCAGCGCATTGCGCCCAGGAGATTTCGCGGTGCGGCCATCCAGCAACACATGGAACGCTCCATCGCGCTCATCCAACGTGACGTCTTTCCAGAACCGCTTGGGCAGATCGGGACGCATCGTGCGCTGCGCTGCTTCATTCGGGTCAAGCCCGGTCTCAGTGAAGATCGCATCGAAAGGAGACGTCTTGTCACTCATGAGACATGCTCTTGTCCGGCTCATCCACCAGACGTTCCAGATTGCCGTTCAAGCGCCGCAGCTCAACGATCAGCTCAGCCATTTGCTTGTCTTGCGCGGCAGACTTGCCGCCCGGACCAACCACACCCAACGCATGCAGACCACGACGACCGGCCCACACGGCCAGAACCATCAACGCAATCAAAATGCCAAGGGCCGCCCAAAGAACAAGCTCGTTGATCAACGGCTCGCACCTCTCACTGGCTGCTTGGCGGCTTGGGCCTCCCACTCGTCATCATCGTCGTCACCCATACCCTGGGTTGAAAAGCCGAGCAGGTTCCAGCTTTGCTGCATATGCTGTGGCAGTGGCGCGGTGACATCGATCTGACCGCCTTTGGGATGCGGGATCAACAAGCGCCGTGCGTGCAGGTGAAGGCGGTTTTGAATGCCGCCCGGCAGTTCCCAGTTTTCAACGTCGAAATATTTCGGGTCACCGATGATCGGGTGGCCAATATGGTTGGCATGAGCACGAAGTTGGTGGGTTCGCCCGGTTATAGGGCGCAATGTCACCCAAGTAAGACCCCTGCCCGCTGTCTCGATGACGTTGTAGAGCGTCAGTGCATGATCCGCACCGCGATCTCCATGCTTAGCAACGCGCATACGCTCCTTAAGATCAGGCGCGGCATCCTCATCGCCCTTGGCCAGATAGCTAGAAATGCGGCCCTGCTTAGGTTTTGGTACGCCGCGCACCAACGCCCAATAAACCTTTTTGGTCGTGCGTGCGCGAAACGCTGCCGCCAGCGAGGAGGCCGCCCCTTTGGTCTTTGCGACGATAAGAACACCAGACGTGTCTTTATCAAGTCGGTGAACAAGACGCGGCTTGCGACCTTGCTTGTCGCGCAGCGCCTCCAGCATGCCATCCACATGCTTGGACAGACCTGGCCCACCCTGAACCGCCAAACCAAACGGCTTATTGAGAACGAGCACCATATCGTCCTCAAAAAGTGTCATGTCTTTGAGCGCTTGAACGGTCTCATCATCCGGTCGCGCAGGTGCAGCCATTTGCGCTTCAGCCTCCATCGGCGGCACACGGATCAATTGGCCTGTTTCCAACCGAGCATTGGACTTCGCACGCCCGCCATCCACACGGATGGAGCCTTTGCGCAGCAGCTTGTTCAGCGCACCAAAAGCCAAGCCCGGATAATGTTCCTTGAACCAGCGATCAAGGCGCATCCCATCTTCATCGCCAGCCACTTCACGGGTCTGCACACCACTCATGTGAGCACCCCTCGCGCCAACATCAAACCAGCGATCAGCGCCACCAGCGCTAGCGCAACACTTAAAGCCACATAGGCGATAGCCGCGCCTTGTGATCCAGTTTCCCAGAGCCGCACGGCATCCAGCGAGAAGGCAGAAAATGTGGTGAAACCGCCTAGAAGCCCTGTTGCCAGCGCCGCCTTGGTCGCATCATGGCCTGACATGTCGAGAAACATGCCAAACCCACCACCGCGCACGACAAGCCAACCAGCCAAAACACCCATGAGGAAAGAGCCAACGATATTGGCGGCGAAAACACCGTAGGGGAACGCCGTGCCAAGCGCGCTTTCAGACGCGCGCACAAGGCCATAGCGGGCCACCGCTCCCAAGCCCCCACCGACAAACACCAAGGCTGCTGCGCTTAACGCCAACGCGGTTATTCCCCGTTCTGTTTCAAGTCGCGTAAGCCCTGCCAGTATCGCAGCCGCTTGACAAGTTCGCGCTCAAACCCACGCTCCGGCGGATCATAGAGTGTGTGGCGGCCTAGTGCCTCCGGGAAATAATCTTGGCCCGAAAACGCATCTGGCGTGTCATGATCATAGATATAACCATCCCCTCGCCCGATATCCTTCATCAGCTTGGTGGGTGCGTTGAGAATTTCCGATGGCGGCGCCAGCGACCCACCTTCTTTGGCGAGTGAGCGCGCGGCTTTGTAGGCCGTGTAGACAGCATTAGATTTTGGCGCGGTTGCCACATGAACAACGGCCTGGGCGATGGCCAACTCTCCTTCAGGGCTGCCAAGCACATGATAGGCCTCACGAGCCGCCATAGCCGTTTGCAGCGCTGTTGGGTCAGCCATACCAATGTCTTCGCTCGCCATGCGGACGATCCGGCGGGCAAGAAACAGTGGGTCTTCGCCACCTTCCAGCATACGCGCAAACCAATACAGAGCAGCATCAGGATCAGAACCGCGCACCGCCTTATGCAGCGCTGAAATCAGATCATAGTGACCGTCGCGATCCTTATCATAGCGTGCCAGCGCCATGCCCAGCCGCTCGGCAATCGCGCTGGCTGTGTAGAGACTCGCATCATCGCCCTGCCCGGCCATCACAAGTTCGGTCAGCGCAATGGAGCGACGGCCATCCCCATCGGCGCGATCCGCAATCACACGGCGAGCGCCCTCGTCCACCAAATCAGCTTTGCCAAGAGCATCGAGCGCGCGACCCACCAAAACCACCAAATCATCAGGGTCAAGGGATTGAAGGATCAGTACATCACAGCGTGAAAGCAACGCGGGATTGAGCTCAAAGGACGGGTTCTCGGTGGTCGCACCAATAAGCGTGATCGTACCGTCTTCCATGACAGGCAGAAAGCTATCGAGCTGGGCCTTGTTGAAGCGATGAATTTCATCAACGAAAAGCACCGTGGCTTGACCCTGGCCACGCGCCATCCGCGCCCTTTCAAAAGCCGCTTTTAAATCTTTCACGCCGCTGGTAAGCGCAGAAAGCTGCACAAAGCGGGTATCTTCGCCCACATGCGAGGCGATCAATCGGGCCAGCGTTGTCTTGCCGGTGCCGGGCGGCCCCCAAAGAATGAGGGACGGCAGAGCACCGCCTTGTTCCACGCTGGCAAGCAGGCGCGTCAGCTTTCCATCTGGCCCGAGCAAAGAATCCTGCCCCACCACGTCGTCCAGCTTCGCGGGGCGCAGACGATCAGGCAATGGCACGCGCGCTGGAGGTGCCTCCTCAGAAGCACCAAACAGATCGGCCATCAGAACCGCAACGTGGCTGAGCGGATGCGTCCATCGCGCTCAAAAACGATCTGCCAAGCGCGATTGCGAGCGCTCGCGATCTGCTCAAGTTCAAACGTGTTGCCAACACGGCGGTCATTCACTTGCATGATCATATCGCCTTCGCGGAAGCCGACCTGACCAGCCACCGACCCAGGTTGCACTGACACGATCATCACGCCTTCTGTTTGATCGAATCCAAACTCCTGCGCCACAGCAGGTGAGAGATTCAGAACCTCTACCCCAGAGAAAGGCGAGCGGCCTTCGATCAAGCGCAAGTCCCGCGGCACCGTCTCTGGCGGCCCAACCAAAAAGATCGTCAGGTCACGCCGTCGGCCATCACGGATCACCCGAACGCTGGTCGTACCGCCAATCCCCTTGGTCGCATAACGGTAGGCGAATGCATCGGGGTCTTCGATCTGCACGCCATCGATGGACACCACCACATCGCCACGTCGCAAACCAGCCTGATCTGCCGGACCGCCTCGCACCAGGTCAGCCACCAGAACACCGCGTGGGCGGCGCATACCAAGGCTTTGAGCTATAGAGGGCGTCACAGCCTGCACTTCGGCGCCAAGATAGGGCCGCGCGACAAAAGACGCGCCACTTGCGGCCTCGCCCAGCACAACATTGACCATCTCGGTTGGGATCGCAAAGCCGATCCCGTTGGAACCACCAGAGCGTGAAAAGATGGCCGTGTTGATACCCACCAGACGGCCAGAAAGATCCACCAGTGCGCCGCCTGAATTGCCTGGGTTGATCGCCGCATCTGTCTGAATAAAGAACTGAAAGTCCGTCACGCCAACCTGCGTGCGCGCAAGCGCCGAAACAATACCTTGGGTCACCGTCTGGCCAACACCAAACGGGTTGCCAATGGCGAGCACCACATCACCCACATCAAGATTGTCCGACACGCCAATCGAAAGCGCAGGCAATGGCTCACCCAGATCACGCACTTGAAGCACAGCAAGATCAGTGCGTTCATCGCGGATCAGAATGTCCGCCGCGAACTCACGTCGGTCCGAAAGGGAAATGCGCACATCGCTGGCCTGCTCAATCACATGATTGTTGGTGATGATAAGGCCGCTGGCATCCACAATAACACCAGAGCCCAGAGAGGATTGCATGCGCTCTCTTGGACGCTGCCCCGGGTGTCGGCGCATCTGATCGCCGAAGAAGCGGCGAAAGAACGGGTCCATATTGGCGAAGGGATCACGCACCTGCTCCATGCGCGTGGCATAGACGTTGACCACCGCTGGCGCTGCCAATTGCACCACAGGCGCAAACGAA
Organism: Pseudomonadota bacterium; assembly: GCA_039814945.1. Lineage (GTDB taxonomy): Bacteria > Pseudomonadota > Alphaproteobacteria > Rhizobiales > MH13 > MH13. The sequence continues at coordinate 187,191 of JBCCAF010000007.1, forward strand.
AGCTGCACCTGTGCCAGATTTTGCGGCGCTTCGCGTGTTAGCTGCGTGGGTTGGCCGACCTGATCGTCGTTCAGCTCTTCCAGCAGGCCCGGGGCATTGTTGATGAACAGATCAAGCAGCCTTTCGGGCAAATCGTTTTGGGCTTGAGCAGGTGACGCAATGGCTGCGATGGCAAAAAGCCCTATGGCGAAAACACCCATGATTTGTGTGCGGATCACACCCATACTGGTCTCCTGGCAAATCGCGACTCGTGATGCCCTCTGGCCCAAATCTAACCGTTTTGCTTTTGACTTGCATCGCAATTCGCTGTCTCTCGCTTCGCTCGAACGCGATTTGCGATAAGATCACCTCAGATGGACACAAAAGCTCTAGGCAAAAAGAAGGGCGGCTCCAAGGCCGCCCTTTTTCAACTCTGTGCAATAAGACGCGACGTTTAGGCTGCCACGGTTTCTTCAGCTTCTTCAGCTTCAACCCGGGCGCGATCTTCAGCACCCTTTGCTTCCACATCACGATCCACCAACTCGATGATCGCAACCGGAGCATTATCGCCGAAACGATACCCAGCTTTGAGAACGCGGGTGTATCCACCTGGGCGGTCCATGTAGCGCTCTCCAAGAACACCAAACAGCTTACGCACGGCAGCTTCATCGCGAACTTGGCTGAGCGCCTGGCGGCGGGCATGTAGATCGCCACGTTTGGCGAGAGTCACAAGCTTATCGACAATCGGCTTCAGCTCTTTGGCTTTCGGCAACGTTGTTTTGATCTGCTCATGGGTGATCAGCGAAGCTGCCATATTGGCAAACATCGCTTTACGGTGGCTCGATGTACGGTTGAGCTTGCGGCCTTGTTTGGCGTGACGCATGGCTCGTCTCCCTTATCTACCAGGTTTAAACCTGATGCTCTTCATAGCGTTTGGAAAGCTCGTCGATGTTCTCAGGCGGCCAGTTGGGCACATCCATGCCCAAATGCAGACCCATCGAGGCAAGCACTTCCTTGATTTCGTTCAGCGACTTACGACCGAAGTTCGGGGTGCGCAGCATTTCCGCTTCCGTCTTCTGGATCAGGTCGCCAATGTAGACGATGTTGTCGTTCTTCAGGCAGTTGGCCGAACGCACCGACAGCTCCAACTCGTCGACCTTCTTGAGAAGCTCTGGCGAGAATGGGAAATCAGGCAGCTCTTCTTCGACCTGCTCTTTTTCAGGCTCTTCGAAGTTCACGAATATCTGAAGTTGGTCCTGAAGGATGCGGGCAGCGTAAGCGATGGCATCTTCGGCTGTGACAGCGCCGTTGGTCTCAATGTCGAGGGTCAGCTTGTCATAGTCGAGGATCTGGCCTTCGCGGGTGTTTTCCACCTTGTAGGCCACACGCTTCACCGGCGAGAACAGCGCATCCACTGGAACCAGGCCAATCGGTGCATCGTCTGGGCGGTTGCGCTCGGCTTCTACATAGCCCTTACCGGTGTTCACCGTAAACTCGATGCGAACTTCAGAGTCCTCATCCAGCGTGCAAAGAATATGCTCAGGGTTGAGAATTTCAACATCGCCAACCGTCTGGATATCACCAGCGGTCACAATGCCGGGGCCCTGCTTGCGCACGATCATACGCTTGGGGCCTTCGCCTTCCATGCGCAGTGCGATTTCTTTGACGTTGAGCACGATGTCAGTGACGTCTTCACGCACGCCCGGAATGGACGAAAACTCGTGTAGCACACCGTCAATCTGCATGCCGGTTACCGACGCGCCCTGGATGGACGACAGCAGGATACGGCGCAGTGCGTTACCAAGCGTCAGGCCATAGCCACGCTCAAGCGGTTCAGCGATAACTTGGGCGATCCGACCATCTTCGCTGGTCTTCACTTCAAGTTTGCTTGGTTTAATCAGGTTCTGCCAGTTCTTATGAATCATGGGTGCACCCCTTTGGGTCTTGCGCATCCAACGGCTGGATTGGGGGGCCAGCCATGCGCCTGAAGGGAAAGCTCAGTAAGTGGGTGCCGCCACCCGTTTTACCAAGCCGATGATGATGTTGAGGCTTTTGCCCCTTACACCCGACGCCGTTTCGGCGGACGACAGCCATTGTGCGGGATCGGTGTCACATCACGAATGGATGTGATGGTGAACCCAGCAGCTTGGAGCGCACGCAAAGCTGACTCACGGCCCGAACCTGGACCAGAGACTTCAACTTCCAGCGTTTTAACACCATGCTCCGACGCTTTTTTCGCAGCATCTTCAGCAGCAACCTGTGCCGCATAAGGCGTCGATTTACGCGAGCCCTTGAAACCCATCGTGCCGCAAGACGACCAAGAGATCGCATTGCCCTGCACATCCGTGATGGTGATCATGGTGTTGTTGAAGGACGAGCGCACATGCGCCACGCCCGAAGTAATGTTTTTGCGTTCGCGGCGGCGAACGCGTCCAGCTTCTTTAGCCATTTTGGTCCTTTGTCGATCTCACCGCCAACCGTTGCCCGGGGCCAACATGGCACCCGTGAAAGCCCGGTTGGCTCCACCGAATGCAAGCGCGGTTAAGCCGCGCCAGCTCTCTTATTTCTTCTTGCCAGCAATCGCTTTGGCCGGCCCTTTACGGGTGCGGGCGTTAGTATGCGTGCGCTGACCGCGCACTGGCAGGCCACGACGATGGCGCAGGCCGCGATAGCAGCCCAAATCCATCAAGCGTTTGATGTTCATGCTCGTCTGACGACGCAGATCACCTTCAACCATGTAATCCTGGTCGATGATTTCACGCACTTTGATCACATCAGAATCGGCCAGTTCGTTAACCCGTTTAGCCGGGTCGATCTCAGCTTTTTTGATGATCTCGGCAGCTTTGGCTGCGCCAATGCCATGAATGTATTGAAGCGCGATAATCGCGCGTTTGTTCGTCGGAATGTTGACGCCAGCAATGCGGGCCATACCACTCTCTCCATCTAACAGAGCGTGCCACGATTGGCAGACGCCCAAAATTGACCCTCAAAGAGGGGTTCCCACAACGAGATTTAACCGCGTCCGGTGGAGGCCGGCCCGTGCGGTTTCTTCATATGACAATCGGTTCGCCACAAAGGCGCCACCAGACTTTTTGTCGGGAAGAGCCATGCGCGTATTGCCTGATTGACCATTTGTCAACAGTTGCGCAGTGCTTTCACTCGCGAAAGAGTCGCCAGGCTTCCAGCGCCCCTCATTTCACTGCTTCATCACCGGATTCTAGCGCTAAAGGGCTTTTAGAACCGCGTTGATCTCCGCAGTCACGTCATCAATGGACGCCATGCCATTGACCGTCTTCAAATTGCCTTTGGCATAATAGTAGCCCGTCAGCGGCGCGGTGCTTTTGTAATAGGCTCGCAGACGCTCATCGAACACTTCGGGCGTATCATCTTTACGCACCGGCTGCCCAGCTGCTGCAGCGTCTTCAGCACGTTTGACAATGCGGCCAACCAAGGCGCGATCATCAACAACAAGCTCCAGAACAGCGTCCAGACGCCGCCCCTTACGCTTCATCATCTCTTCAACCGCATCGGCCTGCGCCAAGGTCCGCGGGTAGCCATCCAAGATGAACCCACGCGCACAATCTGGCTCAGAAATTCGATCAGAGACAATCTGATTGACGATCTCATCGGAGACCAGATCTCCAGCCTCCATCACCGCTTTGGCTTTCAGGCCGGTTTCGGTGCCAGCCGCAACAGCTGCCCGCAACATGTCGCCTGTCGACAGCTGCACGATGCCATATGTTTCAACAAGCCTTGCAGCCTGCGTTCCCTTCCCCGCGCCTGGCGGTCCAAGAAGGATTAATCTCATCTACGTTTCCCCCGGAGTTTCGACTTCTTCACAAGCCCCTCATACTGGTGCGCCAGCAAATGCCCTTGCACCTGTTGAACGGTATCCATGGTCACAGAGACCACGATGAGAAGCGATGTACCTCCGAAATAGAAGGGAACGCCGGAATAGGAAATGAGAAATTCGGGTATGAGACAGACGATGGTCAAGTACGCCGCCCCAGCCACGGTGATGCGTGTCAAAACAAAGTCGATGTAGTTCGCTGTGCGCTCACCTGGACGGATGCCAGGAATGAACCCGCCATGCTTACGAAGATTGTCAGCAGTATCAGCCGGATTGAACACGATCGCGGTGTAAAAGAACGCAAAGAAGATGATGCCCGACGCATAGAGCAGCATGTAAGCGGGCTGGCCATGGCCCAGCAGCGCTGTCAATGTGGTGATCCACCCTGTCGCTTCAGTGCCATCTGAGAAGCCAGCCAAGGTCGCTGGCAACAACAACAGCGATGACGCGAAGATCGGCGGGATAACACCCGCGGTGTTCAGCTTCAGCGGCAGATGCGAGCTTTCGCCCTGCGTCATCCGGTTGCCGACCTGGCGCTTAGGATACTGAATCAGCAGGCGACGCTGCGCACGCTCAACGAACACGATGAACGCGATGACCACAATCGCCAGAATGATGATGGTCAAGATGATGCCAGTGCCGATAGCACCCTGGCGGCCTAGCTCAAGAGTCTGAGCCAAAGCACGTGGAAGCTCTGCAACAATCCCGGCGAAGATGATCAGCGAGATGCCGTTGCCGACGCCGCGTGCAGTGATCTGCTCACCCAACCACATAAGGAACATGGTTCCGCCAACAAGCGTGATGACGGTCGTGAGACGGAAAAACCAGCCCGGGTCTGTTACGATGGTGCCGGACGACTCAAGGCCAACCGAAATGCCATAAGCCTGGATAGCTGCCAGAAACACCGTGCCGTAGCGCGTGTACTGATTGATAACCTTGCGGCCCGCCTCACCCTCTTTCTTCAGCGCCTCCAGCTTAGGAGACACCGTCGTCATCAGTTGAATGATGATCGACGCGGTGATGTAAGGCATAATGCCCAGCGCAAACACCGCCATGCGTTCCACGGCACCGCCGGTGAACATGTTGAACAAGCCAACAACGCCCTGCGCGGCCTGGTTGAACGCGGCGGCAAATGCATCCGGCTCGATACCCGGCATTGGGATGTAGGTTCCCAGCCGATAGACCAAAAGCGCACCCAGCGTGAACCAGATGCGCTTTTTCAGCTCTTCGGCCTTACCGAACGCTTTGAGGGAGAAGTTTGAAGCTAGCTGCTCAGCTGCTGATGCCATGCGTCTTCAATTCCTTTGGCCAACATGCGCCCGTGACGGACACCAACCACGCCCACAAAGGGCAAAAGAGGCTCGGGTACTCCGAGCCTTCTTGGCTTATTTGGCGGCTTTGCTCGCCCCAGCTTTGCCGGAAGCTTCTTTGGTTTCTTCGATGTGGACCTTGCCGCCAGCCTTTTCAACCGCAGCAACAGCACCTTTTGAGGCACCTGCAACGGTGATCTCAACCTTGGCCCTCAGCTCACCGTTACCAAGCAAACGAACGCCGTCTTTTTCAAGCTTGGTGATAACACCGCTGGTCACCAGCGCAGCGGCATCAATAGGCGCTTTGGCGTCCAATTTACCGGCATCAACGGCTTGCTGAATACGGCCAACATTCACTTCGCTATGGGCTTTGGCAAAGATATTGGTAAAGCCGCGCTTTGGCAGGCGGCGATACATCGGCATCTGGCCGCCTTCAAAACCTTTGATGGCAACGCCTGAGCGTGATTTCTGGCCCTTAACACCAGTACCGGTGTTTTTGCCTTTACCAGAACCGATACCGCGACCGACGCGGCGTTTGGCTTTGGCAGAGCCCGGCATTGGGGCGAGTTCATTGAGTTTCATGATTGTGTCTCCACTTGCGCGGTCAAAGGCCCCTTTTTGGGTGGCAACTGCCCTGCCTTTACCGCTCGCTTTCAGACAGAAAGGCAAACCCAATGGTTTGCCTTTCAAGGATTACTTATCGTCGACAACGCGAACCAAATGGCTCACCTTGTTGATCATGCCGCGTACGGATGGAGTATCTTCCAAAGTTCGTTTGCGGCGCATCTTGTTGAGGCCAAGGCCGACAAGCGTCGCGCGCTGGTCTGGCTGGCGACCAATCGGGCTACCGATTTGCTCAACCGTGATGGTCTTGGATTGTGCCATCATTCTTTTCCTTGCTCTCTATCGGGGGCTTAGGCGTCGACCGCAGCGACATCGCCGCGACGCGCCTGAAGCACCGAAACTTTCAAGCCGCGACGGGCGGCCACTGAACGGGGGCTATCTTCTTCGCGCAGCGCATCGAAGGTAGCACGCACCATGTTGTAAGGGTTCGATGTGCCCTGCGACTTGGCAACAATGTCCTGAATACCAAGTGTTTCGAACACCGCACGCATTGGGCCACCGGCAATGATACCGGTACCAGCAGGTGCAGCGCGCAGAAGCACTTTACCAGCGCCATGGCGACCAAACACGTCATGGTGCAACGTGCGACCTTCACGCAGCGGCACGCGGATCATGCCACGCTTGGCCGATTCAGTTGCCTTGCGGATCGCCTCAGGCACTTCGCGAGCCTTACCGTGGCCAAAACCAACACGCCCCTTCTGGTCGCCAACAACGACGAGCGCTGCAAACCCGAAGCGCTTACCGCCCTTCACCGTCTTAGAAACGCGGTTGATGTGAACCAGTTTGTCGACGAATTCGCTTTGTTCTTGATCGCGATTGTTACGATCACGAGATGGGCGTTGTGCCATAATCTTATCCTAATGGTTTGTCTTGCAGCGACCGGGCAACACGCCGAGCCCACTTACAAGTGCAGCCTGTCAATCACAGACCGGGAGGACTTCATTTCCAAGCGCTGCAACGCGCGCCCAGTTTATCTTAAAAGTTCAAACCGCCTTCGCGCGCAGCATCAGCCAATGCTTTCACACGGCCATGGTAGCGGTACGCGCCACGGTCGAAGACAACGTTTTCAACGCCAGCTTGTTTCGCGCGGGTGGCAACCAGCTTACCGACTTCGGCGGCTGCGTTTGTATCAGCACCGGTTTTCAGACTGCCGCGCATATCCTTTTCCAAGGACGATGCAGCACAGACCGTACGACCTGCAAGATCGTCGATAACCTGCGCGTAGATGTGGCGTCCAGAGCGGTAGACCGACAAACGCGGACGACCGTTGGCAACTTTGCGAACCTGACGACGAACGCGATCACGACGGCGTTCGGTGGATGTTTTGTGAGCCATTGCTTCTGCCTTTTAAAAGTGGAGCACCGCAGGGACGTCTCCCAAGCAGCTTGGGACGGCCAAAGGCGGCAACTCAAGTGCCTTACTTGTTCTTGCCTTCTTTGCGGAAGATGTACTCTTCTGCGTATTTGATGCCTTTGCCTTTGTAAGGCTCAGGCGGACGGAACTTACGGATCTCTGAGGCTGCCTGACCAACACGCTGTTTGTCGATACCCGACAGCACAATTTCGGTTGGCTTGGGAACGGCGACAGACACACCGTCCGGCACGTCGTAGATCACGTCGTTGGAATAGCCAAGCGCCAGAGTCAGTTTGGAACCCTGCGCCTGCGCACGATAACCAACACCGTTGAGTTCCAGTTTGCGCTCAAAACCGTCTGAAACACCAACCACAATGTTGTTCACCAACGTGCGGGACATGCCCCACATGGAACGCGAACGCTTATCTTGACCACGTGGCGTCACTTCAATGCCATCATCGCCCACGGCAACGTTGCACTCAGAAACGACCGTGACAGCCAGTTCGCCCTTTGGGCCTTTTACGGAGACAGTTTGGCCGTCCACGTTGGCCGTTACACCGCTTGGCAGCGCAACCGGCTTTTTACCGATACGAGACATCAATCTCTTCCTTTTCTTGGGCCGGTTTCCTTCAAGCGTACGCTTAGAAGACCTGGCACAAAACCTCGCCACCAACATTCTCTTCGCGTGCCTGATGATCCGCCATCACACCCTTGGGCGTGGAGAGGATCGACACACCCAAACCGTTGTTCACGGTCGGAATGTTGCGCACCGACGCATACACGCGACGGCCTGGCTTAGACACGCGCTCAATCGTCCGGATAACCGGGTTGCCATCGAAATATTTCAGCTCAATGCTGATTTCCGATTTGCCATCACCCATCTCAGTACGTGCAAAACCGCGAATGTAGCCTTCGTCAGCCAACACCTGCAGCACACGTTCACGAAGCTTGGAGGCAGGTGCCACCACGCTCGTTTTGTTCCGCATCTGCGCATTTCGAATGCGCGTCAGCATATCCCCAATCGGATCTGTCATCGCCATCGTGAAGATCCTCCTACCAGCTCGATTTCACAAGACCAGGCACATCGCCGGCCAAACCTAATTCCCGCAGCGCGATACGCGACATGCCCACCTTGCGATAATAGGCACGCGGACGGCCCGTTACATTGCAGCGGTTGCGAACGCGCGTCTTCGATGAAGAGCGCGGAAGCTGCGCAAGTTTCATCGTGGCGGCAAAACGCTCTTCAGGGCTCGCGCTCTTGTCATGAACGATTGCGTTCAATTCAGCTCGGCGCGTAGCATACTGGTCAACCAGTTTGCGGCGGCGATTGTTCTTTTCTACGGCGCTTTTCTTAGCCATCTTATCATCTATCCTTTGAAAAACGCGTCAGTTGGTACGGAACGGGAAGTTGAAGTGCTTGAGCAGAGCCCGCGCTTCATCATCATTGTCCGCCGTGGTGCAAACGATCACGTCGAAGCCCCAAACTTGATCGACCTTGTCGTAGTCGATCTCTGGGAAAACGATGTGCTCTTTGATGCCCATGGCGTAGTTGCCATTGCCGTCAAAGCTTTTTGGGTTCAAGCCACGAAAATCTCGCACACGCGGCAACGCGATGGTGACCAAGCGATCAAGAAACTCATACATACGCGTTTTGCGCAGCGTGACTTTCACACCAAGTGGCATCTCTTCACGCACCTTAAAGCCAGCAATCGACTTACGAGCATGTGTGATAACAGCCTTCTGTCCAGCAATCGCGGTCAGGTCATCAGCTGCAACGCGCACCTTCTTGGAATCACCCACAGCCTCGCCAACGCCCATGTTGAGCACAATCTTGTCTAATGACGGTATCTGCATCGGGTTCGCGTAGGAGAACTCTTCCTTCAGCTTTCCCTTGATCTCGCCCTCATAGAGCGACTTCATACGTGGTGTGTAATCAGCCATCGATCGCTTCTCCCGAGCGGCTGGCGACGCGCATCTTGGTGCCATCGTCTTTGATCTGGAAACGCACGCGCGTGGCTTTGCCATCTTTCGGGTCGCGCAGCGCAACGTTGGAAAGCTGGATCGGTGCTTCCTTGGAAATAATACCGCCTTCGCTGCTCTGCGTCTGACGCTGGTGTCGCTTCACCATGTTCACGCCCTGCACAAGTGCACGGTTCTCGGTTGGCATCACCTGCATGACCTGGCCAGAACGACCTTTGTCGCGGCCAGCGAGCACAACAACGGTGTCGCCTTTTTTGATCTTCGCAGCCATGGTTAGAGCACCTCCGGTGCAAGCGAGATAATCTTCATGTGGCTCTTAGCGCGCAGTTCGCGCGGCACTGGGCCAAAGATACGCGTGCCAACAGGTTCTTTGTTGTTGTTCACCAAAACAGCAGCGTTGCGATCGAAACGGATAACCGAACCGTCAGACCGACGAATATCCTTAGCGGTGCGAACAACGACCGCCTTCATCACATCACCTTTTTTCACCCGACCCCGGGGGATGGCTTCCTTTACGGAAACGACAATGATGTCGCCCACGCCAGCGTACTTACGCTTGGAGCCGCCTAGGACCTTGATGCACATAACACGGCGCGCGCCGGAATTATCGGCGACGTCGAGGTTTGTTTGCATCTGAATCATGGCCGTATGCCTCTCTTATAAATCAACTGAAACGATCAACCGTGCGACGCCATAAGCGCACGCGATTCATCGGCCAGAACCATGAAATTCTTCGTCTTCGAAAGCGGGCGACATTCTTCGATAAGAACGATATCGCCCGTCTTGAAGGAATTCTCAGCATCGTGCGCGTGGTACTTTTTGGTACGACGCACGGTCTTCTTCAGCAGTGGGTGCGTGAAGCGACGCTCGACGAGCACGGTGATCGTCTGGTCGGTTTTATCACTCACCACGGTGCCCTGCAGAACGCGTTTTGGCATTGTGTTTCTCCTCGTGACGAACGCTTACGCGCTCGCCGCCTCGCGCCGCTTGGCGTTCAGCACAGTGTTGATACGCGCGATGGAACGACGAACCTGCCGAAACCGCGCTGTGTTTTCCATCTGACCGGTGGCCCGTTGAAAGCGCAGGTTGAACTGCTCTTTCTTAAGCTTCACCAACTCGTCAACGAGTTGGTCCGGGGTCATCAAAGAGGCGTCTTGAGCTTTCATATCCGTCTCTCCTATCCCTATTCGCCGATACGCTGAACGAAGCGCGTTTTCACTGGAAGTTTCATCGCAGCAAGGCGAAGAGCCTCGCGCGCAACATCTTCCGAAACGCCGTCGATCTCAAACATGATGCGGCCGGGCTTCACCTTGGCAGCCCAGTACTCCACCGAGCCTTTACCCTTACCCATACGCACTTCGGTCGGTTTCTTGGTCACCGGCACATCTGGGAAGATGCGAATCCACACGCGGCCAGCACGCTTCATATGGCGCGTCATGGCACGGCGAGCAGCCTCGATCTGGCGCGCTGTTACACGCTCAGGCTCTTGAGCTTTCAGGCCAAAAGCACCAAAGGTCAGCGTTGTGCCACCCTTTGCCGTGCCCTTGATACGGCCTTTATGCTGTTTGCGAAACTTGGTGCGTTTCGGCTGAAGCATTGTCTTCGTTCCTGTGTTTCATGCCCGGTCTCCGTGGTCAGCACGGACGCAAGGCACATCATCAAAATCAAGTTAGTCTAACGCGGCCACCTCGTCGGTCAGCCGCGCCAATTCTCTCTCGCGTTAATCGCGACGACGACCGCCGCCACCACCGCCGGAAGCTTCCAGCGCACGACGCTCCGAGGCCATCGGATCATGTTCCATGATCTCGCCTTTGTAGACCCAGACCTTGATACCGATAATGCCGTAAGCGGTCTTCGCTTCAGCCGTACCGTAGTCAACGTCAGCGCGCAGCGTATGCAGCGGCACCTGGCCTTCGCGATACCATTCAACGCGAGCAATCTCAGCACCGCCCAAACGACCGCCTGAGTTGATACGGATGCCAAGGGCACCAGCTTTCATGGCGTTCTGAACAGCGCGCTTCATGGCACGACGAAACGCCACGCGACGCTCTAGCTGCGAGGCAATCGACTGCGCAACAAGCGTTGCGTCAGTATCCGGCTTGCGCACTTCAACAATGTTAAGGTGCACTTCGCTTTCAGTCATCTGCGAGATGGCGCGACGAAGCTTCTCAATATTGTCGCCCTTCGGGCCAATGATGAAGCCAGGACGTGCCGTGTGGATCGAAATCCGGCACTTCTTCAGCGGGCGCTCAATAACGATCTTAGAGATCGCCGGATCAGCGCCACCTTTATTGCGGCCACCATCGCTTTTCACAAAGGTCGGAAGCTTTTTCGTGATGAACTCACGGATCTTCAGATCTTCATGAAGAAGCTTGGCGTAATCATTGTCGGCGAACCAACGCGAGTTCCACGTTTTGTTGATGCCCAGGCGTAAGCCTGTTGGGATGACTTTCTGGCCCATTAAGCGGCCTCCTCAACTTCGCGAACAACAATCGTCAGATTCGAAAACGGCTTGACGATCTTGCCGACACGACCACGCGCACGTGGCTGCCAACGTTTCATAACCAAGGCTTTGCCGACGAACGCCTGCGCAACAACCAAATTGTCGACATCCAAGTCGTGGTTGTTTTCGGCATTGGCGATGGCCGATTCCAGCGCTTTCTTCACATCGACCGCAATCCGTTTGCGCGAGAAGGTAAGATCGGCAAGCGCCTTTTCTACCTTCTTGCCGCGGATCATAGTGGCGACCAAATTCAGCTTCTGCGGACTGATGCGAAGCCGGCGGACAACCGCCTTTGCTTCATTGTCAGCAAGCGAGCGTTCACGCGATGCTTTGCCCATCTTACTTCCTCTTTGCCTTCTTGTCGGCAGCGTGTCCGTAATAGGTGCGCGTGGGCGCAAACTCGCCGAACTTGTGGCCGATCATGTCTTCTGAGATCGAAACCGGAATATGTTTTTGGCCGTTATAGACGCCAAAGGTCAGACCAACGAACTGCGGTAAAATAGTCGAGCGGCGCGACCAAATCTTGATCACATCGTTACGACCGCTCTCGCGCGCCTTATCAGCCTTCTTTAAAATATACCCGTCGATAAACGGGCCTTTCCATACCGAACGTGACATGGGAGCTCCGTTACTTCTTCTTGCGCTGATGGCGCGAGCGAATGATGAATTTATCGGTCGCTTTGTTAGAGCGGGTCCGTTTGCCTTTGGTCGGCTTACCCCAAGGTGTCACGGGGTGACGACCACCAGAGGTACGCCCTTCACCACCACCGTGAGGGTGATCGACCGGGTTCATAACAACACCTCGAACCGAAGGACGGCGGCCAAGCCAACGTGAACGGCCAGCTTTACCAAGGTTGGTGTTCATGTGATCAGGGTTCGACACCGCACCAACCGATGCAAAGCACCGACCGTGGATGAGGCGCTGCTCGCCAGACTGCAGACGAACAATCGCGTAAGCACCGTCGCGACCAACCAATTGCGCATACGCACCAGCTGAACGTGCGATCTGGCCACCCTTGCCGATCTTCAGTTCCACATTGTGGATGATCGTACCAACGGGCATAGACGACAATGGCATAGCGTTGCCCGGCTTCACATCGGTTTTCTCATCCGAGATCACCTTGTCGCCTTCAGACAAACGTTGCGGTGCCAAAATGTAGGCCTGATCGCCATCTTCATACGTGACCAATGCGATGAACGCAGTTCGGTTGGGATCGTATTCAAGACGTTCCACTGTTCCGACAACGCCAAGCTTCTCACGACGTTTGAAATCGATGATGCGGTAGGTGCGCTTCACACCACCACCACGACGACGCACAGTAATGCGACCGGTATTGTTGCGACCACCTTTGGAAGTCAAACCTTCGGTCAGTTGCTTGACCGGCTTGCCCTTATGCAGAGCAGAGCGATCAACAGCGACCAGTTGGCGGCGCCCAGGCGATGTCGGATTGAATGTCTTCAATGCCATTGTTCTAAATCCTCACTTCGCCTTAAAGACCGGTCGTCACGTCGATGGACTGACCATCTTCAAGCGTCACGATCGCCTTCTTCACGTCAGACTGTTTACCGATCATTCCGCGGAAGCGCTTTTCTTTGCCCTTACGGACCAGTGTATTGACCGCTTTCACCTTGACGGAGAACAGCGCTTCAACAGCCTGCTTGATTTGCGGTTTGGTCGCGGTCGGGGAGACGTTGAACATCACCTGACCGTTTTCCGACGCCATGGTCGATTTCTCGGTGATCACCGGCGAGACGATCACGTCATAAAGTTTTGGGTTCGAGCTCATTTGAAGCGCGCCTCCAGCGCATCGACCGCATCCTTAGAAAGGACCAGCGTGTTGCGACGCAAAATGTCATAAACATTAATGCCCTGCACTGGCAGCACATCAACGCCGGGAAGGTTGCGGGCCGCCTTGGCGAAATTGTCGTTCACCGAGGCACCATCAATGAACAACGCGTTGGTCAGGCCGCGCTCACCGAGCACACCAGCAACAATTTTCGTTTTGGCTTCCACATCGGCAAAGCTTTCCACCACGATCAGGTTTTCAGCTTTCACCTTTGAAGACAGTGCGTGGCGCAGAGCCAGGGCACGAACCTTTTTCGGCAAGTCGTGAGCATGTGAGCGCACAACTGGGCCATGAGCCTTACCGCCGCCAACAAAAGAACCAACACGACGTGAACCGTGACGGGCGCGACCGCCACCTTTTTGCTTGCCGAACTTAGCGCCGGTGCGCGAAATCTCACCGCGTTGTTTGGTTTTGTGGTTGCCAGTCTGGCGCTTGGCGAGCTGATAGCGAACCATGCGTTGCAGAAGATCTGCGCGCGGCTCAAGACCGAACACCTCTTCAGAGACAGCAACCTTACCGGCGGCTTTGCCATCAAGTTTGGTGACCTTGATATCCATTAGACGGCCTCCTCAACTTGAGCAGCTTCATTGGCAGCACCAGCAGGAGCGCGATAGGCACCTGGAGTTGGCACATCGCCAGGCAATGATTTTTTCACAGCATCACGCACCATGATCCAACCACCCTTAGAACCAGGCACCGAACCTTCAACCATTATCAGGCCGCGATCGACATCGGTCTTAACGACCTTCAGGTTCTGCGTGGTGACACGCTCGTTACCCATCTGACCGGCCATCTTCTTACCTTTGAAGACCTTACCTGGGTCCTGACACTGACCGGTGGAGCCATGCGCACGGTGCGAGATCGACACACCATGGGAAGCGCGAAGGCCACCAAAGTTGTGTCGCTTCATCGCGCCGGCAAAGCCTTTACCGATAGACGTGCCAGACACGTCAACATACTGGCCAGCAACAAAGTGATCGGCGGTGAATTCAGCACCGACATCAACCAAATTGTCTTCCGACACGCGGAACTCAACAACCTTGCGCTTTGGCTCAACATTCACCTTCGCGAACGCGCCGCGCTCAGCTTTGGTGGTGTTCTTCACCTTCGCAAGGCCGCAGCCGAGCTGCATGGCCGTGTAACCATTCTTTTCCATGGTGCGGTGGCCAACCACCTGGCAATTGTCGATCTTCAAAACCGTCACGGGGATATGACGCCCGTCTTCGGCGAAGATGCGGGTCATGCCCACCTTCTGTGCGATAAGTCCTGACCGCATGGGTCTTGTCCTTGTCTAGCGCGTTTCAAACGCTTGTTTCTTAAAAACTGGAGGGCTTAGCCGCCCAGTTTGATTTCCACATCCACACCAGCAGACAGATCGAGCTTCATCAGCGCGTCCACTGTCTGTGGGGTCGGGTCGATGATGTCCAAAAGCCGCTTATGGGTGCGGATTTCGAACTGCTCGCGGCTCTTCTTATCGATGTGCGGCGAGCGGTTGACCGTGAATTTTTCAATCCGCGTCGGCAGTGGAATAGGGCCGCGCACCTGCGCACCCGTCCGCTTGGCGGTCGAAACGATTTCAACGGTCGACGTGTCGAGGACACGATGGTCGAACGCTTTCAACCGAATTCGAATGTTCTGTCCGTTCATGGCCGAACCTTCTGCCTATCTATTGTGTGATGCCCCACCCTTGGGACCTCACGAGGGAACGAAAAAGCGCGCGGTCAATCCCGGGACAACCGCGCGCTGTAAGTCTGTTACTCGACGATTTTGGAGACGACGCCGGCGCCGACGGTGCGGCCGCCTTCGCGGATAGCAAAGCGCAGCTTCTCTTCCATGGCGATTGGCACGATCAGATCAACATTGATCTCAACACACGGGAATGACAATCGAATCAGTGGATGGGGACGTACGTCAGATACAGACATGCTCTTTCTTTGCGAAGGCTAGAAGGCGGTACGCACT
>JBCCAF010000030.1:0-13231 GCA_039814945.1 Pseudomonadota bacterium
GTTCATGGCCGCGCAGAAGGGCCGATCCAGCCCGCCCTTTAAGCATTTCATTCTTTCTTGCGCGAGATGGCACAAGGCTTGCTCGCCTATCAGGCGAATTATGGGGAGATTGGTTCTCTGAAAATCGAAATTCTTCGGAGTGGCTCTGCGATGACATCTTTATCCTTGAAAGGAAAACTTTACGCTGGGTTCGGTGTGACAGTTTTGATTGTCGCGCTGATGGCTGGCTATGCGGTGTGGAATGGCGCCAACAACCAATCCTCCTTTGGGAACTACCGATCAGCGGCTTTGCTTTCGAACGGCAGTTCAGAATTTTCCAAAGCCGTGACCACTATGCGCCTGGACGTGATGCGTTTTCGTTCCGGTGTCCTGGACGATCCGAACACGGCCATCGCCCAGTCGGTTGGCCGGATACGCGAAGCACTTGATCTGATTGAAGAGCGCAACCCACAGCGTACGGCTCCGTTTGAAGCCATGTATGCCGATGCCTTGCTCTACCAGACCTCGATGGAAGAAGCCGCCGACGCGCAGATCGCCATCGATGCGCTCTTGACCGAAACGTTGCAGCCAACTGGCACGCGTGCGCGTCTCGCACTGACGCAGATTTTGCTTGATGGCTACGAAGGTAATGACCATCAGGCCGCCTATTATGCTGGCAGCGCTTTGCAGCATCTTCTGTTGGCGCGTGTCTACGGTTCAAGGTTCATCATCGACAATGATGATCGCCTGCAAGAGCGCGCGTTCGGTGAGATGGCGCTGGCGATGGATTTTATTCCGGCGCTCTCTCGCGTGTTGGACGACAGCACTCAGCGGGCTGCTGTTGAGACCATCGAGGCTGATTTCGACCTGTACATCGAAACGCTTGGGCACATTGTCGACGCCATCCATCAGCGCAATGAGATCTATACTGGCACCTTGGATGTGGTCGGTCCGCGCATCATGGCTGATGCGGTTGATATCAACACCAGCCAGATCGCCATGCAGGATACGATTGGCCCACGTTTGAGCGCCGATTTCGATGCTCAGGTCATGCTTTCGCTGGTGGTTGGTGCCATTGGTGTTGTGGTCGCTGCAGCCTTTGGTTTGGTCCTAGCAACATCTATCTCTCGCCCCGTGCTCGGCCTGACGTCTGTGATGGATCGGCTGCGTGAGCGCGATTACAGCACCGACATCCCCGCTCTTGATCGTGGCGATGAATTGGGGTCGATGGCGCGTGCTGTGGATGTGTTCAAGGCCAGCATGATCGAAGGTGATCGGTTGCGCAGTGAGCAGGAGGCTGAACAGGCCAAGCGCCTGGAGCGTGCTGAAACCATCGAAAACGCGATCAACGCCTTTGAAACGGCCAGCCAAGAGGCGCTTGGCGCAGTGTTGCAGTCCGCGCAGACGATGCAAGATTCCTCGGAGTCTTTGTCGGCTACGGCCAATGAGACCAATGCGCAGTCGCAAGCTGTTGCTTCGGCTTCAGAAGAAGTCAGCACAAACGTTCAAACGGTTGCCGGTGCTGCCGAAGAACTTTCAGCTTCCATTGCCGAAATCGGTCATCAAGTGGCCAATTCTGCCGATATGTCACGCGAGGCGGTGGGGTCGGCCCAATCGACCAGTGAGCAGGTGGAGTCGCTGGCCCAGACCGCTGAACGCATTGGCGAGGTGGTCAGCCTCATCATGGATATTGCCGAGCAGACCAATCTGTTGGCGCTGAACGCAACCATCGAGGCGGCGCGTGCCGGGGATGCTGGAAAAGGCTTTGCTGTGGTTGCCAGTGAGGTGAAAGCGCTGGCAGGACAAACGGCCAATGCCACCGAGCAGATTGGTGATCAGGTTTCGGCCATTCAATCGGCCACGCAATCGTCGGTGACAGCGATCCAGGCCATTACTGGCAAAATTGAAGCGATGGATGAAGCGGCCGCGGCCATTGCAGCAGCCGTGGAAGAGCAAGGCTCAGCGACGCAGGATATCGCGCGCAGTGTGCAACAGGTTGCTGAAGGCACCAATGAGGTGTCGCGCAACATTCATGGTGTTCGCGAGGCGGCCGATGCCACCGGTCAGTCCTCAACAGATGTGCTGCAGTCTTCTGTGGTGGTCAACGACAAGGCGGGCGACATGCGTCGCAACATCGACGCCTTTTTGGAGACGATCCGCGCAGCTTAACGCGTGTTGCAGGCAGTATCCCTTCCCCCGGATGCCTGTCTGCCACAACCTGGGGGCGCCTTCGGGCGTCCCCAACACACGGTTCCATCAAAATCGCGCTAGGGAAAACGCTGACGCGCAAACTGCAACAAACGCATCGCGCTTTGTGCCCCTCTTCTGCTTGTTTACGGCCCAAACGTCGCCTAGCTAACAAGGTGAGAACCTGCACCCTGTCGCGATGAAGGCCCCGATGTCTGTACAATCCGTCCTTGAAGCCAAACTGAAGCTTGCTTTTCGTCCAGAGGCTTTGGACGTGCGCGATGAATCAAGCCAGCACGAAGGCCATGTGGGTGCTCGCCCCGGCGGCGAGACGCATTACCGCGTCTATATCGTTGCCAAGGCGTTTGAAGGCAAAAACCGCATCGACATGCACCGCATGATCAATGACGTCTTGGCCGAGGAACTGGCCGGCCCAGTACATGCGCTGGCGATCCACGCCTCGGCAAGCGGCGAGACGTAAAGAAGCTGAGCCCGCTAGGCGGGTTTACCGGTCTGCTTTGAGAGCATTTCGTCTTCGCGATAGTCGCCTTCTTGGCTTTTGACCACGGCCTGTCCGCAGATCACCTCGCCCGACTTGACATCGCTGGTCATGGTTGGGCTGCCATAAAGCTCCCAGCCATCATTGAGGGCGCGGGTCACTTTGCGGCAGAACTGGTCTTCAATGTCGGCGGCGGTGAGCAGGCGGTAAAGCTGCATGGTGGTTAGCCTCGCTTTGCGATGGAGTCAGCCATGGCGACCGTTTTGGCGGCCATATCAGCGTGTAACCGCTCTACCATCTTTCCATCAATGCGCAGCGTGCCTTTGTTAGCATTTTCCGCCAAGGCAAATGTCTCAATGATCTTGCGGGCAAACGCGACCTCGTCCGCATCGGGCGCGAAGATGGTGTTGCACGGTTCTAGCTGTTTGGGGTGGATGACCGTTTTGCCATCCATGCCAAGGTTGCGGCCCTGCTCGCACTCAGCCTCGAAGCCCTCAGCATCTTCAATGGAGTTGAACACACCATCCAAGATTGTCAGCCCATAGGCGTGGGCAGCAGCGATGCAAGTGGATAGCCAGGCGAGCATAGGTTCACGGCCTGGTATCAGGCGGGCGCCCGTGTCCTTGGACAAATCGTTGGTACCCATCACGAAACCTTGCAGGTCGGCGCTGGCGATGCTTTGCGCATTGAGCATGGCAAGCGGTGTTTCCATCATGGCCCAGAGTGGTGCGCTCGGAATCTTGGCGCGGGCATCAACAACATCTTGAGCGCTGTTGATTTTTGGGATCAGCACAGCATCAGCGTTGAGACTGGCGGCCAGTTTCATGTCATCCGCGTGCCATTGCGTATCCGCCGCATTGACGCGCAGGATCATGAAGCGATGGCCAAAGCCGCCTTCGTTAAGTGCCTCTGCGATCAGCGTGCGCGCCTCTTCCTTGGCATCAGGCGCGACGGCATCTTCCAAATCCAAGATCACGCCGTCGCAATCCAACGTGCGGGCTTTGTCCATCGCGCGCGCGTTGGAGCCAGGCATGTAAAGAACAGTACGAAGAGGGGGCATCTGGGTCATTGTTTGCTCCAAACGGGTTGCTGCACTGCAATAGCGCTTTGATGCTGCCATGCCGAGGTGGTCATTCGTCGGCAGCTATGGCAAGAGCGCGTCCATGCTGGAGATACAGAACCCAAAGGCCGTTTTGGCCATTTCTTCCCAGGTTGGACGTGGGTCGGTTGGCCTGCGCGCCGCTGGATTTGCCATTGAGCGCCTCGGCCTGCCGGTCTGGAAAGTGCCGACGATTTGGATGCCGTGGCATCCAGGCCACGCCAAGACTTTAGGCGTGCCGCCGCGCCATCCAACGCCGGACGATGTGTTTGATGAGAGCGTGTCAGCTTTGGTCGGTACGCCGGTCATTGGTGAGGTGGGTGCCATTCTCACCGGCTATTTCGCTAGCGCAGGCCAGGTGATGGCGACATGCCGTGCGATTGACGCTGTGCGTAAGGTATCACCGGATGTGTTGGTGGTTTGCGATCCGGTGAGCGCTGACAGCCATGGCACCTATGTGCCTGCCGAGGTGGTCCAGGCGATCCGCACCGAACTGTTGCCGGGCTGTGACTTGGCCACGCCCAACCGGTTTGAAGTCGCTGCTTTCAGTGGCATGGAGCTGGCGGATGACAACGCCACGCTGGTGACGATGGCGCAGGCCCTTGGCGTGCCGCGTGTTGTGGTCACATCAGCGTTTGGCATGATGAAGAACGCCATAGGCACGCTTTTGGTGGACGGCAAAGCATCAACGCTTGCCGAGCATAGCCTTGTGCCCGGTGCCCCCCACGGCACGGGCGACATGTTCTCTGCCCTTCTGACCGCGCATCTGTTGATGGGGCATCACGCTGAAAAGGCAATGGTGTTGGCCACCTCGTCGGTGTTTGAAATGGTGGCCCGTTCGGTCAAAGCGGGCAGCGATGAGCTGCTTGTGGCGCGCGAACAGGCAAGCCTGATATCGCCCATGGCGATGGTCACCACCCGGCGTCTGGCGACTGCGAGGGTCAAAGCCTCGTCATGATCGCTGGGGTCGACGGCTGCAAGCGCGGCTGGGTTGCCGTGGTTGGCGAGGCGCCGGACCTGCGTGTCTATGAGAGCTTCGCCGATCTGGTTGCTGATCTGCCAGATGCCACCATTGCCGTTGATATGCCCATTGGCTTGCCAGAACGTATCACCGGCGGTGGGCGATCGCCAGAAAAGCTGGTGCGTCCAATGCTTGGTGCTCGCCAGTCCAGTGTCTTTGCCATGCCAGCGCGCGCTGTGGTGGAGATGGGTGCGCAGATGACGGGGCGGATCAAGGATGATTATCCGCTGCATCGCAAAGCCAGCGCGCTGGCCAAAGCCTTATCTGAGCCACCTAGAGGCGTGTCCATTCAAGGGTTCTGTCTGTTTCCAAAGATTCTTGAGATTGACGCCTTGCTGCGCGCCGATTCTGTGTTGCGCACCCGCTTGAAAGAAAGTCACCCGGAGGTTGCTTTCACGGTGCTGAACCATGGCGAAGCGATGACCCTGCCGAAAAAGATCAAGGGGCGGGTGAACGAACTGGGTATGGACGAACGGCGTGCGCTGCTGACGCGCCATGGGCTGACAGCATCTTTCCTCACCGACAAACCACCGCCCGGTGTAGGTCTCGATGATGTGCTGGACGCAGCGGTTTGCTGGCTGGTCGCCGGGCGGATCGCGTGTGGCGAAGCCGTCAGCTTTCCTGATCCACCGGAGCAAGACACCCACGGACTGGAAATTGCCATTTGGGCTTAGTCCTTTTTGGGCCAATGCGCTCCGCCGCAAGCGTCGACCGCTTATTGTCCATACCTTGCTTGCTCCACCCAACCGCGCGTTGGCACAACGACGAATTTGACGCCTTAGAGCGATGGGCGTAGGGACGCCGCTGCACTGCACAAGGATCTCTCTCTTGGACGGCACACTGTCTCTGGCGCTCGCCAACCTTCTTTCCCCTCCGGTTCTGTTCTTCGCGCTTGGCTTGGCTGCGGCATTGGCCAAGTCCGATCTTGCGATCCCCGAACAGGTCGCTAAAACGCTGGCGATCTATCTGATGATCGCCATCGGCTTCAAAGGCGGGGTGGAAGTTGCCAAGTTCGGTTTTGATACCGGCCTGCTGCTCGCCCTGGCAGGCGGTGCGGTGCTTTCGGCGCTCATCCCGATGGTTGCTTTTGGCTATTTGCGGGCGTTCTCCAAGCTGGATGGCATTAATGCCGCTGCGGTGGCCGCCCACTATGGCTCGATCTCCATCGTCACGCTGGTGGCTGCTACGCAAGCCGTGCAGACGCTGAATCTGCCCTTTGAGGGTTACATCGTGGCCGTGGCTGCCGTGATGGAAACACCGGCTATTCTTACCGCACTTTGGCTGGCCACACGGGCTGATCCATCGGCCAAATCCTCCGGTGAGAGTGACGGCGCTCTCATGCGTGAGATCATGCTCAATGGTTCGGTGGTTGTGCTTGTGGGCGCGTTCATCATTGGTTGGGTGACGGGCGAAGAAGGCCTGACGCGTATCGCACCGTTCATCGTTGATCCGTTCCAGGGCGTGCTTTGCCTGTTTCTGCTTGATATGGGTGTGGTGGCCGGGCGCGGTCTGCGTCAGGGCGCGAAGCTGCTGGATTGGCGGCTGGTTGTCTTCGGCCTCACCATGCCGTTGGTAGGTGCGGTGATGGCAGCGCCGGTGGCTTACCTCATCGGGCTTGAACCGGGCGGGGCAGCGCTCTTCATCACGCTGGCGGCGTCGGCCTCTTACATTGCTGTGCCGGCGGCTATGCGTGTCGCTTTGCCAGAGGCCAAGCCTGCCATCTATCTGACGCTCTCGCTTGGTATTACATTCCCCTTCAACCTCACGCTCGGCATTCCGCTTTACGCCGCGCTTGGCCAAATGATCGCGGGTTAGGAGCCTTTTATGGACACCTACACAAAGAAACGCATCGAAATCATTGTCGAATTGCCCATGCTGCGACGCGTGCTTGATGCTATCGATAAGGCTGGCGCGTCTGGCTACACCGTGGTGCCTGTGCTTTCGGGGCGCGGAACCAGCGGGGAATGGCGCGGCGATGCCATGATTGGCGATACCGGGCACATGGCGCAGGTGATTGTGGTGACCAGCGAGCATCGCATCGAGGCCATGCTAGAGGACGTCTACGCGCTGGTGAAGCGCCAGGTGGGCATCGTGACGATCTCTGATGTTGAGGTGATCCGGCCGGAGCACTTTTCCTAAGGTCAGATATGCTGAAGGCTCCTGACAGAATGGTGTCAGGAGGGGTGTGTCATGGTCCTGCCATCGCAACCAAACATGAAAGATGTTTCCGATGGCACATCCGGAGCACCAAGTGGTCTGGGCTGAAATCCCTGTGACCGATCTCGACAAAGGTCGCGCCTTTTACGGCGCCGTCCTTGGCACGCAGCTTGAGGAAACTGATGACGGACCCAACAAGCTCGCCTTTTTGCCTGTTGCCGACGATAAAAGCGGCATTTCCGGGCACCTTTATCCCGGTAAACCAGCCCCTGAAGGCATTGGCCCAACTGTGCATTTGGCAGCGCCAGTGAGCTTGGAAGAGACAGCCGACCGGATCGTTGAAGCTGGGGGCAAGGTGCTTTCGCCTGCTATCGACATTCCGTCGGGCTCATTCATCTATTCGCTCGATCCAGACGGCAATTCCATCGGCTGGTTCCGGTTCAAGGATAGCTGATGCGGCGCGCGGATCGACTGTTCCAGATCGTTCAACTTCTGCGCGGTGGCAGGCTTGTCACCGCGCGGATGCTTGCTGACAAATTGGAAGTTTCAGA
Organism: Pseudomonadota bacterium; assembly: GCA_039814945.1. GTDB lineage: Bacteria > Pseudomonadota > Alphaproteobacteria > Rhizobiales > MH13 > MH13. The sequence goes on from JBCCAF010000030.1 coordinate 7,494, forward strand.
ACGTACCATCTACCGCGATATTGTCGATCTTCAGGGGTCTGGCGTGCCGGTGGAAGGTGAGGCTGGTGTTGGCTACATCATGCGCGACGGGTACGATTTGCCGCCGCTTATGTTCACCCGCGATGAGATTGCCGCGCTGGTGACAGGCGCGCGCATGGTGAGCGCTTGGGGTGGCCTCTCGATGGCTCGCGCTGCACAGGAAGCGTTGGTGAAGATCGGTGCCGTTTTGCCTGATGCCAAGCGTCCCACGGTGGAGGCCACAGCGATTTTTGCGCCAAGTTTTGAGTTTGCAGAAGCGCAGCGTGAAACGCTGGATGTTCTTGACCGGGCGATTGACCGATCTGAAAAGCTGTCGATGGACTACACCGATGCCAAGGGTGATGCGACGCAGCGCGCCATTCGTCCGCTGGGGCTCTATTTTTGGGGCAAAGTGTGGACGTTGCTTGCTTGGTGCGAACTGCGCGATGATTTTCGCGGGTTTCGTGTGGACCGGATCGTTGATCCGGTGACGGATGGCACCCGTTTCAAGCCCGAGCGCGGCAAGCAGCTGGTGGATTTTTATCGCAAGATGGAGTGCGAAGGGTGGTCACCGCGCGAGCGGTAGATGGCAGAGCGTGTTCCGTTAAAGTTGTTCTTGTCTCGAGTGTCGATCCTGGGTTGTGACACTTCTGCCACGCTTGACGTTAGGCTATCCTTGGGTGGACCCTTATCATCAAGCAATAGGTTGCTGCTGCAGTCCAATCGCTTGGTCCGGAGGTCTGAAGCCCATGGCAAAGATAGCACCGCTTGTAACCGCGCTGGCCGAAGCGCAGGGCAGGCCCGATGCCTGGCCTGATGTGTTTGAGACATTGGGCGCCGAGCTAGGGGGCGTTGGGGCCCTGCTTGAGCTTTTCGATGATAGCGGCGCGCTGGGTATTGTCGGTCCGCGATCAGCCTTTTTTGATGACAGCCTGATGCGCAGTTACCTTGAGGACTACCATCACCTCTCGCCACGTCCAGCGGTGATTGCGCGCCGTGATGCGCCATCCATCCAATATGATGCTCAGCTTGGTAGCGATGCGCAGTTGGACAAGAACCCGTTTTACGCCGAGTTCCTTCCACGCCAGGGTTTGCGCTACTTCGTGTCGGCCACACTGCGCTTTGGAGATGGTCTGTGCGGTGTTGTTTCGGTTCAGCGAGCGCCATCGGCGGGTCATGTTGACGACCAAGAGATTGCGTTGCTTCACGCGTTAAGGGCGCCGTTGCATGCGATGATTGCGCCAGCGCTGCCGTTGCTGGTGAACGGTGCACGTGCCGATGCGCTGGCTGCTGTTTTGCCTGAACTTGCACCCTTGGGAGCCGTGGCTGCGTTGAACGGTGATGTTCTTGCCGCCGGCCCTGAGGTCTATCAGTTGGAGGGCGTGGTGCCGATCCATGGTCCGCACGCTGCTGGATTTGCGCTGAGCGCTCCATGGCAGTCTGCAATCTTGGCGGCTGGCCGACAGTCCAAGGCGACGGGGCGCAGCGAACGGGTTGCACTGACTGCGGCCAATGAAGCCGATAACACCCGGGAAACGTCGGGCACGTGGTTTGCTGATGTGCGGGCCTGTTCTTATCCATGGCACACCGATCTTGCCGTGTTGCCCGCCACGGCCTTGGGGTCACCGGTTCTGGCAATATCCTTTGTCTTTGAGCCACCCAATCTGGCGAACCTCTTGCGGGCGCGTTACGGTTTGACGGCGCGTGAGAGCGACGTGTTGATGGCTCTGGCAGATGGGCTGACGCCGGAAGAGATCGCGGCGCGGTTTGATCTTTCCACGCTCACCGTGCGCTCACATTTGGCACGCCTGCGTGAGAAGACTGGGCGCCAGCGGGCCACGCAGCTGGTGCATTTGGTGTACGCGACGCACCGCCAACTGCACTGATTGCCACCACACTCTTGCCCAATGTTGCTCGCCTCGGCGCCGTATTGCGCTTCTAAGCCAAGCGAAAACTATTTAGGAGGTGAGGATGCGCTGGTTTGTGCGTTTCGTGTTGGTTTTGTTGGTTGTGGTTGGCGGGCTTTGGGCAGCCAACACATCGATGTTTTCTGAAGGTGGCGAGACGTTGCTTCTGGCCCATCGCGGGGTCCACCAAACCTTTCCCATGGATGGGGTGGGCAACGATACGTGTACCGCTGCGCTCATTTACGAGCCGACCCATGCGTTTTTGGAAAACACCATTGCTTCGATGAACGCTGCCTTCGAGGCTGGCGCCAGCGTTGTCGAACTGGATGTGCACCTAACGTCAGACGGTCATTTTGCGGTGTTTCATGATTGGACGCTGGATTGCCGCACCGATGGAACGGGTGTGACCCACGAGGCCGATATGGCCACCTTGCGGGAACTCGATATCGGCTATGGCTACACCGCAGATGGAGGAGAAACCTTTCCCTTTCGCGGGCAGGGTATTGGCATGATGCCGACCCTGGTTGAGGTTTTTGATCTGTTTGCGAACCGGCAGTTCTTGATCAATTTTAAGTCGCGGCGTGCTGATGAAGGCGAGGCTTTAGCAGAGCTTCTCAATGGCAGCTTGGTGGCGCGCTCGTCGACTCTTGGCGTTTATGGTGGTCGACCTCCAACGGATGCGGCGCTTGCAGGTGTGGAGGGGCTTCGGGGATACACACGTCGTTCGCTGCTTGATTGTGGCAAACCTCTGCTCGCCCTTGGGTGGAGCGGCTATGTGCCGGAGGCCTGTCGCGAGACGCTTCTCGTTTTGCCGATTAACATTGCGCCCTTTGTGTGGGGCTATCCGCATAGGTTGACCGCGCGGTTGGCCGAGCATGGCACGTCGGTGATCCTTATCGGCCCCTATAGCGGTGGCGACTTCTCTTCTGGCATTGATGATCACGAGACCCTGGCACGCGTACCCAACGGGTTTGATGGCTATGTTTGGACGAACCGCATTGAAGAGATCGGGCCGATGATGGCTGAACGGCGCTAGATCAACGCATCTTTCGCGCAACGATGGCAGACTTCGCCGATGCAGTGGATTCTTGGCATTGGTGGTGTGTTGGTCGCGGTGGTCGTCGCCCTTGGCGTGTGGCGTTTTGCGGATGCGCGTGCGGAGCAGACGGTGGCTGCGACGCTTTATGCCGTTCAGCCAGCTCAACCACCGCGGTTCAACGAAGCGATGCTGCAAGGTCTGCCTGAACCGGCGCAGCGCTATTTTCGCTTTGCTATCGCCTCTGGCACGCCGCTTCTCACGGTTGCTGATATCGCGATGGAAGGGTGGCTAAGCCTCGGCACGGCGGACAATCCCAAATGGATGGAGATACAGGCCAGACAAGTGCTTGGCGCGCCTGATGGTTTCCTTTGGCAACCCACACTGTCGGTGGGCGGTCTGCCGATGATGGGTTCGGATGCCGCCTTGTACGACACCAGTTGGACGCGGTTCTGGCTGGCCGGTTTGCTGCCGGTTGCGCGGGCAGGTGGCAATGCTGATCATGCGCGCTCTGCCTTCGGGCGCTATGTGGGTGAAACGGTGTTCTGGACGCCCGCCGCCCTGCTACCTAGCGAAGGCGTTCGGTGGGAGGCGCTTGGCGAAAACAGCGCGCGGGTGACGCTGTCGGCCTTCGGTATGGAGCAGTCTGTTGAGCTGCATGTGGATGCGCGCGGTGCGCCGACCCATGTCGTCTTTCCGCGATGGTCCGATGCCAATCCGCAAAAGCAGTTTCAGATCCAGCCGTTTGGTGGCGATCTATCTGATCACAGGACTTTCCAAGGCTTCACACTGCCGACGGTTGTTCATGCAGGGAATTTTTACGGAACAGCGGATTATTTCCCGTTCTATCAGGTCCGTGTGACGTCGGTGACCTACCCTCAGTCTGCTAAATCGTAACGCATGTCTGGCAGTTTTTCCTCGTTGCCAGACCCATCTGTGCGCTCGGTGATCACAAATCCCCGGCGTTCATAAAGCGCGCGAGCGCGGGCATTGGCCTCGAAAACCCAAAGGTGTAGCGGCGGACCATGGCGTGTGATGGCATCGTCCAGAAGCGCTGTGCCGATACCTTTCCCTTGGTTATCAGGGTGGACGAAAAGGTGGCTGATTAGGCCGCGCGTGTGCGAAAGAAAACCGGCTGGAACGCCATCACGTTCAGCCACTATTACGTCACAGCCGACGGCAAGCCCTGCAATATAGCTTGCGTGCTCGCTGACTGAAAATGGTTCATCGAAAAGTTGCATGGAGACGCGCGATGCATGGTGCAGAGCGGCAAGCGTGCCAATGTCTGCGCCGGTGAAGGGGCGAAGTGTAATCTTGCCTGCTCTCGTCACAGGGCTGCAAACGCCTCGGCATCGGTTCTGCGGGGGAGAAACGCGGTGTAGCTGTAAGTCGCGACACCCGCCTTTAGGAATGGATCCTGGCTCATCAGCTCAGCCATAGCGTCAATGTCCGTGCCTTTTGCCAGTATGACGCCGCCGGTGCGAGGCACTTTGGGCCCGGATGCAACGAAGATACCTGCCCGATATTGCGCATCAATAAAGGCCATATGAGCATCCATCAGGGCATCGACCTGTGACAGGTCATCGCTGGTGTATTGAAGCTCAATCACGATGATCTGCGTTGGGTCAGTCATAGGCTGCTCGTGTTTGTTTTTCCCTGCTGGGCGGATTGTGCGCCCGCCCAGCATGTATGGTCCATCGGCTCTAAGCGGCCGCTTGTTTCGGCTCGATCAGGCCGCGGTTCACCAGAACCTCGGCGATCTGCACCGTGTTGAGCGCCGCGCCTTTGCGCAGATTGTCTGACACACACCAGAACGACAGGCCGTTCTCAACCGTGATGTCTTCGCGCACGCGGCTGATGTACGTGGCATCTTCACCGGCAGCTTCGTGCGGTGTGATGTAGCCGCCATCTTCGTGTTTATCGATAAGCAGGCAGCCAGGCGCGTTGCGCAGAATGCCTTTGGCTTCCTCGGCTGTGATCGGGTTTTCGAACTCCACATTCACCGCTTCAGAGTGCGAGACAAACACTGGTACACGCACGCAAGTCGCAGTGAGTTTGATTTTAGGGTCCAAGATTTTCTTGGTCTCCGCCATCATCTTCCACTCTTCTTTGGTGAAGCCGTCTTCCATGAACACATCGATGTGCGGGATGGCGTTGAAGGCGATGCGCTTGGTGAATTTTTCAGCTTTCACTTCGCCCACTGAGAATACAGATTTGGTCTGTGCGAAAAGCTCATCCATGCCCTGTTTGCCAGCGCCGGAGACTGACTGATAGGTGGCCACGACCACACGCTTGATGGTGGCCGCGTCGTGCAAGGGTTTCAGCGCCACAACCAGCTGCGCGGTGGAGCAGTTGGGATTGGCGATGATGTTTTTCTGCCGGAAACCCTCAATCGCATCAGCGTTCACTTCGGGCACGATCAGCGGCACTTGGCTGTCCATGCGGAACGCCGAGGAGTTGTCGATAACGACACAACCGCTGGCACCGATTTTTGGCGCCCACTCGCGCGAGATGTCGCCACCGGCGGACATGATGGCGATATCGACTTTGGAAAAATCAACGCTATCAAGCGCGACCACTTTCAGCTTGGTGTCGCCAAAATAGGCGTCTTGGCCAGCGCTTTTGCGTGAGGCAACGGCCAGAACGGTGTCAGCGGGAAAGCCGCGCTCGGCCAAAATCTCCAGTGCCTCGCGTCCGACATTGCCGGTCGCGCCGACAACTGCAACGGTGTACCCCATGGGAAATATCCTTTTTCGTGTTGCCCGTGTGTGTCTCAA
>JBCCAF010000050.1:0-1871 GCA_039814945.1 Pseudomonadota bacterium
ATTGCTTTCATTCGTGTCCATGTCGGCATAGTTGCCGATGAAGATGAGGTTTGAAAAAACAGATGCCATTGAAGCGCCTCGCTGCGTTGGCGCCCCTATATCGCAGGCTGGTTAACAAACGTTGTTGGAAGGCCTGCGCTTGTGGTTGCTCAGATGTGCCTTACCGGGCTAGAAGGTCGGGCAAAGCGACGAAATATCAAAGAGAGTGGGCATGGCAGACGACTTTATACTGGACACAGATGACCTTGAGCGTCGCATGGACGGGGCCATCGCCAACCTCAGAACCGAATTTGCGTCTTTGCGTACCGGACGCGGGTCGGCCTCAATGTTGGATCCGGTTATGGTGGACGCGTATGGGGCGATGACGCCGATCAATCAGGTGGGCACTGTCAACGTTCCCGAACCCCGTATGGTTACGGTCAATGTCTGGGACAAGGGGTTGGTACAAAAGGTCGAAAAGGCGATCCGCGAAAGTGGGCTAGGCATCAATCCGCAGCTGAATGGCACCATCATCATGCTGCCCATCCCAGAGTTGAACGAAGAACGCCGCCGCGAATTAAGCAAGGTGGCGGGCACCTACGCTGAAAACGCGCGCGTGTCTGTGCGCAACGTGCGTCGTGACGGGATGGATCAGATCAAGAAAGGCAAAGGCGACGGCCTGTCCGAAGATGACCAGAAGCTTTGGGAAGCTGAAGTACAGGATATGACAGACAAATTCATCAAGACGGTGGATACTGCGCTTGAAACCAAACAATCTGAAATTATGCAGGTTTGAGGGAATAATTTAGAATACGTCCATTGGACTTTTTTTGCACATCAAAGAGCCTACCAAGAAACTTTAGGACAATATAGTTAACACAAAGGCCATGACTTCGGTATATCGCCTTAACCGTCCTACATCTGAACAACCAAGGATCAGACATCAAACACACCCCGCATAACGGCCCACGTCACGTGGCCATCATCATGGACGGCAATGGTCGGTGGGCAACTCAGCGCGGGCGTCCGCGTTTGTTTGGACACCATGCGGGTGCGCGGCGCGTGCGAGAGGTGGTTGAAACCTGCCCCGACATTGGCGTGAAATACCTAACCATCTTTGCGTTTTCGACGGAAAACTGGAAGCGTACGCAGGTTGAGGTCGCAGGCCTTATGAACCTGTTCCGCCGCTACATCATCAAAGAGGCCAAGGCGCTGACCCAATTTGGGGTCCGCGTCCGCTTTATCGGGGATCGTGTCAAACTCGACAAAAAGCTGATTGAACTGATGAACGAGCTTGAGGCGCTGACGGCAGGCAATACCGTCGTCAATCTGACCATCGCGCTGAACTATGGTGGGCGGGACGAGGTCGCGCGGGCCACGAAACGGCTGGCGCAGGATGTTGCAGATGGCAAGTTGTTGCCTGAGAACGTAGATGAAGAAACCCTTCCAAGATACTTGGACACTTACGTTTTACCTGATCCCGATCTGGTTATTCGCACAAGTGGAGAGGCGCGGATTTCCAACTTTCTGCTCTGGCAGTCGGCCTATGCGGAATATGAATTCATCGATACTCTTTGGCCCGACTTTGGACGCGATGAATTCACATCGCTTTGCGCCAGCTTTGGCGGGCGCGCGCGCCGGTATGGCGGTGTAGGCAGGTGAGCGAGCGCTGGTCTGACCTTGCGGTGCGCTTGGGATCAGGTGCGCTGATGGTCGCTGTGGGGATCTGGGCGATCTGGATGGGCGGCGATGTCTTTCATGTCGTGGTGGCGCTGGTTTGTGGGCTGATGATTTGGGAACTGACCCGTATGCTCGCGCCCGATGCGCCCGGTCTTGCCATCCAGTTAGGGGGTGTGGCCTCGGTCGCCGTGTTGCTGGCCATCTACCTCCCA
>JBCCAF010000049.1:0-1878 GCA_039814945.1 Pseudomonadota bacterium
ATGCCCTGCGCGCCCGCATTGCCCTCGCCATGGAGAAACGAGGTTTTGAAGTGCGTGCAACGTCCAGCGTGGCCGATGGGCTTGAGGCGATTTCACACGAAGCACCCGATTTCGCGGTGATTGACCTGCGCCTGCTGGATGGCAGTGGTCTGGATGTTGTGAAAGCCTTGGAAGAAAGACACCCGAGCGCCCGTGCCGTGATCCTGACAGGTTACGGCGATATCCCCACAGCAGTAGCCGCCGCACGTATTGGGGCCGTCGACTACCTCTCCAAGCCAGCGACCGCGGATGAAATCATTGATGTCCTGCTCACCCCGGCCAACCAGACTCCCCCGGCGCCGGAAAACCCGATGTCACCAGAGGACGCGCGCCTCGAACATATCGAGACGGTGTTTCAAGAGGCGGGTGAAAACGTATCCTTGGCCGCGCGCTTGCTGAGCATGCACCGCCGGACTTTGCAGCGCATCCTCAAACGGCATGGAGTGGCTGCAGATGCGGCGCGCTAAGACAGATATGATTGTGCTCGCAGTCGCGCAGCCCCATCAAGGGCGCCATGTATGGCATCTGCGGCGCGTTGCGGTGCGCAAGCTGATGTCGGGGATTGAGCGGTTGTCCTTTATTCTTAGTCGCGCCCACTGAATGCACATGCCGCAGGACAGCCACTTCCAACGACTGGCGAAGTTGGTGGTCGGTGCATTGCGCCCACCTGAGGGTCGCGCGCGCATTTTTGTGGCGCTTGCGTTTGGCGCAGTCGTCCACGTAGTTTTTGCTGTCGCGGTTCTGGCGATGATCCTGGCCATGTTCTTTGGGATGAGCCGCAGTCTAGGGGCTGTTCCATGGCCCTATGCCCCATTTGCAAATGCAGCACTGATCCTCCAATTCCCGATTGCGCATTCCGTTTTGCTCAGCCCCAGCGGTTCGCGCTGGTTGGCATCGCTGATGCCTGAACGTTACGGCGCGACCTTGGCCACCACGAATTATGCAATCATCGCATCCTTGCAATTGCTGATGCTCTTTGCGCTTTGGACGCCAAGCGGCATCATCTGGTGGCAGGCTGAGGGGACTGCGTTCTACATTCTCTGCGCGGCCTATGCGGCCTCTTGGGCCTTGCTGCTCAAGGCGAGCTTTGATGCCGGTGTTGAGGTGCAATCAGGCGCGCTGGGATGGCTGTCCTTGCTGCAAAACATCAAACCAAGGTTTCCGGGGATGCCGACAAGCGGGCTGTTTCGGATCATTCGCCAACCGATTTATGTAGCTTTCACGCTGACCCTTTGGACTGTTCCAGTGTGGACACCAGACCAGTTGGCGCTGGCCCTCACATTGACCACCTATTGCCTTGCTGCACCCAAGTTGAAGGAACGCAGGTTTGCCCAACGCTATGGACACCGTTTCCGCGCTTATCAGCGCAAGGTGCCGTATGCCGTTCCGTTCATGAGGTTGCGGCGCAAAGACGGCTAACATTGGTATGTCAGCTTGAACATGTACAAGGGCGCCGAGGACGTGTTGTGACGGCTTAACTTCAGCCGACGCAGAAGCCTCGCTTAGAGGATATCCAAGAGCAGCTTTCTGGTGTTCGCTTGCGTCATTTCGACCGGATTACCGCCCGTGCTAGGGTCGCTCAAAGCCCCTGCAACGATACGATCAACGTCTGGGTCTTTTATCCCAAGCTCTTCCAGCGATTTCGGAATACCGAGAGTGGCATTCAGATCATCCACGTAAGCGCAGAACCCATCAAAGCCGCCGTCGATGCCAAGGTAGTCTGCAGCCCGCTCAAGGACTTGTATGATGGCCGGTTTGTTGAATTGGAGTACGGCGGGCATGCATACCGCATTCGTCGTGCCGTGATGGGTGTGATAGATCGCGCCGATGGGATGTGAC
>JBCCAF010000002.1:0-412233 GCA_039814945.1 Pseudomonadota bacterium
CATCAACCACTTTCTGACGCTGCTCTTTAGACTTTTGATCCTCAGATTGCGCGGCCCGCAGGTCACGACCCTCGATCATATTGTCTTTGAAGACTTGAACCGCTGCACCCATCTCGCCGATCTCGTCGGAGCGCTCACGACCTGGAATTTCAACCTCAAGGTCATTGTCAGCCAGGCTGCGCATGGCCCCGGTCATCGATGCGATCGCGGTCGACAAGCCGCGTGACAGGAAGATCGCAATCGCTGCGCCGATAAGCAGAATGACAACGCCGACAATAGCGGTGATCGTCATACTGCGACCGAAGCGTTCGGTCAGCACAGGGCCCAGTTCGTTTTGAACAGCAACCTGCGCGTACTCGGCCGAGACCGCTGCGTTGTCGATGCGCGGACCGATAACATCCAACTGCTGTGAATAGATCGCGTTGCGCGCCCGAATGATCTCAGAAATACGGACGAAGGATGCCTCATAAAGATCGAGGTTGGTCTGCGCTTCCTGGATCAGAGCCCGGCGGCGTGGATTTTGCAGTTCGCGCAAAACATCGCCCATCTGATCGCGGGTTGCCGTTAGTTCTTGTTCAGCACGCTCACGCGCTTCTGGCAGATTGGACAGCAAAAACTCCTGAACATAGAAGCGCCCAAGCAGGAGGCTCTGCTGCGCAAGCCCAGTGTAGTAAGCTGCGTCGGGATCTTGATCGCGATAGGCGCTGTCCATAACGTCCGTCAGATTTTGCCGGATCGCAATACCGATAGGCGACAGGCTGGTGTTGAACTCTTCATGGCGCTGCTGCTGCAGGGCGATGGCTTCGACAAATGAAGACAAATACTGCGCGGCGTCTGTCTGGATCTCGTTGAGGACTGCTGCTTGATCCTCGGTTACGCCAATATCCAGTAGCTGCTGGCTGGTCTCCTCGAGTCTGGCTGTGTAGTCTTCCACCGTCGCGAGTGTCGAAGCATCATCCGACGTGCGAAACTTCATCACAGCCAGGCGGGCATGCGTGATGTGCAAAGCAAGATCGGCAAAGCCCACCGACGCCCGGCCATTGGTGCGGTACTGAAGAAAAGAATCGTTCGATGATTGGCTGTTCAGATAGCTGAACCCGGCAAGACATGCAGCCAAAGCAAGCACGGCGCCGAAACCGATAAACAATCGGTTTTGGATTGATAGTCTCATAATTTCCCCCAAAAGATGCAATTCTAGAAATTGCTACCAGAAGGCGCTCATAGGCTTAAGGAACACTTAAGCATGCAGTTTCTACGTGGTTGCACGCATAAGTAGACATGTTCTGCGAATGGGGATGGGGAAGTCCGCCAACAGCTATTCTGTGACAGCCCTAATGACCTGGATACCTTATCAATTGACGCCACGTTTGATTGACGTTGAGCAAATATGATGATGGTTTTGCTCGACAAAGTGCGATCATTAAAAACGCGAGCAACTGGGGCAAAAAGCCTTCGAAACGAAGGACAAAAAATGCGCTTCCGTCGTGGTCGTCGATCAAAGACCAAGCGATTCTTGGTAGCATCGATGGCAAGAATTCTGCGGGTCGCCGTATTGTCGTCTGCCTTAAACGATCCAACCCGGTCGTTGGTTGGGGCAGGTATAAATCAAGCGATCAACCGTTGAACGGTTCGCAATGATGTTCTGTGACCGAACCGTCGTGGAATGTGGTGGTTAGGCGGCACGTAGATATCGTCGATCCTGTCTGGCACCTCAGGAAAGAAATGGGTGTTTTCATTCTTCACAAAAAAGGCATTGGATCCGGTCGCTGCATTGCAACAAACAAGCTGATACTCATACTTATTCATCATGTCGACTAGACTTGCTAATGAAGCACCATAGTAATTGTCACCCTCCCAAATATGAGATTGGTCATATTCAATGCAAAAACGTATTGGCGGAGGAAAGCTTGTATTGCACTCCATTATGATAAGTGCTGGACTTGAACCTTTAGCGATAATTTCTTCGCAAATGTACAAATCATTGCCATCAAGGTCGATTGACAACACATCCACGTCTTCAGAAGGCAAATTGGATACGCCCCGCTTGAAAAGGTCGACTGCATTGTCGCGGTGCACCCAAGCCTTTTCATAGGACAGCCGCCGTGATTCGCCGGCGTCGAAGGCTAGATCTTCACCACCGACCCAAAATCCGGTCCAACCCATTGCAACCAGGGCAAGCGTGTTGTTTTCCAGCCCATCACCAACACCAAACTCGGCGAAAGTCCCAACATCGATTCCAAGTCTTTGTAAAATCTCAAAAGTGATGCCATCCTCATCGGACTGCGAGAAACATTTTTTCCCAAATCTTGTAAGAGGGTTGGGATGATGTAATTGCCGGTCTAAGATCAACTGCTGCGCTGCAATCTCGTAGAGCTTTGAAGTGCCTTTGTTCATAAGCCTACCAGGTGATTTCAGTATCCGCGAAAGAGCCATTTAGCCCTACTCCCACTCGATGGTGCCGGGGGGTTTGCTGGTCACATCATAGACCACGCGGTTAACGCCCTTGACCTCATTGATAATGCGGGTCGCGGCATTGGCCAGAAACTGCATGTCATAGTGATAGAAGTCCGCCGTCATGCCATCGACGGATGTGACCGCGCGTAGAGCCAGCACAAAATCATAGGTGCGGCCATCGCCCATCACGCCAACGGTTTGCACCGGCAGCAACACCGCGAACGCCTGCCAGATGGCATCGTACAGCCCAGCATTGCGGATTTCTTCGAGATAGATCGCATCGGCCTTGCGCAAAATTTCCAGCTTCTCACGGGTGATGCCACCGGGGCAGCGGATGGCAAGACCAGGCCCAGGAAACGGATGGCGACCAACAAAGCTTTCCGGCAAGCTGAGCTCACGCCCCAGCTTGCGCACTTCATCCTTAAACAGCTCGCGCAGCGGCTCAACCTGATCCATGTTCATGCGATCAGGCAGCCCACCAACATTGTGGTGGCTCTTGATGGTCACCGACGGCCCACCGGTGAAGGACACGCTCTCAATTACGTCAGGGTAAAGTGTGCCCTGCGCCAAAAACTCGGCTCCACCCAGTTTCTTGGCTTCGGCCTCAAAGGTCTCGATGAACAGCCGCCCAATGATCTTTCGCTTGGTCTCGGGGTCAGAAACACCCTCCAACTCACCGATAAACAGATCAGCGGCATCCACATGCACAAGCGGAATGTTGTATTGGCCGCGGAACATGCCGACCACTTCCTCGGCCTCATTCTGGCGCATCAGACCATGATCGACGAAGATGCAGGTGAGCTGATCGCCAATCGCCTCGTGGATCAGCACGGCTGCGACGGAGGAATCCACGCCGCCGGAAAGTCCGCAGATTACCTTCTTGTCACCCACCTGTTCGCGAATGCGACGGATTGCTTCTTCGCGAAACGCGCCCATCGACCAGTCGCCTTCAATCCCAGCGATCTTATGGACGAAGTTTGAGAGCAGTTTGGCCCCGTCGGGCGTGTGCACCACTTCGGGGTGGAACATGACGCCGTAAAATTTGCGCGCCTCATCGGCATACGCAGCAAAAGGCGCGCCCGGAGACGTTGCCAGCACCTCAAAACCATCTGGCAGGTCGATCACGCGGTCGCCATGGCTCATCCAAACTTCATGTTTGGTGGCAACATCCCACACGCCTTCAAAAAGCGGCGAGGCTTTCTGCACTTCCACAAAGGCACGGCCAAACTCTCGGTGATCGGAGCCTTCGGCCTTGCCACCATTTTGGATGCACATCGACATCTGCCCGTAGCAAATACCAAGCACAGGAACGCCAAGATCAAACGCACGCTGCGGTGCACGGGGGCTGCCAATGTCACTTGTGGAGGCTGGGCCGCCTGATAAGATTACGGCGACGGGCTTCAGCCGGTCGATGGCAGCATCAGCGGACTGAAACGGTACGATTTCAGAATAGACGCCCGCTTCGCGAATACGGCGCGCAATGAGCTGCGTTACCTGACTGCCGAAATCTATGATGAGAACGGTATCGTGATCGGGCTTTTGGGGGGACGTGTTTGGCATGCCCAAGCTTTAGAGGCGTGCCACCGTGTGATCAATCCTAGCGGGCAATTAGCGGTGGAGGAGTGCACGGCTAAGTCGCAAAGCTTCTTCTGTTGCCGTCGCTTGGGGAAACTGAATCCGCGCAGATGCATCTGCGACGCCTCACCGCAGGTTGCACTGTAGTCCATTGGCGCCTTCGCGCGTATGTAATTTCAGAAATTACTGAAATGCAGGAAATTGAGAACATGAATCTATCATCGTTGGAGCAGGAATTTGTCCTGCACTTTGGAGAGATGGGGTCGCGCTGGGGCATCAACCGAACGGTTGGGCAGATTTACGCGCTGCTGTTCTTGTCTGATCAACCGCTCAATGCCGAACACATTGTGGAGAAGCTTGGATTCTCCCGGTCCAATGTTTCCATGGGTCTAAAAGAGCTGCAGGCCTGGAATCTGGTGCGCTTGAAGCACTTGCCCGATGACCGGCGGGACTATTTTTCTGCCCCTGACGATTTGTGGGAAATCGTTCGCACGCTGGTCGCGGAGCGCAAAAAGCGAGAGATCGATCCAACCCTCACCAAGCTACGTGAGCTTGAAATGCAGACCCCAAGCAATGAAAGCGACGCGCATGCGCACTCAAAAATTAGCGATCTGCGTGAGCTAATCGAGCTTTTGACCGGCTGGCACGACGACATGAACCGGCTAGAAACCGAGCGGCTGGTTCAGCTGCTTTCCCTTGGATCGAAACTGCAAAAGTTCGCGGCAAAAGCTGAGACGATTGTGCCGTTCAAACGTGCCGCAAAGGAGAATCCGTCATGATGGATACCCTCATTCTCTCGCGCATTCAGTTTGGCGCCAATATTTCGTTCCACATCCTGTTCCCCACCATCACCATCGCGCTCGGCTGGGTGCTCTTGTTCTTCAAGCTGCGCTTCAACGCGACCGGTGATGAGCGCTGGATGGATGGCTATCGCTTTTTCGTCAAAGTGTTCGCGCTGACCTTCGCGCTGGGCGTGGTCTCTGGCATCACGATGAGCTTCCAGTTTGGCACCAATTGGCCAGGCTTCATGGAATCGGTCGGCAACATTGCCGGGCCGCTGCTTGCCTATGAAATTCTTACCGCATTCTTCCTCGAAGCGGTGTTCCTGGGCATCATGCTTTTCGGCTTCTCCCGCGTGCCCAACTGGGTGCACACGCTGGCGACGTTTCTGGTGGCATTCGGCACGACGATGAGTGCCTTTTGGATCATCGCTTTGAACTCCTGGATGCACACGCCTGCAGGCTATGAAATGATTGACGGGGTGGCCCATGCCACCGATTGGTTTGCCATCGTCTTCAACCCGTCCCTGCCCTATCGGCTGGTGCATATGCTGCTTGCCAGTGGTCTGACGGTTGCCTTTGTGATTGCGGGATTGTCCGCTTTTCGCATGCTTTACGGCGATAAAACCAGCGCGGCGAAGCTGACCTTCAAAACCGGTGTTTTCCTGGCCGCGATCCTCATTCCGCTACAAATTGCAGCTGGTGATTTCCATGGTCTCAACACGCTTGAGCATCAGCCAGCCAAGATCGCGGCGATGGAAGGCAATTGGGAAACCGGCGGCAACATTCCGCTGCTCCTGTTCGCGATACCCGATGAGGAAGCGCGCGAGAACCGCTTTGAAATCGGCATTCCCAACGGAGCGAGCCTGATCCTCAAACATCACGCGGAAGGCGAGGTGCCTGGCCTCAACGACTTTGTTGCTGAAGACGGCACGCCTATGCACCCACCTGTGAACGCTGTGTTCTGGTCGTTCCGCATCATGGTCGGTACCGGCCTTGCGATGCTAGCGCTCTCTTGGGTAACCGCTGGCGTTATCTGGCGGCGCGGATTGGACAAGCCGAATCCTTGGATGCTGCGCGCCTTTGTGGCGATGACCTTCTCAGGCTGGCTGGCAACGCTGGCCGGTTGGTACACGACAGAGATCGGTCGCCAGCCTTGGCTGGTGACGGGCGTCTTGCGGACCTATGAGGCCGTGGCCGACGTTCCAGCGCCGATGGTTCTTTCCACACTGCTTGTGTATCTGGCGATCTATGTCGGCCTGACGCTCGCCTATGTCTCCGTGCTCTTCTACCTCGCCCGTAAAGCCGCACGGGGTGAGCAGCCCAAACCGATGACGCCGGGCTCCGGCGCTGCGGTCACCATGATCCCGGCGGAGTGAGTTGATGTCTGAGCTTTTTAACGACCCCGCCACCTGGTTGCCCGTCGTCTTTGCTGGCCTGATGGGCGTGTCGATCCTGGTCTATGTCGTGCTTGACGGCTTTGACCTTGGCATCGGCATGCTCACGCCGCTGGTCTCGGTGGAGGATCGCGATCGCATGATCGCCTCCATCGGTCCGTTCTGGGATGCCAACGAAACGTGGTTGGTGCTGGCCATCGGCCTGTTGCTGGTGGCGTTTCCGGCGGCGCACGGCACGATTTTGACGGCGCTCTACATACCGGTGGCAATCATGCTGGTTGGCCTCATTTTGCGCGGGGTGGCGTTCGAGTTCCGCGTCAAAGCGCCTGCGCACAACAAGCATTTGTGGGACTGGGCGTTTTTCATCGGTTCACTGGTCACCGCGCTCTCGCAAGGGTTCATGCTTGGGCTCTACATTATGGGCCTGGAATGGACGGCGATGACGGTCGCCTTCGCGCTGTTGACAGCGCTCTGCACGGCAGCGGGTTATACGTTTATCGGAGCGTGCTGGCTGATCATCAAAGCCGAAGACGCTCTGCAAACAAAGGCTGTTCGCTGGGCCTTGCGCAGCTTGTGGGGCTTGCTGGCAGGTTTCGTGATGATTTCTGCTGCCACGCCCTTTGTGTCGGAGCGGATTTTCCAAAAATGGTTCTCTGTTCCAGAAATCATTTTGCTCGCGCCACTGCCCATCACAGCGTTCTTGGTGACATGCATTTTGCTTTGGGCTTTGCGTCAATTGCCAGACCCGACAGATCGATTTCGCCACGTCCCCTTTGCAGGCGGAACGCTGCTTTTCACCCTGGCCTTTTTGGGTCTTGCCTACTCGTTCTACCCCTATGTGGTGCCGGAGCAGCTGACGATCTACGAGGCGGCCAGCGCGCCGGAAAGCCTGATGATCATTCTGGTGGGCACGGCGGTGGTTTTGCCCATGATCGCGGCGTACACCATGCTTGCCTATGTGGTGTTTCGCGGCAAGGCACGCGACCTTCGCTACGACTGATGCGCGCTAACTAGAGCGGCCAAAACACCAGGATGCTCGGCACGGCGACAGCGATGACGATTACCTCCAACGCCAATCCCATGCGCCAATAGTCGCCAAACTGATAGCCCCCCGGCCCCATGATGATGGTGTTGTTCTTGTGGCCGATGGGGGTGAGGAACGCGCAGGAGGCCGCGACTGCCACGCCCATCAAAAACGGGTCGGGGTTGGCGCCGATGGATTGGGCAACCGAAACGCCGATTGGCGCGGCGATCAGCGCGGTGGCCACATTGTTCAAAAAATCGCTGAGCGTCATGGTGACGACCATCAGCACCAGCAAGATCGACCATGCCGGCCAGCCATTGGTGCCGCCGACAATGGCGTCAGCGATCAGCTGTGTGCCGCCGGAGGCTTCCAGCGCCGCAGACAGCGGGATGAGCGAGGCGAGCAGCACGATCACCTTCCACTCGATCATGGCGTAAAAGTCCTCACCGCCCAAAAGACCCATCGCGATGTAGGCGACTACGCAGGCGCTCAGCCCGATGGTGAGCGTGGTGATGCCCATGACAGCCAGCGCGATGGCAATCGCAAATGCGCCAATGGCAGCAAACGCCTTGCGCCGCTGGATGACGTCGGTCTTGCGGTCAGCAATTGGGTAGACGCCGAGCCACGATGCAACATGGTCCATGCGGTCGTCAGGGCCAAGCAGAAGCAGCACGTCGCCTGGTTTGATCGTCAACCGCCGCACGCGATCTCGAAAGCGTCTGCCTTCGCGCGAAACGCCAAGAAGCGTCACACCCTGGCGAGAGAGCAGGCGCACATCCATCTCTGAGCGGTTCACGATGCGCGCACCATCGGGCACGATGGCCTCGATCAGTTTCAGATTGTTGCCACGCAAGCCGCCATGCTTCTCTGACCCCGCAAAATCCAGTTCAGCCGCGCCCATGAACGCTTCAATGGATTTCGGGTCACCCTCCAGCACCAGAAAATCACCTTTGCGCACTTCCTGGGTGCGCGAGAAGCCAGGCAGGCGTTTGCCGCGCCGCACAAGGCCAAGGATCTGCACGTCTTTCTCGACAGCATCGGGATAGAGATCGCGCACCATCTGCCCGATGGATTTGGACTCGTCCTTCACTTTGGCTTCGGCAACGTAGAGCCCGGCATCATCCTCCAGCGACCCGGTGCCATCGCGCTTGGGGATCAGCCGCCAGCCGATCAGCGCCACGAACAGAATGCCGACAATGGAAACCACCAGCCCGACCGGTGTGAAGTCGAACATCGAAAACGCCTCGCCCAACGCGTCCTGCCGGTATTGCGCGATGACGATGTTGGGCGGCGTGCCGATCAGCGTGATCATGCCACCCAAAATGGTGGCGAAGGAAAGCGGCATCAGCGTTAGAGAAACAGCGCGCTTGGCCTTGCGCGCCACATCCATATCCAGCGTCATGAGCAGCGCCAGCGCCGCCACATTGTTGATCACTGCCGAGAGTGCAGCACCGGCCACGGCCATGATTGAGATGTGGGTTGGTAGCGCCCTATCCGGCGCGACCACAAAACGAGCGATGAGCTCCACCGCGCCGGAATTGACCAGGCCACGCGAGACGATGAGCACCAGAGCAATGATCACAACCGCCGGGTGGCCAAAGCCTGCAAAGGCGTCATAAGGCGCGACAAAGCCAGCAAACACGGCAATTAGCAAAGCAGTGAACGCCACCAAATCATAGCGGACACGACCCCAAACCAGGAAAGCGAACAACACGCCAAACAGCGCGAACAGAGCAATTTGATCACCAGTCATAACCAGCGGGATGACATGACCAGATGGCAAAGGAAAGGGGCAGCGCGCAGCTGGCCTTGCTTAATCGGCTGGCGCTACTTGTAATGCGCGCGCCTGTCGCCAAATTGGCGCACACGCTTGCGCCAGGCTTTGTAGCTGCCTGCCTTCAACGTATCGCGCATCAAAGCTTTGACCTGCTTTTCACCCACACCGTATTCGAGCTCAATATCGGCAAAGCTGACATGATCAGAGAGCGCCATTTGAACGATCTCGCTAACATGCTCGGGCGGTAGGCTTTTGGGTGTGCTCATGGCGGGCCAGATAGTGGCGTGCCCTGGCAAGGCAAGCGAAGCGCATTATTTGCCCTGCAAGGCCAGCCTTGCCACCTTGTCGAGTGATTGGAGAAACTGAGATCGGTCAGCCTTTGAAAAGGCACGCCCACCGCCCTGATGAAAGGGATCGGCGGCGCGGATATCCTGCATCAGATCACGCGTGGCCAACCTTGGGCCGATGTTGGCCGCATTCAATTCCTGCCCATCATGTTGCAACACATGCGCGCCTGCCTTAACGCACCGGTCGGCAAGGGGAATATCGCCGGTGATCACCACATCACCCGGGCCACACTTCGCGGCGATCCACTGGTCGGCAACGTCTGGCCCTTCCGCAACGATTCTCAAGGATATCAGCGGATTGCTGGGCGGGCGTATGCCACCATTGCAGACCAGCACCACCGGGATGTCCAATCGTGTTGCCACGCGCTCCACCTCAGCCTTCACCGGGCAAGCATCAGCATCGACATAGATTGTGGTCACTGTTCACCCTTCATTTGGGGCCGCACATGTGTTGACCCATCGCGTACCGCAAAGCCATGGATCGATCCATGGCACGTGCAGGTCTGTTTCATCAGCCACTTACTGAGTAGGCTCTGCATCGGCTACCATTGCGTCCAATAGATTTTCCAACTGCGCCAGAGCCTCTGGGCCAAGCTTACGCTCAAACCTGGCAGAAAGGTCGCGCTTGATGCGGTCAGCATCGGCCAGCGCCGCCCAACCTTTGTCCGTCAGTTCCACCAGACGGCCGCGCTTGTCGTTTGGGTCGACGCGACGTTGCAACACGTCTTGGCGCTCCAACCCATCCAGCATCTGTTGCAGTGCCTGTTTGGTCCATCCAGTGCGCCCCAACAGATCAGCTTGCCGACAGCCATCACGCGGAACGTGCCCGATAAGGGTCGCCCTGCCCTGCGTGAACCAGTCATGCCCTGCCGCATTCATCTCCTCCACCAACGCGTGCAGCCAGGCCTCATAAGCCCGGTGAAGGCGGATGCCCAGATGCTCAAAAAGCGGCACAGGTTTTTGTTTAGTCAATATACTTGACTTTCTTTCAGGCAATCGTAAAAGACAGATAGTCAATTATCTTGACTATATCAATCCAATCGGAGTTTCCCATGGACATTCTCTCTCAAGCAACTCTTGCCGTCATCATGGTCGGCGCCACCCATTACGTCGATATCGGCGCACCGAAAGATGCGGTGATTTACTATGAAAGTGCCACGCAAGCGCACATGGTGTTGCCCGACGGCGCCTCTTTTTCTGGCGATTGGCGGCTCACCGACGAAGGCTATCATGTGGCCTGGCAAGATGGACCGTCAGGCGACTGGACGCTGAATTACGCCCCAGGCCGCATCGGTTATGTAAATGGTGACGGCGAAGAACTTGGCACCATCACACGCATTCAGTTTGGCAATCCAGAAAGCTTACCAAACTAACAAGCACCTAACCGGTGGGGGCCTGCTGGTCCTCACCGGATGCGCCGCCTGATGCTGCATGGCTTGTGCGATCAAGCTTTGCCGCCACATTGCGGCTGAGACTTGCCTGAAGGGCGCTGGCGATGTCGGCATTGCGCTTCAAAAAAGTCCGCAAGGGCTCAGCTTCAAAGGCGGTGTAGTGCGCTTGGTTGGTGACAACCACGTCCGCGGTGGCGCGCCCGCCATTTTGAAAGCTGATCTCACCCAGAAAGTCACCTTCCCCGCAAGCGCCAATCACCTGGCCATCGCGCTCAACCTGCACAGTACCCCGCGTTAAAATCACCAGCTCCTGAGGCTTTTCACCCTGACGAAACAGCATCGTTTCAGGCGCTGCTTCCTTCACCGAACCCAGAGCCAACAGTTTGCGGATTTGCGCCATGTTCGCACCGGGCATGATGGTATCGACCAGTACTTTCTCATCCTCGTTCAGCGCTTTGTGGCGCTGCTCATAGGCCATGATCGCCAGCTGAACGAGGTTGGTGGCAACGAAGATCGCCTCCCACACCACAGTGACAGGATCATTCAGCCAGAAATAGCCGTAGAGGAAGGACGCCGTGCCTGCGGCGACGGCGATGATCCGCAGCCACAGCATGGTGCGCATGACCATGGAGAGAACGAGCAGCACATAAGAGATGTGCCCGGCTGTGGTACCGGGCGCGACCAGTTCAGACCAGAACGAGGCGTCCGTCAGATTCAATGGGTTGGACGCTCCAACTGCGCCTTCAAGAGGTCCAAAGCGGCGGCCAGCTTTTCATCGACAATGTGCAGGTAATCGGCCCAATCGCCATAGTGGCGCAGTTCCTCAGCGCCGTCTGAGACCCCACGCAAACCGCAAAAGGCCACCCCGAACGTTTGGCAGGCCCGGACGATGGAAAAGCTTTCCATATCCACCAGATCGGCATCAATGGCGCTGTAGGCGTCACCGGAGATGATGTCGGCACCTGTCGAGAGCGAGGCGCTGGCCACACCATCGATCATCGGGGTGAGAGGGATTGTCGCTGGTTGATCGAGGAACGGCGTCACGCCTTTCTCAAACCCCAATGGGCTGGCGTCCATGTCGCGGTAGCTGACCGAACTGATCTCATGCACCGTGCCTTGTTCTAGCTTTGCCGAGCCAGCTGAACCCAGCGAAACGATCAAGTCTGGCAAAGGCTTAGCGGTGGCCAAAGCAGCGGTGACACCCAGCGCGGCCTCAACTGGACCAACGCCAACGATGAGCGGTGGTATGCGCTTTTGAAGCGCTTCCTGATATTCCTGATCGGTCGCCATCACAAATAGGATGCGGGTCTTCCCCCAGGTGAGCATGGGGGTGTCGCTCATGCTGCATCTCGCGTCAGGCAGGCAACGAAAAAGCCATCCGTACCAGAGGTATGCGGCGTCAGGCGCAGGCCAAGATCACCTTGCGCATAATCGCCAACAGCGATGGAAGGCAGGTAGGCTGGCACGGCATCTCGGCCTAGAGACTGAATCAGGTTTGAGGCGCTTTGCGCTTTAAAATCAGTGTGCTGATCAAGAAAAACAAGAAGTTGATTCTCGTTCTCTTCAGCCAAGAGCGAGCAGGTGATGTAGGCCAACCGCCCGCCGGGTTTCACGATGCTCGCGGCCTGATCCAGAATGGTTTTCTGATCCTCCATACGGGCGGTAAGCGTTGACTCAGAAAGCCGCCACTTGGTGTCGGGGTGTCTGCGCCACGTGCCCGTACCCGTACAGGGTGCATCGATGACCACACAGTCGGCACCGTTTTTGGTCAACTCGTGCGAGTCCAGTTTGCCAGGCTCAATCACCTGAATGTTGTGCAGGCTGGAGCGCTTCACCCGAGGCCACAAATCTTTCATGCGGTGGCGGTCGATATCATAGGCGAACACCTGGCCTTTGCCGCCCATGAAGATAGAGAGCGCCAGCGATTTGCCCCCTGCCCCAGCACACATATCAAGCACCGTGCGTGGCTTGATGCCTGCCACGGCAAGCTCGGCGGCAAGCTGTGATCCAGCATCCTGGATTTCCACGAACCCCTTCAAAAACCCTTCGTCCGAGGTGACATGGGGCGCGCGGGCAAAACCTTCGGTTGGCGGGATGCGGCGTAAAAGTGGAAACGCCGGATCACGCTGCGCATTGTGACGGGCGATGGATTTGTCGGCGCGTTCTTCGCGCGTGCGGAAAGGATTGAGCCGCAGATCGACCGGGGCGCGGGCGGCCATCGCACCGACTTGAGCGAGAGTGTCCTCACCAAACACGCGTTGCATGGAGGGGCGCAGCCAATCGGGGCAATTGTCGATTTCGCGAGCAGACTGAGGCAGACCGTCTGCAAAACCATGCGGACGGTCTGCATCATTATGCGGACTGGAGGCAGACTGAGGCGGACCGTCCGCATCCAGTCCGCTTGAAAACAGCGCACCGCGTTCTTTTTCGCTCAAAGGCTCTGGCGCAAACTGGTCGCCCTCAAAGTCCGGCAACCCATTTTCGGCATAGCCCGGCAAAAACACCGCCGCTGCCAAAATCGCGGCGCGCGGTGACTCATCGTCCATGGCGGCAGCCAGCGACTGGCGATGGCGCAACGCATCATGCACCAGATTGCCGATGGCGGATCGATCCCCGGACCCAGCAAAGCGATGCGTTCGTCCCCATTCCTGCAACACATGCGCAACGGGCCGCCGCTCGCGTTCCAGCGTTTCCAGCACCTCGATGGCGGCGGCAAGTCTTCCAAGAAGGCGCATCTAGAGGCCCGTGTTGTAGTTGGGGCTTTCGCGGGTGATCTGCACATCGTGAGCATGGCTTTCGCGAAGTCCGGAGCCGGTGATGCGCACGAAACGGGCATTGTCACGAAACTCAGCCAAGTTCGCGCCGCCGACATAGCCCATCGCCGCGCGAACACCACCAGTGAGTTGGTGCAATACCCCATCAACCGGGCCTTTGTAGGCGACTTGGCCTTCAATACCCTCCGGCACCAGCTTCAATTCGTTGGTGACTTCAGCCTGGAAATAGCGGTCGGCTGAGCCACGCGCCATGGCGCCAACCGAGCCCATGCCGCGATAGGCTTTGTAGGACCGGCCCTTGTGCAAATAGACCTCGCCGGGGCTTTCCTCGGTGCCCGCCAGCAATGAGCCGACCATTACGCAGGACGCGCCAGCGGCCAACGCTTTGGCAATATCCCCGGAGGATTTCACCCCGCCATCGGCGATCACCGGAACATCGTCTTTGCTGGCTTCGTCGGCTGCTTCCATGACCGCCGATAGCTGCGGCACGCCAACGCCCGCCACAACCCGTGTGGTGCAAATGGAGCCTGGGCCGATGCCCACTTTGACAGCATCGGCGCCAGCATCGATCAGCGCACGCACGCCTTCGCGGGTGGCGACGTTGCCAGCGATGATCTGCACATGGTTGGTTTGTTTTTTCACCTGCTCCACGGCGTTCAGCACGCGCTGCGAATGGCCATGGGCGGTGTCGACAACGATCACATCAACACCGGCATCCACCAGGCGCTGGGTGCGCTCAAACCCATCCTCGCCAACGGTGGTGGCCGCAGCGACGCGCAGGCGGCCCTGTTCATCCTTGGCAGCATTGGGGTTGAGCTGGGTTTTCTCGATGTCCTTCACCGTGATCAGCCCAACGCAATGGTCTGCATCATCAACCACCAGCAGCTTCTCAATGCGGTGGTGATGTAGCAGCCGCTTGGCTTCATCCTGGCTGACCGTCTCGCGCACCGTGATGAGATTGTCGCGGGTCATCAGTTCATAAACACGCTGCTCGGGATCAGAGGCAAAGCGCACATCGCGGTTGGTGAGAATGCCAACCAAACGCCCACCGCCCGGCTCGCCCGTGCCACCGCCTTCGGTGACAGGAATGCCGGAAATACGGTGCATTTTCATCAGGTTCAGCGCGTCAGCGAGCGTCGCGTCGGGACCGATAGTGATGGGGTTCACCACCATGCCGGATTCGAATTTTTTCACCTGCCGCACCTGCTCGGCCTGCGTTTCGGGGTCGAGATTGCGATGGATAACGCCGATGCCGCCAGCCTGCGCCATAGCAATAGCGAGCCGCGCTTCGGTGACCGTATCCATGGCCGAGGATGCGATGGGTATGTTCAAGGACAGTTCGCGGGTGAGCCTTGTCGAAACGTCAGCCTCGCCCGGCATCACCTGGCTGTGACCAGGCAACAGCAGCACATCATCGAAGGTTAAAGCGGTGCCGCCATGCAGCGGCTCAACGAGGTGCGCCATGCGTTTTCCATCCGGTTTTGTTCCGTAAAACCGACGGAGGCTATACGAGTCGCGCGCCGGTGATGACCCTTAACACGAGATGGTGAAGGGTCAAGCGGGGGCGGGCGCAGAAGACTAGTCTCGACAGGAGACTTGAAATCGCCAAGACATTTTTTTCCGTGTTTACTTTTATAGTTCTGTGGCGTCACAGTGTTATTCGGGCCTGACTGTCTTCCGAGATCGCGACGCTCCAAGGGCCAAATGTGCGAAAGTCGGCACTGACTTCGAACAACCTGGCTTCGAGCCCGTAGATGTCGCGGTTGTACGATCGATAACCTATCGCAAAGAATAGCCAGAGATGAGTTTCTGGGCTTGGCACATTGTCGAGAACCCCTCCCAGTCGGCTAGGAAGATATGATCTACGTTCACCAGGAAAAACGGTATTTTGAGCATCGGTAACGTTGCTCAAGTTGATACTACGCCAAAACTCCTCAAAAAGAGCAGTTCTGTCGAAAAACGTCTCTGTACAAACGAGCTTTTGCCGAGTGAATAGGCCGAATGCTGGCGTTTGGCCGACATTTTCGGGATCGTATTTCCAAACCAAGTGAGCAGCCGCAGGCCACTTTTTTCCTTTTGGAGTACCTTCAGGGATTGTGGTGAATGTCAGCATTCCATTCAGTTCTCGTCGGACAGTCAGCCAAGGGCGTTGTTGGTTTTGGATAAGACTGTTGGCCTGAACGGCAGCGCTTGCAGCCCTCGCGCTTTGGTCAAGCGTGCGTCGCGTGTAGAACAGCGTGTAGCTTAGAAGGACCAAGCCGAGAGCCGTTATGCCAGCCGTTGCCCATGCCGCGTAGACACTCGCACTAGCAGCCTCGGCTACCGTTTCTTGAGTTGCCAGATCACACCAATCAGGGGCATATCGTCTGATATTTTGGGATTGTGCGGCGCCTTGACCGGCGCCCGCGGGTCGCTGAGTGCTCTGGCCGTACCCACTGCTTTCGGCACATCGCTCATAGTAATAGGAACTGCGCTTTTCGTTGAGTTCATATGACCCGTGAACAGCAAAGCCAATCAATCCAATGATTGCGATCAAGACTATCGCAAACGCAGTGTATTCACGCCCATCGCCATCAAACATTAAATCAAAAACACCACTATGAACTTACTTCAAGGCTGCTTATTCCGCACGTTCACCTCTTTCTAGTCAACGCCCATTTCGATGACCGTTCGATAGATAGCTCGGGCGACCATTTAGTGCTCTGATTCTACTACGAGGCGGATAGCTGATTTCGGCAACCGTGCCGATTGATCGCAGTTTATCTGGATCCCCGGATCAAGTCCGGGGATGACGCTCCTGGTGAAGAGGAGCCATCCATGACATCCGAAAAGCTCAATACGGGCTTTGCTTGAACCCTTTGGCGAGCACGTAAAGCTCAGGGCTTTCTTTGCGGCTGGCCGGTGGTTTGACGTGCTGCACGCTTTCAAAAGCAGCTTTCAAGTCGCGCAGGGCATCGCCCTCGGTGCCGCCGCGAAAAACCTTTGATAGAAACGCCCCGCCGGGTGCTAGGTTGCGATAGGCGAAGTCTGCCGCCAACTCGAACAGATAGGTCGTTCGCAGATGGTCGGTTTTGCGGTGGCCGGTCGTTTCCGCCGCCATATCCGACAGCACCAAATTGACAGGGCGACCTTTCATGGCGGCCATCACTTTGTCCGGCGCATCATCGTCGGTGAAATCATCTTCCAGCAAAATCACGCCTGGGATCGGGTCCATCGCCAGCTTGTCGATGCCGACAATGATCGGGTCTTCGTCCAAAGAGCCGACGCGCTTGGCAGCCACCTGCGCCCAACCGCCGGGGGCTGCGCCCAGATCAATGACGGTGGTGCCTCGACGGAGCAGTTTGTGCTTGTCGTCAATCTCGATCAGCTTAAACGCGGCGCGCGAGCGCCAGCCCTGGCGCTTGGCTTCGGCCACATAGGGGTCGTTGAGCTGTCGCTCCAGCCAGCGAGCTGATGCGTTCGTGCGCTTCTTGGCGGTCTTGACCTTTACGTGAAGGTCACCGCGAGGATTGGTGGATTTGACCATGTTGGATGATTAGCTCTGTGCTGGCGCGCGCATGGCGTTGGGGCGCTTACCGCGATAGCGCCCGCGCCTACCATTGGCGCCCTTGGGTCCGTTTTGGCGATCCCGGCGCCAGACGCCATCTTGCGCCATCAGTTCCACCAGCATGCCTTCACGCAGGCCACGATCTGCCACGCGCAGGCGTCCACATGGCCATTCGCGGCGGATGGCTTCAAAGATCGCGCAACCAGCCAGCACGAGATCAGCCCTGTCGGCGCCAATACACGGGTTGGCGACACGCTCATCAAACGTCATGTCGATCAGCCGATCGGTCATGGCGGTCACATCATCAGCGCCCATCCAGGTGCCATCCACGCGGCGGCGATCATAGCGCTCCAACCCCAAATGTACGCCTGCCAAGGTGGTGACGGTGCCGGAGGTACCAAGCAAATGCACTTTGCCACCTTGCACACATTGGGACATCATTTCGCGCGCCGCAAAGCGGGAAATCATCTGGCGCACTTCGGCGACCATCAGCTCAAAGATCGGACGGTCGACATAAACCCCGCCAAAGCTCTCGGCCAACGTTACCACGCCCACAGGCAGCGAGGTCCAGGCGCGGATGAAGCGGTGCATATGGGCGTGGAAGCGTGGCTTGCCACTGCGGAAATCAAGGAACGCAAGTTCTGTAGAACCGCCGCCAATATCAAACAGGATCACACCATCAGCTTCGCGTTCCACCAGCGTGGCACAGCCCGACACAGCCAATCGCGCTTCGGTGCGGCGGTCGGCGATTTCCAGCGCGAGGCCGGTTTCTTTTTCCACGCGCTTAATAAACGCTTCGCCATTGGAGGCTTGGCGGCAGGCTTCGGTGGCGATCAGGCGGCGGCGCACAACATTGCGCGACTCCATCTTGGTGCGGCACACGCGCAGGCCTTCCACGGCCTTGTCCATGGCCTCTTGGCTGAGCGCGCCATGGTGTGTGAGCCCGGCGCCCAGGCGCACAATGCGGGAAAAACTGTCCACCACGCGAAAGCCAGACCGGGTGGGCTCAGCGATCAGCAGGCGACAATTGTTGGTGCCAAGATCAAGCGCAGCATAGGCCGGGCGTTCTGAGGCCGGACGATCCGATGGTGATCGCCCAGAGCTGGGATGCTGATTGTGGGAGCGTGGATGGTTGCCCTGCTTATGTGGCGGCTGCGCTGCCGGGCGTACAGGTGCGCTCGGCGGCGCCGTTCCAACCCCTGAGGCATCACCCTCTGGTCGGCCTTCCATACCGGCACCTGCTGTCGCAGGCTGACCGCTTTTGGGTCCGCTTTCTTCCACGTTGCACCTGTCCGGCGGGTGGCACGGCTGTTTCTGTTGGCCGCAGTCCCGCTTGCTTGCTTTCTTCGGGCTCTAACGCCGGTCGTTCAGACGCCAGCATTTCCCGTGTTACTTGCCGTTCACATTAGGGATGGATGACGAATGTGGCAACCGGACTGGCCTGCTCGGGTCTAGACCCTAGCTTGCAGGCCTCTTGTCTGAGGCGCTGGGCGTGATACCTCAGAGACACCCCCTTCCCTCCAAGCTTCTCTCCCAAGGCTCTCCTCATGTCTGACACCAACTCCTCTGCGCATGCGCGTAAGCATGCCGATGTGCTGATCATCGGCGCCGGACAGGCTGGCTTTCAGGTTGCGGTGAGTTTGCGGCAGAAGCGCTTTGAGGGCACCATTTTGATGGTGGGTGATGAGCCTTATCCGCCCTATCACCGCCCACCGCTTTCCAAGGCCGCTTTGAAAGATGGGCTGAATGAAGCGACGCTTTGGTATCGGCCAGACGCTTTTTACGAGACCCAGAAGATCGAAGAGCGCCGGAATGTGCGTGCTGAAAGCCTGGATCGTGAGGCCAAACAGGTGGCGCTCAGCGATGGCAGCGTGGTCGGGTATGACACGCTGGTTCTGGCCACCGGTGCACGGGCGCGCAGCCTGCCGCCTGTGATGGGCGTGCCGGAGGATGCGATTTTTACCCTGCGCACGCTGGATAATGCCCACGCGCTGCAACCGAAACTAAAGCCCGGCGTGCATGTGGCGGTGGTTGGCGCGGGTTACATCGGCCTGGAAGTGGCGGCCAGCGCCCGCCAATTGGGGTGCGAAGTGGCGGTGGTCGATCAGGCGGCGCGGGCCATGCAGCGCACCGCCTCGCCCACCATATCGGCGCATTTTCAAAACTTGCACGTGGGTCACGGCGTGCGCTTTCAACTGGCCGATACCGTGTCAGGCATGACGGAGAGCCCCGATTTCCGCGCGCTGGTGTGTGGATCGGGCTCTGAGCTGCCGTTCGATATTGTGGTGGCAGGCATTGGCGTGATCCCCAATGATGATCTGGCCCGCGAGGCCGGCCTATTGGTCAATGATGGCATTGTGGCCGACGCGAAGGGCCGCACCAGCGATCCATCTGTCTTTGCCGCCGGAGATTGCGCGCGCCATGCACATGCAGGCTTTGCCGAAAAAGTGCGTTTTGAAAGCGTGCAGAGCGCCATCGATCAGGGCAAAGTGGTGGCGACGACTATCCTTGGTGCGGACGACACGCACAGCGCGGTGCCGTGGTTCTGGTCAGACCAGTATGATGCCAAGTTGCAGGTGGTCGGCATTCCTGAGGCTGATTGCGCGGCCTTCATCAAAGGCGATCCGGCATCGGGATCGTTCGCGGTCTATCACATGCGGGGCAACGACCCGGTGGCCGTGGAGGCCGTGAATGCGCCGCATGATTTCGTGACCGCGCGCAAAACCGTGGGCACAGAGCGACCGCTGGATCAAGAAACGCTGGATGCGCTGGTGCCGATCTCGACCTAGTCTTTTGTCGCGTTTTCGGGCGCAAAATCGGCGCCCACTTTTGCTAAAACGCTTTCAGCGATCTTAGGCCGCTTGCTGAAGATCGACGGCGGACTGGCGCACGACTTTGGCGACCTCTACCATGCGGTCGGCCAGCGGGCTGGTTTTCCGCCAAATCATACCGATGGTGCGTGAGGGCTGCGCGCCAGCAAAACGCGCAACGCAAACAGGGGCAGAGCGCGTCTCCACCGCCACTGCCATTTGTGGGATCAGCGTCACGCCGATGCCCGCGCCCACCATCTGCACCAGAGTTGAGAGCGAGCTGCCATCGAGCCCATCGCGCGGCAGCATGGACTGGATGTTGCAGAATGAAAGCGCCTGATCGCGGAAGCAATGGCCTTCTTCGAGCAGCAGGAGCCTTCTGTCGCGCAACCCATCGCTGCTGGGCACCGGGTCATTGGCCTCACCACGCGGGCGGACCAACAGAAAATCTTCCTCAAACAGCGCCACCTCGGTGAAGGAAGCTTCTGAAACCGGCAGCGCGAGAATGGCAGTGTCGATGCGTCCCTCGCTGAGTTCCTGGATAAGGCGCGGGGTCATGGTCTCGCGCACATGAATGTCGAGCTCAGCATGACTTTGTGCCAGCCCGCCAATGAGCGTTGGCAACAGATAGGGCGCAATGGTGGGTATCACGCCGATGCGCAGGCGCCCGGCGAGCTGATCACACGAGGCGCGGGCCAAATCGCCCAGCTCATCGACCGAGCGCAAAATAGCGCTGGCACGCTGCGCAAAGTCTTCGCCAAACCCCGTCAAACGCACCTCGCGTGCGCTTCGCTCAAACAGTTTGGCGCCCAGCGTTTCTTCCAACTCTTTGATTTGCATGGAAAGCGCGGGCTGGGAGATGGCCGACGCGCTGGCTGCACGCCCGAAATGACCGTGTTGGGCCAGCGCTTCGACGTAGCGCAGCTGTTTGAGTGTCACGTTATTCATAAGCGGTTCTTATCGAACCAATCAGAAAATACAACTTCTTCTGATTGCTAGAACTTGCTACCAAGCTTCCACGCATCGGAAGGCCAGTCTGGATTGCGCTTGATGCTTCAAGTGCCCAAACACCTCACCGGTGACACATCTGTGTCGCGTGATCGCGGCACGATGCGGACACAGCTTTTTTGGACAAAGATCGGAGAATTCCATGGATGACGCAGCCCTTACCAACCTCGGCAAATGCCCGGTGATGCACGGCGGGAACACCGCTATGGACAAGCCGGTGACCAAGTGGTGGCCGGATGCGCTGAACCTGGACATGCTGCACCAGCGCGGCGCGCGCACCAATCCGATGGACCCAGATTACAGCCATCGTGAAGCGGTGAAGGGCCTGGATTTTGAAGCCGTCAAAGCCGACGTGAAAGCGCTGATGACCGATGATCAGCCCTGGTGGCCCGCTGATTGGGGCCATTATGGCGGCCTGATGATCCGCTTGGCGTGGCACTCTGCTGGCTCCTACCGTATGGGCGATGGCCGTGGTGGCGCCGGCTCTGGCAACATCCGCTTTGCCCCGCTCAACTCCTGGCCGGACAATGCCAGCCTCGACAAGGCGCGCCGTCTGTTGTGGCCAGTGAAGAAGAAGTATGGCAACGCGCTTTCCTGGGCAGACCTGATTATCCTCGCCGGCAACATGGCGTACGAATCCATGGGCCTGAAAACCTTCGGCTTCGGCTTTGGCCGTGAGGACATTTGGGGTCCTGAAACTGATGTCTATTGGGGCGCAGAGAACGAATGGCTCGCCCCATCTGAAAACCGCTACGGCGATCTCGATGACACCGCGACATTGGAAAACCCGCTGGCCGCCGTCCATATGGGTCTCATCTACGTGAACCCAGAGGGCGTCAACGGCAATCCGGACCCAGCGCGCACCGCGCTGCACGTGCGCGAGACGTTTGCCCGCATGGCCATGGATGACGAAGAAACAGCCGCACTCACCTGCGGTGGTCACACCGTTGGTAAGGCGCACGGTCGCGGCGACGTTGATAATATCGGTGTTGAGCCAGAAGCTGCTGGCTTGGAAGCGCAAGGCTTTGGTTGGTCGAACCCCGGGCATAATGGCAAGGCGACCAACGCCTTCACCTCGGGCATCGAGGGCGCCTGGACCAAAGAGCCTACCAAGTGGGACATGGGCTATTTCGACTATTTGTTCGGCTACGATTGGCAACTGACGAAATCGCCCGCCGGTGCCAACCAGTGGGAGCCGGTTGATATGCCGGAAGACCAAAAGCCCGTTGATCCCACCGACCCATCGGTGCGCCACAACCCGATGATGACCGACGCCGACATGGCGATGAAGATCGACCCGATCTACAACGCCATCTGCCAGAAGTTCCGCGCAGACCCAGCCTATTTCGCTGACACGTTCGGCCGCGCCTGGTTCAAGCTGACCCACCGCGACATGGGTCCACGGGCCAACTATTACGGCCCCGATGTGCCGGCTGAAGACCTGATCTGGCAGGACCCGATCCCCGCTGGGTCCACGAGCTACGATGTGGATGCCGCGAAGGCAAAAATCGCAGCAAGCGGTCTGTCATCAGCTGAGCTGATCGCCACCGCCTGGGATAGCGCCCGCACCTTCCGTGGGTCGGACAATCGCGGCGGTGCCAATGGCGCGCGCCTTCGCCTGGCCCCACAAAAAGACTGGGAAGGCAATGAGCCGCAGCGCCTAGCCAAAGTGCTAGGCGTGCTGGAGCCGATTGCCACAGAAACCGGTGCGTCGATTGCCGACGTCATCGTGCTGGGCGGCAATGTCGGGCTGGAGCAGGCGATCAAGGCGGCAGGTCACGATGTAGCGGTGCCGTTTGCACCAGGGCGCGGCGACGCAACAGATGCGCAGACCGACGCCGACTCCTTCGATGTGCTGGAGCCGCTGGCCGATGGTTTCCGCAACTGGGAAAAGACCGACTATGCGGTGAGCCCTGAGGAAATGATGCTCGACAAAGCGCAACTGCTTGGCCTTACCGCCCATGAGATGACGGTTCTGCTGGGCGGCATGCGCGGCCTGGGCGTCAACCATGGTGGGTCACAGCATGGCGTGTTCACCGACCGTGTGGGCCAGCTGACGACGGACTTCTTCATCAATCTGACGGACATGGCTTATAGCTGGCATCCGCTGGACGATGGCACCTATGAGATCCGCGACCGGGCAACCGGCGCTGTCAAATGGACCGCCACCAGCGCCGATCTGGTGTTCGGCTCCAACTCGATCCTGCGGTCCTACGCTGAGGTTTATGCCCAGGACGACAATGCCGAGAAGTTCGTGCACGACTTCGTGGCAGCCTGGACCAAGGTGATGAACGCCGACCGGTTTGATCTGGCTGTATAAGCGGTTGGATTAACTAGAGAATGAAGAAGCGCCGCGGGAAACCGCGGCGTTTTTGTGTTGGGCAGGTAGTTAAGAGCCGATTGCAGACCTTGCTAACATCACAATAATTGCTGCTTTGGCCAAACGAAGAAATGGGACGACACTTCAATGCTGAGATTGCCATTAAGTGCTCTTATCTTTGCTGGCTTGATGTCAACTGTTGGGCCCGCGCAAGCCTGTTTCATGGCTGCAAGTTTAGAATTGAGCGATGTTATGCTGGCTGATGCCGTGGTGATTGGTGAGATTACCGATTACCAGATCATTGAAGACCAACTTCAACGTGAGCGGAGGCAAAGGTATCTCGATAGCCTCACACCTGAGCAAAGAGATGCCCATGTGGAGCAATCAAGTTTTATCAGTGACTATGCCCGCTTCAACATCGAAGTTAGCACTGTTCTTCGAGGAGATGTTGAAGGTGTTATTGGCGCGACTTGGGATAACTCAACCTACGGAGAACCCGCGTCTTTGCCAACTGGTCCCTATCTTATTGCACTGCGTCGTGCAGGAACGCCCTTGCCGCCTTTGAGAGGACCGAGCGCGACAATCCTTCCGGACCCTGAACCAGGGCTTTGGAGTATCTTGCAGGCACCATGTGCACCGCCATTCCTGTTCGAAAGCACCGGCGCAACGGCCTCTGCAATTCAAGTAATTTTGAGCGTGGAAGAGTAACAGTCCAAAGTGACGTTTGTCCGCAAACCGGATTTTGAAAGCTGGTTGTGCGTGCCGATTATCAGCAGATTCTCTAGGCAAAATCCTTAAACACTCACCGCGTCCCGCAACTGCTCCTCAGCCAATTCCGCCTTACTCCCAGCCGCGATCACCTCGCCGCGCTGCAACACCGTGAAACGATCTGCGCGGGCGTAGGCGAAATCGAAATACTGTTCCACCAGCACGATCGCCATGGTGCCCTGGTCACGCAGGTAATCGATCACGCGGCCGATCTGTTGAATGATGTTGGGCTGGATGCCCTCAGTCGGCTCATCAAGCAGCAGAACTTTGGGTTTTAAAATCATCGCGCGGGCGATGGCCAATTGCTGTTGCTGGCCACCGGAAAGATCGCCGCCGCGCCGCCCGCGCATCTCTTGTAGAACCGGAAAAAGCTCATAGATCTCGTCCGGCACCAGATGCTCCGATTTCGGCAGGCAGGCATAGCCAGTTTCCAGGTTCTCACGCACGGTGAGCAGAGGGAAGATCATCCGGCCCTGCGGCACATAACCAATGCCGCGCTGGGCGCGGCCGTGGGCACTCATTTTGCCCAGCGGTTCGCCGTCCAGCGTGATCGTGCCACCAGAGGCTGGGTGCACGCCCGCCATGGCCTTGAGCAGGCTTGTTTTGCCGACGCCGTTGGTGCCCATGACACAGGTGACCTGACCGGCCTCAGCCTCCAGATCAACGCCATAGAGGATCTGCGAGCCGCCATAATGCAGGGTGAGGTCTTCAGCCTTCAGCACGTCACTTTTCCTTGCGCGATGTCGCGAGCGCAAAAGTCTACAACTTTTTCTGACATCGCTTGTTATCTCCCCAGATAGACGTCGATGACGTCCTGGTTTTGAGTCACATGATCGAGCGAACCTTCGGCGAGCACCGAGCCTTCGTGCAACACTGTCACCTTGCAATCGAGGCGGCGGACAAACTCCATATCGTGTTCCACCACTACGACAGCGCGGGTCTCAGCGGCCTTTTTGAGGATGTCGGTGGTGTGCTCGCGCTCGGCCAACGTCATGCCGGCGGCGGGTTCATCGACCAGCAGCAATTGCGGGTCCTGGGCGAGCAGCATACCGATTTCCAGCCACTGTTTCTGGCCGTGAGAAAGCTCACCGGCTTTTCGGGTGAGTTGATCTCCCAGGCCGATTTCCTCGGCCAGTTTGGTGATCGCGCCGGCATCGTCGATGCTTTTCTTGAACGCCAGAACGCCGAACGGCGAGCGATTTTTCTTCAACGCCAGCAGCAAATTGTCTTCCACCGATTGGTCTTCAAAAACTGTGGGGCGCTGAAACTTTCGCCCAACGCCCGCACGGGCGATCTGGCTTTCAGACAGGCGCAAAAGAGACGTGCTGGTCTCGCCCCAAAGCACCTGGCCTTCATCAGGCCGGGTTTTACCGGTGACGATGTCCATGAAGGTGGTTTTGCCCGCGCCATTGGGACCGATGATTGCGCGCAGCTCAGCTTCGTCGATGTTAAAGGAGAGGTTGTTGATGGCGCGGAAACCATCGAACGAGACTGACACACCGGACACTTCGAGCAGCGTGCTCATAGTTGAGCCTCCTGGCTCGCGTTGAAGCTGCTCGAAGGTATTTTTCTGGCTCCGTTCCTTCGGAACGACCGCTGGAGAAGCATACTCATGTTTCCGCCTCCTTCTCCCGAAGGGAGCCGGTGTCGGGGCCGAGATCGGCGCCGTGGCGGTCGGGTGTTTGGCGTCTAACCAAGAGATCAAACAGCCCGCCAATGCCTTTGGGCGCAAAAAGCGTTACCAGAACGAAGGAGAGGCCGAGCGCCACTTGCCACCAGCTTACCCACTCGATGGTGTAGAAACCCAGATCGATGTTCGGCACGCGTCCGCCGGTGAACCAGGAGCTTAGAAGTGACACGAACGCCGCGCCGATGACCGCGCCATAGAGCCTGCCACGTCCGCCAATCGCCACCCAGACCGCCAGATAGATCGAGGCGATGGGCGCCACCTCTGCCGGGTTGATGATGCCCGCCTGCGGATAATAAAGCGCGCCTGCAATTCCCGCCATGACCGCCGTGACGGTGAAAACGAAGAGCTTGTAGGCCTCCACCGGGTAACCCAGGAACCGCACTCGCGCCTCATCATCGCGGATGCCGCGGATGACCGAGCCGAACTTGCCCGACACCACCCAGGCGGCGAAGATGTAGCCTAACGCCAGTGCCACGGCGGAGGCCCAGAGGAACCAGACCGAAAGCACCGATTGCGGCACATGGGCAAGGCCGGGAATGTTTTGCAAACCAGACAGGCCATTGTTGCCGCGCAGGCCGGAATCGTTCTGGAAGAGATAGAGCGCGAGCGCCAGCGTCATTGCCTGGGTGAGGATGGAGAGGTAGACGCCCGTCACGCGGGACCGGAACGCCAGCCAGCCGAACACCAGCGCCAGCAGGCCAGGCACGGCAACGACCAGGATAAGCTGGATCAACAGGCTGTCGGCAAAGGCCCAGACCCAAGGGAACTCCGAACTGCCGACCACGCCGAAAATCTGCGTGCCGATGGCATCGACGATCTCTTGGTCCGTCGGAGGCAAGTCCGCGCCCGCCAGTGAGGCGATGACGATGTCCTCGGTGCGCGCGTACATCAGCCACATGCCGATCATGTAGCCGCCAAGGCCGAAGAAGGCGAAGTGGCCGAGCGAGAGGATGCCGCAATAGCCCCAGACCAAATCCATGGCGATGGCGATCAGACAGAAGCAGAGCGTCATGCCCAGCGTCTTCACCATGGCGGTGGAGACAAAGCCCGTGCCTAAACCCTCTGACAGCAACGTGACGGCAATGGTGAAGACCGCCAGCAGAGCGATAAAGATCATCACCGATGGGTTTTTGATGAGGAACGTTCTCTCCATCAGCTGTTTCCCCTCGCTCTGTTCGTTCCGAACAACCGCATGCCTACATCTCCGCCGCGCGGCCCTTCAGCGCGACGATGCCGCGGGGCCGGAACTGGATGAACAGGATGATGAAGAGGATCATGTACGTCTGAGCAGCCAGCGTGTTGGAAGGGTTCAGGAACTCGATGAACTTCTGCAAGCCGCCGATCATGCCTGCGCCCGCCAGTGTGCCCCAGACGCTGCCGACACCGCCAACCACCACGGTCATGAAGCTTTGCACGATGTATTGTTGGCCCATCTCGGTGGTCACCTGACCGAAGAGGCCAATGGCAACGCCGGCAATCCCCGCAATGCCCGACCCGAAACCGAAGGTCAGCATGTTGATCTTGTCAGGATTGATGCCCATGGACGCCGCCATCTTCGGGTTCTGCGTGACGGCGCGCACTTCCAGCCCGAGGCGGGTCTTGTTCATGACGAAGAGGAAAATGGCCAAGAACACCAGCGCCAACACAAAGATCGCGATGCGAATGTAGCTGATCGCCACGACATCGTTGATCACCAGCGCACCATCCAACCAGTCCGGTGCAGTGAACGGGCGCGCCTGCGTGCCGAAAATGTTCTTGGCGAGCTGCTGTAGGGCAATGGAGATACCGAAGGTGGCGAGCAAGGTCTCCAGCGGGCGATGGTAGAGCCAGCGAATGATCAACCGCTCCATGGCCACCCCTGCCCCAAACGTTACGGCGAAGGCGAGCGGCAGG
This sequence comes from Pseudomonadota bacterium, assembly GCA_039814945.1. Taxonomy (GTDB): domain Bacteria; phylum Pseudomonadota; class Alphaproteobacteria; order Rhizobiales; family MH13; genus MH13. The sequence continues at coordinate 27,555 of JBCCAF010000002.1, forward strand.
GCAATGAGGATAGAGAGCGTCAAGTCGGGCACGAACAGCTGCACCACATAGCCGGTGTAGGCGCCCATCATGATGAATTCGCCATGGGCCATGTTGATGACGCCCATGACGCCGAACGTGATCGCAAGGCCGATGGCGGCGAGGAAATAGATCGAGCCGAGCGAGAGTGCATCCAGCGAGAAATCCAGCGCCTGGTTGGCCATCAGATTGATCTCGATGGATTGCAGCGTGGCGTTGGCGGCATCGGTGACGGCGGAGGAGCGCTCGGCGTAGCTTTCAAAGAAAGTGTGGGCGTCAAGCGCCGCGCTGATTTCATCATCTGTCGGAGTGGTGGGCACCGTGCCGGCCTCAGCCAGCGTCAAGTATGCGTCGAGCCGGGCCTCATCATTGTCGAGGCTTGCAACCGGCACGCCGCCCACCTCTCCATCCAGAATGTTTTCGACCAACGCTGCGCGGATATCGCTCGGCGACACGATGGCCGGTGCTAGGCGCGCGGCGACAAGTTGGGCGTAGGCATCCTCGCGAGACAAATCGTCTGACCCCGGCTCAAGCACCCACGCGACATTGCGCGTGGCCGGCGGTTCAGGCGCGGCGGTGACCTCGGCTCTGGTGGAAATCAGCGGGTTGAGCGCGGCACGAACATCCAATCCAATATCGCCAGCAAAGCTTTCAATGGCCGCTACGCGAAGGGCTTCACCGTCTTCGTAGGTGATGGCGAGGATGCGTTCCAGGCGCTGCTTGGCTACCAGGATGTCGGGATTATCTTCGCCGTCCAGCGAAGCGCGCAGCGCTCCCAAATGCGACTCTTCTGCATCACGAGCAATGGCCGCCAGCGCTTCGCGCCGGGTGGCTGGGTTGGGATCGGACAGTTGGAACTGCACCAGTGCCGCGCCGATCATGGAGCGCACGCCGCCATTGGGACGCAACTGGCTAAACGTGTCGCGGGTGATCTCTCCGACGGTGTCGCCGGTGTCCGGATCAATCGCTTGGTCCGTGCCGTCGACCTCTTCGCCGATGAAAAACAGTCCGTCAGCCTCGCGCTGATAGACGGAGCGTGCCTGCCAGGCAGCAAGAAAAGCGGGCGCACGTTCCAGTCCGCTGCCACCTAAAGCATCAATCGCTGGGCCGATGGTGCGACGCGAGCTTTCTTCGATCAGGTCTCGGTTATCCTGGAGAAGGGTTTGAACAGGACCCAAGTCTTGCGCGACCACTGGGCTGGTGACCAGGAGAGCGGAAGAAACAAGCGCGACGATCATCAAGAAAGCGCGAAGGCGGACGGATTGATTCATAGAAACAGGAGGCCTCACGCGATGGGCGGGAAGAGCAATCTGCCCTCCCCGCCCACCGGGTCTAAGAAGGAAACGAAAGCTAGTAGTTCGATTCAATCTGCACGCAGGTCGCCGTCTCGGTATTGTACATACCGCAGCCAAGACCCGGCCAATCGGAGGCCAGCACCGCCGACTCTGGCAAGAAGTCAGTCCAGGCATCGCCTGGCACTTCTTCGGTCTGCGAGATGATGTCGAATTGACCATCGTCACGGATTTCACCGATCAGCACTGGCTTGGTGAGGTGGTGGTTGGGCAACATTTCTGCGGTGCCACCGGTGAGGTTTGGCACTGTCTGGCCGTACATTGCATCGCGCACGGCATCGACTTCGGTGGTGCCAGCTTGCTCAACCGCCTGCACCCACATGTTGAAGCCAATATAGTGGGCTTCCATAGGATCGTTGGTCACGCGGTTTTCGCCAGCAAAGGCTTTCCACGCTGCCACGAACTCATCGTTGATTTCGGCATCGGCAGACTGGAAATAGTTCCATGCGGCCAAGTGGCCTTCCAAATTGGATGTGTCGAGGCCCGACAGTTCTTCCTCGCCCACCGAGAACGCGACCACTGGAATGTCGTCGGCAGAGATACCAGCGGCTGCAAGCTCGCGGTAGAAGCCGATGTTGGCATCGCCATTGATGGTGGAGATGACGCCGACCTTTTGGCCGTCGGCACCAAGCGCAACAACGTCGGCGACAATCGACGACCAATCGGAGTGGCCGAAGGGCGTGTAGTTGACGAAGATGTCGTCCGCCGCGATGCCCTTCTGCTGGAGGTAGGATTCCAAAATGTTGTTGGTTGTGCGCGGGTACACATAGTCAGTGCCGAGCAGCGCGAACTTTTCCACGCCCAACTCTTCTAAGAAGTAGTCGGTGGCGGGGATGGCTTGCTGGTTTGGCGCGGCGCCCGTGTAGAAGACGTTTTTGGAGCTTTCTTCGCCCTCATACTGCACGGGGTAGAAGAGAAGGCCGTTCAGCTCTTCGATCACTGGCAGCACAGACTTGCGGCTCACCGAGGTCCAGCAGCCGAACATCACGTCGCAGCCCTCAACGGAAATGAGCTCGCGGGCTTTTTCAGCGAACAGCGGCCAATCAGACGCCGGATCAACAACCACAGCTTCCAGCGGACGGCCAAGCACACCGCCCATGGCATTCTGCTGCTCAATGAGCATCAGCATGGTGTCTTTCAGTGTGGTTTCGGAAATTGCCATCGTGCCGGACAGCGAATGAAGAATGCCAATTTTGATCGGCTCGCCCTGCGCCAAAGCGCGCAGCGGGGTGAACGGAAGCGCAGTGGTGGCCATCAGGCCAAGTGCGCCACGGCGCGTCATCATGAAGGATTTCTTCGACATCGGGGGGAGACTCCTAAAGCTCTTGCGACTGCCTGCGCCCTAAGAACAAAGTCGGCAGGCGAGCGGACGCGCGCAGCTAAGCAAAGGGGTCCCTCTGGTTGCAAATACGTAGTTTGGCTAGGTTTTGACCAGTGATGAATTTTTCATCATTTTTACGAGTGTAAAGTTTGATGCGCTGCACAAAATGCAGGCCAATCATCCGGCGTGATCGGCCAAATGACGCAAATGGGTGCAGAAGCGGAAATTGTGTGCAGGTGGGGAAAATAGTCTTAAACGGACCGTTAAGGTTCCGCAGAGGCCCTGAAGCGTTTTGCGTTCGACGTGAATCGCAATTGGCTGCCTCTCCCATCGATCGAACGCGAGCTGCGACAAGACTGTCTCAGTTAGAATGGAAAGCGCTCTAATAATCGCGCTCAAAGAAGATACCGAGCGAGGATTCTCCGTCTGAACTCACAGACCCGCGCGCTGTGAGATCCTGGGTAACATCCAGATTGATCGTCGTGCGTGCTTGCCCGCCGGTGCTTGCCTCGACGCCGACATAGACATTTTCTTGCACATATTGCGTGGCGCGCACCGCCGGATTGCCCTCATCATCGGTGATCACATCAAGATCGGAGAGGCCAAGCCCATCGCGCAGATCGCCAATGACCGAACCTTGCGAGTTGCCTGCCAGTTCGTTGGCCGCGAGCGCAAGTTGCGCGATTTGAAGCGGTGACAGTTCATTGAGGCCACGATCAAAAATGAGGCGTGCGAGCACCTCGTCCTGCGGCAACTCGGGCTCGGAAGACAGGGTAAGCACTGGGTCGGAGATGCGTCCACGCACAGCAATCACAACCGTGATGGCATCGCCACTGGTGCGCGCCACGATGTTGAGGAATGGGTCCATATCGCCAACCAGCGTGATCGAACCCTCGCTGAGCGCGATGCGCTGGCCGAGAATATCGAACCGTCCGCGCAGCAGCTCAAACGCGCCAACTGGCTGAACATTGTTGGTGGTGCCGGTGAGCCGCACCTGGCCGCCCAACTCGGCATTCACGCCGCGCCCACGCACGTAAATCTGATTGGGCGCGCTGACCAACACATTCAGCCGGAGCGCTCCACCACTCTGGCCGTTACCGCCACCTTGGTTGGCGCCGCGCGCCCGTTCAAACGTGTCGCGCACACGTTGCGATGGTGCGATGTGCTCCACCTCAATCAGACCAGCGGTGGAATCAAAGCTGCTTGGGATTTGGATTTCGGTTTCGCGCACATTAATGGTGCCAGCCAAAGTCGGCGCATTGGCCAAGGGGCCAGTGATGGTGAGATCGCCGTCTACCGTGGTGACGATCAGCGTGCCGTCGGCGTAGCGCACGCCGTTCAAACCGATGCGCAAATCAGCGGGCAGACCATCGCCCAAACCGACACTGCCCGACGCGCTGATGGTCCCGCCACCACGCACCTGCGCTGAGGCGTTTTCAATCACCGCCTGCTGACCATCAAGGCGCGCGGCGAGCGTCACGTCCGTGAGGCGGATGCCGGTTGATGGGTCCACCACCTGACCGCCTGACACGGCAAGCGAACCGGTGATCTGCGGATCAGAGAGCGAACCACGGGCGGTGGCGTTGATGGTTCCGACACCGGAAAGCTGCGTGCCCCGGTCGGTGACAAAGCGTTCGGCAAAACCCAGTGGCAGCGTACCGCGCAGATCGACATTGAGGCCGCTGCCGGAAAGCGGGATGCGCCCGCTGGCGGTGGCTTCGATGCCCTGGCCTGCATTCAGCGTAGCGCTGGCAAGTTCAATGATGTTGCTGGCGTAACGGCCAGAGGCGCGCAGCTGCGCAGACGACAGGCCGGCTGCCTGCAATTGCGGAGCGGAGATACCGTCAGCTGCCACCGTGAACGCACCAGACTGTTGGCTTGAGGCCTGGAGGCTCGCCACAGCGATCTCCCCGGCGCGTAAGCGTTGCCCATTCAGTGTGCCGGTGATCTCGGGCGTTCCGAACGCATCACGTACCGCGACATCAAACCGCGCGGCGCCAAGGCGCGCATCACCAAAAGCAGCATTGTCGGCGGAGCCGGTCAGCGCGATGGCCTGACCATCAGCAGCAGGTTGCAGCGTGACGTCGGCGTTCACTGCGCCGCTGGCATCTTGCAGGGCAAGCAGTGCGAGGGAGCGAATGTTGGTGGCGTTGAGGCTCAGGTCACCGTCGAGCAAACCAGATTCAACGGCTTGGCGCACATCGCCGGTGAGGGTTGCGCCATCGGTTACCAAGCGCAAGTCGCTGACCTGTCGTATGTCCGGCCCTGCGATGAGTTCCGCGCTCAGATCAACAAGCGCACTGCCAAACTGTGCCGAACCATTCAGCGATCCGGAGAACACGTCTTCATCAAGCAGCCCGGAGAGCGTGATGTCGGCATCGCGCAGGCTTTGTTCGTAGACACGTCCATTGGGCACGGTGAGCGAGGCGCTGAGCATGTACGGACCGCCCTCACCTTCCACCGTGACATTCAGATTGGCGGCCCCTGACGCGCCGGGATTGATGTGGCGGAGATCATCAAGCTCCGCTTGAAGAACCAGATCAGCGGCGGTGGAGGAGAGCGTGCCATCCAGGCGCAAGGCAAGTTGGTTGTTGCGCACCTGGAGGTCGCGGGCCTCTGTGCCCTCAACACCACGCTTCAAGCCACCGGTGATGCGCGTTTGACCTGCAAGCAGCCGGTCGGCGGCCTCATTACCAATCTGCAAACCGTTGCCCGTGCCGTCCAGATCGAGGTCGAAACCGCCGGACAGTGCGTTTAGCGACCCGCCGACGACCAGTTGCATGGCGCCACCCAGATCGCGCGCAGCCAGTCCGCTGAAAGGCGCCAGCGTGCGGGCATCGAGAACAATCTGGCCGTCAAAAACACCTGTTTCGATCTGCCCATCGGCTGCAAGCGTGAAGGCATTGCCATCCACCCGCAGACCGTCGAGCGAAACGGGGCTGCCAGCCCGCCAATCACCAGCAAGGCGCAGAGCGATCTGCTGCCCCAACGCTTCAACAAGCGCTGGATCATCGGCAGAAAAGCCCGTTGCTTGGCCTGAGCCTTGGAACGAAAGGGCGCGACGGGCGGCGTCAGCCAGATTGGCACTTTGACCGGTGAGATCAAAACGCACGGTTTCAATGCCGAGCGCGTCGGTGGTCAGACCATCAAGGCCAAGCGTGGCCTGCCAATCGCCACTCGTTCCGCCGTAAGCGACCTCAAGTGCTCCGGCTCGGGCGCGGGTGGCTTCGCCGGGCACTGGCAGCAGAACGCTCGTCTCGCCTTGAGACGCAAAGCGCGCAGTGAGATCAAAGGCTGTCAGAAACCCATCAGATGCAGTGGCGGCGCTCGCTTGAAGGGCCAAGGTGCCGCTTTCAAGGTCCAGTTGCTCCAGTTGGAAGCCGCCTTCGCTTGGCAAGGTGCCATTGGCGACCAGCATGGAGTCCGCCCCAAAGAACCCGCGATAGGCAGGGGCGATGAGCGCTGAAATCGGACCGCTGAGATCAGCGTTGAAGGATCGTCCGCCCTCCACCTCTTGCAGGCGTAGCCCACCGCCAAGCACGCGACCCTCATCAGTGTTGAGTGCTAAGTCTACGGTGAGATCATCCAACGGGCCATTGCCGGTGAGTGACAGATCCACCGGCGGGCGACCATCAAGATTGAGCAGGTTGGCCATCACGCCGTCGGCAGGCTCTTGCAACTGAAAATCAAGGGCCAACTCGGTGGAACCCTCTTCATAAGCCGCGTTCAAGATTAGTGATCCGCCGGGGCCATCCAGGCGGGTGACGTCAAAGCTGGTGTCGAGTGATCCATCAGCCAGCGCGATGCTGCCCTCACCGGTCAGCGTTGCAGCCAGGCCAAAAAGCGGCTCACCCAGCACGGCTTCACCGATGGCCAACTGGTCAATGTTCACCGCGACCGGCAGATCCGGCAGAGCAAAGGATGTCGCTTCCGGCGATGGCGGGCGATCCTGCGGCAATGGCATGCGTGGCCAGTCGATGGTTTCCGCCGACAGGCTTTCAATATCGAGGCGTGCGCGGAACAGCGCCGAGCGGTCCCAAACGATCTGCGCATTGGTAAGGCGCAGCCACACGCCCTCTTCATCAGACAGCGTGATCTCGCCAATCGTCGCGTTGGAAGAGAGCGCCCCATCAATGCCGGTGATCCGAATAACGCGGCCTGGCGCAGATAGCTGCTCCTCGACAAACGTTAGGAACCGCGAGCGCTCCTGCGCTTCATCGTTCTGCCCACGCACTGGCAGAGCCAAGAAGGCAGATGCTATAACGAGCGCGAGGCCGAGAACAAGAAGAGGAAGCCGCCAAACCATCAGAAGGCCTGCCCGATGCCGAGATAGACAGCGACATCCGGATCACCCGCGCGTGGATCAAGCGGTGTTGCCACGTCCAAACGGATGGGTCCAAGAGGCGTGAGGTAGCGGATACCGCCGCCCACACCAACGCGAACGTCTTCGTTGAAGTCCGACAGGCTGTCCGCACCCACATGGCCGAAATCAGCAAAGGCAACGACGCCCAACGTGTCGGTGACCCGGGCGCGCAGTTCGACGGAGCCTTCCATCAAGAAACGTCCAGCGGTGATCTGGCCGCCCGGCTGGGTGACACCGATCGTGCGGTATTCATAGCCGCGCACCGACCCGCCGCCGCCAGCCAGGAAAAGCCGATCCGGCGCCGTGTCGGCGATGGATGGGCCGATAAGCGAGGCAGTTTTTAACCGACCAGCGAGCACCAGGCGATCATCGAAACCTAATGACTGATAGGCGCGCCCTTCGGTAGACACCACCACGCCCGGATTGCCACGCGAGAATTCGTAGAAGGGTTCCACCACGCCTTCCAAAAAGAAGCCGGACGTCGCATCGGCGGGCATATCGCGGCTGTCATAGGTGAGCCGGGCTTCAAAGCCTGCGCTGGTGAATTCGCGTTGGCCGAACATAGCATCGTCGAAGTGCGCATGGCGCCCTTCGATGGCGAAGCGACCGGTCAGTTCCGGCGTGAACGGATGTTCCAACCCGACTTCGCCCGAAACGGCGGTGCGATCGTAGGCATCAAGCACTTCGCGTTCAGCAGCAAGCGCGGCGATCAGCCGTGTGTCCGGTGTGATCACACCAGGACGGGTAAACGTCGCGCCCAAACGGTAGGTGAAATCTTCCGGGTCGGCGCTGGTGATGCCTGAAATGCGGCCGTCCAAACGCAACCGTTCAGCACGTCCAAACAGGTTGCGGTGCAGCCAATAGGCTTCAAGGCCCAAGCCATCGACGGAGGAAATGCTTCCACCAGCACCGATGCGCCGCAGCGGCATTTCTTGCACGAAGATCGTTTGCGGCAAGCTGCCATCAGCGGCGAGCGCCGCAGCCTGCTCAATGCGCACTGAGCGGAAAACTTCCAACGAGGTTAGACGGGCATTCGCCTCGTCAATGTCGTCTGGGTCGTACTCTTGGCCCGGCGGCAGATCGGCCATATAGGCGATGAACTCCGGGTCCATGCGCTCGGCACCTTCAATGGCCAGACCGCCATAGGTCGCGAGGCCGTCAGGTGCCAAGGTGATGGTGACATCCACCGTGCGGCTTGGATGATCGGCCTCAACGGCGCGGCCATCGCTATCTGCCAGAGCATGGCCCTGCTCACGCCAGGCGCGCAGAGCCACACGTTCAGCCTGTAAGATAACGCCTGATTTGGCTGGCGCGCCGGGAACAAAGCCAATCTCCAACAGCGTTGGCACTTCATCGCGTGGATCATTGGTTTGCGGTGCTGCGTTGACGATTTGCAGAACACCAAAGCGATAAGGAGGACCTGGGTCGATGCTGATATCGATGCTGACAGGCGTTGTCAGATCGGCATCGGGTTCGATCCCCGAGGCTTCCTGTCCGTTCACGCGAATGGAGATGACCCCGCCATAATGGCCTTGGGCGTAGAGCGCACCGAGCACGCGTCGATAGTCGCTGCGCGCGTCAGCCAGCAACCCGGCAGAGCCGAGCGCTGGATCATCGCGGCCACGCCAAAGAGCTGAGGCGCTGCGCAAAGCATCCTCATCAAGGTCAGCATTATCCGCGCTGGCAATGGTGACCTCAGCCTCGTAGGGCAATGGCACGCCAACGCTGAACTCTGTGTCCTCTTCAGCCGCTCCAAAAAGTTGCACGCCGAAAAGCTCAAACGCATAGCTGGGCGCAACCGGCAGAAGCGCCGACGCAACGGCAACCGTGGTCGCAAGCAGCCAAGCTGAACAGGTTGAAAAGAAAGAGGCGCGGACAAGCCGCCTATGCGCATTCACGATCGTGCAGCCCGACCCAACTCATATAAACACAAGCGCCTTGGTTGCGCGCCGTTGGCTGGTGTCGCGCACCCCACAAAGGCACCTGCATGGCTTTACCCCACCAGTATCAACTTACAACCTTTACGCATGGTTCCCAATCACATGATGCAACGGAGTGTCTGGCAGGCCACAGCCGCGTTCGCGATGCTCAAAACAGCGACACCGGCGCCCCCTGCCCTTCGCACTTTCCAAACATTGACAGCACTTGGGGCATCCCACATCCTCGCTAACTAACTAACTGCTTAATTAAAAAACTAGGGGAACGTCATGAAGAGTGCCTACCGTTTATTGAGTGCAGTTGCGGCTGTGTCCGCCATGGTTGTCAGTGCGCCTGTCGCGCAGGCAGAATGGCAGCCAGATGGACCGGTTTCCATTGTTGTGCCCTGGTCCGCCGGCGGCTCCACCGACACCGTAACGCGCGTGCTTGCTGGTGAGTTGACCGAAGCGCTGGGCCAAAACGTGGTGATCATCAATCAGCCAGGTGCTTCCGGTTCGGTCGGCACCCGATCGGTTTGGGATGCGCCCCATGACGGTATGATGATGGCCGCTGGTGCCGCTGCCGATCTTGGCGCCTATCCCGTGCTCGGCATGTTGGACGCAACGCTTGCTGATTGGCGGCTCTACTTGCACGTGGCCAACCCTGGCTTGATTTCCGTGCCTGCCGACAGCGATTTTGAAGATTTCGGCCAGTTGCTTGAAGCCTTGCAAAGCGATGGCGAGCCGCTGACGGTGGCCACCGCTGGCCTCACCTCTGCCGGCGCCATTGCCATTGGCGCGGTTGAGGGCGCCGCTGATATCAACTACCGCCAGATCGTTTATGAAGGCGGCAACCCTGCGGTCATCGCGACAGTGGCCGGTGAGACCGACTTCACCTCGCAAACAGCCACGGAGCAAGTGGATATGATCCGCGCTGACCGTTTGCGCCCACTGGCGGTGATCGCCTCCTCGCCGCTGGAACTTGATGGCTTTGGCACCGTGCCTGCGGTCACCGACTGGCTGCCCGATGTGCAGAGCGCCAACAACTATTTCGGCGTTTGGATTCCTGCTGATGCACCCCAAGAGGTGTTCGACACCATGGACGCCATCTGGGAAGACGCGATCATGAGTTCTGCGGCCATGATAGCGTTTGCTGCTGAACGTGGGGCGCTGTTTGACCCGTCCTATGGCGATGCAGCTCAGGAAGCGGCTTTGCCGATGCTTAGCATCAATGCCTGGCAGCAGTATGATGGCGGCACCGCTGAAAACAGCCCGGAAGACTTTGACATCCCGCGCCCTTAAAGCGTGATGATGCTTGCGGCCCGGCGCCTTAATTGGGCGCGGGCCGTTTTGCCCTTTTTCTGCCTTTAGGCATTTTTGGGCGAGAGGCTTTAAACCTCGTCACCTGCAATCCTTTGACCCTTATGGAGTGAGCCGCGCACGATGGACGGTGTTGGCCAGTTCTTTTCGGCTGCCTTTGCAATTGGGGCGTCGCCTCAGCTGCTTTACGTCTTTGGTGCGACGTTCCTGGGCATCGTGGTTGGCATGATTCCTGGCCTAACGGCGACGCTAGGCGTGGCTTTGGTGGCCACCCTCACCTTCACCATGGCGCAGGATGTGGCGATCCTGGTGTTGGTCTGCGTCTACATTGGCGCGATCTATGGCGGCAGCCGGTCGGCTATTTTGCTCAACATTCCAGGAACCCCTGCCAACGCAGCCACAGCGCTGGATGGTCACCAATTGGCCGTTCAAGGCAAGGCGGGCGACGCAATGGTGATCGCTACCATCGGCTCATTTTTGGGCACCGTTGTTGGCATGATCGGATTGGCGATGATCGCACCGCTTTTGGCTGAGTTCGCGCTGGAATTCACGAGCTTTGAGTTCTTCTGGCTGGCGATTTTCGGCATTGTGATCTGCGGCCAACTGACAGCAATGGGCGACCCGTTGAAGGGCTGGATCGCCGGGTTCTTTGGCCTTGCCGTCGCCATGGTGGGCCAGGAGAGCATCCACGCCTATTCGCGCTACACCTATGGCTGGCAGGATCTGGAAGGCGGGCTTGGCTTGCTGCCGGTGCTGGTCGGTGCGTTTGGCTGCGCCGAAGTGCTTGCGGTGATGCGCAACCGCGCCAGCGAGATGGTGGAGCATGTGGCCCGCACCTCGCGTGCCTCGTTCTTTGCGTTCACCAAATACACCAAGACCTGGATGCGTTCGGGCTTGATCGGCACGTTTATGGGCGTGGTGCCCGGTGTCGGCGAAGATATGGGCGCGTGGGTGTCGTTGGCGGCAGCGCGCCGCGCGTCGAAAAACCCCGATGAGATCGGCAAGGGTTCGGTCGAAGGCCTGCTGGCCGCTGAAACCGGCAACAACGCCGCTGTGCCCGGTGCGTTTGTGCCCGTTCTGACACTCGCCATCCCGGGCTCCGCGCCAGCCGCCGTCCTACTGGCAGCGATGGTTATCCATGGACTGCGCCCCGGCCCGTTGATCATGATCACGCAGCCAGACTTCTTTTACTCCATCGTGGCCATGGTGTTTTGGGCAAGCCTTGCCATGCTGGTGCTGGGCTTGCTGATGACCCGGCCCTTGCTGATGATCCTCAAAGTGCGGCGTGAATGGCTGATGGGCGTCATCTTCGTGCTCTGCGTGGTCGGGGCCTTCGCCATCGCCTCGCGGCCCTTCGATGTGGGCGTGATGATCTGCTTCGGCATCTTGGGCTTCTTGATGCGCGAAACAGGCTTTCCGGTGGCGCCGATGATCCTGGGCGTGGTGCTTGGGCCGATCTTGGATTCCAATCTACGGCGCAGCTTGGCGCTCAGCCAAGGCGATCCGATTGACTTCGTCACGCGCCCGATAAGCGCAATCATCGCCGGGCTTGTGCTGCTTTCCATCCTGCTTGCCATGCCCTGGGTGAGGCGTGGTCTGGCGCGTGCCCATGCCCAGATCTTCCATCGATCGCGGAGGGCCAGCGAATGAACGCGCCGTCGCATCGCACCGACACCGTGCTTGGGCTGCTGGTCACAGCGCTTGGGTCCGCCATCCTTGTTGGTGCGCTCGCCATGCCGCGCTTTGAACATCGCTCTGCCGATCCGCTCACCGTGCCAGGCATCACGCCCGGCTTGCTTGGCGCGATTATCTTGGTGTTGGGGGTGATCCTCACTCTGCGTGGCGCGCGCCGTCGCGGCACCGATGGCCAGCTTAACATCACCAGTTGGAGCAAGCGTGCGGTCAAGCGCACTGTTTTCACGCTCGGCGCGTTGCTGGTTTACGGCTTTGGCCTTTTCGGCAATGTGCCATTTGTGCCAGCCACTGCGGTTTTCATTTTCGGGTTCACCGTTGCGGTGGAGCTTATGCGCGCCGAAAGGCGCGCATCCCTCGCTCAAACACTCATTGGCGCAGCGGTCCTTGCCGTGGTCGCCAGCCTTGTCATCTGGGCGGTGTTTTCAAAAATCTTTCTCATTCAATTGCCGGGATAATCAATGCAACTGACACTCTGCAACGAAGTGATCCGAGAGCTTGATTTCGCAAGCCAATGCCGCCTTGCCGCAGGGCTCGGTTACATTGGCCTAGAAGTCGCACCGTTCACGCTTTCTGATGATCCTTGCAATCTTCCCACGAGCGAGCGGCGCAGCCTGCGCGCGATGGCTGAAGATGAAGGCATCCACATTACCGGGCTGCACTGGCTGATGAATGTGCCTGGTGGCATATCGCTCACCAGCAAAGATGCTGCGGTCCAGTCGAAGACGCGCGATCACATGCTGAGGCTGGTGGAGCTCTGCCATGATTTGGGCGGCCAGGTTTTGGTGCATGGCTCGCCAGACCAGCGGCCCATCAACGACGCGGGCAGCTTGGAGGCCGCTGAAGAGATAGCCCTTGGCCATCTCACCGTTGCTGGCGATGCCGCCCATGCTGCTGGCATCACCTATTGTTTGGAGCCCTTGGCGCCAGCACTCACCGATTTTGTGAACACGGTGGTCGAGGCGCAAAAGCTGGTAACACGGTCCGGCTCCAAGGGTCTGGCCACCATGCTCGACACGTCGGCGGCTTGGGGCGGAGAAGATGCTCCGCCATCCAGCATTCTCAACCGAGAACTGCCTGGTGGCATGATCCGGCATATCCACTTCAACGAGTCCAATCGCCGTGGACCGGGCCAAGGTGAGCATTGCTTTTTGCCGATCCTGCGCGTTCTGGCCAACCACGACTATGACGGCCTGATCGGCATCGAACCGTTCGATTATCATCCTGATGGCCCAACCGCTGCGGCGCTTGCAGCCGGCTATGTGGAAGGCCTGTTTGAAGCCCTGCATGAGTGCGGCCAATGATCAGGAACGCGGCCACCGTGAAAGCGCTACGCGGTGATATTGGCATCACCAATGCCAAGGCTCGCATGCCGTTTCGCTTTGGTGCGGTGACCATCGAAGCCATTGCCAGCGCGACCTTGGCACTGGACATGCTGGTCGATGGCAAAACCGTCACCGGCTATGCCTCGGAACTGCTCGCCTACAAATGGTTCGACAAGCGCCCAGAAAAGACGCCGCGCGACAACATCAACGACCTGCTGGACACGCTGAACGCCGCTCTGGATGCCATTACGCAGCTCGGCAACGGCACGGTGTTCGATCATTGGCGCGCACTCGATAAGGCTGTGCACGAGCATGCACGCCAAGTGGGCTTCAACGATCTGGGTGCCTCATTCGGCGTTGCCATGGTGGAGCGCGCGATGATGGATGGCGTGGCGCGGGCACGCGGACAAAGCGTTTTTGAACTGCTGCAAAGCCCGTCCCTCGGCCTGCAACCGGCCAAGATTTTCAGTGAGCTTGATGGCATGGCTTTGGCTGAAGCAATGCCCACCCAACCCTTGGATCAGCTGGCGATACGGCACACAGTTGGCATGGTGGACCCGATCACCGCCGAAGACCTGGACCCTAACACGCGCCCCAATGATGGCCTGCCGGAAACGCTGGAAGACTATATTGAGCGTGATCAGCTGAGCTATCTGAAGATCAAGCTTGGCGGCGATGTCGATGCCGATTGCGCGCGCCTGGAAAAGATCAGCGCCGTGATGATGCACGTCGGACGCCCAATCGCGTTCACGCTGGACGGCAACGAGCAGTTTCAAAGCTTGACCGATTTCGCAGACTTCACAAGCCGTCTGCGATCCTCCGGCTCGATATCGGCGATGCTCAATCAGGCGCTTTTCATTGAGCAGCCGCTCGACAGGCGGATGACCTTCGAAAACCCGCCCGATCAAGCGGCCTTTGATGAGATTGGCGTGCCGTTGCTGATTGACGAGGCCGATGGTTGGACCACGGCCTTTTATGAGGCCATGGCACTTGGCTATCGTGGTGTCAGTCACAAAAACTGCAAAGGCGTTTTCCGCTCGCTGCTCAATGCCATGCTGGCCACCCGCCGCAACCGTACGGCAGGCTTTGAGACTTATTTCCAGTCTGCCGAAGACCTGACCTGCATGCCGATGCTGTCACTGAACGCGGACCTTGCGCTTGTTGCGGCGCTTGGCGTTGGCCATTGCGAGCGCAATGCACACCACTATTTCGCTGGCCTTGGCCATCTGTCGCAGCGCGATGCTGATGCGGCGCTTACCGCCCATCCTGATCTTTACGGCCTTGATCATGGCGTTGCCCTCCTGCGCACGCACACGGGCTTCCTGTCTGCACGCACGGCCAACGGCGCAGGCTTTGGAACGCTCTGCGTGCCCGACATGGAGGCCATGACCCCAGCCAGTAACTGGGCTTTTGAGAGCTTGGGGCTGAAAGAAACCAGCCTCACGGAAACCAGCGCATGAAACCAGGAATAAAGCCAAGGAGACTGTCATGACCGTCCACCAGCCCGCCACCATTGCCGATGAAGCGATGCTGGATGACATGCTCTCAGCGCCAAGCGACGCCCTGGTTGAAACGCTGGCCAAACTGGATGGCGACATTACCATTTTGGGTGTGGGCGGAAAGATGGGGCCAACGCTTGCCCGCATGGCCAAACGGGCGGCGCCAAGCAAGCGCGTCATCGGTGTGGCGCGCTTTTCCGATCCTTCGGTGCGTGCTGGCCTGGAAGACCAGGACATCGAAACGGTGGCATGCGATCTGCTGGACAGCCAAGCCGTCAACGCGCTGGAGAAAACCGCCAATGTGGTTTTCATGGCTGGCCGCAAGTTTGGCTCAGAAGGTAACCAGGCGCTGACCTGGGCAATGAATGTGCATGTGCCGGCTATCGTTGCGCAAGCATTCAAAGACTCGCGCATCGCGGTGTTTTCCACCGCCTGTGTTTATAGCTTTGCCGATGTGAATGGGTCCGGCGCCAAAGAGGGCGACCGACTGGCGCCTCCAGGCGAATACGCCAATTCCTGCATTGGGCGCGAGCGCATGTTTGAACACTTTTCCAATGAGCATGGCACCAAAGTGGTTCAGCTTCGCCTCTCCTACGCGATAGATCTGCGCTACGGTGTGCTGCACGATATCGGCAAGGCTGTTCTGGATGGAAAACCGGTGCAGGTGGATAGCGGCCATTGCAACATCATCTGGCAGCGCGATGCCAACGACATTGCGCTACGCGCCCTGGCACTAGCCGACTGCCCCGCAGTGGCGCTTAACCTCTCCGGCCCGAAGGTTGAGCGCGTGGGCGATCTGGCTGAAGCCTTTGGCAAGCGTTTCGGCAAAACACCGGTGTTTGAAGGCAGCGAACAATCGCAAGCCTGGATCATCGACACCACGCGCCAGCAAGAGCTTTACGGCCAGCCTGAGGTTGGCGTCGACACCATGATCGACTGGGTGGCCCAGTGGCTGCAAAAGGGCGGCAAGACGCTGGGCAAGCCGACCCATTTTGAGGTGCGCGATGGCACCTACTGACGTCAAAGAAGCACCGGCTACGCGCAACGCCGCCAAAAGCCGCCAGCGTATTTTGGATGCTGCTGAAAGCGTGTTCGCCGCCAAAGGGCTGGAAGGCACGCGCATGGCTGCCATTGCCAGTTTGGCAGACTGCAACCAAGCGCTGCTCTACCATTATTTTGCTGGCAAGGATGAGCTGTTCACCGCGGTTTTGGAGCAGACTTACGCCAAGATCCGCGCCGCCGAACAGAAGTTGGACCTAACCGATCTTCCGCCCATTGCTGCCATGCAAAAGCTGGTGGAGTTTTCCTTCGATTATGTGCGCGACAACCCAAGCTTCATCAAACTGATCAATGATGAAAACATGCACGGCGCGGAGCACCTGAAGGCATCAGCCGATGCCCGGCGCCTCAACACACCGCTGGTCGATACCATCGCCGCCATCTTAAAGGCTGGCGTTGCACGCGGGGATTTTCGCGAAGGCGTGGAACCGGTGCAGCTTTACATCACGATTGCGAGCCTTGCTTACTTCTTCACATCCAACCGCGCGACGCTGTCGGTGGTCTTTGACCTGCCTGACGCCAACGCGTGCTTTGCTACGCGTCGCACGCACATTGTCGAGGTCGTGCTGGGCTATTTGCGCGCAACGCCCGCGGGCTGATGGAGAGCGCCATGACCAACGCCACACCTTTGAGCAATTTGCGCCGCGGCGGCGTGATCCCCGCTCACCCCTTAGCCTTGGATGCTGACCGGCAGTTAAGCGAGCGACACCAGAGAGCTTTA
The DNA here is from genome assembly GCA_039814945.1 of Pseudomonadota bacterium. Lineage (GTDB taxonomy): Bacteria > Pseudomonadota > Alphaproteobacteria > Rhizobiales > MH13 > MH13. The sequence continues at coordinate 44,141 of JBCCAF010000002.1, forward strand.
TCTCGCTACTATTTGGATGCTGGATCGATTGGCTTGGCGGTTGGCGTGCACACAACACAGTTTGAAATCCGCGACCATGGTCTTTTACGACCCGTGCTGGAACTGGCCGCTGAGGAGGCTAAGGCGCATGCGAGCGAGCCCTTTATGGTTGCCGGTGCCATTGGACAGACTGCACAGGCTGTCGCCGAAGCAGAGCTTGCGCGCGTATTGGGCTACAATGCAGTGCTTCTGGGCTTGGCGGCGCTGAAAGACCAAAGCGAAGACCAATTGATCGCCCACTGCGAAGCGGTGGCGCAGGTGATGCCGTTGATCGGCTTTTATCTGCAACCGGCAGTCGGTGGGCAAACATTACGCTATGAGTTTTGGCGACGGTTTGCGCAGATCGAGAACGTGGTCGCCATCAAGATCGCGCCGTTCAATCGCTACAAAACGCTGGATGTTGTGCGCGCTGTCGTGGACGCGCGCGCCGAGGAGAAAGTAACGCTTTACACCGGCAATGACGATCACATCGTTGCTGATCTTTTAACCGAGTTTGCCTTTCCGCGAGACGGTCGGATGGTGAAGCTGCGCATCAAGGGTGGGCTGCTTGGCCATTGGGCGGTGTGGACCAAGCGAGCGGTGGAACTGCTGCACGACATTCACACCAATCAAGCGGGCCGAAGCGCCAGCGAATGGCTCAGCCTTGATGCCCGCGTGACAGATTCAAACGGTGTCTTGTTCGACGTGCGCAATGATTTTGCTGGCTGTATCGCGGCTATCCACGAGGTGTTGCGCCGCCAGGGCCTGCTGCCCGGCACTTGGTGCCTGAACCCTGAGGAAACGATGGGGCCGAGTCAACTAGACGAGATCGAGCGTATCTACCGGGACTATCCGGAGCTCAATGATGATGCGTTTGTGGCTGAAAACCTGGAGCGTTGGCTGACGCCCTAGTCCGTGTTGTCAATTTGTCGCGCTTTCGGACGCAAAACCGGTTCCCACTTTTGCTGAAAGCGCTTCAGCCAACAAACGCTTTCTCAATCACGAAATCAGCCGGGCGGGCGTTGGAGCCTTCCACCAAACCGTGGCGCTCGCAGGCACCGCTGACATCCTTGGTCATGGCGGTGGAACCACAGATCATCACGCGGTCAATTTCTGGGTCCCATGATGTTTCACCAATGGCCTCAAACAGCGTGCCATCGTCGATCAGCTTGGTGATGCGGCCCACATGTGTGTGATCTTCGCGGGTGACGGAGGTGAAATGCGTGAGCTTGTCGCCAACGATCTCCTGCAACATCTCATCGTCTTCGATCACCTTCATAAGATCGAAGCCATAGGCCAGCTCAGGCACCGTGCGGCAGCTGTGCGTGAGGATCACGCGGTCGAATTTCTCGTACGTCTCGGGGTCACGCACCAGGCTGGCGAATGGCGCGATGCCGGTGCCGGTGGAAATCAGATAGAGGTTTTTGCCTGGCCGCAGCGCATCCAGCACCAGTGTGCCGGTGGGTTTTTTGTTGAGGATGATTTCATCGCCCTCTTGAACCTTTTGCAGGCGCGAGGTTAGCGGCCCATTTGGCACCTTTATGGAGAAGAACTCCAGCGTGTCATCCCAGCTCGGGCTGGCAACAGAGTACGCACGCAACAACGGCTTGCCATCAACCTCCAGCCCCAGCATCGCAAACTCGCCGGAGCGGAAGCGGAACGAGGCAGGACGGGTGGTCCGGAAGGAAAAAAGCGTATCGGTGTAGTGGTGGGTTTCCAGAACTTTCTCGTGATGCATTACCGTGCGCCTGCTTGTGTTTTGGCTACTTGTTGCGTTGTATGGCGGCGCGCCCAGATGCCATCACCGGAGGCCTCGCCGAGATAGAGTGTTCCAACTGCATTTTGCAATGCAGCATCCCATGCTTGGCGACCATAGCGATCCATTTCATTGTCCGAAATCAAAATCTGATCGAAACCGTTCTGAAAGGCGTGTCTGGCCTGGTCGGGCAACACGTGACCTGTGGCAATCAAAGTGAGACCTGCCCCATGGATTTCGCGCAGGCGCCGGGCAAGCGAGAAGCCGCGACCATCAGCAAAGCTCTTGAAACTGATCGCGACCGGCTGGTTGGTGCCGGCTGGCACCGTGTCGTTGTCCGCCGCTTCAGGATCAAGCGTGATGGTGGTGGGCACATTTTCAATGCGCTCCAAAGTGCCGGAGGCGTGGAAAATCCACATGGGTTTATCCAATCTTTTGAGGCGCTAGGCGGCGCGTTCGAGCGTTTCGTAGGCAGCCTGTTTAAAAGGGTCTTTGCCAACGCGGGCATACACATCGGCCAGGTTCTCGCCGTTTTGGCGCAGGCCCTGAAAGGTGTCGAGGATACGATGGATCGCACCTGGCAACGCCTCAGCGGCAAACCCTGGCCCGAGGATGTTGCCGACTTGCGCACCCTCATCGGCACGGCCTGCCAGCGTGATCTGATAGTTTTCCTGTTCGGCGCGATTCAGCCCCAAAATGCCAATAGTGGCGGCATGGTGGTGCCCGCAAGCATTGATGCAGCCGGAAATGTTCACCGTGATGCCGCGCAGATCTTCGCGCTTCTCGCGTGCCCGCAGTTCCTGGGAAAGCTTTTGAGCAACCGGGATCGAGCGCGCCGTCGCCAACGCACAGTAGTCGAGACCCGGGCAAGAGATGATGTCGCTGGCAAGACCGATATTGGCTTCGGCAAGGTCTTGCTCCACCAGCGTATCGTAAACCGCGCGGAGCTCAGCCTGAGGTACCCATGGCAGCACCAGGTTCTGGCGGTGAGTGACACGAATTTCTGAGGCAGAGTGGCGTTCGGCCAAATCTGCAACGGCCTTCATCTGTTCGGCTGTGGCATCGCCAGGGATCGCACCTTCAGCTTTCAGCGAGATGGTGACGGCGGCATAGCCATCAACCCGGTGGGCCATCACGTTCTCATCCAGCCACGCAGCGAAGGCAGGATCTTTGCGGGATACAGATACGGGCGTTAGCGCGGGTTGCTGAGCATCAGCAAACTGGGCGGCGATGCGCGCATATTCAGCTGGCGCGGCATCAAACACCGCACGGTCGCGGCCGGCCATGTCGGCTTTCACCTCGGCGCGGTAGGCTTCCAGGCCCATCTCGGCGACCAAGATTTTGATGCGGGCTTTGTATTTGTTGTCGCGGCGGCCGTGCAGATTGTAGACGCGCAGCATGGCATCGAGCGTTGGCAACAAATCGTCCAGAGACACGCTCTCTTCGAACAGCACTGCCACGCGTGGCGTACGGCCCTGCCCGCCCCCAACCCAGATATCGAACAGCGGATCACCGCCCGCGCCAGCCTTCACGTCAATGCCAATATCGTGGAACTTCATCGCCGCGCGGTCTTGCGCAGCGCCAGTCACAGCGATTTTGAACTTGCGTGGCAGAAACGCGAATTCCGGGTGCAGCGTTGACCATTGCCGCAGCAGCTCTGAAATCGGGCGCGGATCGACATATTCATCAGCGGCCACACCGGCATAGGCATCAGTGGTCACATTGCGGATGCAGTTGCCCGACGTCTGCACGGCGTGCATCTGAACCGATGCCAGATCGTCCAGCATATCAGCCACATCTTCCAGCTTCGTCCAATTGTACTGGATGTTCTGGCGGGTGGTGAAATGGCCGTAGCCGCGATCATACTTTTCCGCCAACACGCCAAGCATGCGCAGCTGATCGGATGACAGCACGCCGTAAGGGATCGCGACACGCAGCATGTAGGCGTGCAGTTGCAGATAGAGCCCGTTTTGCAAGCGCAGCGGCTTGAACTCGTCCTCGGTCAGTTGACCGGCAAGGCGGCGCGCCACTTGGTCGCGAAACTCGTGCGCGCGGGCATCAACAAGTGCCTGATCGTGGGCATCATAGGTGTACATTGGGGGGTGTCCTTAGACCAGATTCTTAGGCAGTGGCCGCGCCAGGCAAGCCGATGCTCGGACCACCGATCCGGCGGCGCTCGCGCAGTTCCAGTGGTTCAATGGTGCCGCTTTCTGATAGTGGCACCAGATAGGCGCCAACCACCATGTTCACCATTTCCTCAGCCGCGCCGCGCGCTTCCAGTTCGGCGATTTCATCGGGTGATGCCGCGCGCAGTGCCTCGTCCGCCGAGCGGCTCCAGGCCGATCCGTTCCAGTAGACAACACGGCCAGAAAGCAATGCGTTGGCAGTGAGAATGCGCGGTCCGTCTTTGATCTTCGAAGATGCCATCATGCGGCCTTTCGGTCTGAAATGGTGGGCTGATTTTGGGCTTGGGCTTGGGTTTGTGTTAGCAGCGCGTTGGCGCGGCGGGAGACAACGCCAATCAGCATCATCAGGGGTGCACCTTTGCTGGTGCGCTTGGCAGTGGTGCCGAGCGCTGACAGGCTGGTGTGGTGAGTTTTCTCATTCTGCCGACCGGCGTTTTCCACCAGCACAACAGGGGTGCTGGGTGCACGGCCATTGAGGACAAGTTGGCGCTGCACATCGGCAGCCACACGCTTGCCCATATAGACGGCAACGGCGCTATCGCTGCGGGCGAGCGATGCCCAATCGACATCAGCGTCACCGTCAGCGCCGTGAGCCGTAATGACACGCAGCTCCTGCGCATGCCCACGCTCCGTCAGAGGAGCCGCGGCAGATGCGCTGGCAGCAGCGGCGGCTGTGACACCAGGAACGACTTCAAAGGCCAAACCTGCATTGCTCACAGCATCCAGTTCCTCGGCCAAGCGTCCGAAAATCGCCGGATCGCCGCCCTTCAAGCGCACCACATGGTGGCCGCCCCTGGCGTGCTGGGTGATGAGATCGCAGATATCTTGCTGCTTCAGAGAATGCTTGCCGCAGCGCTTGCCGACATTGACCATCAACGCTTCACGGCGAGCAAGTTCCAGGATTTCCGGGGCGACCAACGCGTCGTAGAGCACGACATCGGCTTCATCGAGCACTTTGCGGGCCTTGAGCGTCATCAGATCAGGGCCACCGGGGCCCGATCCGACAAAGCTGATAAAGCCTTCGCGGGCCTCAGTATCGTTTTGCCCCGAAAGAATCGCCTCAGCGCGCTCACGGGCCGTTTCAACATCCAGGCGGTCTTGCAACGCGCCTTTGAAAAAACTGCGCCAGAACGCACGGCGCTCCCCGCCAGGTGCGATGGTGTCCGCCACGCGATCGCGGAAACTGTTGGCGAGCTTGGCCAAGCCACCCAAAACCTGCGGCAACGAGGCTTCTATCTGCGCCTTGATCATGCGAGCGAGCACTGGCGCTGTGCCCTCGGTGCCGATGGCGATAACCACAGGGTCACGGTCAACGATGGCTGGAGTGATGAAATCGGAAACGTCGGGCTGATCAGCGGCGCAAACAATCACGTGGTTGGCACGGGCGTGTGCGGCGATTTTTGCATCCAGCGCTTCGTCACCGGTCGCGGCATAGGCAAGCGCGGTGTTTTTCGGAAACGCAAAGCCAAGCGGATCCGTTTGCACCCATTCGGCGGACCCAAGATCAATCTCTCCTGACACCAGCGCCTCTGCCACCACAAGGATGCGCGCCTCTGTCTTCGCCACCAGGCGCAGCTTGGCCGCGGCATCAGCACCGCCACCGAAAACGATGATGGTGCGGCCCTCGGCCTGAACAAAAATGGGGAACGCGCGCATGAGCTTGTCCTTGGCGTTTCGTGAACGCCTAATTGGACATTTTCCTGCACTTTTGCCAATAAGAGGGAGAAAATAAGACTGATATCGCCAATCGCACGATTATCAGTCGATTTTACTCTGATATAGATGCTAAAATCAGGATATTTTATCTATGGATGACCTTGATCGCAGGATTTTGCAGGTGCTCCAGCGCGATGCATCGCTGTCGGTGGAGAGAGTGGCCGCAGAGGTTGGCTCTTCCAAGTCACCGGTGTGGGCGCGGATCAAAAAACTGAAAGAAAGTGGTGTCATCGCTGGCGAAGTGGCGCTGCTTGATCCGGAAAAAATCGGGCAGACCGAAGTGTTTTTCATCGCGGTGAAAACCGATCAGCACGAAGAGAACTGGTTGGAGCGGTTCAGCGACGCGGTGCAGGACATGCCAGAAATTCAGGAAGCGCATCGGCTGGCAGGCGAGATCGACTATCTTCTTAAAGTGCGCGTGGAAGACACCCGTGCGTTTGATGCCTTCTATAAAAGACTCGTCGCGCGTGTGCGCCTGTTTGCGGTGACCTCCAGCCTTTCCATGGAAACACTTAAATCAACAACGCAGATGCAAGTGTAGATGAATCAAGCGTAGATGAATTTTGCGCTGTCGCCTGATTCAGCGCGAAGTCTTGCAATGTCATTTTAAGTCGGCGCCAAATTTGGCGTGATCTCGAGTGTTCGCCGACAAGCGTTTTCATGCAACCGCTTACACTGCAACACTGTTTCTTTCCAAAATTTGAGCGCTCGCGCATCGTTTGGGCACCTTTGGAAAGGACCCCGCGATGCCGCATGCCGCGCTTGCTACTGACCTCAATTCAGCCCTTGCCGCTCTGCCGCTTGAAGCGCGAATGGCGCGCATTGCAGAACACTTTGATCAACCCGTGTTCACCACCAGCCTTGGCCTAGAGGATCAGCTGATCACGTCACTTGTGGCAGACCATGGACGCGCCATTCAAGTGGTGACGTTACAGACCGGACGCCTGTTTCCTGAGACATTGGAACTGCTGGAAACGACCGAGCAGCGCTACAGCCTTGCGATCAAAAGGTTCGAGCCGGATACCCGCGATGTGGACACTTATGTCAGCACGTACGGGCTGAACGGCTTTTACGAGAGTGTTGAAGCGCGCAAAGCCTGTTGCCATGCGCGCAAGGTGGTGCCGCTTGCCAAGGCACTGGATGGCGCGGATGCCTGGATCACCGGCTTGCGGCGCGACCAGTCCGACAACCGCAAAGCGATCCCGTTTGCTGAATGGGACGAGGCGCGCGGCCTTATCAAGCTCAATCCTCTGGCTGATCTTTCCAGTGAAGGTCTGAACGCGCTGCTGACCGCGCGCGATGTTCCCACCAACCCGCTGCACGCGCGCGGTTACCCCTCTATCGGCTGCGAGCCCTGCACACGGGCGATTAAGCCCGGTGAGCCAGAGCGTGCCGGTCGCTGGTGGTGGGAGCAGGAAAGCCGTCAGGAATGCGGTTTGCACATGGAAAACCCTGCGGAAAACCCCGCCTCTCCCCGTCAATCCCCCGCACAGTTGGACACTGCCCATGGCTGATCTCCCTTCCCGACTCGATTCCTCCCCCCAGCCCGCCAAACATCGCCTCGATCCAACGCTGCAAGCGCTGGAGAATGAGGCGATCCATATCTTTCGCGAAGTCGCCGCCGAGTTTGAGCGCCCAGTGATGCTCTACTCGGTGGGTAAGGATTCCTCGGTCCTCCTGCACCTGGCGCGCAAAGCTTTCTATCCAGGCAAGGTACCCTTCCCGCTGCTCCACATCGATACGGGCTGGAAATTTACCCAGATGCTCGCCTTCCGCGATCAGGTGGCGCAGGAGCACAATCTGGACCTGATGGTTTACACCAACCCACGTGGTGCGAACGAGAACATCACACCCTTCACCTATGGGTCCTCGCGTTACACCGACATCATGAAGACCGAGGCCCTGCGCACAGCGCTGGACGCCGGTAAGTTTGATGCAGCCTTTGGCGGGGCGCGGCGCGATGAGGAAGCCTCGCGCGCCAAAGAGCGGGTCTATTCCTTTCGCACGCCCAACCACACTTGGGATCCGCGCAGCCAACGCCCAGAGCTATGGTCGATCTACAATGGCATGATCCGGCAGGGCGAAAGCATCCGGGTGTTTCCGCTCTCCAATTGGACCGAGCTTGATATCTGGCGCTACATCCAGGCTGAAGACATCCCCATTGTCCCGCTCTATTTTGCCAAGCCGCGCCCCGTGGTGCAGCGCGATGGCATGATGATGCTGGCCGAAGATGAACGGCTGGACCTTTTGCCTGGTGAGAAGGTGCAAACCAAAGATGTGCGCTTCCGCACGCTGGGCTGCTTTCCGCTGACCGCTGCCATTCAATCGCGCGCGACCACTTTGGATGAAATCATAGACGAGGTGCAGAGCGCCACCGTGTCGGAACGCAATGGCCGGGCCATCGACAAAGACCAAGCCGCGTCCATGGAAAAGAAAAAACGCGAGGGCTACTTCTGATGACCACCCTTTCAACCCTCGCCGAGCCGGTGACGCTTTCCGCCGTATCGCAAGCCCCATCTCTGGCCTCATCCCAAAACCCGGCGCGTCCGCTGCGCTTCATCAGCTGCGGCAATGTCGATGATGGCAAATCCACGCTCATCGGCCGCTTGCTCTGGGACACCAAGATGGTGATGTCCGACCATGTGGCCGGGCTTTATAAAAACGGCTCACATAGCAACTCGAACGACAATGACGGGCTGAACCTGCCCGATTTTTCCTTGCTGCTGGATGGGCTTCAAGCCGAGCGCGAACAGGGCATCACCATTGATGTTGCCTATCGCTATTTCTCCACCGCCAACCGCTCCTACATCGTGGCCGATACGCCGGGCCATGAGCAGTACACCGGCAATATGGCCACCGGCGCCTCGACGGCTGATCTTGCCATCATTCTGGTGGATGCGCGCGCGGGTCTTCAGGAACAAACACGCCGCCACACCATGATTGTTTCGCTGATGGGCATCCGACAGGTGGTGCTGATCGTCAACAAGATGGACTTGGTGGACTATGACCGGCATGCCTTTCAGGCGATTGCAGATGCCTTCACGACGTTTGCCAAAGACCTGCCGCTGCAAAGCGTCACCATCATTCCAACGTCTGCTCCGCAAGGGGAAAATGTAACCGTGCCCGGTTCGGTGCGGATGCCCTGGTACACCGGCCCAACCTTGCTGGATGCGCTGGAGTGTGCGGACGTTCAGAACGACAGCCCCACCGGTTTTCGCTTCTCAGTGCAGCGCGTTTCTCGACCCGATGAAAGCTTTCGCGGCTACCAAGGCACGGTGAGCGGTGGCCGTGTGGCAGTGGGTGACGCGATCACTGTCGCGCCGCAGGGTTTGGAGGCGACCGTGACTCGCATTGTGACGTTTGATGGTGACCAGCCATCAGCTGCGCCCGGTGATGCGGTCACGCTGGTGCTGGATCGCAACATCGATATTGCGCGCGGCGACATGATTGCAGCCAAAGCATCCGCGCCAGCCGGCGCGCGCGAGGTGAACGCAGACCTGGTGGTGTTGACGGCCCAAAGCCTCGATCCAGAGAAGCGCTATTGGCTGAAATCAGGCAGCCGCCGCCAACGTGCTCAAATCGCTCCGCAAAGTGCCCTCAACTTGCACGATTTGACGTGGGCGCCAGCGCAGGCGTTGCACCACAACGCCATTGGCCGCGTCACGTTGCATCTGGAAGAGGATGGGGTGTTTGACCCCTATGCAGACAATCGCAGCACTGGGTCATTCGTGCTGATTGATCCCGATACGCTGAACACCGTTGCCGGTGGCATGGTGATGGGCGGCGCTGACAACGTGCCGGAGACGGTCGAAGAGAAGAGCGAGGAGACGATAACGCTATCGCTGCCGTTGGATTTGGCAAGGCAGTTGCTGCGCCATGATCTTTTGGCTGATCGCTTGGACGATGTGGAAATCATCGAGACCACGCGTCGCCGGTTGGACATGCAAGCGCTGTAAAGTCCGTCGTGTGTTCATGAAAATGGAGAAGTGGCTGGGGAACCTGGATTCGAACCAGGACTAACGGAGTCAGAGTCCGTGGGTCTACCGTTAACCTATTCCCCAATGCGCAGAGTGGCGCGGATAGCACCGCGGCAGCGCAAGTTCAAGGCCCAAGTGCAAGGCGTTTTTTCGATTGCGTGCGCTACTCGCTCTGGCTCTCTGCAAGGCGCAGCGCCACGGGCGGAGAAAGTTCAATGGCGCTCAAGCGCTCGCCATAGGGCGCCGTTGCGCCTGTCAACGAGGTTTCCACATCATCGAACGGGCCGTTTGCGGCCTGAAATACGAGATTGACACCAGCGATACGGGTTTCGCAGCGGCGCAAGTAGCGCGGCGTTGGCTCACCATCAGCAGTGCGCAGGGCGCATTGGCCAAGGTCATCCTCTGCGACAGCGTCCAAACCCATACCGAACTGAAAATCGGTGCGCTGAGGCTTGCCGGGCAGTTGGAACATCAGCGTTTCACTGTCTTCCACACGTGGCCAATCGATCAGTGCGACATCGTCCACGCCGATGCGCCAATGGCCTTCTTGCGTGGCTTCCACCCGCGCGCCAGCAAAGGCTGATCGCGCATCCACCAGATCATCCACATCCTGCCAAACAAACAGCGGACGCTCATCGGCAGTGACCCCCTGCGCGGTGAGAATGAGGGTTGTGAACCCTCGACCGGGCAGCTCCGGCAACGGCGCGCGCTGGCGAGCGAAGGCGCGCAAAGCGTTTAGCGACCCCTGACCGATCAACCCATCGATGGCACCGCGATAATAGCCGGCTTCTTGCAGATACACTTGCACCTGACGGCGCATGGGTGGGCTCCAAAACTGGATCGTATCACCGGCCATACCAAGATCACGCAACGCCAGCTCCAACAGCGCGTGTCCTGCGATGGCGGCATCGGGATTGAGCTGCGGGTCATCCTGATCATCGTAAGAATACATGAAAGGAACCAGCGCCAGCGTGATACCGTCATCGGCTGCTGCGCGCAGATGGGCGCGTGCGGCGTCCACATCGCGTTCGCCACCCAACCCATCAAGAAGCAAGAAGCCAAGCTGATAGTGTGAGCGTGCCAGGCCCAATGCAGCGGCTTGCATGTGCAGCGCGCGCGCCTGCGCATAGTCGCCTGTCCATTCGGCTTGCATGGCTTGCTCGTAGAGAGCCTGGGGGTCCTGCGCTTCGTCTTGGCCCTGGTCCTGCTCTTGAGCGTGGACTGGCACCGCTGCCAAGCCTACGCCAAGCATGGCTGCGACAAGCACCATGCCAATCGTGCGAGCCTCCACCATCTGCATCCTTTGGATGTGCAGCACCATGTCCCTCAACTCCATCGCAACGTCATCGATGCGCTCCCAAGCGCGTGCGAGGCGCTCACTATCGCCTGTTTTGGTTACTGAAAGGCTTCCCGCACAGCAAAGAGGCCCAGAGAAGCAGCCACATAGCCAACCAAGTGGCCTTCAGATCGGTTTTCAGACAGATGTGATGATCCGCAACTTAAAGTAAGGCGTATCGAACGAGATCATACTGGACGAGCATATTCATGTTTGATATATGCCCGTTCGAAATAAGGACCCTATGATGAACGTTCGCACACTCTGCCTGGCTATTTTGCACCACCAAGATGCAACCGGATATGAAATCCGAAAGCTCTCCACGGAAGGCAAATACGCCTATTTCGTGGATGCCAGCTTTGGCTCAATCTATCCGGCTTTGGCCAAGCTAGAGGATGAAGGGCTGGTGAGCTGCCGACTGGAGCAACAGGACGGAAAGCCCGCACGCAAAGTCTATTCGATGAATGAAGAGGGCCGCGAAGAGTTGCGCGCCAATCTGCGCGAAAGCCCAACGCCTGACGTTTTTCGGTCAGAGTTTCTGCTTATTGCAATGTGCGCTGACCTTCTCGACGTCGGTGATATGGAGCGCGCGCTGAGCGTGCACATCAGCCAAGTCGAAGATGAGCTTCAAAAGATAGACGATATGAAGTGCGACATGCCCGAAGACAGTTGGCTTGCCGACTACGGCACAACCTGCATGAGAACCCAATTGGATTGGCTGCACGCCAATCGTGAGCGCATCCTGGCCGACAGCGCGGAAATTGCGCGCGATGCGCCTCACCGCCAGCCTTCACCCAATGACCTTGCACCCATAGCAGCAGAATAATTTTCCTCCCCCCAAGCGGCCCTTGCGGCAGCGAAGCACTGATAAACTGAAGAAACGAACCATGGCTTTTCCAATCAAATTTCCCCACATCCTTGCCATCGGCCTGACCGTTGGCGTTGGGGCCTACATGCTGGGCGGCACAACGATGCTGTCGGGCCAAGGCCCTATTGATCCGGACAATCCGGTGCGCGCGACAGCCACAGCAGCTGATGACCCAGAGCTGTTTTCAGTGCGGGCGCGTGACTTTTCGGTGCAGGATCGCCCGAACTTTCTGGCCATGCGTGGCCGCACGCAAGCCGATGCCAGCGTGATGGTGTCGGCAGAAACCGGCGGCCGCGTGGTTGAAGTCGCCGTGCAAGAGGGCGATCAAGTCGCTTCTGGCGATGTGTTGTGCCGGTTGGATGAAGCAACCCGCCAAGCTGCGCTTACCCAAGCAAGGGCAGCGGTTGCGCAGGCGCAGGTTGATCTGACAGCAGCGGAAGCTTTGGCTGACAATGGTTTTGGTGCGCAGAACCGCGTGCCCGCGCTGCAAGCAGCCTTTGATGGCGCGCAAGCGACCTTTGACCAGGCTGAGCTTGATCTGGAACGCACAGTTATCACCGCACCGGTGGATGGACTTGTGCAGCTTCCCCTGGCTGATGTTGGCACGCAGCTTGATATGGGCGCTTTGTGTGCAACGCTTTTGGATGTTGACCCGTTGGTAATCACCGGACAGGTGTCTGAGCGTGATATTGGCGCGCTTTCAGTGGGCATGGGCGCGGCGGTTTCGCTGGTCACAGGCGAAGACGCCGAGGGCACTTTGAGCTTCATCTCCGCCACAGCCGATACCGCCACCCGGACCTTCCGCGTCGACATCGACATTCCCAACCCCGATGGCTCGTTGCGCGGCGGCGTGACGGCTGAGGCCGCCATCGATCTACCACCCGTGAGCGGCCACTTGCTGCCACTCTCCTCTCTTGGTTTGGATGGTGCTGGCACCATCGGCGTTCACACGCTTGATGATGACAATCTGGTTTCCTTCACTCCAGTAACCCTGCTTGGCGATGAGCGCGAAGGCGTTTGGGTCGCCGGTCTTGATGGTGATGTACGGGTGATCGTGGTCGGGCAAGACTTTGTGGAGCCCGGCCAAGAGGTCGCCGTGACCATGGTGGAAGACGGCATTTTGCAAACCTCGCAAGCGCCGGACCTGCGTCAAGGCGCTTCAACGGAAGACCCTACCTCTGGCGATGAAGGAGTTGCCCAATGATCGGCATGCTCGAAATGATCCTGCGCCGACCGCGCACTGTCATCGTGATGATGCTGGTGATCGTTGGGGCGGGTGTTCTTAGCTACATCTCCATCCCCAAAGAGGCGAACCCGGACATTGATGTGCCGGTGTTCTACGTCTCTGTCGGCCAAAGCGGCGTGTCACCGGAAGATGCTGAGCGCCTCCTGATCCGACCGCTTGAAACCCAACTGCAAGGCCTGGACGGCCTCGTGGAAATCACCGCTATTGCCTCCGAAGGCCACGCCGGTGTGGTGCTAGAATTTGATATTGCGTTCGACAAGGACGAGGCAATGGCAGATGTGCGCGACCGTGTGAGCCGCGCTCAGGCTGAAATGCCGACTGAGGCTGACGAAGCGCAAATCTTTGAAACCAACTTCTCGCTGGTGCCCACCATCACGGTGGCGCTGTCCGGTGATGTGCCCGAGCGTACGCTCTACACCCTGGCACGCACGCTGCGCGATGAGCTGGAAAACATCGATACCATCTTGGAAGCCAATCTGGTGGGTCACCGCGAGGAAATGCTCGAAGTGACCATCGATCTGGCGCGCCTTGAAGCCTATGGCATCACGCAGTCGCAGCTGCTCAACGCACTGCAACTCAACAATGCCTTGGTGCCTGCCGGTGTGTTCGATACCGGCGGGGGTCGCTTCAATGTGAAGGTTCCAGGCCTGATTGAGAACGCTGATGATCTGTTCTCGATTTCGCTGCGCGAAAACAATGATGGCCAAGTGCTGCTGGGCGATGTGGCGGAAATTCGTCGCACGTTCCAGGATCCGGTGTCGTACACCCGCGTGAACGGCGAACCAGCAATCGCGATTGAGGTGATCAAGCGCCTTGGCACCAACATCATCGAGAACAATCTTGCCGTGCGCGAGATTGTGGACCGGCTGACCACAGAATGGCCAGAACAGATTCACATCGACTATCTGGTCGATATGTCTGACAGCATCAACGAGGTGCAGGGCTCGCTGCAAGCGTCCATCGTGACTGCCATCCTTTTGGTGATGATCGTGGTGTTGTTCGCGCTTGGCTTTAAGTCGGCCCTGTTGGTCGGCTTGGCAATCCCAACCTCCTTCATGATGGGCTTTCTAATCCTCTCGCTTGCCGGGCAGACCGTGAACATCATGGTTCTGTTTGGCTTGGTGCTGACGGTTGGTCTGTTGGTGGATGGCGCGATTGTGGTGGTGGAGTACGCCGACCGCAAAATCGCTGAAGGGTTGGAACCAACCGAGGCTTACATTCGTGCGGCCAGACTGATGTTTTGGCCGATCGTGTCCTCAACCGCGACAACCCTGGCTGCTTTCCTTCCCATGCTGCTGTGGCCGGGCGTTACCGGCGAGTTCATGGGCTATCTGCCGCTGATGGTGGTGATTGTTCTGTCCGCAGCGCTGCTAACAGCCATGGTATTCTTGCCCGTCACGGGCGGCCTGGTGGGGCGTGCTGCTCATTGGATGGGTCGCCATGCGCTGGGTTTGGTGTCTGCCGCCATGGCGCTGGGCATCGGATTTGGTGCTATGGCCGCTGGCCAAGGCCTGGTTGGTGGGCTTCTAGGCTTGGATATGAGCGCAGGCATGCCGCCTGCCCTGATAGCACTTGCCCTCATCGTCGCCTTGCTGGTGTTTGTGCCGCTGCGCGCAGTGCTTGCTCCGCTGGTTCGCTGGCAGCAACAACGCGCTGTGGTTGCCGAGCAAAACCGTCGTGCTGAGGCTATCAAGCTTTCGGCTGGTGAGCATTTTGATGCCAAACAGATCAAAGGTCTAACCGGCGTTTATGTGCGCACCCTGCAAGACTTTGCCACCAGCAAAGTTGGCAATGTGGTTGCCATCGGCTGCGTGATCGCAATGGCTGGTATCAGCCTTGTCGCCTTTCAACGCGCGGACACAGGCTTTGAATTCTTCGTTGAAGAGGAGCCCGAAATCTCGATCATGCTCATCTCCGCTCGCGGCAACCTTTCTGCTCAAGAAACGCGCGACCTGGTGATTGAAGTGGAAAGCCGCATCATCAATGTGGCCGGCATCGAAGCCCTGATGACATCAACCCAACCGGTTGGCGGCAGCGGTGGCGGCGGCGGTGATTCTCTTGGTCTAAGCGACGTTCCGCCGGACATGATCGGTCAAATCCAGATCGAGTTGGCGGACTATTCCAACCGCCGTTTGGCGGCTGACATCTTCGCAGAAATCGAGAGCCTAACGGCTGATCTGGCTGGTATTCGCACCGAAATTCGCGAGATCGAAGGCGGGCCACCGACCGGCAAAGACGTGACGCTTGAAATGCGTGGGTCAAACTATGACACGCTGCTGGAAACGACGCGTGTGGTACGTGCTTATGTCGATACGGTCGAAGGACTGATCGATCTTGAGGACGACACACCACTGCCTGGCATCGAATGGCAAATTGCCATCGACCGCGAGGAAGCCGGCCGCTTTGGTGCTTCGGTTGCCGAAGTGGGTCCGATGGTTCAGCTCGTCACCACCGGCGTGCTGATCGACACCTATCGCCCGGACGATACTGACGAAGAGTTGGACATCCGTGTGCGCTTGCCCGAAGCGCAGCGCACGCTGGAACAGCTTGATGATCTGCGGTTGGAAACGGCACACGGTCAGGTGCCACTGTCGAACTTCGTAACCCGTGAACCGGCGCAGCTGGTGACATCCATCACGCGCATCGACGGCGCCTACTCCATGAACATCAAGGCCAATGCGGCTGAGGGCGTCGACTACAACGATAAGGTCGCTGAAATCGGCGCCTGGTTGGAAGAGCAAGACCTACCCTCTTCGGTGTCCTACCGCTTCCGTGGCGCGGATGAAGAGCAACAAGAGTCCGGGCAGTTCTTGGCGCAAGCCATGGCTGGGTCCTTGTTCCTAATGTTCATCATCCTGCTCACCCAGTTCAACTCGTTTTACCAAACGATCCTGACGCTGGGTACGGTAGTGCTGGCGGTGTTCGGTGTGCTTTTGGGCATCGCGATCACGGGTCAGTCCTTCTCGATCATCATGACGGGAACGGGCATCGTGGCGCTTGCTGGGATTGTGGTGAACAATGCCATCGTCTTGATGGATACGTTCAACCGGTTCCGTGACGATGGGTTGGAAACCATTGAGGCCGCTTTGAAGGCTGCCGCGCAGCGTGTGCGTCCTATCTTGCTGACGACGATCACGACAATTGCCGGTCTCATCCCGATGGCGTTGCAGATCAACCTCAACTTTGTCGACCGGGTGATCCAGGTTGGCTCAATCACCTCCATCTGGTGGGTTCAGCTCGCGACGGCTGTAATCTCGGGCCTTGCCTTCTCAACGCTGCTGACGCTGGTGATCGTGCCGGTGATGCTGTGTCTGCCGACGGTCTGGGCTTCAAGCTTCGCGGCTTGGGATCGCTGGTTGATTGGCAATGTTGCGCCTTACCGCACTGTCGCCCGCGCCTATGGCCGCGATGTGAAAGCACCGCCTGCTAAACGTGATAGCGATGACAGCACGCCAGATGATGGCCCGGCCAATGATGATCGGCGACCAGAACTGGTGCCCCTGCCTCAGGCAGCTGAATAGCAGGCAGCGAAACAAAAAAGGGCCACTCGATTGAGTGGCCCTTTTGCTTGGTCTGACTGAGCCCCCCTACCCGCGCGGGGTAAGGCCAACATCCAACATGTTGTCGGGATGATCAGGTGCGCGAATGCGCACCGCTGGAACCTTCATCGTCACCAATTCCTCGGCAGCGGTTGGGTGCACGGCGATGGTGCGGTCAAAATCAGCCTTGGTGGCGCCCATGCCGACCGCAATGCCAATACCCTGGATAAGTTCGCCAGACCCATCACCGCAAAGATGCACGCCAAGCACTTTGTCATTGTCAGCGTCTACGATGATCTTCATCAGCATGCGTTCATCACGCCCTGGAAAGGCGTGTTTCATCGCGCGGAACTCGGTCTTGTAGATATCGATGTTGTTGCATGCGTCTTTGGCCTGCTCCTCGGTCATGCCAATGGTGCCAAGCTCCGGCTGCGAGAACACCGCCGTCGGGATCAGCGAATGATCGACCGTGCGCGGGTTGTTGCCAAACACGCTGTCGGCAAAGGCATGGCCTTCTCGGATCGCAACCGGCGTCAGGTTTGCGCGGTTTGTGACGTCACCAACGGCATAAATGCTGGGGCAAGAGGTTTGGCTGTCCGCTGACACCGGGATCGATGCGTTGCGGCGCGTTTCAATGCCAGCGTTCTCAAGCCCCAAGCCATGCGTGTTGGCGGTGCGCCCGATGGCGAACATGATCTGATCAGCGATCAGGTCTTCGCCAACAGATGTGTGTCCGCACAGCTTGCCATCGTCAGTCTTAGTGATGCGGGTAAACACATCGTCAAAGACAAATTTGACGCCCTTTTTCTCCATCTCATCACGCAGATGGCAGCGCAGATCATCATCGAAGCCGCGCAGGATGTTGCCGCGCCGGTAGATCACTGTGGTATCGACGCCAAGCCCGTTGAAGATGCCCGCAAACTCAACCGCGATGTAACCCGCGCCGGCGATCACAATGCTTTCCGGCAGCTTGTCCAGATGGAACGCCTCGTTGGAGGTGATCACATGCTCATGACCGGGTAAATCTGTGTCGATGAACGGCGTTGCGCCGGTGGCGATCAGGATCGTCTTGGCGCGAATGGTGCGGTCCTCAGCCACCAGCCGCACGTCCTGTGGACCTTCTATCTCAGCGCGCGTTTTGAAAAGCGTGACGCCGGCTTTTTCCAGATTGGATTTGTAGATGTCGTCGAGACGGTCGATCTCAGTGTCTTTGTGGGCGATCATCGCCGACCAGTCGAAACTGGTGTCGCCGACGGACCAACCGAAGCCGCGCGCGTCCTCGAAGACCTCAGGAAAATGCGAGGCGTAGACCAGCAATTTTTTTGGCACGCAGCCGCGGATCACGCAGGTGCCGCCATAGCGGTATTCTTCAGCCAACGCGACGCGGGCGCCGTGGAGGGAGGCGATCCGGGCGGCACGGACACCGCCCGACCCCCCGCCAATCACGAAGAGGTCGTAGTCAAACGCGGGGTCGGTCATAGCTTTGTTTTCTTTATGTCAATCGGTTGGCCCGAAGCCTACATCTCGATGCCGCGTTCGGCCAACAGGGCACGAACACGTGCAAGGAAATCAACACTGATCGCATCGCCCCATGCGATTGTGGCTTCGAAAGCCTGCTGATCGGCTTCGCGGCGCGTTTCAAGGAACCGCTGACCGACATCGCTTTGGAAAAAATCGACGATAACCTGGAGGTCTTCCTGCGGATACTGACGCGCATAAACCGCAGCAATCTCTTCAAACAGCGGGCCCGTCGCGTCGGCCATTTCGAGATAGGCCAAATCGGTCACTTCGGTGATCGTTGGGCCGATATCAGGATTGGTGCTAGCAAGCGCCCGAATGATATCGCGGCGCTGGGCATTGAGCGCGTTGATATACAAAAGGTTTGCACCCGATAGCTCCGCATAGCGCGCGGCGAGGCGCATGTGATCTTCGCTGATTTCCTGATCTTGAGCGATGGCAGGCGTTGCTGCCGTTAGAACAGGTGCGCTGAGCCCGGCGACGGCCAGCACAACCAGGCTTGCTTTGGCGGCTTCGCGCACTTTGCCGAAAACGGTCGTTGTGGCTGAGAAAACTCGTGTCATTTCTGGCCTTCCTTAGGCTTTGCATCTGTGGCGCGGCTCACCGCACCGAAATCTCTTTTTGAGCCCTGCCCCGCCGCAGATGGCGGCAAGGGGGCGTGTCCGCCACGGTCCTGCGATAGGACGTTCAGACGCAGCGGGCAACCCGTCGTCGCCAGACTGCCAATCAAATGTGGCAATGCTTCATCGCGGCTTGATCAATTCAACGGCACCATCTTTGGCGACCAAGGCCTGGCTTGCCATCGCGATGAACAAGCCGGTTTCGACGACGCCAGGGATATCTCGTAGGGCCCGATCCAATCCAGGCGCATCACCAATGGCTTCCAGAGCGCAGTCGACAATCCAATGGCCGCCGTCGGTCAAGAATGGCGCGCTGTCGGCCTGCGATGTGGCAAGATTGCGGCGGATCGAGGCGTTTGCTGCAAGGCCGAAAGAGGCGCAAACGTCTTCCACCGCCCTTAGTGTAGCGGCAGCGCCGAAAGGGATGATCTCCACCGGCAAGGCAAACCCGCCGAGTGTCGGCACAAGCTTGCTACCATCGGCGATCACAAGCATGTCTTTGGCAGCTGCTGCGACGATTTTTTCGCGCAGAAGCGCTCCGCCGCCACCCTTGATGAGATTGAGGTCAGGATCGATTTCATCTGCACCATCAATGGCCAGATCAAGCACGGGATCACGCTCCAGATCGGTCAGCGCGATGCCGAGTTCCTGGCAGAGTTCCGCCGTGCGCTGCGATGTCGGCACACCGCGCACCATCAACCCTTCTTTCACGCGCGCAGACAGGGCTTGCAAAAAGGCCTCAGCGGTCGATCCAGTGCCAAGGCCGAGCACCATGCCATCATCGACTTTGGCGGCGGCGGCACGGCCGACTTCACGTTTGAGGGCATCTTGATCCATTGCGCGTCGAGCATCCTTGTGGTTTGAGGCAATCCATTGGGGCCGCGCCCCGCCTATCATGCTGCGCGTCCTCGCGTCACCTCCACGACCACGATCTGTTTGGGAAATCCTATGACCGCTTCAGCACGCTTGTGTATCTTTGATCTCGATGGAACCCTTGCAGACACCGCGCCTGATCTGGTGGCTGCACTCAACCATGTGTTGGCGGCTGAGGGCCTTCCGCAAGCCGATTTCGAAACAGCACGCGCTTTTGTTGGTCATGGTGCCCGGGTGCTGATTGAACGGGCTCACCGGGCCCACGATATCGAGTTGGATGATGCGCGCGCCATAGAACTGACCGAGCAATTTGTTGGATTTTACGCGCAGAACATTGCCGGTGATACTATACTCTTCCCGCATGTTTTGGAGGCGATGGAAGAGATGGCAGAGGATGGCTGGGCGTTTGCGATCTGCACCAACAAACGCGAAAGCTTGGCCCGCCAGCTTTTGGATGCGCTTGATCTGACGGAGCGGTTCGACGCCATTTGTGGCGGCGATACGTTCGCCGAGCGTAAGCCCAACGGGCAACATATCCTCAAAACCATTGAGGCTGCCGGGAGCGACCCAGCAAGCAGTGTCATGGTGGGCGACTCGCCGCCAGACGTTCTGGCAGCCAAAGACGCCAACGTTCCAGTGATCGCGGTTAGTTTTGGCTACAGCAACGAGCCCATTGGTTCGCTCGACCCAGACGTGATCATCGACACCTTTGCCGATCTTCAGGAAAAAGCCGACGCGCTTGTGCCGTCACACTGACACCGACCTTTATCAACGCTTGACGCTCCTCATGGCGCTGGCTAAGAGGAGCGCCTCGTTGACGGGCGTGTAGCTCAGCGGGAGAGCACTCGCTTCACACGCGAGGGGTCACTGGTTCAATCCCAGTCATGCCCACCATTTTTCACTGCGTTCAAAATGCTGGGCATGATTGTTTTTCAGTCTGTCTGTGATCGGTCTGCCGCCCGATCACAACCCGGCAAAGCCCACCATAGATTTTGGCGCAGCCAAAAGCGGAACAGGCAGCAGTTGACTGCGGAGCAATCAACGAGAGCCGATCAGCCAATTATCCGTTCCAAATACTAGGCATGCCTGGTTTTAGTTGAGCTCTGAAACCGGCTAGGCCGGTTTCAACCGTGCAATGCCTGTCATTACCGTTATTGTGACGTTTTACCCTTCCAACGCTTGCAAATACGTTCGGCGCCAGGCGTTGACGTCATTTTCAACCAGCATCTCCATCAAGGCTCGGTAGCGTTCGATACGCTCGCCCTTCTCCATACGCAGCGCCGTCTGGATGCCTTCAGCCACATCGCCATCGGAATAGGGATTGACCAGCACGGCCTGGGTCATCTGTTCAGCCGCGCCGGCAAACTGTGAGAGCACCAAAACGCCGGGGTCATCAGGGTCTTGAGCGGCAATGTACTCTTTTGCGACCAAATTCATGCCGTCGCGCAGCGGCGTCACCAGCCCGACCCGGCTGGCGCGATACAGGCCCGCAAGCGCGCTGCGCGGCTGCCCACGTGTCGTAAAGCGGATCGGCACCCAATCGATATCGCCAAAACGCCCGTTCACATGGCCGGAGATCTGCTCCAGCTCCTCGCGAATGCGCGCATAGGCATCCAGCGTGCCGCGTGATGGTGGCGCAATTTGCAAAAACGACACCCGGCCAGAATTCTCTGGATAGTCTTCGAGCAACTTCTTAAAGCCTTTGAACCGTTCCGGCAGACCCTTGGAATAGTCGATACGGTCGACACCGATGATCTGCTGGCGCCCGTTCAAAAGACGCTCCGCGCGCGCCTGTGCGATCTGCGCATCTTCAGTTGTCGCCAGTTCAGCGAAACTTTGCGCATCAATCGCAATCGGGAAGGCTTTGACCGTAAGGGTGCGGCCCATGATCTCGACAGTTGACGGTCCGGTGCGCTCACCACCCTCCCCCAGCATCAGTGCGATCATATTCTCTGCACCACCCTGGGTCTGGAAACCCAGAACATCATAGGCAAGCAAGGCGCGCAGCATATCATCCGCGCCTGGAAGCACGTTGAACACATCAAGCGGCGGAAAGGGGATGTGGAGGAAAAATCCGATGCGATTGTTCGCCTCGGCCATACGCAACTGCTGGGCAAAGGTGAGATAGTGATAATCCTGCACCCAAATCAGATCATCCGGCTCGACCATGGCCGCCAAGCGGGTCGCAAAGCGATGATTGACGCGTTTGTAGCCATCCTCGTCCTTGGGATCATAGTCAATCAGATCAGTGCGATAGTGGAGCAATGGCCAGAGCACACGGTTCGCATAGCCTTCATAGAACTGGGCATGGTCTTCCTGGGTCATATCCAGCGTAGCCAGCGTGATTGCCGTTGGCCCGGAGCCATGGGTCTCTCGATTGATCGGTCCCCAGGTGCCCGAATCTGAAAGCTCGCCCGACCAGCCGAACCAAAGCCCTCCGCGCTCTTTCAGGGCATCGGCCATCGCGACCGCCAACCCTCCCGCTTTTCCGCCGCTGACCAACGGGCCGACTCGGTTGGAGACAACAACGAGACGACGATTGGGGTCGGACATACAGGAGGGATCCTTTTTGAGGTCGGTTATCGCGTGAGCAGTTGCAGCATTTTATGGGCTTGGCTGACAGATGCCAATGATAACGCCGCATGGGAAAGTTTGGTTCCATTTGGGCCGTCACCGACTTGGATACCAAAGCCGCCCACTGTTTTCGCGACAGCCATGCCGTCATTGTCAGTTGTATCATCACCAATCATCACCGGCTGTGCGTTTTCCCAGCCGGGCAGTTTGGTCAGGCGTGTGACCGCTGTGCCTTTGTTTTCGCTGGCGAGGCGCAGTTCAACAATGCCTTTGCCGCCACCCACATGAACCCTTTCATCATGTTCTGCCAAAGCGCCCATCTGGTCGAGCAGCGGATTGTGAGCGCTTGGGTTGGGGCGCGTGTGAACCGCAATCGCGGTGCCTTTGTCTTCCAGATAGACATCGGCGTGACTTTGTATGGCCTCGGCAATTTTTGGTCGAAGAGGATCAAGATCAGCCGGATCGATCAGAGATTGCACCTCAGTGCTACCTGCCGCTGAAAACTCTGCCCCATGGCTGGACGCAACGGGAAACGCGGTCACATCGAGGTAACGTGAAAGGTCTGTATGGGTGCGCCCCGTGACAATGGCCACACGGTCATCGAACCGCTCGCGCAAGGCGCTGAGTAAGTCGGGCAAATGATCGGCAACAGTTATGGCTTCAGGGCGTGGTGCGATGTCCACCAAGGTGCCATCAAAGTCCAAGCACAGCGCTGGCTTTGGCAATGCCAAGACTGCAGCGGCAACGTCCTCAACCTGATCCGCACTCATTGCGAGGCGTCCGAAGGTGCAACCCTACGGCCCATATGGGTTTCGACAGCGGCGACGACCTCTTCCCACGCTTCGCGCACGCCCTTTGTGCCACCAGATGCAAGAACCGGCCCGCGGCTTGTCTGGATAAAGAGTTCGGTGCGTTTGTTTTGCCCCTCTGGCTCGATGGAAAAACCATCGACCGCTTCAAACGGGATGCGCTGCACATTGGTGCCCGCCACACCCCAGCGCTTGGCGACCACGAGCTTTTTGTCCATATCGATGATCAACTGCGTGGCGACAAGTCTGTCGAACCCTGTCTTCAGTGCGAAGAGCCCAGCGACGACGTAAAACGCCGTGGCAGACGAGAGCACACTACCATCCACCACGCGGCCCAGCGCGGCGGCCAAAAACAGCACACCAAGGCTGAGGACAAAGGCACCCAGCCCAAGCGATTGGTCGGTCACTAGCAAATCGTTTCCGTGGGTGGTGATGCGCATGAGCGGTCCTACGAATTGGGTGGTGACAACGTTATGGATCACGACAATTCAGAGGCAAGGTACGGAACCGTGAATGCTGCGTCGCAATATTGCGGCCTCGTCCTAGTCATTTTTCGTGCGCCGTGCAGACTGAAACACTATTAAATATCTGTTAATGCTCATTTTTTCCGCAACCAGTCGCTATGCAAAAACCGCATGGCAAAGGTGCGTTTTCCGATCTACTCCTGCGACCATGATGAGCCTATGTGCGCTGCAACAACGAATTGCTCTAATCCCATTTGCAACGCTCAACCAGAAGGATTCCTACAATGATCAACCGCATGATATCCTCGATTGTTCGTTTCGCCCGCGGCGTGGATGCTGCTTGGGCGTTTGCCGACGAACTGCAGACCAACGCGCGCCTCGACAACACCCTCGGTGTTCGCTCGGCCGTTGCTGGCCTGTGGAATGGCTATCGCGGCTAAGTCCTCCGCGCATTGTGTTTAGAGGCCACCGTCTGACCCGTCAGGCGGTGGCTTTTTCCTTGTCATACTCGGCCCGCTTGTCGTCCAGAGTCTGGGCAAAGTCGTCCAAAAAGGCCCAGGTATAAAAACCCGTGTCGTGACCATCATCAAACACCAGGCGCACCGCATAGCTGCCAACACGCTCAATGGAGCGGATGGCAACGTTTTCCTTACCCAGCACAAGCTTTTTAGGGCCAGCGCCGTGGCCTTGCACTTCGGCTGAGGGCGAGTAAACGCGCAGAAGCTCGGCGGGTAGATCAGCCTGCAATCCATCATCAAAACTGACTTGAAGCGTTTGTTTGCCTGCTTTGAGGCGCAACTCCGTAGGCCAGCGGGTTGCATTGCTCTGGGTCATGGTTCCCCACCACAGTGTGTGACATTGTGAGCGCCAAATCCGCTTTACAGGGCGGCAGCACGGCTTAGGATCGGATCCATGACTATGCTTACCACAACAGAGCCCCCGCTCATTGACCCTTTTGGTCGCACGATCAGCTATCTGCGCGTGTCCGTAACCGACCGTTGCGATTTTCGCTGTGTTTACTGCATGGCCGAAGACATGACGTTTTTGCCCAAGCGGGACCTTTTGACGCTGGAAGAGCTGGACCGGCTTTGCTCAGCGTTCATCGCACGCGGGGTGAAAAAGCTGCGCCTAACCGGCGGTGAGCCGCTGGTGCGCAAGAACCTGATGAGCCTGATCGAGAGCCTGTCGCGGCATTTGAAATCCGGAGATCTGGAAGAACTGACGCTCACCACCAATGGTTCACAGCTCAGGCAGCACGCCAAGACGCTCCACCAGCACGGTGTGCGCCGCGTGAATGTGTCGCTAGACACGCTGGATGCCGACAAGTTCAAAGCGATCACGCGCTGGGGTGATTTTGACCGTGTGATGGATGGCATCAAAGCAGCCCAAGACGCCGGCCTGAAAGTGAAGCTCAATGCGGTTGCGCTGCGCGGTTTCAACGATGAAGAAATCCCATCGATGATTGCTTATGCCCATGAGCATAACATGGACCTCACCCTCATTGAGACCATGCCGCTTGGCGATATCGATGGGGATCGCACAGACCAGTATTTGCCACTTTCCCAAGTGCGCAAGGATCTGGAAAACACCTTCACGCTGACAGATCTGCCCGATCAAACCGGGGGTCCAGCGCGTTATGTGCGCATTGAAGAGACCGGCAGACGGCTCGGCTTCATCACCCCGCTCACGCACAATTTCTGCGAAAGCTGCAACCGCGTGCGCATCACCTGCACTGGCACGCTTTACATGTGCCTTGGCCAGGATGACGCGGCTGATCTGCGCGAACCACTGCGGGCCTCAGAGGGCAATGAGCTTCTGCAGCGCACCATCGATGAAGCGATTGGCCGCAAGCCAAAAGGTCATGATTTTGTGATCGATCGCACCGGCGCGGCACCTGCCGTTTCCCGTCATATGAGCATGACAGGCGGATAATCTGGACAGCCATACGGGCTTTTCCCTTTGCAGGGCGATCATTTAGGCCCTAGCATCACGGTGCGGGCGGCCGAGAACGGCGAGGCTCCAACCCACCGATTTCACCCCATGTCTCTTTTCCAATCAATGTCAGCGAACACGCGCGGCATTTTGGCGACCTGTCTTGCGATGATTGGCTTCATCGGCACCGACAGCTGCATTAAGCTGGCTGCGCAAGATATGCCGATCAGCCAAATGATTGCCCTGCGCGGCATTGCAATCCTTGCGATTTTGGTGGCGATGGCTTTTGCGACCGGCGCTCATAAGTCGCTACCAACGCTCAAGGATAAGGCGGTTGGTCTGCGCGCTTTTGGCGAGTGCATGGCAACGCTGCTTTACTACAACGCGATCATTGCGATCCCCATCGCTAATGCCAATGCCGTGCTGCAAACCATTCCCCTGGTGATGGTGGCGGTGGCTGCCCTGTTCTTCAAAGAAAAGGTTGGCTGGCGGCGTTGGACGGTGATTTTGATCGGCTTTTCGGGTGTGCTGCTCATCATTCAGCCAGGCGGTGATGGCTTTTTGCCTGCCAGTCTCTGGGCGGTCGCAGCAGTGGCGTTTTTCGTGATCCGGGATATGTCCACGCGCTATATCGATCCGCGCCTGCCGGCGGTTTCGATCAACCTTGTCACCAGCGCTGCGGTTATGGTGATGGGTTTCATCCTCGCCTTCTTCCAAGAGTGGGTGGCGCCCACGCCGCAGGCCATGGCGCTGCTTGGCCTTTCAGCGTGCTTCCTCACCATGGGCTATCTGGCTGTCACCGTTGCGATGCGCAGCGGTGATGTGTCGGTCACCTCGCCGTTCCGCTATTCTATTGTGCTTTGGGCGCTGGCCATTGATGCGTTTGTGTTTGGCAACCGACCCGATCTTTCGATGATCGTTGGCCTTACCATCGTTGTGGCGAGCGGCATCTACATGATCGTGCGCGAACAACAGATCAAACGTCAGCAAGAGACGCCTCAGTCCTCATCGTAAGGAAGGTCCAGTTCGCGGTGAATCCACTGCGTGAACGCCGCCACCTTCGGCTTCAGCCGAGCGGTTGGTGGCATCACCAGAAAAAACGACAAGGCGGTTCGCAACCGCAGCTTTGGAAACGGTTCAACCAGAACGCCCTTTTCAATATCGCCAATCGCTAGAGATGTGCGGGCCAAGGCAACGCCAACACCGCGGGCTGCGGCATCAATAGCGTGGTCGGCATGGTTGAAACGCAGCCCCCTTAGCTCGCCTGAATAGTGAACTTTGGCGTGCTCGAACCAGGTGAGCCAGGTCGGCGCCTCCTTGGTGAAGGCCATCGACTCATCAATGATCAAAGGCTGCGAGGCGATATCCTGCGCTGATGTGAGAGTATGCGTCTCCAGAAAATCTGGTGAGGCGAGCACGGTCACCTCATCGCCCATCAGGTGAAACTGCTCCAATCCAGGATAGTTGCCGAGCCCAAAGCGGATGCCGACATCCACGCCGTCACGGTTGAAGTCGACCAGTTTCAGGCTCGCTGAAATGCGCACCTCGATCTCCGGGTGCTCGTCCATAAAGCTGAACAGGCGCGGTGAGAGCCATTTGGCGGCAAAGGATGGGCCAGTGGAGACCACCAACACGTTCTCTGGCGTGTCTGCCGATAGGCGGTCCACCGCCACACGCATGCGCGCGAATGCTTCACGAATGTCCGGGTAAAGCGTTTCTCCGGCTTCGGTCAGCGCAATGGCACGGTTGAGCCGGGCGAACAGCTCGACCCCCAGCCGGTCCTCCAGCGAGCGCACCTGATAGGACACCGCAGACGGTGTGAGGCTCAACTCCTCTGCTGCTGCAGCAAAGCTCATATGGCGTGCCGTGGCCTCGAACGCTTGCAGCCCATTGAGTGTTGGTAGGCGCGACATGAAAACCCCTTCCGAACGACCCTTTCAGATCAAATTTCTTGATGCGATGTCGCAATCTACCCGTTTGTTGTCCCTGCTGGCAAGGCGCATACATCCTTCAACGCTAACAGCCACATCAAATTCCCCCCGAAGAAAGGATCACTCCCATGTTGGACATCACCTCTCGCAAAACCCTTCGCTCACACATTGATGCCGCTCACACAGCCCGCGCTCAGGCCTGGGCTGAATTTTTCAACGCTCTGCTGCACCGACACTAAGGCAAACCCCTCGTTCGAAAGGAAGCTAGCCCTATGTTGATTGTTTCCTCCCGACCCGCGATCCAAGCCAACCTTCAAAAAGGGCGCGCACTGCGCGCACACGCTTTTAGGGCAGCTTGGACTGGTTTTTGGCGCTCCATGCTGAAGATCATCACACCACGCAAACGCCGGCACGCGCCACCAAACGGCGCACTACCGGTCTAAAGACCAACCGATCCTGTTGTGATGCCCCGGTGATACTCACGTGATACCCCCTTGGCGCATCGCATTTCGCACCTTACACTGAGCTTTCCTGATGGCGCCGCCAGTTGAACCTCAACTGGCGGCGCCTTTTTCCTGCTTCACATCCAAACTGGAAAGCACTGCTCAGGCATGGCCAACGCCACCGCCGATATGTCGCTTGCTAAGCGGCCAAGCACGTTTTTGTTGGTGCTGATCGTTTCGATCAGCCCGCTCACGATGCACATCTATCTGCCCTCGCTGCCTGGCTTGGCTGCAGATCTTCAGGCAAGCGATGCGCAAGTGCAGCTTACCCTCTCGGTTTATCTGTTTGTGGTGGCAATTTCGCAGCTTATTATTGGACCCTTGTCGGACAGATTTGGCCGTCGCCCGATTCTGATCGGTGGGTTGATCGTCTTCATGATCGCAACCCTGTTTTGCCGCTTTGCCACCAGCATCGAAGCGCTGATCATCGCTCGGGGGTTCCAAGCGATTGGCGGCTGTGCCGGCATGGTTCTGGGTCGCGCCATCGTGCGCGATGTTGCCTCGCGCGATGAGGCGGCCAGTCTGCTTGGTTATGTCACCATGGGTATGGCCATTGCGCAGATGATCGGCCCGGTTATTGGCGGCTTTCTTGACGGCTTTTACGGCTGGCGCGCCTCGTTTGACCTGCTGTTGCTGCTTGGTACCGGGCTTTTGGTTCTGGTTTTTGCCACGCTGCGTGAAACCCACCAGTCCAAACAGACCAGCTTTTCGCCACAGGTGCTTTGGACAAGCCATGTCGCTCTGCTAGGCGAGCCGCGCTTTTGGGCCTTCTCTCTCACCGGTGCGATGGCATCTGGTGTATTTTTCGCCTTTCTCGGCGGCGGCCCAATCATCTCGCAGCGCGAGCTTGGCTTGGCGCCGGTGGAGTATGGGCTCTATTTCACGCTGATTGCCGCAGGCTACGCGTTGGGCAACTACATCTCTGGGCGCTTTTCGGTGCGTTTTGGACCACCGCGCATGATCCTCTACGGCAATGTCATGGCGCTGTTTGCTATGGCGCTGATGATAGCTTTGATCGCGCTTGGCGCGCTGCATCCACTGTCGCTGTTTGGGCCGATGTTGCTGTCGTCACTGGCCAACGGCCTGACGATGCCAAACTCGATCTCTGGCGCGCTTTCGGTGCGTCCGGAGCTTGCTGGCACAGCCTCAGGCCTCAGCGGATCATTGCAAGTGATGGTGGGAGCGATGGCAACCGTTGTCGTCGGGTGGACGCTGCCTTGGGGGCTTTGGCCGCTGATACTGTTGATGAGCGTGCTTGCGGTTCTGGCTCTGATTTCAGGGCTGGCGTCCAACGCGCTGGAAAAGCGCGCTACGCAGTTGCCTGAACCGGTTCCAACTCGTCCTCAATAACAATCTGCGGTGGTTTGCGCTTGCCAGCTTTGCGCGCTTCCACATCCTGCCACATGATGTCAGCGATCGCGCTGTAGGCTTTGGCATGTGGACCGTCTGGAGCGCTGATGCCAATCGGCGTGCCAGCATCGGACGTTTCGCGGATAGCGATATGAAGCGGGATTTCGCCCAGGAACGGCACACCAAACTTCGTCGCATCCTCTCGCGCGCCGCCATGGCCAAAAATGTGCGCCTCGTGGCCGCATTGCGGGCAGACGTAGCTCGACATATTCTCGATGATGCCAAGAATGGGCACTTCGACTTTTTGGAACATCGCCACGCCTTTGCGGGCGTCAATCAGCGCCAAATCCTGCGGGGTGGAAACGATTATCGCACCATCCAGCGGCACTTGCTGCGAGATGGTAAGCTGGGTGTCGCCGGTGCCCGGCGGCATATCGATAAGCATCACATCCAAAGGCTCACCCTCAGGTGCCCAAGCGACGTCAGAGAGCATCTGGGTCAACGCCGACACCACCATGGGCGCGCGCCACACCATGGGCGTGCCCTCTTCGATCAGGAAGCCCATGGACATGACCTTCACGCCGTGGCCGGTCGGCGGCGTCGCCTGTTTGCTTTCATCGAACTTGGGCGGTGAGGAAACGCCGAAAAGCCTGGGGATAGAGGGGCCATACACATCGGCGTCCAGCACGCCGACCTTCAAACCCTGACCGGCAAGCGCGATGGCAAGGTTGGCGGTCGTGGTGGATTTGCCAACACCGCCCTTGCCTGAAGCGACGGCGATGATTGCGCCGATTCCCGAGAAATCAATGCCGCCAATACGCCGCTGATTGGCCGGTGGCACATTGGGTTTCGTGGTGGGTTTTGTCGCGGGTTTGGGGACCGTCGATTGTTTGGGCGCGGGGTCTTTGATTGTGCCGGGCTTTACACTGCTTTGCGGCACAACCCTTTCTGCTGGGGCCTGCGCGCTGAGCACGATAAAGGCCTGCTCCACCTCCGGCAAAGCATTGAGTGTGATCTCAAGCGCATCACGAATGGGCTGATAGGTTGGCACATCTTCTGGTGCCACCGAAAGCGTGAGAAACAAGCGGCCATCGTTCAACGTCGGCGGCGACAGCAGGCCGCTTTTGGCCAATTCCAGACCAGATTTCGGATCGATGATTTGGTTGATGGCTTGGCTTACCGCATCGTCCTGCGCGCCCTTTTCTGCCTGCCCACCAAACACCGATTTGATTTTATCCCACACGCTTGTCTTGTCCTTTTTGTGCCCCTGGCCGCTGCGAAGATACACTGCATGATCCAGGTTCAAAACGGTTTCTATGATGCCGTAAGGGCATGTTATTACACGCTTGGCCAAAGGCGTGGCATGCGCCACGTCAACGTGCCGCTTTTGCGGGCAGGCGCGGAAAAAGAGGCACTTTCAAGGCGGTGGCCCGTTGCGCGACTGTTACAAATGGTGTGTGCTGCGTGCAGCCTTGCTAAATCTGGCGCTGGTTATGATGTCAGGCGTGCAAAGCTTTCAGGGAAAGACTTAGGAAACTTCATATGACAGGATTTAACCGTATCGCCATCGCGGCGATTACCACACTCGGCGTCATCGCCGGGA
The DNA here is from genome assembly GCA_039814945.1 of Pseudomonadota bacterium. Lineage (GTDB taxonomy): Bacteria > Pseudomonadota > Alphaproteobacteria > Rhizobiales > MH13 > MH13. Next base: position 74,960 of record JBCCAF010000002.1, read on the forward strand.
CAAGCTCCGTGGCCGCGCAGGATGTCGTGCGCATCGGCACCGAAGGGGCTTACCCTCCGTTCAATTACACCGACAGTGACGGCAACTTGGTCGGCTTTGAAATCGAGCTTGCGGCTGCGCTTTGCGAAGAAATGAACGTGACGTGCGAACTGGTTGCGCAGGACTGGGATGGCATCATTCCGGCCCTTCTGGCCAATCGCTATGATGCGATCATGGCATCGATGTCGATCACCGAAGAGCGCATGGAAATCGTCGATTTCTCCGACAAATACTACCAGACGCCAGCCCGTTTTGCGGTGCGCGATGGGTCAGAGGTCACCGACACCTCGCCTGAGGCACTCGCTGGTATGACCATTGGCGCACAATCAGCAACCATCCACGCCAACTTCTTGGAAGATGTGTACAGCGAATCCGACATTCGTCTTTACCCAACCCAGGATGAGGCCAATCTGGATTTGGCCGCTGGCCGCATTGACCTGATCTTGGCCGATTCCATCGTGCTCTATGAGTGGATGGAAACGGATGACGGCTCTTGCTGCACGTTTGTTGGTGATGCCTACAATGATCCGGCCTATTTCGGGTTTGGTGTTGGCGCGGCTGTTCGTCAGGGTGAAGATGAATTGCGTGAGCGTTTCAATGCTGCCATCGCAGCCGTTATTGAAAACGGCACCTACCAAGAAATCAGCGACAAATACTTCCCGTTCTCGGTCTATTGATCTGATCGATTGATGCCATGCGCCGCGCACCTACCTTGGTGCGCGGCGTGTATCTGCCGGTCGGGCCAGCCTTGCTGGACCTGTCCATGGCAGAGGAGCGCGTATGAGTGAACTGTTGGGATTGTTGGCCTGGGGGGCCGAGGGATGGGGCGATGAGCTGGCCGCTGGCGCCTGGCTCACCATTCGCCTCGCGCTGGTGACGCTACCGTTTGGCCTGTTGCTTGGACTGGCCATCGCGCTCGCCAAAGAATCCGAAAACACCTATTTGCGTGCCGTCGGCAACACTTACACCACCATTTTTCGTGGGCTGCCCGAACTGCTGACGCTGTTCGTGATTTACAACATGGTGCAGTTGCTGGCCAACCGCATCGTGCAACTGGTAGCGCCTGGCTCGTCCTTTGAAATCAGCGGCTTTGCCGCAGGCGTGGTGGCGCTAGGCGTGGTGTTTGGCGCGTTCTCCTCAGAAGTCTTTCTTGGCGCGATCCGCGCTGTGCCCAAAGGTCAGGGCGAGGCCGGACGCTCGCTGGGCCTAACAGCCATCCAGTCGTTCGCGCTGATCACCCTGCCGCAGCTTTGGCGATTGGCTCTGCCCGGCCTCGGCAACCTTTGGCTGGTGCTCATCAAAGACACCTCGCTTGTTTCAGTGATCGCGCTCAACGACCTGCTGCGGCAAACGCAGGTGGCCGTGGGCGTGACCAAAGAACCGTTCTTCTTCTACCTCATAGCTTGCCTCATCTATCTGGCGTTCACCCTTATCTCGACGGTCGGCACCAATGTGCTTGAGCGGCGTGCCAATCGAGGGTTTGCGGCACGATGAGCGATCAAACGGTAAGCACAGCGGCACAGGTAGCAAGCCGATCAGCACCCAAAAAACCCTCAGTGGCCAAAGGGCCGTTTGGCTTGGACAAGGCTTTGTTCGACAAGCTCGTGCTGGCTGCCATCATTATCGGTCTGGCCGCTTGGATCATTCCCAGCATCAACTGGCGGCTCGTTGATCGCTACTGGGATCGCTATCTGGAAGGGATCATCGTCACCTTCCAACTGGTGTTTCTGTCGGTCGGCATCGGTGCGGTGCTATCGCTGCCAATAGCGCTGGCCCGGCTTTCAAAACGCGTGTGGCTAACCCTGCCCGCACGCGCCTACATCACGTTTTTTCGCGGCACACCGCTGCTGGCACAGCTGTTTCTGCTCTACTATGGCGCTGGGCAATTCAATGAAGCCTTTGAGGCTGCTGGCCTTTGGTGGTTCTTCCGCGAGCCGTTTTACGTGGCCGCGCTCACCTTCACGCTGAACACCGCTGCCTACCAGGCTGAAATCATGCGCGGGGCCATTCAATCGCTTCCCGCTGGCCAGGCAGAAGCTTCTCAGGCGCTGGGCATGAGCCGTTGGCCAACCTTTTTCAAAGTGGTTCTTCCACAAGCCTACATCGTTGCCCTGCGCCCCTTGGGCAATGAGCTGATCCTTATGATCAAGGGTTCAGCCATCGCCTCCATCGTCACGGTTCTGGACCTGATGGGCGTAACCAACCTTGCCTATGCGCGCTCGTTCAACTTCCAGGCATTCTTCTGGGCGGCGCTGCTCTACCTGATCGCGGTGGAGGTTGTGCGCCGCGTTTGGGACCGGTTGGAGCGCAGGCTCACCCGCCATTTGGCGCTCGCCCACTAAAGCGTTTTGCGCTTCGTCTGCGACCATCTTGTCGCAAAGCGCTCTGGTCAGAGCCAGTTCTGCGGCCTATGCCCTTCACAACATGTGTTTGAAGGAGAGCATCGCGATGGCGAAAGTTGCATTTTTGGGTTTGGGCGTCATGGGATACCCGATGGCTGGGCACCTGGCCGCTGAAGGTGGTCACGAGGTGACGGTCTACAACCGCACTGACATCAAAGCGCAAAAGTGGGTCGATCAGTATGGCGGTGAAATGGCGCCAACGCCCGCGGAAGCCGCCAAAGGCTGCGACATGGTGTTTGCCTGCGTTGGCAATGATGATGATCTGCGCAGCGTGACCACCGGCCCTGATGGCGCTTTCCAATCCATGGGCGCCGACACGATTTTCATCGATCACACCACCGCATCTGCCGAAGTTGCGCGTGAGCTGAGCGCTGCGGCGGATGCAGGCGGCTTTCACTTTATCGATGGCCCAATCTCCGGCGGTCAGGCTGGCGCTGAAAACGGCGCTTTGACGGTGATGTGTGGCGGCGACCAGGCTATCTTTGACCGGGCAAAACCTGCTATTGATTGCTACGCCAAACAGGTCGGTCTTATGGGCCCTGTTGGCGCCGGTCAGTTGACCAAAATGGTCAATCAGATCTGCATCGCAGGCCTGGTTCAGGGTCTTTCAGAAGCCATTGCCTTTGCGCAAAAAGCTGATCTGGATGTCGAAGCGGTGATTGGCGTCATTTCCAAAGGTGCAGCGCAAAGCTGGCAGATGGAAAACCGCTGGAAAACCATGAACGAGGATGCGTTTGATCACGGTTTTGCCGTAGATTGGATGCGCAAAGACCTTGGCATTCTGCTCGATGAGGCCAAGCGCAACGGTGCATCTCTGCCCGTCACCGCGCTGGTGGATCAGTTTTATGCCGATGTGCAGCGCATGGGCGGCAATCGCTGGGACACTTCAAGCCTGCTCAAACGGCTGACCTGATCAAGATTTGCTGGACGCCGCCAGGTCGTTACATGGCGGCGTCGAAGAGCTCGCGGGTGTTTTCTAGCGTCATCTCAACGGGATTGCCACCAACACTTGGATCTTCGATGGCCATGGCTGTCAGTTCATCCAAACGGCTCTCTTCAACGCCCAGCGCTGCCAAGCCTGTGGGGATGGACAGCATCTGGCGCAACTCCATGACCCTGCTAACAAAGCCCTCATAACCGCCGGAGATGCCCAGATAGGCGGCAGCTTTGTTTAGCCTGTCTTCAATGGCGGATCGGTTGAACGCCAGGCAGGCGGGCATTACGACCGCGTTGGTTGTGCCATGGTGGGTCCCATAGACCGCGCCGACTGGATGGCTAAGCGCATGGATCGCGCCAAGACCTTTTTGGAAGGCCACCGCGCCCATCATGGCAGCGCTCATCATGTGCGCGCGTGCCTCGATATCCGTGCCATCGCGATAGGCTTTGGGCAGGTTCTCATTGACCAGCCGCAGCCCTTCTAGTGCGATCCCTTGGCTCATCGGATGGTAGAACGGCGACGAAAACGCCTCCAAGCAATGGGCGAAGGCGTCCATGCCGGTGCCCGCCGTGATCATCTTGGGCATGCCGACGGTCAATTCAGGGTCACAGATCACCACCGTTGGCAGCACCTTTGGGTGAAAGATGATCTTTTTCACATGGGTGGCTGAATTGGTGATGACCGACGCGCGGCCCACTTCCGAGCCTGTTCCGGCGGTGGTTGGCACGGCGACAATGGGCGCGATGCCATCAGGATCAGCGCGGCTCCACCAATCGCCAACGTCTTCAAAATCCCACAAAGGCCTGGTTTGCCCGGACATGAAGGCGACCATCTTGCCCAGATCAAGGCCGGAACCACCGCCGAAAGCCACCACGCCATTATGGCCACCGGCCTTGTAGGCTTCCAGTCCGGCAGCAAGGTTCACCTCATTGGGGTTGGCATCGACGTCAGAAAACATCGCCGCGCCAAGGCCAGCAGCCTGAAGGATATCCAGGGCACGGGTGGTGATCTCCATGCCAGCCAAACCACGGTCTGTGACCAAGAGTGGCTTGGTCATCCCTGCTTGCGAGCATGCGTCCGGCAACTCTGTGATCCGCCCTGCCCCGAATTTGATCGCGGTGGGATAGGACCAATTGGCCGTTATGCTCATGATTTGACCTTTCGCATATGGTAGCTGCGCGGCCGCGTGACCGACGCGTAGCCGATGGCCGACATGGCCCCGCCGCGTCCGGTGTCTTTGCAACCCGTCCAACAGACCGCCGGGTCGATATAATCCGCTCGGTTCAGGAACACTGTGCCGGTCTCGATCCTGCGCCCTAAGGCAAGCGCGCGCTCTGGATCGATTGTCCAAAGGCTTGCGGTCAGGCCATAGGCGCAATCATTCATGAGCGCCAAAGCCTCTTCATCGTCCTTGACCGGCATGATGCCGACCACCGGACCAAAGCTTTCCTCGCGCATCACAGCCATGGTGTGATCGACGTTCACCAAGACCTGTGGGGCAAGGTAGGCCCCGCCATCGTCGGCAGGAAAATGCGCCGGATCGATCAGAGGCTTGGCCCCTGAGGCAACGGCAGCCTCAATCTGATCGCGCACAACTTTGGCAAAGCGCGGATGGGCCATCGGGCCGAGCGTTGTTTCTGGATCGGTTGGATTGCCCAGTTTCAGAGTGTTCACCCATGCCACGGCTTTTTCAACAAAGGTGTCATAGAGGCTTTCGTGGACGTAGATCCGCTCGATGCCGCAGCAGCATTGGCCGGCGTTGAACATGGCACCGTCCATCAGCGTATCGACGGCCCATTCCATGTCAGCATCGGCCATCACATAGGCTGGATCCTTTCCGCCAAGCTCCAATCCCGTTGCGGTGAACGTGCCGGCGGCCGCCTTTTCGATGGCACGACCACCGCCAACTGAACCGGTGAAGTTCACGAACCCAAAGGAGCGCGCTGCGATCAGCCGTTCGGTTCCTGCATGATCAAGAACGACATTCTGGAACACGCCCTCTGGCAGGTTGGCAAAAGCCTCGGCCAACATTTCACCGACCAAAAGCGTTTGGCTGGCATGTTTCAGCATCACCGCATTACCCGCCACCAGAGCTGGAACGATGGTGTTCATCGCCGTCATGTAGGGGTAGTTCCAAGGGGCGATGACAAACACGACGCCTTGTGGCGCGCGCTCGATCCGGCGGTCGAACTGGGCACTATCCTCAACGATTTCAGGAGCCAGTGCGTCCTCTGCGATGTCCAGCATGTACTCTGAACGCTCGTTCATGCCGCCGAACTCGCCGCCGTAACGGGTAGGACGCCCCATCTGCCACGCCAGCTCCTGGACAGCGCGGTCAGACATGGCGTTGAGCGCCGCAAGCGACTGTCGCACCATTGCCATTCGCTCGGCCAATGGCAGCTCTGCCCAGGCCGCTTGCGCAGTTTTGGCGCGAGCAACTGCCGCGTCAGCGTCGGCGTGGCTGAGCGCAGATCGTTCGGCCACAATGCTCCCATCGACGGGAGATATGCATGTGATGATGTTGGTCATGTATCTTCGCTTAAGCGCGCTCGAAGCCGCGTTTGATATCCCAATCGGTCACAACCCGATCATTTTCACTCAATTCCCAGCGGGCGGCATGGACGTAGTGATCGACGACGTCATCACCGAACGCCGCACGCAGCATGGCTGATCCCTCTAACGCCGTTGCAGCATCACGCAAGGTCTTTGGAATCTCGCGCGCCTCGGCGGCCTGGTAGACATCACCGGAGGCTTCTGCTTCCAGCTCAAGCCCTTTTTCGATGCCATCCAAACCTGCCGCCAATTGCGAGGCCAAAGCCAAGTAGGGGTTGAGATCCGCACCACCGATCCGGCACTCCACGCGAACGGCCTTGGTGCCAGCACCGCAGACACGAAACCCCGCTGTACGATTGTCAGTGGACCAGACGGCCTTGGTAGGCGCAAACAGGCCTTCGGTGAAACGCTTATAGCTGTTCACATAAGGCGCCAAAAACGCTGTCACATCAGGGGCATGGGCCAAAAGTCCGGCCAAATAAGAACGCATCATCGCGCTCATTGCGTGCTCGCTCTGAGGGTCGTAGAACGCTGGCGTTTCGCCCTGCCAGAGCGATTGATGCACATGGCTGGAACTGCCCGCCCGGTCCGTCGCGTATTTCGCCATGAACGTCACCGAGCGATTGTGCGCGAAGGCGATCTCTTTGGTCGCGTTCTTGGTGATCGTGTGCATGTCGGCGGTATCAAGCGCATCGGAATACTTGATATTGATTTCTTCTTGGCCGGTTTCAGCCTCGCCCTTGGAATTTTCCACCGGAATGCCCGCCCCATAGAGCCCATTGCGCAGATCGCGCATGACGGCCTCTTCCTTGGTGGTGCCCATGATGGCGTAGTCGACGTTGTAGCGACTGAGAGTCTGTAGATCGCGATAGCCCTGATCGTTCAGCGCATCGAACGCTTGCTCGAACAGGAAGAATTCCAATTCGGTGGCCATCATCGGCGTCAGGCCCATGGCTTTGGCCCGCGCGATCTGACGCTTAAGAACCGTTCGCGGTGCGACCGAAACCTCTTGGTGCGTATGGTGATCAAGCACATCGCACATCACCATGGCGGTGGCCGGAAGCCACGGGACACGGCGCAGGGTGCTTAAGTCAGGCTTATGGACATAGTCGCCATAGCCGGTCTCCCAGGACGCGGATTTGTAGCCTGGAACCGTGACCATTTCGATATCTGTTGCCAGCAGATAGTCGCATCCGTGGGTTTCTTCATGCCCACCATTGATGAAATGCGCTGCGTGAAAGCGCTTGCCCATCAAGCGTCCCTGCATATCCACGATACAGGTGAGAACCGTGTCGATTTCGCCTGCCTCAACGGCAGCCTTAAGGGCTTCGAAGGTCAGATTTGCGGGCAATGGCCTTGTCTTTCGTCGCCTGAGAACGCATTGCGAGGGCCCGTAAGGCCCTCGCTTTTGTCGTGTTATAGCTGACTTAGCGGTAGGGGTAACCCGCCGCTTCCATCGTAGCTGCATAGGCCTTGAAGGCATCAACAACTTTGCCGGCACGCGGCGAAGATGCAGCGATTTCATCCCAGAAAACCTGAGCATCAGCGTTGACCTGTGCCCACTCGTCAGCAGGCAAAGATGTCAATTCCATCTTCTCGCCCTGGACGCGAAGCTGCGCTTCGCCACCCCAATACCACTGAGCGCGGTAATAGTGCGATTGGTCGATGGTGCTGCGATAGAGCTGCTGCAGATGCGGCGGAACAGCGTTCCAGCTTTCGGTGTTGGCAAAATAGCTGCCGAACCAGGCACCCGTCATCGAGTTGGTCAAAGCGTAGTTGCAAAGGTCAGCCCAACCCACCTCATAGGCTTCAGTAAAGCCGCACCATGCAACCCCATCGAGTTCGCCGGTTTGCAGCGCCACTTCCACATCATCCCACGGCACGGTGACCGGGATCAGGCCGTACTGAGAGAGGAACCGACCTGCTGTCGGCACACCAAACACGCGTTTGCCGCGCATATCGGCAAGGCTGCGGATCGGGTCTTTGGTGAAAACGTGCAGCGGATCCCAAGCACCTGAGGAGAGCCACGTGACGTTCTCAACTTCGCCGTATGCCTCGGCCCAGATCTCGTTGAGACCGTAATAGGCAAAGAGCGCAGGCACATCGAGCGCATAGCGTGTGGCAAAGGGGAAGTAACCGCCAAACACCGAGATATCGACCGGTGAGGCCATCGTTGCATCATCAGACTGCACCGCATCGATGGTGCCGTTCTGCATGGCGCGGAACAGCTCGCCGGTGGGGACCAGCTGGTCAGCGTAGTAGAGCTCGATTTCCATCTCGCCATTGGCAGCAGCGTTGAACGCATCCACTTGTGGCTTGATAACGTGGGCACCGAGCGGCGCACCGGAATAGGTTTGCAGGCGCCAGCGAATGGGCGCTTGCGCCTTGACGATGGCAGGCGCTGCCAATGTGGCAACGCCACCAACGGCGCCCGCTGTGAGGAACTTACGCCGAGACGTTAGTATCCTCTCACTTGGACTGATTATCTTTTCTGTCACTTTCATTCTCCTCTATTGGTTGGAGTTTGGCCTCTTGTCGGGCCTTGGGATCTATTGACCGCGCACATATTCTGGCAGCCATAGGGCAATTTGCGGAAAGATCATCACCAGCGCGATTGTCGTCGCCATCATGATGACGAACGGCCAAATCGAGCGGTAAATATCCAAAAGCTTGATTTCCTTGGGCGCCATGGCGCGCATCAGGAACAGATTGTAGCCAAAGGGTGGTGTGATGTACGCGATCTGGCAGGTCATGGTGTAGAGCACACCGAACCAGATCAGCTGGTTTTCAAACCCAAGGTCCAAAAGCCTGACCAACGGAACATAGAGTGGCGCGACGATGACCAGCATCGCCGTGTCATCGAGAAACATGCCCATCACGATGAAGCTGAGCTGCATCATGATAATCACCTGCCACGGGGTAAGCTCCCAGCGGGTGATGAACAGCGTTTCGATGGCGCGAACCGCCCCTATCCCATCAAACACAGCGCCAAAGGCCAGCGCTGCCAGGATCAGCCACAGGAACATGCAAGAAATGCCAAGGGTTTTGCGGGCGGTCGCATGGATCATCTTGAAGCTTAACCGCCGCTTCCACGCCGCTGCCAAGGTGGCGCTGGTCGCGCCCACGGCCGAACTTTCCACCAGACTCGTAACGCCCATGACGAACAGCCCCGTCATGGTGAAAAAAATCAGGAACGGAATGATGCCAGCGCGCAAAAGGGCGAGCTTTTCACCCAATGGCATCTCCAGCTCTTCATCAGAGACCACGGGCGCAAGATCAGGGTTTACGCGGCACCGCGCCCAAATGTAGATGACGAACATCGTTGCCATCAGCAGGCCGGGTAGCACGCCTGCCAGCCACAACTGGCTAACCGGCTGGCGCGCGATCATGCCGTAAAGCACCATCACAACGGATGGCGGCACCAGAATGCCCAGGGACGAGCCGCCCTGAACAACCCCAGTGATGAGGACCTTGTCGTACCCGCGGCGCAGCATCTCTGGCAGGGCGATGGTGGCGCCGATGGCCATGCCAGCGACGCTGAGGCCGTTCATCGCTGAGATTATGACCATCAAGAAAATGGTGCCGATCGCCAAGCCGCCACGCACTCTGCCGAACCAAACGTGCAGCATGCGGTAGAGGTCTTCGGCGATGCCGCTCTCACTGAGAATATAGCCCATGTAGATAAACAGGGGCAGCGTGAGCATCGGGAACCAGTTGAACAGCTTGAACGCCTGGCTGAACGGGATTTCCACCCCGCCAGTGCCGTAGAGCATCAAGACCATGCCGCTGGCGACGAACCCAATGGCGGCAAACACCCGCTGTCCGGTCAACAACAGGACCATCATGGAGGCGAACATTAGGAGGGCGATCATCTCATAACTCATGAGATGGGCTCCCCTTTGGCGGCATACCAATATTTGATGATGAGGGCGAAGGCCTGCCCCAACATCAACACCGTGCAGGCCGTCATGAGCACCTTGATGGGGATCATGGACGGGTTCCACATGCTGAACCGACGCTCGCCCGTTTCGATGGCGTAGGTGAGAGAAGAGACAGAGCCGAACAGCAGCACGCTGAGGTAAAACAGCAAGCAGACCATCATGATCAGGTCCATCTTGGCCTTGCCCGTCTCGCTCAAGCGATCATAAAAAAGGTCCATGCGCACATGGTCATTGTCTTTGAGTGTCAGCGCGCCGCCCATGAAATAGTAAGCAGCGAGCGTGAATTGCGCCGCTTCGATGCACCAATGCAGCGGGATGTCGATGACATTGCGGGTGACGGCATCCAAGAGCAGGATCGCGATCATCAAGAAGATCAGATACATCGCGACGATTCCGACCCAATCGGCCAGCTTGTCCATCGCTCGCACATAGGCTCGCATCACATCACTCCGCCCACATCTTGCTCAGCACACCGTCACTCCAGACTCGGTCAATGCGGCCAGAAGAGAGGGCTCAGGCGGCACGTCGCAAACAAGCACATCAATCGCCTTGAGCGGACAAACCCGGTGCGCTGCCGATCTGCCGAACTTTGCGCCATGGGCAAGAACTATGCAGCGACGTGAATGGGCATGCATGGCACGGGCAACCTGTGCTTCTTCCAGGTCAGCATCCATCGCCCCTCCGGCTTGGTCAATGGCGGTTACCGTCAACACGGCTGCGTCGGCGCGAAACTGGGCGATTTGTCCAATGGTTTCTGGCCCCACGGTCTGGGCGTTGTCGTTGCGGAAGCGACCGCCGAGCAGTAACACGTCGGCGTCGCCCATCGCTTGGGCGATATGAACGGAATTGGTCACCGTTGTCAGATCAGGCACGGCTGCAAGGGCGGTGGCTGCGGCCAGCGTTGTTGATCCGGTGTCCATAAAAAGTGTCTCACCAGGCCGAACCATGGGCACCAGCTTGGCGGCGATTTCTGCCTTGGCGCTTGCTTGGTCTTCAATGCGTTCGGCAAAACTGCCTTCGCCCAGAAATCGCATCCGCCGCGCCGCGCCATGGACTTTTTGCAACGCGCCGGCTTCAGCCAGCTGCGACAAATCACGGCGGATTGTTTCGGCAGACACATCAAAGATGGCGACAAGATCGTCTACGCTGGCCTCGCCCTGATGGTCGACAAGCTCCGTAATTTTGCGCTGACGGTCTTTTGGTTTCAAACCCTGGCCCTCTTATTCACATCAGCTAAGCTCAGGCAAAATGACTGTGTCAACAAGATATTGCTCAAATTATAGCCATTCGGGCATTTTGATCAGGCATAATTGACTGATCGGGCAAGCTATGTCAGCGTCTTAAGCGTCCCCCTCACTGCCGGAGCCGCACCCTTGCCCACCACTCACCCGACCGACGGGGCCTTCGACATCGCGATTATCGGTGCGGGAGTCGTTGGGTGTGCGCTTGCGCGCGCCTTTGCCATGGATGGCGCTCGGGTTGTGGTTCTGGAGAAAGCGCACGACATTTTGGATGGCGCATCCAAGGGTAACTCGGCCATCCTGCACACCGGTTTTGATGCACCAGAAGGCACGCTGGAAGCCGAACTCATCGCCGCTGGGCATGCTGAATATCTAGCGATCCATGATCGGTTGAACTTGCCGCTGCTAAAGTCTGGCGCGCTGGTGATCGCCTGGACCGAGGAAGAAGAGGCCGCCCTTCCGTCACTGATGGACCAAGCTCGCGCCAATGGCGTTGACGATGTTGAAGCGTTGGACGGGGCTGCGCTGCGCGCTTTGGAACCAGGGCTTGGCCCGCAAGCCCGTGCCGCGTTTCGTGTTCCACGCGAATATCTGATTGATCCCTGGGCCGCGCCGCTCGCCTATTTGACCCAGGCCGTGCGTCATGGCGCCACCGTTCTTCGCACCTGTGAGGTCACTAACGGCCATTTCACCGGAACCACTTGGGATCTGGAAACCAGTCATGGCCCGGTGCAGGCCAATGGGGTGATCAACGCTGCGGGCCTTTACGGCGACAAGGTCGATCAGATGCTGCTTGGTCGAAGCGATTTTTCTATCAAACCACGTAAGGGTCAGTTCGTCGTTTACGACAAGCCTGCCTTCGATTTGGCCAGCCATATTTTGCTGCCGGTGCCCACCAAGGTGACCAAAGGCATCGTTGTCTGCCGCACAATCTGGGGCAATCTTCTGGTCGGCCCAACGGCTGAAGAGCAAGATAGCCGCAACGATGCGAGCCTTGATCCGTCCATACTGGAGGCTTTAAAAAAGCGCGGCGAAGACATTCTACCAGCCCTGAAAGACCACAACGTCACCGCGCTTTATGCAGGCCTGCGCCCGGCAACCGAAGAAAAACGCTACCGTATCAACAAACACCCTGAGCAGGTGATCACTGTTGGTGGTATCCGCTCCACCGGTCTGTCTGCCGCACTGGGCATAGCGCAGCACGTGCGTGCGCTCTGGGACACGCGGTGGAAGGTGCCCAAACCTGTTTGGCCGCGTGTACCCAACATTGCTGAAACAGCCCCGCGCGATTGGCAAAACCCTGGCCATGGCGGTGTGATCTGCCATTGCGAAATGGTGACCCAGCGCGAAATTCTTGCCGCGCTCAATGGACCTCTTCCGGCCCGGTCTCTGGCCGGACTGAAACGGCGTACCCGCGTCACCATGGGCCGATGCCAAGGCTATTATTGCGCAGGCGCTCTGGCGGAGCTGACCAAGGATCGGTTGACGCAACCGATGACCCAAGCCGAAGACCGAAACCCTCTGCCGATGACACATGACGACTGATCTGCCAGACCAAGCCGATGTCATCATCACCGGGGCAGGCCCGGCGGGGTTGGCAGCGGCTGCTACGCTTGCCGACCTAGGCGTCGGACAAGTGGTCGTTCTTGACCGTGAGAGTGAGGCTGGCGGGGTGCCACGCCATTGCAGCCATTCGCCCTACGGCCTGCGCGAATTCCGTCGACTGATGAATGGTCCGCGCTATGCCAAAGCGCTGGTGCGCAGAGCCATATCTGCAGGCGTTGCAATCCACACCGGGGTCAACGTCACCCGGTTGCTGCCCGGTCCAACACTTGAAGTTACCTCCAACGCTGGGCCTGCCACACTCAGCGCGCGTGCCGTCTTGTTGGCCACTGGCGCGCGCGAAACGACGCGGGCCGAGAGGTTTATCGGGGGCACCAAGCCGCAAGGGGTGATGTCCACCGGCGCACTGCAACTGATCCTGGAAACTGGCCAGAAGCCGTTCCGGCGCCCCGTTGTTCTTGGCACCGAACTTGTTGCCTTTTCAGCGATCTTGTCTTGCAGATTGGCAGGCATCCGGCCGGTGGCAATGGTTGAGCCCAACGGCCGCGTAACTGCGCGCTGGCCGACGGCCCTGTTTCCTCGCATGCTCGGCATTCCATTGACGACCAACACAAGCGTCTCCCACGTTGAAGGGGGCGAGCACGTCACCGGCATTCATCTGAGCAACGGCGAAAAATTGCAGGCAGACGGCCTGATTGTTACTGGGCGCTTCCAGCCGGACACACCGCTCTTGGCTGACAGCACAATCCAGCGTGACCCCGGCACTGGCGGACCGGAGATCGACCAGTATGGGCGTTGCACGCTGGCGGGCTACTTTGCTGCAGGCAACCTACTCAGGGCTGTTGAAACAGCAGGGTGGAGCTGGTCTGAAGGCCGCGCTATCGCGCACGCCATCCACGCTTATCTGGCTGGAAACTTGCCGCCTGAGATGGGCGAGCGGATCACGCTATTAGGCCCGATCTTGGCCCACGTTCCACAGCGAATCGCACCTGCACTGGCCTCACGCTCATTCCTCGGACTGAGCGCCTTGCAGTTGCGAGTTGGCCAACCGGTCGATGGTACGCTCAGCCTTCTGGCAGAGGGCAAAACTGTAACCAGCAAGCATTTGCGCACGGGGCCAGAGCGGCGCATCCTGCTGCCGCTTCCGCGTTACGGAACACAACCGAACGTCCAGCTTCGCGTGAAAGGCGAACCATGATCCTAGCCGTTGATCAAGGCACCACCAGCACGCGGGCACTTCTGGTGAGCGACGTGGGCGAGGTAACGCCTTTGCTCAGCCTGCAGCACAAACAGCATTATCCGCAGGCTGGATGGGTGGAACACAACCCGCTTGAACTGCTGACCAACATAGAAGCCTGCATTCGTGCCGGGGCGGACGCTGGGGCTGTGGCTGTCGGCTTGGCTAACCAAGGCGAGAGCTGCTTGGGTTGGGATGCGCGCACCGGTGAGCCCGTTGGTCCAGTGATCGTTTGGCAGGACATGCGCACCAGCGATGTCACGAAGAAACTGGATGCCGATGGCATGGCCGACATGGTCCTTCATCGGGCAGGCCTTCCGCTTGATGCCTATTTTTCGGCAACCAAGCTAGCGTGGATCCTCGCCAATGTGCCGGAAGCGCAAAAGCTCGCCGCTTCGGGACATCTGCGGCTGGGCACCACCGACGCTTGGTTTCGCGACAGGCTGACGGGACGCTTTGAGACCGATGTCACGACCGCCTCGCGCACATCACTGATGGCCATCGATTCCTGCACCTGGGATGCAGACCTTTGCGCGCTTTTCGGTGTTCCCATGGAATGCTTACCGCGGATTACACCGACAACAGGCATGCTGGGGGACACCCATGAGTTGCCGCTGTGCGCCAGTGTGACCGACCAGCAGGCGGCGCTGTATGGACACGGTGGACAGAAGCCAGGCCAAGCCAAGATAACCTTTGGAACAGGCGCCTTCGCACTGGCCGTCACGGGGCCCTTGGTGCGTACCCAGGGTGTTTTGCCAACAACGGCTTGGCAGCTTGAAGGCGCAGAGTCCGTTTATGCCTTGGACGGCGGAGTTTACGCGGCCGCCTCAGCAGTCAACTGGGCGCGCGGGCTGGGTCTGTTTGAAGACTACAGCCAGATCAACCAGTTTGAAGGGCGGGCCATCGAACGTGGGCTTGTCTTTGTTCCCGCCTTGGCAGGGCTTGCTTGCCCACATTGGGACAGGTCAGCGCGTGGCGCCTGGCTGGGCCTAGGATTGGACACAACACCGGCTGACATGATGCAGGCGCTGCTCGAAGGCGTCGCGTTGCGCACTGGCGAGGTGATGGCTGCCATGGGCACTGCGACCAAACTGTCTGGGCCAATCGCGATTGATGGCGGCATGACGGCCAACCCCTATTTTTGTCAGTTTTTGACAGATGTTTTGGGTCGCCCAACACGGCGCTCAGACGAGGCAGAGCGCACAGCGCTTGGCACGGCAGCGCTGGCCGCCCACGGCATTGGCCTTAGCATTTCTCTGCCCCAAGAGGGTGAAACGCTCTCGCCGCAGCCTATGCATGATGATGTGCGCAACCGTTTCAAGCAGGCGCGAAGCGCCGTGTCTGCTTTCGGACAGGCAGCGCCCAGCGGCTCACCCTAAGAACGACCTCAAACGCTCGTTGCAGGGCGTTTGTCGACCTTCATATAGTCCAGCGGGAGGGCCGTGGTGTATTTGATCTCCTCCATTGCGAAGGATGACGAGACATCGGACAGGTCGATCTTCGCCACTAATTTTTTGTAGAACGCATCATAGGCAGCAATGTCCGGCACCACGACCTTCAGAAGGTAATCGATATCGCCGGACAAGCGATAAAACTCCACCACTTCGGGCATGGCGCTCACCACTTCGGCGAAGCGTTTCAACCATTCATCGGTATGCTGGTTGGTGCGCACCGAAACAAAGACCGATACGCCTGCAGCGATCGATGGTCCGTGGAGCAAGGCAACGCGCTTGGTGATGATGCCTGCTTCTTCTAGCTTTTGAATGCGCCGCCAGCAGGGCGTCGCCGATAGGCCGACACGCGCGGCGATCTCGTTCATGGAAAGCGTTGCATCATCCTGCAAGGCAGCAAGGATGCGTCGGTCGATCACGTCGAACGTCAAGTCAGGCAAGCTCATTTTATGAAATCCATCAATGAAGTGTACTCTTGCATGAATTTGCGTTTAGCACCCTCTTTCCGCAATGGCTATGCAGAGCTAGGATTTTCCAATGCTGCCGCGATGCGTCTCTGAATGATCGGCAAAAGATCGACTTCAAACCAAGGATTGCGCTTCAACCAAGCTGTGTTGCGCCATGAAGGGTGCGGCAAAACGATGGTTGGCGCTTGCCCGGTTTGCTCCAAATTGTCCGACTGGACTTGGATGGTTGCGGTGAGGTTTTCACGCTTCTTGTCCGGCAGGTGATAGTCACGGGCATAGCGCCCAATCACCAGAGTCAGATCAAAGCCAGGTCTGCTGGCGAACAGGTGATCATGCCAGGTTTGCTTGCATTCGCGCCGTGGCGGCAGATCGCTGCCCTTGGCGTCATAGCCCGGAAAACAGAAACCCATTGGCACAATGGCAAGCCTCTCTGCATCGTAGAAAGTCTCTTCATCGACCCCCAACCAATCGCGCAATCGGTCACCGGAGGGGTCAGTGAAAGGCTTGCCTGAAGCGTGCACACGCGCGCCCGGTGCTTGCCCAGCCAATAGGACTTTTGCCCTTGCGGAAAGCTGAAACACCGGCCGCGGTTCATGGGGCAGTGCAGGCAAGCGTGAAGGCGCATCAAGGCAAAGGCGACAGGCCCGCGCCTTTTCCATGATGGCTGTCAGAGTTTCTGGGGGCGCTGGCTGCGCTTTCATGATCGATTAACCGTGTTGGGCAAGGCTCTGTTCACTCTTTTGGCAGACTTTGGGCTGTACGCTGCACGCCAGTTTTTTCACAGCATTCAAGGCCCGATGTCGACACGCTTGCAAGCCACCGGTGTTTCCAGCCTCGCGCAGAGCCGCGCGCGGGCGGATCGTCGGCGCGATACACGCACCGCTGTGCGTGGTGTACGCGAGCGGCTGAACTCCGCCACTGGGCAAACGCTGACCTATGAGCAGCAGATTGTCGCGCTGTTTGCCGGCAATCATTTGGGCGGCTTTGCCTTCCAATTGGCCTTTACCGTGGCGGTGTGTGCGGCAGCCTTTTTTGTGATGCCTCCGATCATGGCGGGCGCCTGGTCGGTGGCGATTATCTCAGTCCAGCTGTTCGTTGCGCTGATGGCCAAGAAAGTCTCGCGCAGTGACCTTGATACGCTCGACCCGGTGCGATGGGTGCGCCATTTCTCCATTGCCGAGACCGTTCGTGGTGTCGTGTGGGGCCTGTTGCCCATCAGCCTCTACATTGTTGGGCTGCCTGCTGACCTCAGCAGCATGGACCCGTTGATGTTCTCCATTCTGATTGTCGTGATCGCGACATCGGCAATGTTGAACCACCACCTGCCAATCACGGCAGCCTGCGCAACCACCCCGATTGCCGTTTGCTATGCGGTGTCGCTGGGTGTGCGCGGCGATGCGATCAGCATCATTATGGCGTTTGGCGCCTTGGGCGTGCAGCTCTTCTTTCTGATCATCGCCCAGCAGATGCACCGCACCACTTTGGCTCTGCTGGAAGCACGCGCGCAAAAAGACGACATGATCGCCGAGTTGGAACAACAGCGTGGCATCGCCGAAGAAGCACGTCGCCGTGCCGATGAAGCCAATCTTGCCAAATCACGCTTCCTGGCAACCATGAGCCACGAGTTGCGCACGCCACTGAACGCGATTTTGGGCTTTTCTGAAGTGCTGAAGGGCGAAGTGCTCGGCCCGCTGCCGAACGACCAATATCGTGAGTATTCCAATGACATTCACGAGTCCGGTGCGCACCTTCTCAATCTGATCAACGAAATTCTCGACCTCTCACGCATCGAGGCTGGCCGCCATGAGCTGAGCGAAGAGGCCGTGCAGGTTGCTTACACCGTGGAAGAAGCGACTCACCTGTTGGCGATGAAAGCCAAAGGCAAAAGCATCACCGTCCATGAAGACTATCAGGAAGGCATGCTGAAGCTTTGGGCCGATGAGCGCGCAGTGCGGCAGATCACGCTGAACCTCCTGTCGAATGCCATCAAGTTCACACCGCTCAACGGTGAGGTCACGGTGCGCGTAGCCTCTACCCAAGATGGCGGCCAGATGATCGAAGTGCGCGACACCGGCCCTGGCATCCCTGAGGATGAAATTCCGGTGGTGCTCTCCTCGTTTGGCCAGGGCTCAATCGCCATCAAGCATGCCGAACAGGGCACTGGCCTCGGTCTGCCCATCGTTCAGGCGTTGATGAAAACCCATGGCGGACGCTTTGAGCTACATTCAAAGCTGCGCGAGGGCACGCTGGTGCGGGCTATCTTCCCGGCTGACCGCGCGATGCAGGCGATGCCAGCAATGGCCAATGAGCGCGCTGCTTAGTTTTCCTGATCGGAAGGCAGGCTCGTAACCTCAGGCAGACCAATGTCCGCGAATGTTGCCATGCCTGAATGGGTGGATGCCGCAGACTTCACCAGCATGGCCGCGAGTACCGCGCCAGTGCCCTCACCCAACCGCATGCCGAGATTGAGGAGCGCTTTCTGCCCCATCGCATCCAGCGCTTTTTGGTGGGCTTGCTCAGCCGATACATGGGCGAACAGGCAATGATCCAGCAGCGCAGGATCGATCTTGTGGAGCACGGCAGCGGCGGCGCTGACAACAAAGCCATCAATCACGACCGGAATACGTTCAGCGCGCGCTGAGATAATGGTACCCACCATGGCGGCGATCTCACGACCGCCAAAGCAACGCAGAACCTCCAGCGGGTCGTTGAGGTTGGAGGCGTGCAGAGCCAGGCCTTTTTTGATGGCCTCCACCTTGCGGGTGCGCTGGTCATCGTCGGCGCCAGCGCCGTCGCCAACCCAATCCTCAACGTCACCGCCGTAAAGCGCGGCGTAAATGGCGGAGGCCGCAGTTGTGTTGCCAATGCCCATTTCGCCCAAGCACACAAGGTCCACACCGCCCGCAATGGCTTCCATGCCAAACGCGATGGTGGCTGCGCAGCCTTTCTCATCCATGGCCGGTTCTTCGGTGAAATCGCCCACCGGCATATCGAGCGCCAGATCGAACACCTTCAAGCCCAGCCCGTGCAACGCGCATAACTGATTGATGGCCGCCCCACCCTGCATGAACATATCGACCATGGTTTGGGTGATTTCCATCGGCCAGCGCGAGACGCCTTGCGCGTGCACACCATGGTTGCCAGCAAACAGTGCCACGATAGGCCGGGTGATTTGCGGCTTCTCCACGCCCTGCCAGCCCGCAAGAAAGAGCGCGATCTCCTCCAACTCACCCAGTGACCCTGTAGGCTTGAGCAAGTTGGCATTGCGCAGGGCCGCGCGCCCGCGTGCTTCCAAATCAGGTTGCGTCAGGCGCTCAAAGAGGGCGCGGATATCATCAAAAGGCAGGCCGGTGGCGGTGGGCACGGTGTTGGATCCTTGGTCGAAAAATTATTCTGGCGCCTTAACGCGCGTGCGATCCAGGTGCAATTGGTCTTGTCGCCACGGGCGTGGATGCGTACCGGTGCACCATGGATTTTTTCTTTGATCTTTACCGGACTTTACGGTTCGCCACCCGCCTGCCTTTACCGGTTTTGCCGCGCGAGAACGATGATCCAATCGTGTCGGCTGATGGGTTCGCCCCAGCATTTGCTGCCTGCGGTGTGCTCGTCGGCGCTGTTGGCGGGTTAATCACGGTGGTGTCGCTGATATTGGGCGCTACGCCGCTTCTGGCTGCTCTGCTTGGTACAACGGCGATGATTCTGGTTACGGGCGCCCTGCATGAGGATGGCTTGGCCGATTGCGCTGATGGAATCGGCGGCGGACGCACCCGCGAGCGTAAGCTAGAGATCATGCGCGATTCAGCTATCGGTACGTATGGCGTTCTGGCGTTGATTTTGAGCGTTGGCGCACGCGTTATGGCGCTGGCCGCATTGGTCGCCATCAGCCCCTGGCTAGCAGCGACAGCGGTTGTTGCGACCCAAACACTGAGCCGGGCAGCAACCATGGGTTTGGCCAGCGCGCTTGACCAGGCACGACCCAATGGGGCCGCGGCCCGTCTTGGGCGCCCTTCACGACGCGCGGCTCTTACAACGGTGCTTCTTAGCTTGGGCGTTGCGGTTGTGGCTATACTCACCAGCATTGGACCCTTTGCTTGGATTTTTGCGCTTGGCGCTGTGGTGGTGGCGATGGCCATCGTCACGTTGCTCATCTCCAAAGGTGCGCAGCAGCAACTTGGTGGTCAGACCGGTGATGTTTTGGGGGCAAATCAGCAGCTGACAGACCTTGCTGGCCTCATAACGCTTTCTATATCAGTTCCCATAATTCTTTAGCGTTCGCTAATTGAAACCCCCATGTTTTGGTTTTGACTTTCATGAACACCCCTTCGGACAGTGCCTCGGCGACCCCTCCCGCTGCTCATCAGAGTTCCGTTCTATCGCCCTGTATTCAGATTTGCAGGATCGATCCGCTGCTCCAGCTTTGCCTGGGATGTGGGCGTACCATGGATGAAATCGGGCGCTGGTCAAAGCTTAGCGATTCGCAGCGGCTTCAGGTTATGGACGTGCTTCCCGACCGGATGAAGCACTTGAAAATGCAGCGCAAAGCCGCTGGCATTGAAGAGCAAGCCGGAGGACAGTGATGCCGATCTACGGATGGGTGGCTGCGGCCATACTCGCCACGGGGCTGTTGGTGCTTTTGATTGGTGGCAGCGGTGACACGCTGCTGGGTGTTGAACCTGGACAGTTGGCATCTGTCACCGCGATGCTTGCCCTGCTGGTCTATCTGGGTGGCGGCGTTTTTACACGCGGGCAACCGGTGGCGCCTTTGCTGCGCCATCTGCTCGCCTGGGGCGGACTGCTAGCGGTCCTGCTGATCGGCTACTGGGGCTATCAGAGCTTTGTTGGCTAGAGCTGTTTCAGGAAAAGTGGGAACCGGTTTTCCATCCGAAACAGCGTCAAAACAATGAGATAAAGCGCGAAACGGTTTAGATACCAAGCAAAGCTGCGATGAAGCGGGCAGCGACAATCACCAAGAACACGCCAAACGATATCTCCAGCGTTCGCTTGGGCAGAGCGTGTGCAATCTTCACACCCAGGGGGGCTGTGAGCACGGTGAGCGGCAAGAGAAGCGCCACGCCGATCAAAGAGACAAAACCCAACGAGAACGGCGGCACCACGTCCATCTGCGGCCAGCCGGCATAGATATAGCCGAAGGTTGCCGGGATTGAGATCAGCACGCCGACGCCTGACGAAGTCGCGATGGAGTTGAGGATCGGCCGGGCGTATAGCGTCTGCACCATGTTGGCCATCACGCCGCCGCCAATGCCCATGAGCGAGGACAGCAAACCGATCACCCAGCCGATCACACGCATCGGCCAAGGGCCAGGCAGATCTTCGCCCAGCTTCCAGCTTTCCCTGCCAAACAACAGCTTGATCGCATTGAGGGTCGCAACCACAGCAAAGACCAGAAGGAACACCCACGGCTCTGCTACACGGGCAATCAGCGCGCCAACGATGACGCCGAGAAGAATGGGCACCGCCCATACTTTCAGCACATTCATATCTACCGCGCCACGTGCCTTATGGCCGCGGAACGAGCGGATAGAGGTCGGGATGATCACCGCCAGTGATGTACCAATGGCAAGGGGCGCACGAACGGCTTCATCGACACCAGCAAAGCCAAACACCTCAAACAGCACCGGAACCATGACGGCACCGCCGCCAACGCCAAACAAGCCTGACAGCACGCCAGTGATCGCCCCGGCAACCAGCAGCGCCGCAGCCAGATAGAACGCTTGATCCATGGGAATGGCGGAGAGAGCTTCCATGAGCAAACAGGGCCTTCTGCGGTGTTGTGAAAACGGGTCGGATGAGCACCAGCGGGCGGCTGGCAGGGATTGGCAGATCGATTGCCTACGCCTCGGGCCTACTTGTGGCAAGGCGACTTGAACGGCAACTTGGACCAGACCGCTTGAAACGGACGTTTGGCCCGATTGATATGCGCGATTGGCCTAACGGGTTACTACGTCTTGTTCTGTTGGCGCCTTGCGTGCTTTGTCCCGTCAAATGAAGAGCGATACGCCCCCATCCATTCACCTGGCAGACTATACACCGCCTGCCTTTCTCATCGATCATGTGGATATGATTGTGCGGCTTGATGGACCGCACACGCAGGCCAACGCGACCTATCATGTTCGCCCAAACCCTTCGGTCAATCATACCGGCGGCCATGCGCGGCTTGTGCTGGATGCCGATGCGCTTGGACCGGTCGATGTGCGAGTGAATGGCGCGCAGATTGAGCCGAGGCAAGACCGCAGCCAGATATCGTTCACACTCTCAACGCGTGAAGGCAGCAAGGTGGACGTTGCCACCATGCTTGATCCGGCCGCCAACACAGCGCTGAGCGGGCTCTACCTTACCAATGGTGTTTATTGCACGCAGTGCGAGGCGGAAGGGTTTCGTCGCATCGTGCCATTTCTTGATCGGCCCGATGTGCTGGCCACTTACACAGTGACGTTGGAGGCGCAGCAAGCCACCTGCCCGGTGCTTTTGTCCAACGGTAATCCAAGCCCGATTGAAGCGGGTGATGATGGCTGGCATTCCATCACTTGGCACGATCCCCATCCCAAGCCTTCCTATTTGTTCGCGCTGGTTGGCGGTCAGCTGGATCAGGTTCGCGACAGTTTCACCACCCGCAATGGCCGCGAGGTTGCGCTTTCGATCTATGTGGAACCCGGCAAGGCTGAGCGTGCCACGTTTGCCATGCAGGCGCTGAAGCGTTGCATGGCGTGGGACGAGGAGCGCTTTGGGCGGCTTTATGATCTTGATGTGTTCAACATTGTTGCAGTGTCCGATTTCAACCTCGGCGCAATGGAGAACAAGGGCCTTAACATCTTTAATGACAAATACATCCTGGCCTCGCCAACAACGGCGACAGATGAGGATTACCAACGCATTGATGCGATCATTGCGCACGAGTATTTTCACAATTGGTCGGGCAACCGCGTTACGTGTCGCGACTGGTTTCAGCTCTGCCTGAAAGAAGGGCTGACGGTTTTTCGCGACCAGGAATACACCAGCGACGTTTATGATCGCACGATCAAACGCATTGGCGATGTGCGCGACCTTTGGGCCCATCAGTTTCCCGAAGATGGCGGTCCGCTAGCCCATGCGGTGCGGCCTGACAGCTATCGCGAAATCAACAATTTCTACACGGCGACCGTCTACGAAAAAGGCGCTGAGATCGTGCGCATGATCGCATCTTGGCTTGGGCCGAAGCGTTTTCGCGCTGCGATGGATCGCTATTTCTCCACCCATGATGGACAGGCCGTTCGGCTGGAAGAGTTTTTGGCTGCCATGAAGGCTGAGGCCTCTGATCTGGGCGCTTGGCCAGATTTTCTGGGTTGGTACACGCAGGCTGGCACACCGCAGGTGAACATCGACTGGCAGGCTGATGCGCATGAACGCACCGCGCATTTGACGTTCTCCCAATCCACAGCACCAACGCCCGGACAGCCGGACAAGACGTCTTTGCCCATCCCGTGCCGTCTGGCCCTTGTTGACGAGGCCGGTCGTGACGTTGCCATTTCGGCAAACCAACTCACCGTTGAAGGTGGTCGCTTTGTCGGCGATCAGTTCCTTCTGGAAGAGGCGCACGGGCAGGTGCAGTTTTCAAACCTGCCAGACGGCACACTGCGCCCTTCCCTGTTCCGAGATTACTCGGCGCCGGTGAACCATACGGTGGATGGGTTGGACGACTCCGACCGGCTGTTCTTGGCGGCGCGCGACAGCAACACCTTTAGCAGTTGGGCCCATTTGCAATCGCTCTATAGCGATGCTTTGCAGAGGCGCTATCACAGGTTGACCCTTGGCGAACCGCTTGGTGATGATCACGCCTTGTTTGAAGCAATGATCGCCGCAGGGCTTTGCTGCGAGATCGATTATGATACCGATCAGGCAGGTCGCGCGGCCACAATCACCCTGCCCTCGGCGCACGACCTAGCGCGCACGATTGGCCGCAACATCGACCCGCACAATGTCGAAGAGGCGCGCAGAAGTTTCTCCCGTGATCTTTGCGATGATCGAGGCACATCCATTGTTGAGGCGTTGGAACGCTTCGGGCTGGAGGATAGCGGCGATATATCACCAGAGGCTGCCGCAAAGCGCGCTTTGGTTCTGGCTCTCCTGCAACACGTTTCACGCTGCACCGACCCTGGTGTTGAGGACCTTTTGGGACGGGCGCTTCGTGGCGCGGGCGGTATGACCATGCGGATCAAAACGCTCGCCCTGCTGCTTCAGCGC
Source organism: Pseudomonadota bacterium (assembly GCA_039814945.1). GTDB lineage: Bacteria > Pseudomonadota > Alphaproteobacteria > Rhizobiales > MH13 > MH13. Next base: position 99,029 of record JBCCAF010000002.1, read on the forward strand.
CAGAGCCCTCTGGCAACGGAAGCACTTCAGGCTTTTGAAGCTGAGTTCCACAATGACCCTCTGACCATGGACAAGTGGTTTGCCATTCAGGCGATGACCGGAACGGCAGAGACCCTCATCGCACTAGAGGACCATAGGTCCTACGACCGCGATAACCCCAACCGGGTGCGCAGCCTTTTGGGCGCGTTCGCAACGGGCAACCTTTCTGGGTTTCATGCCGCTGATGGCGCCGGTTACCGGCTGATGGCCGAGCGTATTGGAACGCTGGATGGGCGCAACCCGCAATTGGCGGCACGCCTGGCATCAGCTTTTCGCACCTGGCGCACCATGGATGCTTCACGCCAATCCCATGCCCAAGCGGCATTGGAAGTGCTGCAATCGACACCCAACATATCGGCCGACCTAGCCGATATCGTTCTGCGCATGGTCGACGCTTAGACTTTTTGCAGCGCAAAGCAGGCACTCACACCGGATCAAGTCCGAAGCAGGCTGCTTTGCCAAGAAATTGTCCTTGGGCCATCGATTCTTGCGCGTAAGGACTCAATCAACGCCGATTCATACCGGTTTTGGATGCCTAACGCCGGCAAACGCGGCTAAGGGTTAAAACTTAGGTAATTTTTTAAACCCTTCGCCCATCCGACTCTGGACAAGCTGATTCGCAGCGATTCAAATCAGGGTGATTCGCAAGTCTGTCGCGTTCCAGAGTACCAACCACATCGAAGGCAAATAACAATGGCGCGGGCAACAGCTCTTGCGGCAAACGGCGACTCTTTGCCGTTTTCACGCGACTCTCACGGCACAGAGCAAATCGGCGATCGAGATGATCGACTTGGCAAGCACGACGCCTTTCGCCCTCTGGACGCTGAGCCTTCATCCCTCGCCACACCCCTGCCAACCACACCGGATTCAACCGCGCTGACGATGCGCCTGCGGCACCTGACGTCGGCACTTATCATCACATTTCTGATTGTGCTGATGGTCGTGCGCATCAGCACGCTTTGGACCGAACGCTCTGACAGGCTGACCCATTTGCAAGGCATGCTCGACACGCAAGCCTTGGTGATTGCACAGATAGCAGCTGCCGCAGGGACACCAAACTCGGCCGCTGTGCAGCAAGCCACCAACCTCGCCGTTCAAGCCATTTATGATGGCACCGGCGCACCGCTAGAAGCTCGGTTGCAGCTTGGCGAGCAAACCATCTCAACGGCCTATCCGACCACTCTGAACTTCAACTCGGCTGTCCTGGGCGACGAAGCCATCCAGAAACTCCTTTATGCGCGCGCTGAAGCAACCGGCATTGCGGGGAGCGTGCAGGTATCTATTCTCCTCGACCCAAAGCCGGTGCAATCGCTCTGGCTGGACGAGCTCTACAACGAACTTGCGCTGTTGGGCGGCATCAGCCTGGTGATCTTGATCCTCGGTTACTCGTTTATTTGGCAAAGCGACCGCACCGTTTCAGCCACCGACCGCTTCACCACCGCTCATCTGCGCTTGGAAACCGCACTTAACCGGGGCCGCAGTGGCCTGTGGGATTGGGATTTGGACAGCGGCGCCATCGACTGGTCGAACTCCATGTTCAACATGCTTGGCTACACACCAAGCGGCAAGGTGCTCAGCATCAGCGACCTTGATGTGATTTTGCACCCCAGCAACAGCGATCTCACCCTTAAGGCGCGAGCGCTGCGCAAAGCCCGCAAAGGCCAACTTGAAGCGACCATTCGATTGCTGCACGCCAACGGCCAATGGCGCTGGATTCACCTGCACGCTGAAGTGATCCGCCTGCCAGGTGCCAAGCTGCGGCTCATCGGCGCCGCCAACGACATCACCGATCGGCGCCGTTTTGAACGCAAGACAACTGAGGCCAACCGGCACCTTCGCGAGTCCATCGAGGCGGTGTCGGACGCCTTTGCCCTGTGGGACACCAAGGGCAACCTTGTTGCCAGCAATGACGGGTTTAACCGCTTCAACGCCCTGTCTCGCAGCGGCGACTTGCGCGGCAATGATGGCAACACCCTCTGCCCCTTCGATTTGGAACTGTGCGCCTCGCATTTGCTTGGCCAGGAAGTGAATGAAGACGGCCAGATGATTGAAAAGCCGTTCATCTGCGGGCTTCCTGATGATCGCTGGTTCCAGGTTACCGTGCGCAGCACGTACGATGGCGGCTTTGCTTTCTTGGGCAGCGACATCACCGCGCTGAAGGATAAAGAACAAGCCCTGCTGGATTCTGAAACCCGCCTCATCGGGGCCATTGGCGATCTGACCCGCTCACGGCGCGATATGGCAGCGCTTGCTGGACGCTACAATGATGAGAAGAAACGCGCTGAAGCCGCCAGCCAAGCCAAATCTGAATTTTTGGCCAATATGAGCCACGAACTGCGCACGCCGCTCAACGCCATCATCGGGTTCTCCGAGCTCATGCGAACAGAGATCCTCGGCCCGCTTGGAAGCGGAACGTATTGCGGCTACGCCAACGACATTCACACCAGCGGCCAGTTTCTGCTTGGTGTGATTTCAGATGTTTTGGACATGGCCAAGCTCGACACCGACCGGGTGACCATTGCGCCGAGAAAAGAGAATGTGACGCAGGCCGTGCAAGAATGCATCCGCATGGTTCAACTGGATGCCGATAAAGTTGGTGTGACGATCACAACAGACCTTGGCGGCGATCTTTTTGTCGAATGCGACCCGCACGCCATTCGTCAGGTCTTGCTCAACCTGTTGAACAATGCCGTGAAGTTCACACCACGCGGCGGCGCGATCATCGTTCGCACACGGTGCAAGGGAGACAAGCTTTTCCTAAGTGTGCGCGACACAGGGATCGGCATCCCCAAAGACAAGCTGGACAAGGTCACCGAGCCTTTTGAGCAGGTGCACAGCGCCATGACCCGTCCACGTGAAGGGTCTGGGCTTGGCCTGGCAATCTCATGCAAACTGATTGATTTGCACAATGGCACGCTACGGATCAAATCACGCGAACATGTTGGTACGCTGGTTGGCGTCGCGCTTCCTGTTCACTTCAAGGGCAATGATGCTGAGAGCGACCCGGGAAGCTGCGACACCAAAAGTGTTCCAACCGCCCTGGACGGCCAACCAAACGAGACTGCGGGTCGACTTGGCGGCGCCGGTGTTGAGCCTGTCTTAGCCCACGGCCCACTGCACATCGGTCGATCCCTGGACCCGCAACGGACGTTGCACGCTCCCTAGGCGCGCAGTTTTGGTTCAGGCCTGAAAGGGTGTACGCCCCGGCTACAACCGGGGCGCCTTTTGTTAACTGACGGCGTTTAGAGCGACTGCTCGATCACCTCACCGTCTGAGCTTTGACCACCACGTGGGCCACCACGACCATCGCGGTCACCCCGATCACTGCCACGGAAACCACGACGCAGTTCGCGCGGTTCCAGGCTGCCATCATCATCGCGGTCCATGCGGGCAAACCGGGTTTCGCTGGCCGCAGTCATCTCTTCCAGAGACAGGGCACCATCTTCATTGGTGTCGATGCGGGCCATGCGCTGGGCTGCACGTTCTTCAGCACGCTGCTGACGCTCGGCAACCATTTCCGCTGGCGTCACCAGGCCATCACCATCGGCATCCATAGAGATGAACCGCTCTGTTGTACCCGTCTGAAACTCTTCCAGTGAGATCATCCGGTCACCGTCAATATCGGCACGGGCAAAATGCTCGCCAGCGCGAAAACTGGATGCGCCGCGATCACGCTCACGCGCTCCAGAGCGGTCGTCATCGGCCATTGCCGAAACGGTGAGGCCAGTGGCCAGCATGGTGCCAGCAAGTGCAATAAGTGTGAGATTTTTAAACTTAGTCATTGGGTTTTCCTTCGAGAATGTCGCCCCCGAGGGATGAACGCGAACGATCATCGTTCGCGGCATCAAACAGGCGATTGAACCGCGAACGGACATCGGCCTGTGTGTGCTCAAGATGCGTCTTGACGGTCTCCACGCTTGGCAAATCGCAAGCTTGGGTGACCAGTCGACGCAAACTGGGTGCTGCTGTTGCCGGATCGAAAACGCCGTCCAGACAAAGTCGCAAAATTTGAGAAAGAGTACCATAGAGGCGGTGGGCAGCGGCAAGCGCCGCGCCATCATCGGCAGAGAGAAAGCCTGCCTTCTGCAAGGCCTGCAACGCCTCTTCAGTGGATGTATTCAGGACATCGGCGTCCTGCTGCGCATGGCAAAGCTGCATGCCCTGGGCGACGAACTCCACATCGATGATACCGCCGGGTGTGATCTTCAAATCGAAGACGCTCTTGGCCGGTTTTTCGCGTTCCAGCAGCGCCCGCATGTCAGCAACGTCGGTGCGCACTTTATCGGTGTCAGACCTGCCGGTAAGAATGCGTTGGATCGCCTCATGGATCGCCGTACAGCCCTTTCCATCGCGGCCAAAGGCACGCGCACGGGTGAGCGCCATATGCTCCCAGGTGCGCGCTGAGCCGGTTTGGTAACGCTCGAAAGCGGTGAGGCTTGTGGCCAGCGGTCCGGCATTGCCAGACGGGCGAAGGCGCATATCAAGCTCGTAAAGCACGCCTTCAGCGGTTGGTGCGCTGAGGGCCGAGATCAGCCGTTGGGTCACGCGTGTGTAATATTGCGAGGCCGCAATGGGGCGCCTGCCATCGCTTTCAGCTTGCCCGTTGGGGAGATCGTAGATCAGCAGAAGATCGAGGTCAGACGAGGCGGTGAGTTCGCGACTGCCAAGCTTGCCCATACCCAGAACGCTGAGGCAGGCACCCTCGAAATCCCCATGCTTCTCACGCACATCAGCCTGCGCCACACCAAGCAGCGCCAGCACCGTTTCCTCGGCAAGATCAGTGTAGGCCTGCGCGGCCTCACTGGCTGTCAGGGTCTGCGAGAGCAGGCGCACACCGATAAGGAAGTGCTGCTCCTGGCCAATGATACGGCTGGCATTGAGCTTCGCCTCATACGTTGGCGCCTCATTCATCGCCCGCTCAAGATCGGCACGAATGGAGTTGCGGCTTGGCAAAGAGCCGAAGAAGCGTGGATCAAGCAGCGCATCAAACAGCCTTGGTCGGTGCGCCAGCGTATCTGCGAGCTTGGGCGCCGTGCCCATGATCCGCGCCAGCAAATCCATAACCGCTGGATTGCTCTCCAGCATGGAGAAGAACTGCAGGCCAGCAGGCAAACCGTTTAAGAACCGATCAAGGGATCGCAGCGCGACTTCTGGGCGATCCGTCTGCCCAAAAGCCCGCAACAGATCAGGGCCCAAGGCGCGCAACCGTTCGCGCGCAGCACTGGTGGCCGTGGCGTTCATGCGCCCGCGCATCCAGCCTTGCAGGAGCCGATGCACATCGGTGGGTTGCTCGTAACCAAGTTCGGTTAGCTGGCGCGCAAGCTTGTCGCTTAGCTCCTCATCGAAAGGATCAAACCGCGTCTCTTCGTCTGGATCATCGGGGAAGAGCGCCTGGAACTGGGCGTGAACACCCTCAAACGTTGTGCGGATCGCTTCGTCAAAAGGTGCCAACTCTTCACCCATCAGCGTGGCGACATTGGCGCGGTCTTCATCATCCTGCGGCAGACGGTGGGTCTGCTCATCACGCAGCATTTGGATGCAGTGCTCCACATTGCGCAGCTTGTCATAAGCCACGCACAGCGTGTCAGCGGCCTCCGGCTCAATCCATTGCAGATCGGCCAGACCGCGCAGCGCGTGCTTGGTGCGGATCATCCGAAGCGCTGGGTTACGCCCACCGGCGATGAGCTGCTGGGTCTGCGCGAAAAATTCGATCTCACGGATGCCACCACGCCCGAGCTTCACATCATGGCCAGGCACGGTGATCGCGCCAAAGCCTTTGTGCGCATTGATGCGCCGCTTAATGGAGCGAATGGCATCAATGGCTGCGTAGTCCAAACTGCGGCGCCAGATGAAGGGCTTGATGGCTTTAAGGAACTGCGCGCCGAGCGCTTGATCGCCTGCCACACAGCGCGCCTTGATCATCGCCGCGCGCTCCCATGTGCGCCCCTGCCCTTCATAGTAATTCAACGCGCCATCAATAGAGAGCGCCAAGGGTGTCGAGGATGGGTCGGGACGCAAACGCAGATCGGTACGGAACACATACCCATCGCCGGTGCGTTCTTGTAGCAGGCGTACCAGGCGGCGCGTGACACGCACGGCAAAGGGGCCCGCCTCCACCTTGTCGGAGGTCTGCGCTTCCAGCGTTTCTGGATCGAACAGAATGATCAGGTCGATGTCACTGGAATAGTTCAGCTCACCGCCGCCAAGCTTGCCCATGCCGAGCACGCAGTAGCCCTGCACAGCATCGGGTGTACCGAGCCACCGCTCGCCTCTGCCCTCAAGCACGAAGGACGCGCGCACGGCATGCTCGATGGCGGCATCAGCAAAGTCTGACAGCGCCTGGGTGGTCTCGTCCACCGTGGACTGACCCAGCCGGTCAGCCAGCGCGATGGCGAGTGAGGTATGGTGTTTGGCGACACGCAGCGCGGTCATCACCGCCGCTTCATCGTCCAGTGGGGCAGCCTTTAGTGTTTCGATGGCCTCGGTGACAGCCGCAGGCATGGCAGGCAGGGCGGAGGGACTAACATCCACGCTGCCGTGCACTTTATCCGCCAAATCATGAAGATGGGGCGCTGCGGCGAGAATTTCTGCGAGTGAGGCGCTCATGAGCTTGCCTCTGGCGAACCAAGCGGCAGTGTCAGCGTTGCACGCAATCCAGGCTCAGCGTCGCCAAGATCCAGCGCCCCATCGTGGAAGGCCGCGACAGCTTCCACCAGAGCAAGTCCAAGGCCGGACCCGTCAGCGGTGCGGCTTTTGTCCAAACGCACAAAGCGATCTTTCACACGTCCCCGATCACCGTTGGGAATGCCCGGGCCATTGTCGGTGACCATCAGGACGGCAACGTTGGTGGCCTTAGAAAGTGACAGTTCGATTGTGCCGCCCTCGCCTGCACCGTATTTCAGCGCGTTATCGACAAGGTTGGCGGCAGCCAGACCCACCAGTTCGCGGTTGACGGTTGCCATCACCACTTCTGATGCTGGTTTGAAGGTGAGCGACACGCCTTGATCTTCGGCTACGGGTTCGTAAAGCTCCATGACATCCGTCAACACCTGGCCAAGATCGGTCTGCGACAGCGTATGACGACGGCCTCCAGCCTCCACCCGCGCGATGGTGAGCAGGGCTTGGAAGGTCGCCATCAGCCGTTCAGCCTCACCCAGCGCGTTTTCCAGCGCCGCGCGGTCGGTAGCATTGTCCGGTGGCTGACGCAGCGCGTCTTCCATCTGGTTGCGCATGCGTGTCAGCGGCGTGCGCAAATCATGGGCGATGTTGTCGGAGACTTCCTTCAAGCCGTTCATCAAGCGCTCAAGGCGGTCGAGCATGACATTGAGCTGATCGGCAAGACGGTCGAACTCATCGCCCGTACCCATCACAGCGATGCGCTCGGACAAATGCCCATCCATAATGCGTGCCGTGGACTGCGAGATACCGTCCAAACGCTTCAAGACCCGCTTGTTCACGTAGAACCAGCCAAGCACGGCCAGCAGCGCAAGCAACACCATGGAGACCATCGCTGCACGGCCGATGGCTTGGCGGATCACATCCGACTGGCCGATATCCAGACCGATCAGAACACGGAACCCATCGGGCAACTCAAACACGCGCACAATGGCGCGGCTGTCACGCTCGTGACCATCGGGGCCGATTTGCTTGTACGCAAAGCGCGCCAAACCGGCCTCATCCCAAACACCATCGGGCAGCAGGCCAACCGAATTGATCACCTCAACACCATCGGGTGTGAGCAAAGCATAAATCCTATTGCCGGGGCGCTGTGCGCTTTCCTGCATGGCCGCAAAAAGCCCGTTGATGCCGGCGCGCTGATAATGCTGGCCAAGGCGGCGCGCATCAGTGGTCAGGCGCTGATCCACATCGCGAACGATGACCGAAGACGTCTCAAACACCAGATATCCAATCAGCCCGAGAGCAAACAGGCCAAAAACGACCAGATAACCTGCGGCGAGCTTGAAGGCTGTGGTGCGGAAAGGCCTAAGCCGTGTCGCGGAGGACATAGCCCGCCCCTCGCACGGTTTGGATCAGCGGTTTGTCCTGGCCCTTGTCGATTTTTGATCGCAAGCGGGAAATGTGGACGTCGATCACGTTGGTCTGGGGGTCGAAATGATAGTCCCAGACTTTTTCGAGCAGCATCGTGCGGGTCACAACCTGGCCTGCATTCTTCATAAGAAACTCAAGCAGACGAAACTCGCGCGGCTGCAAGGGAATGTCCTCACCAGAGCGTTTCACCGTGTGGGAAAGCCGGTCCAACTCCAAGTCACCAACTTGATAGGTGGTCTGCGCTTCACCAGGTGTGGTGCGGCGGGCAAGCACTTCGGCGCGGGCCAGAAGTTCAGAGAAGGCATAGGGTTTAGGCAGATAATCGTCGCCGCCAGCGCGCAAGCCCGCCACGCGATCATCCACCTCGCCAAGCGCTGAAAGGATGAGCGCTGGGGTTTGCTTGCCCTGTTCACGCAGGGCCGCGATGATGGAAAGGCCGTCGCGTTTGGGCAGCATGCGGTCAACAACCAACACGTCAAAATCATCAGACATCGCGTATTCAAGCCCGGTTTCGCCGTCAGCGGCGTAGCTGGGCGCGTGACCAGCTTCACGAAACCCTTTGACGATGAAAGCGGCCGCTTCCACGTCATCTTCGATAATGAGCACTTTCATGATCGAACCTTTCCAGGGTTGTTGGAGATGTTAGAGAATGGGGAGACGTTAGCGCGATTCTGGCCACGCGTTTTGGTTTGATTTGAACCGCAATTCGCTGCCTCTCCCTGCGGTCGAACGCGATTTGCGATACACTTCTCAGATAAAACACAAAATGCTTTGGAAACCAGCATCAAGCGCGGCAAAGATGGGTGCGCATGGCAGTCCATTGGGCGGAACGAGAATATCGATCTCAATAGGTCCGCCATGCGCGACTGGCACCCCGGCGGGGGCGACAGGCTGAAGCCGGGGTGCCAGCATGGGGGATAGAGGCGTTAGCCGCGGTCGGTGGGCAAGGCGACGAAGCGCGAAGCGCCGTTCTCACCTTCCACACGCACCAGCGCTGAGGCCTGGCCGTTGCGGGCGGCCTCACGCAAGCCGGACGTCAGATCACGCATGCTGCTCACGGGTTGACCGGCAACCTCCACGATCACGTCGCCTTCGCGCAGATCACGCTCAGCCGCCACACCGTTGGGGTCGAGCTCGGTGACCGCAAGGCCATCCACATCAAGCCCAAGCGAAGAGGCGGGCGCCACCGTCATGCCGAGTTGATCGACAATGCTTGGCTGCGTGCGATCCAAATCTGGCTGGCGGAATTGGCTGGCCAATTCGCGTTCCGATGGCAGCGTGCCCAAGAGCACGTCGATGACCTGTTCACGGCCATCACGCCAGACGAGGATTTCCACCGTTTCATCCGGGTCGAACGCACCGATTATGCGGGCAAGCTCGGTTGGACCTTCAACAGCGGCATCATTTACCGACAGGATGGTGTCGCCGGAGCGCAGACCAGCCTGTTCAGCAGGCGACCCAGAAGCAGCCGACACAATGATCGCACCTTCGGTGGAGTCGCGGCCAATGCCTTCGGCCAGTTCCGGCGTTAGTGATTGAATGTTCACACCCAACCAGCCGCGCGCCACGGCGCCGTTTTCGATGAGGTCACCGATCACGTCCGCCGTCACGGTCGATGGCACAGCAAAGGCGATGCCGACATTGCCACCAGATGGTGAGAAGATGGCCGTATTCACGCCGACAACTTCGCCGCGCATGTTGAACGTCGGGCCGCCGGAGTTACCCCGGTTGATGGCCGCATCGATCTGCAGGAACTCATCATAGGGGCCAGGCTGAATGTCGCGACCTTGCTGCGAGACAATGCCTGAGGTGACAGAACCGCCAAGGCCAAAGGGGTTGCCGATGGCCAAAACAATCTCACCAATCCGCGGCTGCTCAGCGGCAAGGCGCACATAGGTGAAATCATTGCCGTCTACCTTCAGCAGCGCCAGATCGGTGCGGCTGTCGGTGCCGAGCACTTCAGCGTCAAGGATCTCGCCATCGTTCATGACGATCTGAACGGAGCCTGCGCCATCGATCACGTGGTTGTTGGTGACCAGATAGCCGTCCTCAGAGATGAAGAAGCCAGAGCCCTGACCACCACCACGACGCGGGGTGCCTGGTCCCTGGCGACCTTCTGGACCGCGGCGGAAGAACTCTTCAGCTTCCGGTCCAAAACGGCGGAAGAACCGATCAAACGGGGTGCCATCTGGCAGGCGGTCAATGTCGCGGTTGGACGTTTCCACGGGCTGTGGAGCCTCGACGCGCACGGCCACAACGGCGGGCATCACGGCATCCACAAGGTCTTCAAAACCGGTCGGCGCAACGAAGCTGTCGGGCACAACGGCCTCAGCGGCGCGCGCTTGCTGCACGGTGCTCACCACCGCTGTGCCTGCCAACGGCATAATCAGGCCAAGGCCCAAAATGGTGGAGAGAGCCAAGGTGGTTTTGCGGTTGAGCAATCGCGCGCGGCGCGGCGCGTGATGGGCAGCTTGCGTGCTGCCCTCGGTTTGAAACACACCTTTGGAAGTCTGATTTGGATCGGTCATGTCGCCAATGTTCCTTTTTGCCAGTCATTGTCGCACCGTCTGACCGGTGCGTGGGCCGATATAGCCCCCAGCTATGAGGAACAATTTGGTGTCGCGCGCCTTACCGCACCATGTCGATCGGGTTAAACCTTTGTAATGTTCGCTTTTCTTTGCGGCCTTAGACGATCTCTGGGGCGCATTTGGTGACAACAGCAGCGCCCTTGGTCAACGTTTTGTGCACCGGACATTTGTCAGCGATTTCAATGAGTTTGGCTCTGACGTCGGGCGACACATCACCGGACAAATGGATGGTGCGCTCAAATCGGTCGACCTTGCCGGCTTTGCCTTCAATTTCTTCCCCGCAATCAGCGCAGTCTTTGGCGTGCACCTTGTCGTGCTCGACGGTGACCGCGACCAGCGGCAGTTCCAAGTTCTTGAACTCGGCATACATGCGCAGCGTCATGGTGGTGCACGCGCCCAGCGCCGCGGCCAGCATGTCGTAGGGCGCAGGACCGGTGTCCATACCGCCATAGCTTTCTGGCTCGTCGGCCAAAATGCCGTGGGCGCCCATGCGCACCGAGGCCTGGAATTTTCCGGCGCCGGTTTCAGCAACGGAGATTTTGGCGCTTGCAACGTCGCCCTGGAACACCGGAGCATGCGATTCTGCAGCAGGCACATAACGCTCTGACCAGGAGGCGATCATCTGCGCCACATAGGCCGCATCGCTGTGACTGGTGAGCAGATGGTCCGCGCCATCGAGCGTCACAAAGCTTTTGGGGTGTTTGGCTGCGTTGTAGATGATGGCGGCGTTCTCAATGCCCACCGTCGCATCGACTGGCGAGTGAAACACCATCAGCGCCTTTTTCATCGAGGCAATGCGCGCAGAAATATTCTGGCTCGCGACGTCTTCCAAAAACTGTTTCTCGATGGTGAAAGTACGGCCTGCCAGGTTCACCTCTGCTTTGCCGTCACGTTCAATGGCTTCGATGTCGGCGTGGAAATTGTGCACCACATGGGCGGTATCGGCAGGTGCACCGATGGTGGCGACCGCCTTCACTTCGGGAACATCGGGCGCGGCAGAAAGCACCGCAGCTCCGCCAAGCGAATGGCCAATAAGGATAGAGGGTGCCTCGCCATTGGCTCGCATCCACTCCACCGCACTCAAAAGATCAGCAACGTTTGAGGAGAAGTTGGTGGAGGCGAAATCACCATCGGAATGGCCCAAACCGGTGAAGTCAAACCGCAACGTTGCAATGCCGTGGGCGGCAAGTTCCGAGGCGATGCGCTTGGCCGCAAACACATCTTTCGAGCAGGTGAAGCAATGGGCAAAGAGCGCGCAAGCGCGGGGCTTTCCCGCTGGCTTATCAAAACGGGCGGCAAGTTCTGCGCCCGATGCACCGGTGAAGGTGACGCGTGTTGTGGAGGCTGGCATGGCAATGGTCCTGGAAAAACGGCCCGACAGGGCTCTGAAAGATGTCGCACGCTCGCATGCAGCCTTGCTCACGCGCAAGCCACGGCTAGGTGAACACTCTGTGTGGGAAAATGGGGGTGCGCTAGTCCTGGTCGGACTTCAGCAAGGCGTCTAGCCGCACTTGCTCGTCGGCACTCAGCGCAGCGGGTGCTGATGTAGCTGCTGTCTTGCGGCCACGCGTGCGCAGAAAGATCACAGTGCCTGCAATCAACAACACCAAAGCCGGACCGAACCAGAGCAGAACCGTGGCTTGGTTGACCGGCGGACGCAGCAGAACGAACTCGCCATAGCGGGCCACCAGAAAGTCGAGCACTTCTTGGTTACTATCGCCCTCAACCAGGCGTTCACGCACCAAGATGCGAAGGTCCCGCGCCAACTGGGCGTTGCTCTCATCAATGCTCTCGTTTTGGCAAACGAGGCAGCGAATTTCGGCTGAGAGATCACGCGCCCGTGCTTCAAGCACTGGATCATCCAGCACCTCGTCTGGCAGCACGGCGTAAGCTGGCAATGCCAGCATCACGCTCATCAGGGCTGCAAGCGCCGGCCGGATCATTCGGCGGGCTCCATGCCTTGCGGGATGGCCGGTGTTTTGGCCTTCTTGGCGCGTGTCGGTGCCCCCACGCGTAGGCGACGATCCATGAGAGACAGCACACCACCGGCGGACATGATCAGCGTGCCAATCCAGATCAGGGTCACCAGTGGCTTGTGATAGAAACGCACCACGAGGCCGCCATCCTGGGTTGGGTCACCCGGCGAGATGTAAAGCTGCGAGAACAGATTGACCGTATGGAATGCTGCTTCGGTGGTCGGAAAGTTGCGCGCCGGATAGACACGGCGTGAAGGCTCCATGACGGCGATCACATTGCCGCCTTCGCGCGCGGTGAAGCTGGCGATCACTTCGGTGTAGTTCTCGCCGGTGTTGGGGCGCATGCCTTCAAAAGTGAATTCATAGCCAGCAATCGAGGCGGTGTCGCCCGGGTTCAGTGTGGTTATCTCTTCGCTCTCAAACGCCGACACACCAACAATACCCAGCAGCATCACGCCAACACCGAAGTGGGCAATGGTCGTGCCCCAGGCCGAGCGCGGAAGATTGATAAGGCGGCGGAATGTATCGCCAATGGGCGAGGAAAAGGCCTTCACCCGGCCAAGCGGCTCGGCAATCGCGCCCAGCATCAGCCAGACCGCCACACCGATGGCAATGGCTTTGATCCATGCATCCACGCCGAATAGCGCGAAGATGCAGGCGACCACGACCAACGAGGCGGCGCCTGCCCACCAAAGCCGTTCCAAGGCCATGCCAAGATTGCCGCGCTTCCACGCGAGCACCGGGCCAAAAGGAACCGCGAGAAGCAGCGGGATCATCAGCGGGCCAAAGGTGAGGTTGAAGAAGGGTGGGCCGACGGAAATCTTGTCGCCTGTGAGCGCTTCAAGCAGCAGCGGGTAAAGCGTGCCAAGCAGAACGGTTGCCGTGGCCACCGACAGGAAAAGGTTGTTGACGACCAGCGCCCCTTCTCGACTGACCGGCGCGAACATGCCGCCTTGGCGTAGCTCACTGGCGCGCAAGGCGAACAGCGCAAATGCGCCGCCAATGAAGACCATCAAGATGGCCAAAATGAATAGGCCCCGTTCCGGATCGGTGGCGAAGGCGTGCACGGATGTCAGAACGCCAGAGCGCACCAGGAACGTGCCGAGCAGCGACAGCGAAAACGCGATGATCGCAAGCAGCACCGTCCAGACTTTCAGCGCCTCGCGCTTTTCCATGACGATGGCCGAGTGGAGCAACGCGGTGGCGGCAAGCCAGGGCATGAAGGAGGCGTTTTCAACCGGGTCCCAGAACCACCAGCCACCCCAGCCAAGCTCGTAATAAGCCCAGTAGGAACCCATCGAGATGCCAAGTGTCAGGAATACCCAAGCCGCTAGCGTCCAGGGGCGAACCCAGCGCGCCCAAGCAGCATCCAACCGACCTTCGATAAGGGCAGCGATGGCAAAGGAGAAGGAAATCGAAAGGCCAACATAGCCCAGATAGAGCAGCGGCGGATGGATCGCCAAACCGATGTCTTGCAGGATCGGGTTGAGGTCTTCGCCCTCGGCAGGCGCTGAGAGAACCCTGTCAAACGGGTTGGAGGTGAGCACGATGAACAGCAAAAAAGCGACCGTGACCCAGGCTTGAACCGAAAGAACATTGGCTTTCAAAGAGCGAGGCAAATTGCCACCGAAAAACGCGATGCCAGCGCCAAAGATCGCCAGGATCAGCACCCAGAGCAGCATGGAACCTTCATGGTTGCCCCAAACGCCGGTGATCTTGAACAGCATCGGCTTTTCCGAGTGTGAGTTCATCACCACGTTCACGACGGAAAAGTCAGAGACCACATAGGCGTAGGTCAGCGCGGCAAAACTCAAGGCCAGAAAGGCGCATTGAACCGGTGCAGTGATATCAGCGATACGCATCAGGCCAACATCGCCGGTGCGCGCACCCCAAAACGGCATCAGGCTTTGGACGAGCGCCAGCACCAAGGCGAGCACGAGGGCATAGTGGCCAATTTCGACGATCATCTGCCTCTCCGTGCTGGCTGGGTTCTAGTAGGCATTCAAAGCTGGCGGGTCAGCTGGGGGATGTTGTGCATCACCAGAACCGTCACCTTGCCACACGCCTTGGGCGCGCAAGCTCTCGGCAACTTCGGTGGGCATGTAGTTTTCGTCGTGGCGGGCAAGCACTGTGTCGGCGCGGAAGATGCCATCGGGGGCCAGATAGCCCTCGGTCACCACGCCCTGCCCTTCGCGAAAAAGGTCAGGCAGGATGCCGGTGTAGGCCACATTGATGGTTGCATTGGTATCGGTCACGCCGAACTGCACCGTGTCGCCAACACCGCGAACAACGGTGCCTTCTTCCACCAAACCACCCAGACGGATGCGCTGAGTTTCGCTGGTTGGTTGCGAATACAGATCGGTGGGCGAGGAGAAAAACGCGATGGAATCGCGCATCGCAAACAGCACCAGACCGGTGGCAACGGCCAAGACGCTAAGCGCTGTTCCAATGAGAAGAAAACGTTGGCCCTTACGGGTCATGAAGAGGTCCTCGTCGTGTCGAGTTGTCAAAACTCGCGCAGCGTTATCACGGTTTATAAGGGGTCGCTTAGACGCGCATCAAGCGCGGCAAAATGCCCATAGTATGGCCACTGATAGAGCGGCCTCACGGCGGCGTGGTGTTCAGCTGAAGCTCTTCGGCGATGGTGAGCAGGCGCAGGCGCGCTGGGTTGTCGGTTTCGAAAAAGGCAAGCGCCGTCCAAAGACTGCGTTCGGCTTGGTTGCGATCACCGAGCGCTGCATACGAGCGGACCAGCTGGCTCCAGCCGGCCAGATCATCGGGCTGGTCGGCAAGGCGGGCCGCAAGACCATCCACCATACCTTCGATGGCAGCACGTCGTTCGGTTTCTGGCAAGGAGAGAACGGCTTCGGCGGCATCGGCATCAGGCGCTGGTACACGCACGGCGCTGGGCATATCCGCCAACAGAGCATCAACGCTTTGCGTCCATGGTGCGTCCGGGCCACCATCGTTGCGCAGGGCAATCAAGATGGCGCGGGCTTGATCTAGCTCTCCTTCCTGCACCAAACCGAGGGCACGGTAATAACGCGCTTTGGGAAAGCTTGGCTCAACGTCCAACGCAGCGCGAAACTGTTGCATCGCCTCTTCGGTCACCAGACCTTGGTTTTCAACAACGATTACCTCACCCAGATCGGTGAAGAGAACGGGGTTGTCACCCTCTATCCGCAGGAGTTGCTGGTACGCGCCACGTGCTTCGAAAAAGCGCCCTTGCCTGGCATAGATAGGGGCAAGAATGGCCCAGCCACGTGCATCATCTGGGTTTTCTTGCACTGCGTTCTCAACACGCGCAACCAAGATCGCCACATCCTGGTTTTCAACCGTGGCCGACAGACGTTCAGCCAGCGGGTTGTCCGGCATGCCAGGCGAACCAAAAGAAAAGTAGAGCGCCAACGCCGAAAGCGGCACCACCAAGAACGCTGTCGCCAGAACCAGGCGCGGACGCCAGCGCGGCGGGTTGCTGGTTGGCGCTTCTTGCTGACCTGGAAGATCACTGGCTTTGAGCAACCGTCGTGAGATTTCCAGGCGGGCAGATTCAGCTTCGGCGTCGCTCAACGCACCGCGCTCAAGGTCTTTGTCGATTTCAGAGAGTTGGTCTTTGTAGACTTCAGCATCCGAGCCGCCCAGATCACCGGCCTCACGTCTGGCACGCGCATAGGGAAGCAGCACCGCAATCGCGGCAATCGCCGTCAAAACGGCAAAGACAACCCAAACCAGCACGCAAACACCCTTGATCAAAAAGCTCACTCAAACCGCTTTCATACGGCATGTGATTGGCGATCATGGCTAGGATTGGGCGGGATGATTGTCCAGGGGGTGCAAGACGAATGTTACTATGTCGCACCGCATGACTGGCCGGATTTAGCCAGCCAGTTTTGCTTGAATCTCTATGTCACGGGCACGCGCTTCAACGGTGGCAGCGTGACGGCGCACCATGGTGGCACCGTAAGCCCCACCGAAATAGATGCCGAACAGTTCAGCCGCACCGGCCGAACGGGCCTCTGCCGCATCCCAGTTTTCATCGCTTGCACTGGCCAGGCGATCAATCGCCTGTTTGCCCTGGCTTTCCAACGCATCTTCGATGTTCTTTTCCATACGCTTGATCAGCGAGTTGACCGCCAGAGACCCGCGTATCTCGCTGGCCACCATGAAGAGTGTCAGGCCAAACACCGCCTCCTGAAGGCTGGAGGCATCAGGCACGATTTCTCGCCCACGTGCTTCCATCACACCGACGCTGCGTTTGATCATGTGAAGCAGAGGGTCGAGCTCTTTGATCAGCAAATCGCTGGCGCGCGAGCGCACCGTGGCCAAGCGCTTGAGCCAGGGATCTTCGGGCGCTTCATCCAGCGTGCGTTCAATGGCGGAGACAAGTTCATGATAAAGGCGCAGGCTTTGGGTGACCTTTTCCAGATTGCGGTCGCCTGCCAGTACCAGGCGCAAACGTTCAATCTCACGCATGGCTTCGCTAAGCGCAATCTGAACCGCGCCACCGGCCATGGTGCCACGAATGAGCGCCGGATCGCTGGAGTTGGCATAGAAGACGGCAAACCGGACCAAGTCGCTGGGCGAACCGAGGCGATCCAACACAGCCGCGAACGCATAGATCGTGTCGGCGGGTGGGTGATCGCTGTAAACTTCCAAGGCCTTGTTGAGCATGGCGAGGCCGCTCCGCCCCACCGGCAGCTTGTCCGGCAAACGGCCCAAAAAGGCTTTCAGCGCTGGCTTCTGTTTGAAGAAGGCGATGATGTCGTGCAGATCAGCCAGAACCCGCGAGCTGCCCAACTGGCCTTCCAAGCGTTTCAGCGACCCTTGGGTCTTATCGTACTCGGCCATCAGGGCTGCAGTGTGCAGGCACACCTCGCGCTGAAAATCATCAGCGCATTCAGCGATGGCCTCAGGCTCTTCATCGACAATCGCGGCACGCAAAGCAGCCAAGGCTTCATCGCAGCGGCCAGGTGCCAAATCGCGGGTGATCCAGATCCAGATCGGTCGCAACGAATCGCGGTCGATAACGCCAACTTGTTTTTCAGGAAGTGAGATGGAGCCCATCACCGGCTCAAGCGGCATGAAAAACGCCCGCTCGGCGGAAAGAGATCGCTCGCCGCCGGGCGTCGCATCCATAACCTCGCGCAGGGCATCCATGATGATTTCGTGGACCGGGGAATGTTCGCCGCGAGCACGCGAACGGTCAATCGACCGCGTTAAGGTGCGGTGCGAATCTGTGCTCAGTTCACCAAGATATTCGCGCAGGCGGGAGATCAACTCCTGCCTGCCGATGCGTGCGTTGGCAGACATGGGACCCTTACAATCACAAGTGGTCCCAAGTCTGCCAGAAGAGGGTTAACGCCGCGTTGGCGTGGCCGTCACTAGCTGACGTTGCGCCATGTGCCATCGGACTGGCGACATGCGGTGCCGGTCAACACTTCGGGCTGGCCTTGGATATACACCGTGTGGGTGTAATCGCGGCACACTGTGGAGTTGATCTGGTAGGCCTGGCCTGGAACCACCTGGCCACGTGGACCGGTTGGTGATTGCCAAGCCACCGGCGCGCCTGGGCGACCAGTTTCCAATGCCTGGTACTGCGCTTGATAGTAGCGCTGCTGTGCCTGCGCATCGAGCTGACGACCCAATTCGGCGCCAAGCAGGCCACCAAGAACGGCACCACCAACGGTAGCAAGAACCTGACCAGAACCTGATCCGATCTGGCTGCCGAGTACGCCGCCGGCCACGGCACCACCCAGGGCACCAACACCTTCGCGCGGGCCCGTGCCATACGACTGGCAACCGGCAAGGGTGGTCAATGCCATCAGGGCAAAGGCGCCGTTACGCAGGGCTGCCTTCTGATTGGATTTTTTGGGGCCCGAATGGCTTGCCAGCGCGGCTGGGTTTGAAACGTTCGTCATGAAAAACTTCTCCCGTTAAGGTTTGGTGCACTATAGAAATACGCGTGCGCCGGGTGGCGACTAGCGTCATGAATCCGGCGGAACTGGGGCAGCCGCCGGTAAGAATAGGGCAGCACGCAGGCCGCCAAGCGGCGCTTCTTGCAGAACAAGCGTGCCGCCATAAAGTTCTGCCATCTCCTTGACGATGGATAGGCCCAAGCCCGATCCAGGACTGGCTTCATCCAAGCGTTGGCCACGCTTAAGCACCAGCGCGCGCGCATCAGAATCAAGCCCCGAACCATCATCGTCGATGGTGATGGTAAGCGTTTGATGAAGATCATCGGCCTTGTTCGCCGCAACCAAAACGGCGCTGTCGGCGTGACGGCAGGCATTCTCAAGCAAATTGCCCAGCATCTCCTCAAGGTCTTCCTGGTCGGCGCGAACCCGCACCGACGGATCAATATCGACGTTGAAGGAGAGGCCCTGATCCAGGTTCAGCTTGGCCATGGTGCGCACCAGCGGATCCACAACCGCACGTAACGGCGTCGATTTTCCGGAGGTGGCCTGCGTTGCAGCGCGTTGCGCCCGATCCAGATAAAGCCGCACGCGATCATCGATAGATTGGGCTTCGGTGCTAATGCGCGCCAGGGTGGCCGTGTCGGCCTCGCCTCGGGCGCTGTTCAAGATCACGGCCAGCGGGGTTTTGAGCGCATGGGCAAGGTTACCAACATGGTGGCGCGCCCGTTCAACAATGGCTTCATTGGCTTGCAACAGGGCGTTCAACTCGTCCACCAGCGGGCTGACCTCGCTTGGAAAGGTGCCGGATACCTCGCGGGTTTTGGCTACCCGCACATCAGCAATGGCGCTTTGCAGCGTTTGCAGCGGGCGCAAACCGATGCGGACCTGAAGATAGGCAAGGCCAAGCAGGACAGCCCACATAGCGCCAAGGGTCAGCGCCAGCGCCACACGAAAATTGCGGATTTCAGCGTCCAGCCCATCGGTTGGCGCAGTGACACGCACCAGCACCTGTTCGCCTTCAAAGTTGTAAAGCCGATCCACCAGCCGCAGGCGTTGACCGCCAAGCTCAAGGGGGCGGCTGATTGGGCCTTCCGGCAGAGGCTCGCCTGAGGATGGTGGCGATTGCGGTGCAGGAAGCGGATCGAACAGCGAGGAGGACGCAAACAGCGGCTCGCCGGTTTGTGGGTCGCCGACCACCCAATACCAGCCCGAACCAGGAAGCGCGAAGGCCGGATTGGCAAAATGCGCCGTCGCATCGAACACATCGCGGTTGGCGTAATCAGCGAAAAGCTGCGTGACGAACACGGCAAGGCGTTCATCAAACGCCCGCTCGGCGCCCGCGCGCTGCAAAGCGGCCATCACCGCGCCAGCCAGCACCAGCGCGACAAGCGAGCCACCCGCGGCAAGCACGCCAAGGCGAACAGCCAAAGACTGCGCAAGCGGGGATCTATGTGGGGATGTGGGGGAGGCCATGGGCGCCTGGCTACTCTTTAGCCTGCGCATCGGCAGCATCAGATGCTGCCGTGGGGTCTTGGATGCGATACCCCATACCGCGCACGGTCTCGATGATGTTCACCGAGAGCTTTTTGCGCAAACGACCAACGAACACCTCGATGGTGTTGGAGTCGCGGTCAAAGTCCTGATCATAAATATGCTCGGTCAGTTCGGTGCGCGAGATCACTTTGCCAGATTGGGTAAGCAAATAGGCAAGCACCCGATATTCCTGTGCGGTCAACCGCACGGCCATGCCATTGTCGGTGACGCGATTGGTTTTGAGGTCCAGCGCGATGGGCCCACAATTGAGCTGGTTGGAGGACAGGCCAGCGGCACGGCGCAGAATCGCCCGCACGCGCGCCAGCACTTCTTCCATCTGAAAAGGCTTGGCGACGTAGTCATCCGCACCGGCATCCATGCCCTTCACCTTGTCGCTCCAGCGATCACGGGCGGTGAGGATGAGAACAGGAATGCTGATGCCATCAGCGCGCCAGTCTTCCAGGACGGTCAGCCCGTCCTTTTGTGGCAGACCAATATCCAGGACGATGAGATCATACGGCTCGGTTTCACCCAGAAACGATGCTTCTTCGCCGTCAAACGCGACGTCGACAACATAGCCTTCTTCCTCAAGCGCTTGCTTAAGCTGCGCGTTGAGCGTTGGCTCATCTTCAACAACCAGAAGTCTCATGCCGCCCTACGCTCCCGTTATTGTCGCGAGAGAAGCGCGCCAGAACGCGCATCGAAAGTGAGACGAGCCGAACTGCCGTTCGGGCTGCTGGCAACCACACTGTAAACATAGTTGCCTGGCGACCCGCACACCGCAGCCGACCCGACCTGGCTGAAACCTGCGGACCGTGCGGCTGACGTGATCACCGACAGGCGTACCACTTCACCTGACGCAATGGCAGAGCGGGTTTGCGAGGCTGAAAGGCACGATTGCGCGGCAACAGGCACGGCACCGGAAAGCGCCAAACCAATGGCTAAGCCAAAGGCCAGCAGCCCAGCGCACAAGCTGAATCGAAGCGCTTGGGGCGTGGCAGGGGGGGATGCGGATAGAACACTCATGGCGCCCTCTATAGCGCGCATTGGATGAACTGGAACTGAACAATGCACTCAGAATTGGTCAGAGTGTGAGATCCAGGGTTCGCAGCGCGCCCAAACGTCCGCCGGTGCCAAGTTGGCCGATGTGGATGCTAAGAGTGTCCCCACCGGAGAGGCCATCGGCGGTTTGATCGATGGCGCTGTAGGTCCAGTTCGGGGCGGTGACTTCCACCTCGCGGAGCAACGTTTCATCACGCGTGATGGTTAGACGATAAAGCTCGGCTTCCTCGTTCAGAGGGGTGGAGGCCAGTTCCCAAAGGTCCGTTGCACCACGCGAGCGGCGTATCCAGCTGATGGTGACCGCGCCATCGGGCGCTTTGGCGGCGCGCAGATGCACCGGCGCCAAGGGCTGAAGGCTTCGCGGAATAGCCGTGAGAGAAACATCGGTGCGTGAAAAGGTGCCGACACCACCGCTGTGCGGCTCCACCCGCAATGTGTTGCCGCTGATGAGCGCTTGCGCCGACAGATCAAGATCAACCGGGCCCTGATCCAGCAGAACGAACCGTGCGCCAGCGGGTGTCACATTGCTTGCGGCATCCTCTGTGCCACCCAAACCGCGCACCAGGTTGGTTAAACGGTAGCGACCCTCTTCCATCAACGCAGCGCCCGCGAATTGGATGACTTCCAAATCGTTCTCAGTAACCAGCGCCGCCAAATTACCACCGGCCAGCAAAGCCTGCTGCGTGATGGACGACAGCGAGCCCGTTGGCACATCGACCAGAAAAGTACCGCCGCGATGGGGATAGGCCACCGGTCCGGGGTCCAAATCATCGACCAGAACACCGGTGACAGAGGGCGTGGCGATAGACTGCACAACGTCAAACCCTGCCGCCGCGCTGCCTGCATACACATCCAAAGACCTCGGCCAGGGGCTAGCAAAGGTGGCGAGCTTCACATTGTGAGCCCCTTCGCCGCTCGACTGGCTGGGTAAATCAAGCGCGATGCAATCAGGCGGGCCGAACACTGGGCGCAGGGCAACTTGCGTTGAGAGATCACTGTCCGGCGCCAGATCATACAGTGAAGGATCAACGCAATGCGCTTCGGCAGTGCGCTCGGCCCCATCGATCAATCGGTCGATGGCAACGCGGAGGGGCGTGACACCCTCACCTACTTGCACATCGATCACATCGCCCGGCTCCAGTGCGCGCAGGCTTGGCGGCAAGGTTAAGCGCAAGGTGGCCGCGCCAACGATCTGCTCTTGGCGCATGCGCTCTGCAATCTGACCAGCAGAACGCGGATCAAGGTTTACCGCGACAGAGCGGAATTGATCAGGGCCTTTGATACCATCGGCGCGGGCGGAGCGGACCACGCCTGTTTGATAGTCGTGCATGGCGCTGGCAAAACCAAGTGTGACCTGACGCGGCAGCATTTCGCGGTCTTCGCGCGCCACGGTGATCAACGGACCTTCAGCGGGCGCCACGAGCCCGCCTTGCGTGACTTGTCCCAGGGGCGCAGCCTTGCGCATCGTGACTTTGGCAGAGCTTGCCTTGGGCACGATATCAAGCGCGAAAACGGTGCTGAGATCATCAAAGGCTCTCCGCGCCCTGGTCGGCTCGGAGAGGGTGTAACCGTCAATCATGCCGTGCACACCGCCAACATCCATCGGCGGCAGATCGAAATGCTCGCACAGCGCCAAAATCACCGATCCCAGTGAACCGGCACCCAAACGACCATTCAGCCAATGGCCGCGTGTCCAGTTGACGCCATCGCTCCAGATATCACTGGCATAGGGGAAAAGCGGAAAGGGTCGCGCGTCCCAGGTCCAGAGATGCACGGCAGACGGATCGATCATTGCCCTGCCATCAACTGGCGAGAGCGGGTTGGCAGCACTGCCCTCCTCGCCCCAAAGCTTCAGCGCCGTATCAAGGATGGCGCGCTGCTGGGCATCGTCGCGATAGCCTTTGGAGCCAAACGGCAGACTGTCATTGTCCGGTTTGTCGCTGGGAAAAGCTGAAGGCTGGTTGCCGCCGAGATCAACCGCCGGTGCCCCAAATTCATCGCACCAGGCACCATCGAATTGCGGGCCGCGTAGCGCCTCTGGATCTTCGGCAGAAAAAAGCTGAGCGACCGCGCCATTCTCCCAAATCAGCCGTTTGCGGGTCGCCTCATAGCGCGGCCTATCCCAAGGCGGGGCGATCTGGCGAAGACCGGACACGCCCTCCACCATGACCTCGCGGGCATCGGCAAAGGTTTCGCCAACAAGCGCCAGATGACCACTGGGCTCTGGCGCATAGCGCGCCCTGCCCTCAATGGCGCCGCGCACCCATTCGGCCCCGGCGCGGGTTTTGCCGCAGCCGCGACCACCCATCAGCATCCATTTTGACCAAGCCTCAATCGGAGGGCGTTGATCGGGCCGCGCCCAACTGTCCCAGTCGTAGCAGAGCCGTAGGACGGCGTGATCGCTTAAACGCTTGGTGAAGTCCTCACTCGCTCCCGCCTTGGCGCAGGCGATCAAGGCGGTCCGTAAGCACGTGGCGGAACTCATCGGCGTTGATCTCCTGATCCACGGTTCTCTCTTTGGGGTTGGTGCTTGCTTCGGTGGCTTCAAGCATCTCACCAAGCATATCGAGTGCTCTCGCCATCGCCGTCAGCGCTTTGGCATCGCGCTCGCCGTGGGATGCATCGGGCTGGGCGGTTTCTTCTTCAATCGCCATGATTCGCTCCTCCAGAGCATGAAAAAGCCGCGCAGCAAGCGCGGCTCGTTTTTCAGTTGGTGTTGCTGTTTCCGGATTTGGGCGACCCCCATAGCGTTTGCTCAAAAGCGGTGTGTCGCGGCGGGTCGCCCAATCGTCTTTGGCCGCGCGCTTGTAAAGCCGGGTGCGCGACATGCCGAACTGCTCGGTGATCTCATCGATGGTGAAAACCTCGCCTTCATAAGCAGCGCGCACGGCCGCCCATTCTTCCTCAGTGATTTCGACAGGCGTGACGGGCATCGATGGCAAATCCTCATTTCATCGTGGATTTTGAGCTTTGGGCAAAAGAAAAGCGGCCCATGCTTGCGCATGACCGCTTGAAGGAAACAGAAACCAAAGGGGGAAACCGGGTAACGCAGGTGGCGCGCAATCCCGATGGCAGTGCCGTTGGCACTCAGTCTGGGTTGGCCCATTTCTGCGATGATGCCCAATACCTACATCAACACCGCACGGTGGGTCAAGGACTTTTTTCCTATTTTCAGGATTATTTTCTTATTCTTATGGCAAGTAGCAGGCTAAATATCTGATCCAACTTGATAATACTCTTCGGCTGGAACCATAGGATCTTCGTCCGGCCAGTTCTCAATATGGTCTTCCAGATCGGCCAATTCGACCTCATCTTCGCTGATCACACGGCCAGCAACGGAGATTCGCGCCGCCTCAACAGTCTCAGACGTTCCCGAAACCAGCGGATGCCACCAATCAAGCCCTTCGCCGCTGGCAATACGAACATAGGCGCAGGTCGGTGGTAACCAGGCCGAGTTGCGCGCCATCTCCGGTGTGATGGCCAGGCAGTCGGGCACCTTGGCAAATCGGTTGGGATAATCCCTGCAGCGCGCGGTTTTGGCATCCAGCAGGGTGCAACCGACACAGGTGAACGCGATGGCGCCGCTGTCTATGTCTTCAAGCTTGGACAGGCAGCATCGCCCGCAGCCATCGCAAAGGCTTTCCCACTCCGCACGCGACATGTCTTCCAGAGTCTTGGTCTGCCAAAACGGCCGCGCCGTTCCGGTCGAATTTCGGTCGGTTTGTTGATCCACAGCATGGGGCCTTTGCTAGCGGAAACGTCACAGATGCATCTGGCTTCACCTTTTAGCAAATTCACCGCTGGCGGCAAACGCTCCAGGCGCGTAAAAGAAAGGCAGTTGTGTGATGTCGGTGCTTGTGAGCCAAGCGCCACTTTGCCATACCTTCCGCGTGCCCCCTGCTGTTGCACCTGTTCTAGCTGCCCGAGACCGTTTGAACGCCACCAATGAGCGATACACCACAAAAACCGCCCGAGACTGATCCGTCAGAGGCCACAGCGCCAGAGGCTGCGCCATCATCCGAAGAACCGCGACTTGCGGCTCTTCGGCCGCGCCGTGGCCTGCCGCGCCCTATCGAGATCGATGCCGCGCTCGACACCGCGCTTTACGTCATCGGGCGTTCGCTCACCAGGTTTGTGTCGGGCATCCGCCGCTTCTTCGAACGCTTTCGGGTACGCGGTATCAAGCGCATGGCCGTGGAAGTTCTCGACGAGCTGGCAACATTCGGGACGATGGGTGCTGTGCTTGCGCTGATTCTGGCGCTGCCAGCTTTTGACCGCATTTCCAGCGATTGGCGTGAACAAGACACCTTTGCTGTGACCATTTTGGATCGTTATGGCGAAGAAATTGGCCGCCGTGGCGTGTTGCAGAATGACAGTGTGCCGCTTTCTGAGATACCGGACCACTTGATCCAAGCGACATTGGCCACCGAGGATCGGCGCTTCTACTCGCACTTTGGCATTGATGTGATCGGCACGATGCGCGCGCTGCTTGAAAATGTGCGTGCCCAAGGCGTTGTGCAGGGCGGCTCATCGATCACCCAGCAACTGGCCAAAAACCTCTTCCTGTCGAACGAGCGCACCTTGATGCGCAAAATCACTGAGGCGTTTCTGGCGCTTTGGCTGGAGATCAACCTCACCAAAGATGACATTCTAAAACTCTATCTTGACCGCGCTTATATGGGCGGTGGCGCCTTTGGCGTGGTGGCGGCAGCAGAATTCTATTTCGACAAAGACGTGCGCGATATCACGCTGGCTGAATCGGCGATGCTCGCCGGGCTCTACAAAGCGCCTGCCGGTTACGCGCCGCACCTTAACCTTGCCGCAGCTCGCCAACGGGCCAGCGAAGTGCTCTCCAACATGGTCGAAGCTGGCTTTTTAACCGAAGGCCAGGTTCTGTTCTCGCGCTTGAACCCTGCTTCAGCGGTGCCCCGCGATGCGCTGTCTGCGCCCAACCACTTCCTGGACTGGGTGTTTGAAGAGGTGCGCGAAATCGCTCCACCGGGCCAGCGCGTGCTGGTTGTCCGCTCCACGCTCGATACACGCCTGCAAAGCGGCGCGGAACGCGCGGTGCTGGGCAATCTGACGGAATCTGGTCGTGCCTACCGGGTGCGCGAAGCGGCCGCTGTGCTGATGGAGAATGACGGTGCGGTGCGCGCGATGGTCGGCGGGCGCGATTATGGTCAAAGCCAGTTCAACCGAGCTGTTCACGCCCTGCGCCAGCCAGGCTCATCGTTCAAAGTGTTCGTTTATGCCACAGCGCTCGAGAATGGGTACACGCCCAACTCCATCGTTGTGGATGCACCGATCACCATTGGTGGCTGGAGCCCGCGCAACTATGGCCGCAGCTATCGTGGCCGGGTGACGCTAACCACCGCGCTCGCCCGTTCGATCAACACGGTGCCCGTGCGTTTGGCCGAAGCGATGGGCCGCGATCTCATCGTTGAGACCGCCTATGATATGGGCATCCGATCAGAACTGCCGATCACCCGGCCCTTGCCGTTGGGTGTGGCCGAGGTGACGCCACTGGACATGGCCAGTGCTTACGCCTCGCTGGGTAATGGCGGCTATCGCACCAGCGGCTATGCGATCATGGAGATGCGCACGCTTGATGGCGAGCTGGTCTATGACCGCTCTGTTGATGGCCCTGCTGCACCACGCATTTTGTCCGCTGAGGCGGTGACCGGCATGAACCGCATGCTGCACCAGGTGATTGAAGCGGGTACCGCCCGCCGCGCGCAACTGCCAGGCATTTCAGCCTCCGGCAAAACCGGCACCACGCAGGCCTACCGCGACGCGTGGTTCATCGGCTACACGGGCCGCTACACCGCCAGTGTTTGGTACGGCAATGATGATTTCACCTCCACGGCCAACCTTACCGGCGGTCGTCTGCCTGCCATGACGTGGCAATCGATCATGGAACTTGCCCATCGCGACAGCCAACCGCCCTTGCTGCCAGGCGTGGACGAGGCTGTGCGCGATGATGTGGAACTGGTGACAGCGCGCGATGCCTCCGAGGATGGTCCAGCGCTTGCCAGCGATCTTAGCGAGGGATTGATGATCACCTTGCAAGGTGTGGCCAATCGGTTTGATCCGGAAAATACCCGTGAGCTGCGATCCTCTTTTGCCATTGATGCACTGGGCACCTCGGACGCGCCGATCCAAGCCGACGGTGTTCAGGTTGAGCAGGCCAATTAGACTGGGGCCAGGATCCACTGATTTGATAGAAATGGCGCGTCCTATGGCTAAGAGCTGCAAGGAAAGGCTTGACGAGCGGGTCAGCATCCCGGTCGAGAGCCTTGACGTGGCAGATCAACACCAGAGGCGCGTCTCTTCGAGATATGGTCCATTGGCCAGCCTAGTGCGTTGCGAAGCCTTGAAAACCAGTTGGTTTCCCGCAGCTTCGCGCCTTCTATCCAAACCAATGGCCGCATACCATTTCAACCCAATCAGCGGGTCCTGACCCCTATGGCGCGTTTGTTATGGCTCTTGTCGATGGCGTTGACCGCCGTTGTTGCAGGCACCGTCAGCGCCATTTACGCCACGCAGACCCTGCGCCCGACCGGCACATTGCACATCGGTCCGTGGGAAGCGGTCCGTGCCGTTGGTGATGCGGCGGCTGATCCTTACGCCCACGCGTTTATCGCCTCGTCCGGTCAACTTCCGCCAGGCAGTGCCGAAGGCATGCGCTTTGTCGCACTGGCGTCCAACACCGGTCAGCCTCTCACGCCCGATTGCTCGATCACCGTTTCAGGGTTTGTTGAGATCGCCCGCCTCTGGACGCTGTCACTGGCGCAGCCCAGCGGGGCGACGCTTGAATTGGGTGAGACAGGTTCCGGCGTAGCGTCACGGCTCGCCCTGCACAGCCAAGATATTGTTTACAATGCCGATGGCAGTTTCTCGCTGACCATTGGCCCGCGCCCTTTGGCACCCAATTCTATGCTGATTGGCTCTGAAACACCCATCAGCTTGGTGCTTCATGTCTATGATGGTGCGATCACCTCGGTGCCGGAAAGTGGTGAAGCCTCTCTGCCTATCATCGATGTGGCATCAACGGGGTCTGGGTGCGGTTGATGAGCAACGACGATTTCTTTGCGCCAGATAAGCGCAATCGCCCCACCCTGCGCAAAGTGGCAAGCGCGCTTAGCCTCTGGCTGGGACTGACACTGCTGGCCACGCTGGTTGTGCACTTTGTGATTGTGTTCGCGTTGCCATCGATTGGCCGCGGGGTTTTGATCGATGAGGTTATTCCCGCCGGACAATCTGCCCCGCGCCTTTACACTGGCCAGGCGGGCGAGCCACGCCCCAGTTTTCGCTATGCAGATGATCGCAAAGACAGCGTCTATTGCAGCTTCGACTTGCGTGATGGTGCGGTGCGCGTGGCTGGCAGCCTTGATGTGCCGTTTTGGTCGATCTCGGTGCACACGCTCAGCGGCTTGGTGGTTGGCTCGGTGAACCACAACGCTGCCTCCGGCGGTGGACTGGAACTGTTGGTAATGCGACCTGCGCTGGCGCGTGATCTTTCTGCCGCTGGGGCGCAACTGCCTCGCGATGCGCTGGTGGTGGAAATGGATGGACCGTTGGGCCTGGTGAGGATCAGTGGCCTTGCCACCTACAACGCGCTGCGCCCAGCTTTGCGCGATCAATTGGCGCAAATGCAGTGTTCTCTGGCCACGTTCACTTTTGCCGCGCCCGATCAAGACCAGGATGGTTCGCAAACACCCCAGGGCCCGGCAACACCATCGGGCCCACCCAGCGTGCCGCAACCAGTGATACGGCCAGACTTGCAACCGGCCGGTGGCGAGGGCGAACAGTAGGAAAGTTACCCCGTCGTCGTCACCCTCGCCGACAACACACCAGAATTAGCCGTTTCACGGTTCGTCATCCTCGCCCTTGTGGCGGGGATCCATTCCGATGACCGCCGATGTGCATTAAAGCCACCAGAAAGTTCACTGAAATGGACCTCTGTGATGGAAGCATGGCGCGTGACGCGCGGACCCATAAAGATGACGCGATCAAGGATCAAGCCTTGGCAACAATCTCCAACAGATCAACCATTTGACCTGGATGATTGATGGGGCCCTGCTCTAGGTCCACTTCCAGCGCGTTCTGGATCATCGCTTCCAGAGCATTCAGCCGCTCAATCGTTTGGCCTGCCAGACGCGAGGGTGTCTGGATCATCAGCCGGTCAACCGCATAGCGATAGGCGTAGAGGCGGAAGAGCATCGCACGCTTAACCCACGCCATCTGACGCTGGTTTTCGGCCACCCGTCCATGGGCCGCAGCTAGTTCTGATGCTCCGATATCCGGCAAACCAAACGCTGCATTGACGCGCTGTTCGTCAGCGATGCGCACGCGAGCGACATAGATCATGTAAGGGTCGATGGCCGCCATATCTTTGATGGCATCATCCATAATGCGGGTGTAGCGCGCTTCGCTGGATTGATAGCGCTGACCGGAAAGCATGGCCGAATAGCGCTCTGGGCTCAGCACAAGATCAAGCCGCCGCACGATTTGGGCGCGTTGCAGCTCAGCCGCCGTGCGGCCAATCCAATCATGCGCATGCGTTGGCACCACCAGCGTCCAACCCAGATTGCGCAGCGTGCGTTCATCATCGGTGTAATTGAAATGGGAGACAGGTTCGCCCGCGGTGTACGTCGAGACCATGCCGACCATCGGCAGAATACTGTCATTGATGACGTTGGGACGCTGCCTGCCGAAGTCGCCGGTTTGGGCACACCCAACCAAGGTCAGTGCGCAAGCGCCAGCGACCAAAGCTTTGCTTGAGATGAAGCGGCCCATCGGCCCCCGGTTAGCCCTGCGTTCCATTGCGGACGATCTGCACACCGGTGAAAAACACGATCTGCGCCTCATGGTCTTTTGGCAAAACATCTTTGGGAAGCGGTGGGGGCGCTGAACGTTTGGCGCCAGCAAGCGGCACAACATTGCTGGGTGCCTTGGGCGCGCGACGCAGGCGTGCACCAGCGCTCGCGGCCTTTTTGGGGCCACGCGGTGAGCGGGAACTGCGTTGTTGACTGCCGTCACCCATGATCTTTTCAACTGCTCTTAAGAGAGCCAAGCCCTTTGCGCATCTGGTTGGCGATGCTGTGTTTTAAGCGAATCAGCGCCGCCTTCGCCTCGTGTTGGGGCATTAAGAAAGTGGCAAGGTTAATCCTTTGCTAACGGACTTCAGGCACAACAAAGGTCTCTTTTTCGCGGCGACACAACGAGACCACCTATGGCGCACCTTCCAACGTTTGGAGACACGTCCGATACGGCACAGAACGCCGACACTTCGGGCAGAAGCGCTGATGATGACAACTCCGCCGAGGCGGTGCTCGCGCTTTCAAGCAACAGCCCTTCCACCACCGCTGGCAGCACCTCGCCGCTCGCTGGCGTTAAGCTGTTGGGCGCGGTTTCCACTCTGCTGGCGCTCACGCCGCGTGGCCGCTCTGAAGAGTTGGCCCGGCTGACAGCGCTTGCCCACGGATATATCGGCATCGCCAGCGATGAAGAGTTGGTTGCTCTGGCCAAAGCCGTCGCCAGCCGCGAGGACGTCAACAGTGGTTTGGCGGATCGCCTGGCACGCGCCAGTGAGCGCGCTGCCCACACCCTAATTCGTGCCAACAGACTGGGCGATGAAACCATCGCCTATTTCCTGGAAACGGGTGGCGACGAGATCCGTGCCTTGATCGCGCGTCACCATACACTGCAAGGCAAGCATGTTACGATGCTGGTGGCTGATGGCAACGGGCCAGTGTTGCAGGCCCTTTTGGATAACCGTCAGACCGATTTTAGCGCCGATGCGCAGAGACTGGTGGAGCGCGGGGTGGCAAAAGCTGCCAAGCCGACCGCTGAACCAGAAGTCGCTGCCCCTGCACGTCCTGCTTATCCAACGGGAACCGCGGATCCACGCCGCAGCGCCCAGGATTTTGCCAATCTCGATGGTGCCGGACGCCGCGCCGTGATGCGCCGCCTTGCTGAAGATCGTCCTGGTACGGTGAGTTTGCAGCAGGCGCGCAAAGCGCTTGATCCGACGCGCAATGATGCTGATCTGGCGTTTCTGACCGTCATCGCCCTGCGCGATTCTTCGAAACTCGCTGATCTTTTCGCCCAGACCTTAGAGCTGGATCGCGTGCTGGTCGGCAAGCTTCTGGATGAGGCCGATGGTGATGCGCTGTTGGTGCTGGCCAAGGCGTCCGGGCTTTCCTCAACAGCCTTCGCGCGCATGCTGATCCTTGGCAAAACCGGTCTTACTGGAAGTCCGCGTGATACGTTCGCGTTGGTGGATCGCTTTAACGCCATGCCCGATGCCACAGCGCGGCTGATCGTTGGAGCGATGCGTGGCGAGACACCGAAGACGGTTGCCTCTTCTGCCAGCCCAGACCCATCAGCCCGCCCGCAGACACGCTCGATCATGTCACTGGCCGATCGCACAGCGATGATCGAAGACAAGCTGCGCAACGCTGGTTAAATTTCCAGTTCAGGCTTCGACCACAGGCACGAAGGCGCGCATCTGGCGATCTTCGATGTCAACCACCCATACATCTGGATCAAAACGCATCTGACGCGCGAGCGCCTCATCGGCAGCGGCACGGGTTGGCTCGGGCGTAAGTGGCACAACCGCGAACAACCGGTTGCCCGTCAGCGCGGCGTCGCCAGGCAGCGATGTGTCATCCATCTGGGGCGGCGCAGGCCCGTAAAGCGCCACCTTGCCCTCCAACCCATCCACCAACACGAAAATCGCGCCAGCGGTGTTATCGCCCCGGCGCGCGACGGTGGCATACGCACCCTGCCCTTCCACGCGGCGCACCAGCGCGCTGACGACAAAATCACTCGTGAGGCGCATCGGGCTCAAGGTTCTTTCGCTCGGTGTCAAGTTTGCGCGCGTACCAAACACCCACCGGCAGCGCTGCCAGATACACAAACGAAACGCCAATCAGCACGTGCCAGGTGAAGGCCACCAACAGCGCGATCATCGCGGCAGAGGCAACCATCAAGGGCAGCACGCTATCGGATGGCAAGCGTGCGCCCAGCCGTTTGCCGGAAAATGTTGGCAGCGAAGACACCATCAACAGACCGATGACCACGATATAAGCGGCCACCAAGATTGGTGAGCCGGTGAGCCAATCACCGCCCAGAAGCGCGAAGTACATGGGTAGCAGAGCCAGCAAAGCCCCGGCAGGCGCGGGCACGCCGACAAAGAAGTTGGCCTTGTGATCAGGGCCTTCCACGTCCATTGCCGCATTGAATCGCGCGAGCCGCAGGCCAGCGCAAATGGCGTAGAGCAGCGCTGCGATCCATCCCAAATTGCCGATCGTCGACAGCGAGGATTGGTAAAGAATAAGCGCTGGCGCAACGCCAAAATTCACAAAATCGGTGAGCGAATCCAGTTCTGCTCCGAAGCGGCTGGTGCCCTTCAGCATCCGCGCCAGGCGGCCGTCGAGCGCATCCAAAAATGCCGCGAGCAGGATCGCCATCATGGCAAGCTCCAACCGCCCTTCCAGCGCCAGCCGAATGGCCGTTAGCCCGGAACACAGCGCCAGCAGCGTGACCATATTCGGCAGCACCATGCGCAGCGGCACACGGTTGAGCCTGCGCCACCGCCGACCGCGCTTGGAGCCCGGCTTGCCGCCTGGTTCAAAGTCTTGGAACAAACCGCTCATGGACAACACATCGCCAAATCAGCTCGTCCGGTGGAAGCGTTCGCCGGACGATGTCTGCCCAAACCGAGCAATCACCGTCTCACCGGCAAGCGTGCGCTGGTCGATGGCGACATCCACCACCGCGCCTTCGGGCAAATACACGTCCACGCGGCTGCCGAAACGGATCATGCCGATACGCTCTCCGGCCGTCACACTGTCGCCCTCAGCGCTCCAGGCCAAGATACGTCGGGCCACAAGCCCGGCAATCTGCACAGCGGCCAGCGGTCCATGCGGCGTTGCGAACACAAAGCCATTGCGTTCATTTTTTTCACTGGCCTTATCAAGATCAGCGTTGAAAAACGCGCCCTCTTTGTAGGCAACCTTGGTCACCGAACCCGACACAGGTGCGCGGTTCACATGCACATCAAACACGTTCATAAAAATGCCGACCATGCGCATCGGTTGATCGCCCAGTTCCAGTTCCGGCGGCGGCGCCCGGTGGCCAACGAAGCACACACGACCATCAGCAGGGCTGATCACGAGACTATCATCGACCGGCGTCACCCGCGCTGGATCGCGGAAGAACAGAATGCACCAGATCGTCAGACCAATGCCGATCCAGAACAGGCTGACCGACAAAAACCCCAGTGCAAATGAAGCCAAAGTGAACAGGCCGATAAACGGATAGCCCGCCGGATTGATCGGTGGAATGGCAGTACGGATCGATTGGGCGATGCTCATTAACGGGCAAACTCACTCACACAATGGGGGGATTGCCGGTCCTACCGGGTTCGCTCGCCCATGTCGAGAAAAGTTGGAAGCAAGGCTTCGTCGAAGCTAGGCTGTTTCCTAAGCCGGGCTCGGTTCGCCAGCTTTCGGCCCGCGAGGGATGAGGCTTTCCACGTCTCGCGCACGGGTCTCGGCCAGTTTTCTTTCCGCCTCGCTTGCCTCGCGCTGGCGGTTCCACATGGTGGTGTAGAGCCCATTCATCGCCAACAGCTCATCATGCGTGCCACGCTCGGCAATCTCACCGGCCTTCAAGACGATGATTTCATCAGCATCGATGACCGTGGAGAGCCTGTGGGCGATGACCAGCGTGGTGCGATCTTTGGAGACCACATCAAGGGCAGCCTGGATTTCTTTTTCCGTCTGCGTATCCAGCGCCGATGTCGCCTCATCCAAGATCAGGATCGGCGGCGCTTTGAGCAGTGTGCGGGCAATCGCCACGCGCTGCTTTTCACCACCGGATAGTTTCAATCCGCGTTCGCCAACCTGGGTGTCGAACCCCTCAGGCAATTGCTCGATAAAGTCTGCGATCTGGGCCATGCGCGCCGCCTCGCGCACTTCGTCTTCACTTGCGGCAATGCGGCCATAGCGAATGTTGTACGCAATGGTGTCGTTGAAGAGCACCGTGTCCTGCGGCACCATGCCAATCTGTTGGCGCAGGCTCGTCTGCGTCACATCTTTGAGGTTCTGCCCATCGATGGTGATGGAGCCTTCGCTGACATCATAAAAGCGATAAAGCAGCCGCGAGATCGTCGATTTGCCCGCGCCCGATGGACCGACGAGCGCCACCTGTTTGCCGGCAGGCACCTCAAACGAGATGCCTTTCAAGATCGATCGGTTGGGATCGTAAGAGAAGTGCACGTTGTCAAAGCGGATGGCACCGCCGGTCACATCCAGCGGTACGGCATCGGTGCTGTCAGTAATCTCCGGGTTCTGCCGCAACAGATCGAACATAGTTTCCAGATCAACCAGGCCCTGCTTGATCTCGCGATAGACGAAACCCAGGAAGTTCATCGGCTGCCACAGCTGAAGCAACAGCGCATTGATCATCACGAAGTCGCCCAGTGTCTGTGTGCCCGCCTGAACAGCCTGGGCTGACAGGACCATACAGGCGACCAGCCCGATGGTGAAAAGGAAGGTTTGGCCAAAGTTGAGCCAAGCCAGCGAGGTAAAGGTTTGCGTGGCCGCTTTTTCATATTTGGCCATCGCCCCATCAAAGCGGCGAGACTCCATCGCCTCATTGTTGAAATATTTCACCGTCTCGTAATTGAGCATCGCATCAACCGACTTGGTGTTGGAGTCGGTGTCGGCCTCGTTCATCGCGCGACGGATGGCGATGCGCCAATCGCTGGCCACCTTGGTGAACCAGATAAAAGCAACCACGATGGCGATCACGATGGCCGAATAGGTCCAATCGAACTGATACCAAACGACGGCGATCATCAGCCCAAATTCCAGGATCGTGGGCACCGCTGTCAGGATCAAAAAGCGGATGATGATCTCAATACCCTTGGTGCCGCGCTCGATGATGCGCGACAGGCCGCCGGTGCGGCGCTGAAGATGGAAGCGCAGTGACAGGCGGTGGATATGACTAAAGGTTTCGTTGGCAAGCTGGCGCACGGCGTGCTGGCCAACCTTGGCAAACAGCGCGTTGCGAAGCTCGTTGAAGCCAACCATCATCAAGCGGCCAACGCCATAGGCGATCACCAGCATCATCGGCACAATGAGCCATTCAGGAATGCTGGCGGGTGCGCCCAGTTCGCCGGTGAGTGAATCTGTCAGCCATTTGTAGCTGTAGGGCACAAGCACGGTGACAAACTTGGCAAGCACCAGAATGAACAGCGCAAGGTAGATGCGCATTTTCAGGTCGGGCCGATTGTGCGGCCAGATGTAGGGGAAGAGAACTTTAAGCGTATCGCCCATCGCGCGGTCATCAACCGACAGCGCAGGCTTTTCAGCTTGTTGTTTGTCCTGTGGTGTATCGGCGGCAATCGCCATAGGCCTTACGCCTTCTCGTGGGTTGGTTTGGCGTGCTGGAGCACCGCACCGCCAGAGGTTTTTAAACTCGCGAACGCGGCCAAGGCTCGGTCAACGGCCTGCGCATTCACATTGAAGTAGCTTTCCGCGCCGCAGGCCGTGCGGGTCACCAGACCAGCATCGACAAGCACGCGCAAATGTTGGGAAACGGTGGATTGCGCCAACGCCATATCGCGTTGTGAGAGATCGCGCACCAGATGGCCGCAGCAGCACGGCTCAGCCGACAACGCGCGCAAAAGCGCTATGCGCGCAGGATGAGAAAGCGCTTTGGCAATGCGGGCCAAAGTCTCATCATCATGCGCGACGGTGTTGAAATGCTGTGTCCGGGCATTCATCGTCATCTAACGATGAGTTAAGGGCGCGCGGCTGCCGCGACAACCCCTGCTTCGTCATTCGTCGGGTAAAACCTAGGGTCCAGACCCGAGGTCACGTTCTCATGAATGAGGTTGGATTTGGCGGCACAACCGGCAAAGAGGTGCAAGGATCGGCTCGAAAAGCAGGATTTGGCCCGGTTGAGAGGCGAGACACAGCAGATCAAAGCCGTTTGGCCGTGCGAAGCATATGGCCAGTTTGCTCGCCTACGGTGTTGCAAGCCCTTGAAAACCGGATGGTTTCCGGCGGTCTTGCGCCGTGTAGGCAAACAGACTGGCTGATACCAAATCAGCCTTACTTATGAGAACGTGACCTAGTTCTGCGTGCTTTCAGATCCAGGGATTTGGTCCGGCTCGAGCGCTTCCACGCCAGGCACGGCGCCCCACTCTTCCTGCGGCGTCGGCAGTTCAAAGACCTGACCAGGGAAGATCAGCGCCGGGTTGCGGATCTGGTCGCGGTTGGCATCATAAATCGAGGTGTAGCGGATACCTTGACCGAAGACGCGGCGCGACAGGCGCCACAGATTGTCACCGCGACGAATGATGACGCTGCCAGTGTCAAGCACCGACACGCGCTCATTGGAGGCTGCTGGCGCCGTGTTGGACGCCGCGTCAGCTGTGCTTGCCACCTCCGTCTGCGTTGAGGCCGCTTCTGTTGTTTCCGGCGCGCTGGTTGCCGTTTCAGGCGCTGTTTCCACTGCTTGCGATGGTGTTGCAGCCGCCGTTTCGGTTGCATTGTTGGCTTCACTGGCTGGGAGCGGTTCGCTTGCCGTACTGGTGTCGGCCACCTCAACGGCGGTGGCCACTGCCTCTTCGACAGCCTCACCAACTGCCTCTGCGGCATCACTGGCAGCCTCAACGGTGTTGCTTGCCAGTTCGCTTGCCGACTCGCTCACGGCATCGGCAGCGGTGCTTGCCGCCTCAACCGCGTTGTCGGCAATCTCGGCTACAGCGTCGCTGGCGGCGTCTGCCGTTTCAGTGGCAGCTCCGGTGGCCGTCTGAGCAACCTCTTCAACCGCCTCGGTCACTGTTTCAGCAGCCGCCTCGGCCATATCGATGTCTGCCATCTCAGTACCTGGCATATCAAACGGCAC
Organism: Pseudomonadota bacterium; assembly: GCA_039814945.1. Taxonomy (GTDB): domain Bacteria; phylum Pseudomonadota; class Alphaproteobacteria; order Rhizobiales; family MH13; genus MH13. Next base: position 136,121 of record JBCCAF010000002.1, read on the forward strand.
CTCGGCGCGGGCGATTACATCCGCCGATCCGGTGGCCAGTGCGTCGGCACGCACAGTCACTTCTCCGGTGGCATCGTTCAGTGCGCCTTCGAACAGATAGCGGCCCTCTTCGCCCGTGACGGTTTCACCAAGCAGTTCATTGTCCTGATAAAGGCGAATGACAGTGCCCGGCGCAGCAGCGCCAGCAATCCAGATTTCTTGGCCTTCGAGCTCGATGGCATCGACAATGACGAACGGTGCATCGCCTGCTTCTGCTGTTGGCTCAGCAAGTGCGGCAGTCTCAACCTCGGCGGTCGTGCCTGTCCCAGCCGCGGCGGCGGTTTCTGCAGTCTCCGGCGTAACATCGGTTGACGGTTGGGTGGTGGCGGCAATTTCCACCTCAGGTGCTTGACGCTCGATGATTTCAACCGGCTCACCTGGGCGCAGCACGCCAACCAGGAATCCGGCCTCGTTGCCTTCTTCAGGCAGCACGACAGCAACCTGCTCGTCGGATTGGGTTTCGCGATTGCCGTCTTCATCGATCACCACGACTTCCAGTGTGCCCTCTCCCGTTGGCAGCGCCTCATCGGGCACGAGCACGAAATCACCGCCCTCGGTCACCTCGGCTTCGGCCACCACTTCGTTGTTGTAAACGAGGCCCACACGCTCACCTTCGGGCGCATTGCCTGCAATGAGAACCTCACCTGAAGGCTCGACGCGCACGACATCCAACACCGGTGTGGTACCAGGCTCAGAAGCCTCCTCGGGCACATCATTGCCAAGGCTTTCAAGAACCTCTTCAGCGGCCTCGTCGCTGAGCATGGCCATCTCTTCTGATGCCATATCATCCGGCATCTCTTCGGTGACGGCTTCCATCGTCTCGGTCACGGCATCGACAGCGCTTTCGGCCGTGTCTGTGACGGCGTCAACAGCCTCGCCAACGGCATCCATCGTTTCCTCGATGGCCGTCTCGGCAGCTTCGGGCACCAAGGCGAGCGTAGCAGCATCGCCATCGGCTTGGCCTTCAGCTTCCTCACCGGCAACTTGTTGCGTTGCAGCATCAGGCTCACTGAAATAATCGCCCAAAAAGGTCGATCCCAGATAAAGCGCGCCACCAACCGCCAGCAGGGCTACGGCACCCACGACACCAGAGTTCATCACATTTCCTTCACAAAGGCCGAGTCTCCCGGGTTTAGTACCGTTTTGCAGTGCACGCAAGGAAGGCAAATGGCCGGGAGAACGATGGTTGACGCTTGCTTTGGGCGGTGTCACTCAGGACGAATGAGCAAATTGACTTCAGTGTGCGTGTATTGCGGCTCACGCACCGGCGAAAATCCCGCCTATGAGAAAGCTGCACAGGGACTCGGCGAGGCCTTGGCATCATCCAACATACGGCTTGTCTACGGTGGTGGATCGGTTGGCCTGATGGGCACCGTTGCCCGAGCCTGCCTGGACGCTGGCGGCAAGGTAACCGGCGTTATTCCACGGTTCCTTGAAGAGCGCGAGGTTATGCTGCGCCGCGTGGAAGACCTTGTGATCACCGACGATATGCACGAGCGCAAGCGCCGCATGTTTGAGGAGGCTGACGCGTTTGTTGCTTTGCCCGGCGGCATCGGCACGCTGGAAGAGTTGGTGGAGATGATCACCTGGGCGCAGCTTGGCCGCCATAAAAAACCGGTGCTTCTAGCCGATATTGGCGGCTTTTGGGGACCACTTACCGAGCTGATGGATCACATGATCGATGAAGGCTTCATCACAGAGCAGACCATGATTCGCTATCTGATCAGTGAGGATGTCAGCCAGATCGTGCCAAAATTGCGCGAGGAAGTTGCCAGCTATTCAGAAGCGGCTCTGGAAGGCGATGAGCAAGCACTGGCGCGGTTGTAGCGCGCAAACTACTCCGCCGCCGGGGCGATCATAAGCCCGTCGGAGCGCATGAGCTTGGTGGTGATGCTATCTTCCAGCGCTTGAAAGCTGGCATCGACGATGTTCTCGGACACGCCGACAGTGTACCAGCGCTCACCGGTGGCGGTGTCTTCGCTCTCGATCAAAACGCGCGTTATAGCTGCCGTCCCGGCGTTGAGGATACGCACCTTGTAGTCCACCAGTTCCAGCGTTTCGATGGCCGACTGAAAGCGCCCAAGATCCTTGCGTAAGGCATTGTCCAGCGCGTTCACCGGGCCGTTGCCCTCGGCCACCGACATAAGCCGCTCGCCGTCCACGTCCACCTTCACCACCGCCTCGGAGAGGTCAATTTCCTGGCCCAGCGCGTTGAAGCGGCGCTCCACGCCCACCTTGTAGCTCTCCACCTTGAAGTAGCTCGGCACCGTGCCGAGCCGGGCCATCGCGAGCAGCGCGAGAGACGCGTCCGCACCTTCATAGGAATAGCCAGCGGCCTCGCGTTCTTTGAGTTCTGCCAGCAGATCATTCAGGCGCGTGTCTTTCGGATCGCACACGATCCCAAGTCGGCCAAGTTCGGCCAACAGATTGGATTTGCCCGCCTGGTCCGACACCAGAACCCGGCGTGTGTTGCCAACGATGGCTGGCGGAATGTGCTCATAGGTCTCGGGTTCTTTGAGCACCGCCGAAGCGTGAATCCCGGCCTTGGTGGCAAAGGCGCCCGCGCCAACATAGGGCGCATGACGATCCGGCGCGCGGTTCAAGATTTCATCGAACGCACGGCTGGTCACCGTTAGCTTGGCCAATTGCTCCGGTGTGACGCCGATTTCAAACTGGCTGGCATAAGGCTCTTTCAGCATCAGGGTTGGGATCAGGCTCGTCAGGTTGGCGTTGCCGCAGCGCTCGCCGATGCCGTTCAGCGTGCCCTGGATTTGCCGCACGCCAGCGCGCACCGCTGCCAGAGCGTTGGCCACAGCCTGCTCGGTGTCATTGTGCGGATGGATGCCCAGATGCGTGCCTGGCACCTTGTCCATCACGGTTTTGACGATGGCCTCAATCTCATCGGGCTGCGTACCGCCATTGGTGTCACACAGCACCACCCAGCGCGCGCCCGCCTGATAGGCGATCTCTGCGCACGCCAGCGCATACTCTGGATTGGCTTTGTAGCCGTCAAAAAAGTGCTCGCAGTCCACCATCGGCTCTTTGCCAGCGGCCAGCGTTGCCATCACGCTGTCCTGGATGCAGGCGAGGTTTTCCTCGTTGGTGGTTTTTAGCGCCACACGCACATGATAGTCCCAACTCTTAGCCACAAAGCAGATGGCATCGCCCGCTGCATCGATTAGCGCTTTCAGGCCCGGATCATTGGACGTCGAAACACCCGCGCGCCGCGTCATGCCAAAGGCTGTGAAGGTGGCATTTTGTGTGCGTTTTTCTTCAAAGAAAGCGCTGTCCGTCGGGTTCGCGCCGGGGTACCCACCCTCGACATAGTCGACGCCCAACTCATCGAGCATGCGCGCGATGGTGATCTTGTCGTCCAGAGAGAAGTCGATGCCCGTGGTTTGTTGGCCGTCGCGTAATGTCGTGTCGAACAGATAGAGGCGTTCTTTGGAATCAGGCATGGGGTGTCCCCGCGACGGCTGTTTTTTGTTTGCGTGTGCTCAGCGCTCCGCGCTTGCGCGCAACGCGGGCGCGCAGTGTTGTGTCGAACAGGTAAAGGCGTTCTTTGGTCATTGTGGCTTACCTCTCGCACAGGCGTCATCCCCGGACTTGATCAGGGGATCCATACATATCGGCAAACGTCCGCTGGATGGCCGGTTCAAGACCGGCCATGACGAAAGGGCACCGGCAAATCCACCGTCGTCATCCCTGTGGGTCCGCGAGCCGCAGGTCTCGCTACCATCACAGGGATCCATGCCTGAGGACTTTCTGGCAGCACTGAGGGTTGGAACGTGCAGCGGAGTGGATCCCCGCCACAAGGGCGAGGATGACGGATAGAGGCGTGGCCTATTCATCGCTTTGCCTCCCAGCTTTGCGTGTCCTGATCGGGGTGCTGGTGGTTGGTGGCGGTAATGGTCGGTGAAAGGTCATCCATGCCAATTTCCGTGGATGGCAGACTGGCAAGCGCATGGAAGAACGGCACGCGGCTCGCCTCACCATCGTTGGTGCGTGGCGGCACAGCGGCTGGGTCATCCAGGCTGCCCAGCGTGAACGCCACCCCTTCTTCCGACACGGGATCATAGAAAAGCGGCGTGCCGCACGTGGCGCAAAAGCCTCGGCGGACAGGGTCAGACGAGTGGAACCAGGCTGGTATCCCGCGCGTGATTGTCAGGCTGCTACCGGGCGCCCACGCCAGCGGCAGAAAGTAGTTTCCGGACGCTTTCTGGCACATGCGGCAGTGGCAGAGGTGCGGGGTTTGTGCGCCCGTAACCTGGTAGCGCACGGCTCCACATTGGCACCCGCCGGAGAGAGTGGGGGTCATGTTCCCGCTCCTCCCCTGTCATCCCGGCCAAGCGAAGCGAGAGCCGGGATCTGCAACCAGTTCGTCACCATCAGATCCCGGCTCGCTTTCAGCGTCCGGGATGACAACATCAAGGATGCCGAGTGTGGGTGGCACGCGCTCATCGCTTTACCAGTAAGGCGTCGATGTCTCCCCTGCGCACCGGCGTCATCCCCGGACTTGATCCGGGGATCCAGACATACCGGCCAGCTTCCACTGGATGGCCGGATCAAGTCCGGCCATGACAAGTGAGGGTGAGGCAAGCTCATCGCGCCACCTCCCATGTCGTTGTGCGCTCGCCCGTTTCAGGGTCTTTGCCATCTTTCAACGCAATGCCACGGCCAGCCAACTCATCGCGAATACGGTCGGCGTTACCCCAATCTTTGTTGCCGATAAAGCCAAGACGGGTCGCGACCTCTCTGTCGATAACTTCAGCTTCGGCGGGCGAAAGCTCAACGCTCGGTGTAGCCGCTTTGGCAACGCCCAGCACTGCCGCGGCGGCCGCAAAAGCTGCCGTGTCGCGGGTGCACAAACGCTGCATGCCCTGAAGCGCAGCAGGTGTGTTCAGATCATCCAACAGGGCTTCAAACACATCGGGTGGGCACGGCGCATCGCTGGTTTCAGGCTCTGGCCATTTGGCCATCAGGTTCTCCGCCTCTTCCAAGCGCTTGACCGAAAAATCCATCGGCTCGCGATAGTGGGTCATCAGCAATGCTAACCGAACCACTTCGCCCGGCCACTTGCGCCCACCCACCTTCTGCGTGTGCAGCACATCATGGATGGTGACGAAGTTGCCGTCGCTTTTCGACATCTTCTTACCCTCGACCTGCACAAAGCCGTTGTGCAGCCAGGTGTTCGCCATCTTGTCAGTGCCGTGGGCGCAGCAGCTTTGGGCGATCTCGTTTTCATGATGCGGGAAGATCAAATCCAGCCCGCCGCCATGAATATCAAAGGTCTTGCCCAGATGGTGGGCGCTCATAACCGAGCATTCGATGTGCCAGCCCGGACGACCCCTGCCCCCATCCTTGCCCCATGGGCTTTCCCAGCCTGGCTCATCGGCGCTTGAGAGCTTCCAAAGCACGAAATCACCTGGGTTCTTTTTGTGGCCTTCCACAGCGATGCGGGCACCGGCCTGCTGCTCATCCAGGTTCCGCTTCGACAGCGCCCCGTAGTTGGGCATCGACTCTGTATCGAACAGAACCTCCCCTTCCGCCACATAGGCATTGCCTTTGGCGATCAGCGTTTCGATCATCGCGATCATGCCAGGGATGTGCGCCGTGGCACGCGGCTCATGGGTTGGCTGAAGGCAGCCCAAGGCTTCCAGATCAGCATGGTATTGCGCGGTGGTTTTTTCCGTCACATGCGCAATCGCATCGTTCAGCGGCAGGTCTGGAAAGTCGCGCTTTGCCCGTGCGTTGATCTTGTCATCCACGTCGGTGATGTTGCGCACATAGGTCACATGATCATCGCCATAAACGTGGCGCAGCAGGCGGAACAGCACGTCAAACACCACGGCGGGGCGCGCATTGCCGATATGGGCAAAGTCATACACCGTCGGTCCGCACACATACATACGCACGTTTTTCTCGTCGATCGGAACGAAGGGTTCCTTGGTGCGCGTGGCGGTGTTGGTGAACTGCAAAGTCATCGTGCTCGTTCCATCGTTGAAAGCGTTACAGGTGTAACGCAACAAAGGTTAGCCCGCCGCTGGCGAGGAACCGTTTCATAGGGATGGGAGCAAAACGGGGCCGTGCCAGCGATGGGTGCGCTAGCTGCAAATCTCAATCGTGCCGATGGATGCAATTGCGGGCATCGTGGCAAGGGTTTGATAATCACATGGCCTAAACATAGCCTTTTCCCTGCCGTGTTTTGGGCAAACTCGTCAAGCCTTAATCCTTCTAACAGTGCAGGTGTGCAACGTGTCGTGAGCGATACATGCACGCCGAAGGTGTGATGGTGAACACGGCAAGCAACCCGTTTTGGGCGCAGTGTGTCGTGACGTGATATCCGCAGTCAGCAACTCCCAACAAGAGGGGTGTTGGCTCACGAGGGAAGGTAAGACCATGAGCCTGACACAACAAGAAACCCGTTTGTTTGCAGCGCTTTGGCTGAAAGCCGGAGAAAATTTTGTGTTGCAAGCTGAGGATGCTGACACCGTCGCCCGAATGACGCTTAGGCATCTGGATAGCGGGCTAACCCCTTGTGCCCGCGAACGTCTGCCACAGTTTGAAGCCCGCCCGGCCAAGCGCCGCGCAGAGCGCGATGAGCGCTATTCATCTTGGGTTCATTAAGGCCCTGATACCACCAAATGGTCGATTGCCACGGTTTGGCCAACCTTTGGCTAACCCTAGTTGGCTAGAATGAACATATCAGCTGCTCAGTGTTGGAAGACCAACCTCTTTGAGCGAAGCTTGGTATGGCAACCACGAGGTGGATGAGCACGTGACGGCAACTGCCCATCACGATTGGAAAAAGGCCCTGAAACGCCAAGCTTTGACGCTTGGCGCGGCTGTTTTCGCGATCGGTCTTGGCTTTACCTCACAGGCCCAAGCGCAAAATTCCTGCGCGCGTATCCAAAGCGAGTTGGCCAGCCTACACAATGGCGGTGGCGGGTCGGGCCAGCTTCAGCAATCCATCAATCAGCAAATGCGTGAGATGGCGCGGGCGCAAGGTGCGTTCGACCGGTTCCAATGTGCCTTTGGCGCCTCGCCGCAATGCGGTTCGATTGTGGCCACGCTCAATCAGATGCAAGCCAACTTGAACCAGATGCAGCGGCAAGCTGCGCGGTCTGGCGGTGGTCGAGGTGATCCACGGCGTATTGCCGAGCTAGAACGTGTTTTTGCCACCCAGTGCGGTCCAGGTCAGCGCCAGGTGCAACAACAACAGGCGCGCCAAGCCGTCCAGCCGGGCAATTTGCTGGAAGCCATTTTTGGCATTCGCTCCCAGCCGACCTATGTGGCGCGGCGACCGGATGATCCCTCAGGTATTGTGGTGCCTCGCCAGCCAAACAACCGTGGATTTGATCGCCCTGGTGATTTCACCCGCGAGCCGGAGTTCCGCCTGCGCGGCAACACATTCCGCACCATGTGCGTGCGCACAAGTGACGGATTTTATTGGCCAATTAGCTTTTCAACCACGCGTGACCGGTTCGATGAAGATCGCAGTCTCTGCGCCGCGATGTGCCCCGGAACCGGCGTTGAACTGTTTGCCTATCGCAACCCTGGTCAGCAGGTGGATGGCATGATGAACACGCTGACCGGTGAGCCCTACACCGCGCAAAGTTATGCCTTTGCGTATCGTGAAAATTTCGACCCGGACAATCGCTGCACCCCTTCTGCTGTGGTGCTGGAAGAGTTGCGGGCATCGACTGGCTTTGCGGCTGGTCCGGTCACCCCGCAAGTGCCGCAGCCAACAGCGCGGCCCGATATGGCCAGCGACCCGGAAACCCGGGCGCTTGATGATGCTGGCATGAGCTTTTCAGGGCTTGGTCGCCTGACCCGCCCCGAAGAGGATGGCGAGCAGATTGTCCGCCGGGTGGGCCCCGACTACGGCTATTTCAACAACTGATCAGAAACGCGGAATTTGAGGCAGACTGATGCGGACGGTCCGCTGTTAGTCTGCAAAACCATGCAGACCGTCCGCTTGTTTCTCGATTTAGTCCGCCGCTTTTTGCAGACGGTCTAGAACCTTTTGCCGACCAAGCAGCACAATGACCGGTCCCATTTCAGGTCCGCGTTCTTGTCCGGTGAGTGCTTTGCGAAGCGGCATGAAAAGTGCCTTGCCCTTGCGACCGGTTTCGGCCTTCAAAGCGCCGGTCCAGTCACCCCATGTTTCTGAGGTGATATCACCCTCAGGCAGCTGCGCGATGGCGGACTGGATGTAAGCGACATCATCGCTTTCTAGATCGCTTTCCACTGTGTGCGCGTTCAGCATGTCCCACCAGGTTTTGGCATCTTTTGGCGCGTCGCAGTTCTTGCGCACGGCGAGCCAGAGGTCGGCTTGGACATCGGCGGGAATGCCGAGGCTGGTCAGCGTATCGGCAACATCAGAAGGTTCCAACGCATGGACCATCTGGGCTGAGAAATCCGCGATCTGCTTGGGTTCAAAGCGGGCGGGGCCAGAAGATACCTTCGACAGATCAAAGTCTTCAGCCAGTGCCTCCAGGCTCGCGCGCGGGGCGATGGCCATGGACGTGCCTACCAGCGTCGCGACACTTGCCACCGCCATGGCCTGCGTGCCGTCCTCGCGTAGGGCTTTCAGCGACAGCGAGCCGTGCCGCTTGGAGAGCGCAGACCCATCAGCGGCGATCAGCAGATTGTGGTGACCCCAGTTCGGTGCACTAGCCCCCAAGGCTTCGAAAATTTCGATCTGCGTCCCGGTGTTGGACACATGATCCTCACCGCGGATCACGTGGGTGATGTCGAAATCAATATCGTCGATGATCGAGGGCAGCGTGTAGAGGTAGGACCCGTCCTCGCGGATCAGCACTGGGTCGGATTGTGATGCTGTGTCAATGGTTTGCGCGCCCTTGCAAAGGTCGTTCCACTCCACGCGCTTGCCAGTCAGCTTGAAGCGCCAATGCGGTGTGCGGCCTTCGGCTTCCAGCTCTTTGCGCTCTTCATCGGAAAGGTTCAGCCCCGTGCGATCGTAAACCGGCGGCTTGCCCAGCGCCATCTGGCGCTTGCGTTTGTAGTCCAGCTCTTCGGCGGTCTCATAGCATGCGTAAAGCAGCCCTTTGGCTTTGAGTTCATCGCGCACGCCATCATAGCGTTCCATGCGGGCAGACTGTTTTTCCTGCCGGTCCACGTTGATGCCAAGCCAGGCGATGTCGCTCAAAATCGTGTCGGCGAACGCCTGGGTGGAACGGGCGATATCCGTGTCATCCAGGCGCAGCACGAATTGCCCGCCGGTTTTCAGCGCGAACAAGGCGTTGAACAAAGCCGTGCGGGCATTGCCAATGTGCAGATAACCCGTGGGTGACGGGGCGAAGCGAACAACAGTCATATCAATCCGATGTGCCAGATGGGTGGGCCGGATCACGGCGATCCCGGAAGCGGTTGGTGATGGGGTAGCGGCGGTCGCGGCCAAAGGCGCGGCTGGTGAGCTTCACACCCGGGGCCGCCTGGCGACGTTTGTATTCTGCGATATAGAGCAAGTGCTCGATGCGGGCCACCGTTTCAAGGTCATAGCCATCTGCGACAATGTCTTGGATGGATTGCTCGTTCTCCACCAAGCCGCGCAAGATGCCATCCAGCACATCATATTCCGGCAGCGAGTCCTGATCGGTCTGATCCGGGCGCAACTCAGCAGACGGCGCCTTGGTGATGATCCGCTGCGGGATCACCTCGCCCGCGGGCCCAAGCAAGTCGGCGGGGTGATGTGCGTTGCGCCAGGCGGCCATGCGATAGACATCGGTCTTGTAGACATCCTTGATCGGGTTGAAGCCACCATTCATGTCGCCATAGAGCGTGGCGTAGCCCACCGACATTTCTGATTTGTTGCCGGTGGTCACCACCATGTCGCCGAACTTATTCGACAGAGCCATCAGGATCGTGCCGCGGGTGCGCGACTGCAGGTTTTCTTCGGTCACACCCTCGTCTGTGCGTTCAAACAGCGGGCCCAAGGCATCCAGAAACCCTTCCACGGGGCGGTGGATTTCCACCACATCGTAGCGCACGCCCAAAGCTTTGGCGCAGGCTTCTGCATCCTCCAGCGAATGCTGGGCGGTGTATTCATAGGGCATCATCACGCAGTGCACGCGGTTGGCGCCCAGCGCATCCACGGCCATGGCCGCGCAAATGGCCGAGTCGATGCCGCCCGAAAGGCCAAGCACCACGCCGGGAAAGCCGTTCTTGTTCACATAGTCGCCAAGCCCCATGACGCAGGCGCGCCAATCGGCTTCCAGATCATCAGGCAAGGTGGCGAGTTGCCCACGTTCAAACGTCCAGCCCTCATCAGCGCGCACCGCCTTGAGCACCTCAACGCCCTGCTCAAATTGTTGCATTTGCAGCGCAAGCGTACGGTCTTTGGCGAGCGCGAACGAGCCTCCGTCGAAGACCAGTTCATCCTGGCCGCCTAGCTGGTTGATGTAGAGAAGCGGCAAGTCCGTCTCGACGACACGCTGCACCATCACTTGCTGGCGCTCGTCGTTCTTGGCCTCCCACCAGGGCGAGCCATTGGGCACGATCAGCAGCTCAGCGCCGGTTTCAGCCAGGCACTCGGTAACATCGTCGAACCAGGCATCCTCGCACACCGGCACACCGAGCCGCACACCGCGACATTCCAACGGGCCGGGCATCGGGCCGGCATCAAACACGCGCTTTTCGTCGAAGACCGAGTAGTTGGGCAGATGCACCTTGGCGCGCATGCCGGTGATGGTGCCGCCATCCATCAACACGACGGCATTGTAACGCTTATCTTCGCCTGACCGCTCGTCTTTTTCCAACCACGGCGTGCCCATCAAAATCGCCGGGCCGCCATCATCAGTTTCCAGCGCCAGTTCCTCGCACGCCTCGCGGCAGGCGTGCATGAACGCATCCTTGTCGATGAGGTCTTCGGGCGGGTAGCCAGAAATGAAAAGCTCGCTGAACGCGATCACATCGGCGCCCAGCAGTTTGGCCTGCATGCGCGCATCGCGCGCCATCAGCAGATTGGCGGCCAAATCACCCATGACGGGGTTCAGTTGGGCGATGGCAATGTTCAGTGTGTCGGTGCTCATGGCCAGCGGTCTAACGCTCCGGGCAGCGGGTGGCAATCACCCTTTTGTTCACTTTGAGCAAATTGGGCGAAAACGACGCCCAGCAAACCCTGGGCGCGCTCTACTGACAGTGTCTGGACTGGCGATGTGATACCGGTTGCTGCCAACCAAGGAGACCAAAGTGCGTGCATCGCTACGAGAGAAGGCAATCGCTGTTTGTGACCGGAAGATCGCCCAAAAAGGCGACGCCGTGGGGCTGTCGTTCTACGCGTTCTTTGCCAACAAAAATGACGCCCCAGCGCTGCTCATGGAGGCCGCCAGATGGTGGATTGAAACCCATGAACTCGATCATTTTGAGAAGGCATCGAAGATCAAAAAGATGCTCGAAGCGCAGGCTTAAGAATGATCCCAGCGTTTCATGCAAATCGATAGGCATCCCAAGCAAAGACACCACCCATTTGGGTGGAAGCATGGATGCGTTTGCCCTTGGCGCCCTCGCCTGCCGCACCCCATGCGGTGAAAATAGGGAAAAAATGCTCGTCGGTTGGGTGGTTGTCACGTGCGAACGGGGCTTCAACCAACCAGTTCTGTGCCGCAGCTGTGTCGCCAGCAGTAATTGTGGTGTGAAACCAATCGGTGAAGGCGGAGACCTTGGCGGGAAGCTCAGGGTTTGCTTCGCCGCCTCGCATCACGTTGAAGAACTCTTTGAGATTATGCGTGATGTGCCCACTGCCAAGCACCAGCACATTGTCGGCCCGCAGAGGCGATAGCGCCTTGCCCAGCTTCATGTGCCAGGCGGCATCGGCGTTGGGGTCGATGGAAACCTGAACAACTGGAATATCGGCCTGCGGGAAGGCGAGCATCAGCGGGTTCCAGGCGCCATGGTCGTAGCCGCGTTCCTCCACGGCATGGGGAGAAAAACCCGCGCCTTGGAGCAACGCCGTCACGCGATCAGCAAGTGCCGTATGGCCGGGTGCCGCATAGACCATCTGGCGCAGCGCATCAGGAAAGCCGCCAAAGTCATAGATCATGCCAGGATTGGGATCACGAACTACCGCTGGGCCAGCTGCTTCATGGTGCGCAGAGTTGATGATGATGGCTGACGGTTTAGGAATGAAGGACTGCAAACCCTTCAAAAAGTGATGCGCTTCGATGTCGTCGATCACGATGCTGGGTGCGCCATGTGAGACAAAAAGAGTGGGTAGCGTGGTCATGAGAGCCTCTAGCCGATTTATGCTTCAACGTTAGGGCTGAAGCCTTCGTGTCACAATCCATGGTTTCAGCGACAGTCTGTTCGTTGAACCTCAATGGCACCGGTTTTCGTTGCACGACCATTCCTCGGCTTGATATCAGATCGAGATCGATTCCAGCCTTGCGAGTTTCCCCATTTTAGACCGTCGCCTTCTTCTTGAGTTTTTGCCCGGCCTTGTTTTCTTAGCCGTGAACGCTGTCTCTACCCTTTATGTGGCCACCGGCGCGGCGATCCTGGCCGCCATGCTGGCGGTGTATTTGCGCTACCGCATTGATGGTCAGTTGCCGTTCCTGGCGATCTCAACGGTGTTGCTTTCCATCGTCATGCTGGGGGCCGGGTTGGTACAGGATGATGAGCGCTTCATCAAAATCAAACCGACCATTGGTGGCGTGGCTTTCGCGGTCATTTTGGCCGCTGGTATGCTGGCGCGACCGAGCATGTTGCAGCGGTCCATGGGCTACAAGCTGGAGATGATCCCCACCGGGTGGACAGTGCTGCATATCGCTTGGATCGGCCTGGCGCTGACGCTAGCTGGGGCGAACGAATTGGTATGGCGCAACAGCTCCACCGATCTTTGGGTCACCTACAATGTGGTGTCCGGTCCAGTGACCTTCGCGATCTATTTTGCCATCACCTACGCTGTGGCGTGGTGGTATTGGGATGAGGACGAGGAAGAAGCGGCGTAGCGAGGCCAGCCACCGTCATAGCCGCCCTTGAGGCGGCTATCCAGCGCAGAGGGTGGCAAAGACCAGCGCGCGCGGAACGCATAGCCTGGATGGCCGCCTAAAGGGCGGCCATGACGCGATGGTGGTTTAAACCGCCTGCGGCAATTCCACCGGCGTTTCCGAGCGGCCTTTTTTCAAGCGCTCTGACACCAGGAAGGCCAACTCCAACGCCTGATCGGCGTTGAGACGTGGATCGCAATGGGTGTGGTAGCGATCTTGCAGATCCTCTGCGGTGATAGCGCGGGCGCCGCCCATGCATTCGGTGACGTTCTTGCCGGTCATCTCCACATGGATGCCGCCGGGATAGGTGCCTTCGGCCTCATGCACATCGAAGAAGGCTTCCACCTCGCCAAGGATACGCTCAAACGGGCGCGTCTTGTAATTGTTGGCGGTGATGGTGTTGCCGTGCATCGGATCGCAGGACCAAACCACAGATTTGCCTTCGCGTTCCACCGCGCGGATGAGCTCCGGCAGATGCGCTTCCACTTTGTCATGGCCAAAGCGGGCGATCAGTGTCAGGCGGCCCGGATCGTTGAGCGGGTTCAGCCGGTCGATGAGGCGCAGCATATCGTCAGCTTCCATGGACGGGCCGCACTTCATGCCAATTGGGTTGCGCACACCACGGCAGAACTCAACATGAGCATGGTCCAGCTGACGGGTACGATCACCGATCCAGATCATGTGGCCGGATGTGGTGTACCACGCATCGGGATCATCGGACGTTGAATCCTTGCGGGTCATCGCCTCTTCATAGCCAAGCAGCAGCGCTTCATGGCTGGTGTAGAAGTCGGTTTCGCGCAGGCGGGCATACTGATCGGATGTGATGCCGATGGCCTGCATGAAATTCATGGTTTCAGAAATGCGCTGGGCAAGCTCTTGGTAGCGCTCGCCCTGCGGGCTGTCCGCCACAAAGCCGAGCATCCATTCCTGAACATTCTCAAGGTTGGCATATCCCCCCGACGCGAAAGCGCGCACCAGGTTCAGCGTGGCTGCTGACTGGCGGTAGGCCATATCCTGACGAGCCGGATCGGGGATGCGGGCCTCGGGCGTGAACTCGATGCCATTGATGATGTCACCGCGGTAGGAAGGCAGCTCTTCGCCGTCGCGCTTCTCAATATCGGAAGAGCGAGGCTTGGCGAACTGACCGGCCAAACGGCCAACCTTCACCACTGGGCGCGCCGACCCATAGGTCAGCACAATCGCCATCTGCAAGAACGCGCGGAAGAAGTCGCGGATGTTGTCCGCGCCGTGCTCAGCAAAACTTTCGGCGCAATCGCCACCTTGAAGAAGAAACGCTTCGCCTTTGGCCACCCGCGCCAGTTCTGCGCGCAAATTACGGGCCTCACCTGCAAAAACGAGCGGAGGATAGCTTGCTAGCCGTGCCTCAACATCCTTGACCGCTTGCGCGTCTGGATAGCTTGGCACCTGAAGGATCGGCTTGGAGCGCCATGAGGTGGGGCTCCAATCGGCCAGAGGGCGCGACGGCAATTTCGACATCGAAGTGGACACGGGCATTTTACTCTCTCCAAAAAACCCTTCGGTCTGACAGATCAAACACACACAAAAGCACGAAGGATGGCCGGTTCCTAATGGAGACGCGCGCTGATTTCAATGATGGGAGGGCCCTGAGCGCCTTCTGACCCGCTTGATCGAGCGCATAGCGGGTGATTCTGCAACAAGCTAGAACGATTCTAAACAAGATGATAGGCTTGCCTCATGAGCTCTACCGATCACTCCCACACGCCGTCCGGCATTGCTGCGCGGCTGCGCGACGGGCACCGCGCCAACTACCTTCAGGATTGGGTCTATGGCGGGATCGATGGGGCGGTGACGACCTTTGCCATCGTTGCCGGCAGTCTGGGCGCGTCGCTGTCGGCGAAGATCATTCTCATTTTGGGGTTTGCCAATTTGTTGGCCGATGGGCTCTCCATGGCGGCAGGCAATTATCTGGGCACCAAGGCCGACAATGATGATGCCAAGCGCCTGGAAGCGGTAGAAGCTGATCACATCGCCCGCTTTCCGGAGGGCGAGCGCGAGGAAATACGTCAGATTTTCGCCGCCAAAGGCTTTGTCGGCCAAGTGCTGGAAGATGCGGTGGAGGTGATCACCGCCAACCGGAAGGTTTGGATCGCGACCATGTTGTCTGAAGAGTACGGCGTGGCCACCGCCCGGCGCTCACCTTTACGGGCGGCGATAGCAACCTTTGGCGGGTTTTTGGTGTGCGGGCTGGTTCCGCTCGTGCCGTTTCTGCTTGGCCTTTCCAACGCCGGATGGATCGCTTTGGGCGCCACCGCGTTGACCTTTGCCGGCATCGGTTTTGGCAAAAGCCGATGGTCGCTTAGCCCTTGGTGGCGCTCCAGCCTGGAGACGCTCGCCATCGGGCTTTCTGCCGCCATCGTTGCATTTGGCATCGGTCACGTCTTGAATGGCGTTTTCACGTAAAGCCCGTCAAAAAGGGCAACGTCAGGATACACGATGCACAAAGCGCCCTCCTTCACCCTCGGCATGGAAGAAGAGTATTTGCTGGTGGAGCGGGAGAGCCGAGATTTGGCGGCCAACCCGCCCGAGGCGGCCTTTGACGCTTGCAAAGAGGTGCTGGGCGACCAGGTAACGCACGAGTTTCTGCGCTGCCAGATAGAAGTCGGCACGCCGGTCTGCGAGACGGTGGAAGACGCGCGGGCGCAGCTTCAGCACATGCGCAGTTGCCTGCACGCGGCGGCTGCCCCGTTTGACCTGGCGCCGATGGCCGCCTCCACCCATCCATTCGCGGAGTGGAGCCGCCTGACCCACACAAACAAGGAGCGCTATAACGCGCTGGCCGATGATCTGAAAATGGTCGTGGCGCGCCTCGTTATCTGCGGCATGCACGTGCATGTGGGCATCGAGGATGATGATCTGCGTGTCGATCTGATGTCGCAGCTGACCTATTTTCTGCCGCATTTGTTGGCGCTGACGACATCATCACCGTTTTGGCGCGGCAATGTTTCTGGCCTTAAAAGCTACCGCCTTGCGGTGTTTGATGAGCTGCCGCGCACCGGCCTGCCTGAGCAATTTGCCGGATATTCTGAATATCAGCGCACCATCAAGACGCTGGTGAATGCCGGGCTGATTGAGGATGCGACCAAAATTTGGTGGGATTTGCGGCCATCAGATAAGTTTCCAACGCTAGAAATGCGTGTGGCCGATGTCTGTACCAATCTGGCCGATGCAGCGGCGGTGGCAGCTCTTTTCCAGTGTCTTGCCCGCATGCTCTATCGGCTGCGCGGCAAAAACCAAAAATGGCGCAGCTACTCGCACTTCCTCATTGAGGAGAACCGCTGGCTTGCGCAGCGCCACGGCGTGCAGGGCGAGTTGGTCGATTTCGGACGCAGCACGCTGATCCCCATGCAGGAGCTGATCGAGGAGCTGATTGATATGCTCAGCGAGGATGCCCGCGAGCTTGGCTGCGAAACCGAGTTGGCGCATCTGCGTACCATCAGCCAACAGGGTACATCGGCTGACAAGCAGTTGGCGCTTTACCGCGAGCGGATAGAGGAAGGCGCAACGCCGCAAGAGGCGCTGCGCGATGTGGTCGATTTTCTGGTCGCCGAAACAGTGGCGTTTTAGGGTGGTCAGCGGCGGCTTTGAGGCCTTTAGGCGTTAAGCGAACAACGGAACTGGTGTCTCACGTTTTTTAGCCGCTGTTCGCTGATGACTACGATGCCGTGGCACACTGTCAAAAGCGGAACTTTGCGTGGACCGAGTGTTTTCTATCCAGAAACACCAGCGATACCGCCGAAGTTCCCGTCCAGCTCGCCGCCTAGCAGAGGGTTTGCTCGGCAAGATACCTTACAAACAACAGCGTCAGGTTTTCACGGCGCGATGTGTCCGGCCATACGGCATAGATGCCCAGCATGCGAAGCTTCCAGTCTGGTAGGAGCTCAACAATCTCCCCGGCCTCGATACCCCGGTTCGCCAGAAACGAGGGCATGATCGCCAGCCCCGCATTCTGCGTTGCGAGGTGAAACATTGCCTCAACGTTATCGACCTCGATCTGTGCGTTGCCGGTCACCTTCTCGGTCTGCCCATCGGGTCCGGTGAACTCGGTCGTATCGGCGCGTTGTTTGTAGCGGATCCAATCCCAATCCTCGAGATCGGCGGGCCGTTTGGGACGTTCTCGTTGGCGCACATAGTCAACACCAGCCACCAAAGTACGCTGCCCCTCTCCCAACTTGCGTGACATCATCGAGCTGTCCTGGAGCCACCCGACGCGAATGTTCATGTCGAACCCATCTTCGACAAGCCCCACGGGCAGATCGGTAAAGTTTGCCGAAACGGCTACGTTTGGATAGCGCCGCGTGAACGTTGCAATAGCAGTGGACAATGGACCTGACGCCATGAAGGCCGGCATAGAAATGCGCAATGCGCCAACGGGTTCCTCCGATATGGCATTCAGCTCGTTCAAACCTGCTTCGGCATGGCGCAGCATTTCGACGATACGGGCATAGAAAATGTTGCCCTCGTTGGTCAGCGAAATTCTCCGCGTGGTTCGGTGCAACAGCGTGACGCCCAGGTAGGCCTCCAAATCCGAAACTGTTTCGCTTATCCGCGATGGAGCCAGATTGAGGTCATTGGCTGCGGCCCGAAAAGACCCCTTTTCCACCACACGGGCAAAGATTGCCATTTGTCTGAGGTGCTCGATCATTGTTCGGCCTCGCGGATTAATTGCTTCGGATATCAGGCAATAGTTCGTTTTTTGCGCTCCGCATAGGCTTGCTTCGCAACGTCGCGGGCGACTTTGAACCGACGACGCCCGCCCCTGAACCGCAGCGATGGGCATCTTCCCGAAGCGCGGCCCGCCAAGGAGACACCATCATGTTTGCATTCAGACGGACGACCGCCATTGCCCTTGCCGCTGCCACAAGCTTGGCGACGGGTGCGTTGGCCCAAGAGGCCGAGCTGGACCTGCGTTTTGCCGGAGCGCTGGAATTCTCGGACGATGGGACCCTGTTTGTAGGCGACAATTACAGCGGGGCAATCTACGCCTTCGATTTAACCGAAGGTGACACCCCGGAACAGGTGATGCCGGTGAACATCGCCGATATCGATGTGCGCATCGCTGATGCGCTGGGCGTGGCGCAAAGCGCGCTGGCGATAAACGACATGGCTGTGCATCCGATCACGGCGGATATCTATATCTCCGTTACACGCATCGGCAACTTCGAGTCCGCACCGGCGATCATGCGCGTCTCCCAAACTGCCGAGATTGAGCTGATGGATCTGGCTGCGCTCGATTTCGACATGCAGATGCTGGAGCACTACCCGGATCAGGAAACAACTTTCCGCCCGCGCGGCCTGGGGCAGAACCCACCCTTGGTCCGAGATATCGCCAAGGGCGACATCACCATCAGTTCACTGGCGATCATGGATATGGAATATCACGATGGAGAGCTGTTCGTAGCGGGCGTGGCTTTCGACAATTTCCTCTCGACGCTGCGCCGTATGGACTTCCCATTTACCGCTGAGCAAACAGCCGCCAACGTTGAGATGTACCACATCTCGCACGATCAGTACGAAACACGCGCGCCGATCCGGGCGATGTCGATCCACGAGATCGATGGCGAGATGCAGCTGGTCGCGGCCTACACCTGTAGCCCGGTGGTGCTGATCGGGCTGGATGATATCGTCGACGGCGCACAGATCTCGGCACGTACAATCATGGATTACGGCAACGGCCAGCCTATGGACATGGTCGCGTTCCAATATCAGGGCGAGGAGATGTTGTTTCTGACAAACAACAGCCGATCCCCCCATGTTCTTCCGGTCGCGGGCTTTGCTGGCGCACAGCCTCTGACGCCAGAGGATTTCCCCCGTGGCGGCCAAGTGGACCTCTCAGAACTGATGCCGGCGGGCGACTTTGGGACCACGGTAATGTTCGACGGAGCGTCGCTGCAGATCGATGCTTTGGGGGAAAACATGTTCGTCTCGCTGACCCGCGATATCTTCACCGGTAGTTTGAACATGGACTCCAACTGGAACGGGTTCCCCAGCCGGT
The DNA here is from genome assembly GCA_039814945.1 of Pseudomonadota bacterium. Lineage (GTDB taxonomy): Bacteria > Pseudomonadota > Alphaproteobacteria > Rhizobiales > MH13 > MH13. The sequence goes on from JBCCAF010000002.1 coordinate 155,204, forward strand.
TGCACAACCTCGTGGCCGAGTTCGACTTCCCGCAATATTACGCCGACGCGGCGCAGTAAGTCATGAGGGCCCGCATAAAACGGCTGCTGATCGCCCTCGGTTTGGTGATGGGCATCGGTGCGGGCCCTTTCGGATCGGCTGTGTTCGCACAAGATCACGGCCTGATCCTGCCGGAACGCCCCAGCGATACTATCGAACTGATGCAGTCCGAAGCGGGCGATCCCGCACCCCTCTTGCAGGTCTTCGTCGGCCCCTCTGATGCGTGCTGCGATGACAGATCGCCCATCGCTGGGCGGTACATGGCAGACAAAGGAAGCGTGACCTTTGATCCCGCCTTCGACCTCGTCACGGGGCAAACCTACACGGTTCTGACACGGGTCACCGGGGCGGACGCCCTGACGGAGTTCACGCTTGTCGCAGAGGGCAGCTTCGCCAATCCTGAAGTTACCGCGATTTATCCCAGCGGGCCGGTGATCCCTGAAAACACGCTGCGATTCTACATCCATTTTTCCACACCGATGCAACCGCACATGTCTGTCGATTTCATCAGCTTGCTGGATACGGACGGCACACCTGACCCTGCGGCCTTCATGACCTTCACCCAGGAGCTGTGGAACGAGGATCGCACGCGTTTGACACTGTTGATGGATCCTGGCCGCATCAAGCGGGGCGTTGCCACGAACCTTGAATTGGGCCCAGCGTTGCTGGAAGGTCAACGCTATTCGATAACGGTGGCCGAGGGCTGGCCGAGCGCAAATGGGCAGCAAGAGTTGCCCCGCTTCGAGCAGCATTTCCTCGTATCCGCTTCCTTGCGCGAGCTTCCGAACACTGATTTGTGGCGCATCACCCAACCTGCGGCGCGCACGCTCGATCCACTTCTGATTGCCTTCGACCGTCCCTTCGATCACCAGCTGGCGCAAACCAGCATTCATGTTGTTGGTCCTGATGGGCAGAGCATCCCAGGCACCGTATCGATAGAAGATCATGAGCGGACGTGGCGGTTTGTACCGGAGAGCCCTTGGCCCGCCCAAACACTCGACATTACCATCGATGCCCTGCTGGAGGACGTCGCTGGAAATAACTTCCGTGACTTGCTGGATCACGCAGTGGAAACGGATGTGCGCGCCATTGATCAGATCACCCTGACCCTCTCGCTTTCGCCTTGATCCCTCGCCTCGCCGCATTGTTCGGACCGGCGGAATTATGTCTTCGGAAACGAGTGAATAGGCATTGGGCGGGGGCTGCCTATATTCGGGTTACGCGGCCGGAGACCACGCCAAATGAAAACCTTTGCTCGCTTTGAGACAGATCGCGCGAGCCGCTACCTGGCGTCGCTCTGCCACCACTTCGGTCGGAAGGTCGATGCGGCCTGCGACGCCAACAGTGGCTGGGTGCAGTTTCCGTTTGGCCGCTGCGAGATGGTGGCGGACGAATCTCAACTGGACCTCATGGCCGCGGCGGAAACGGATGCTCATCTCGATCAAGTCGTGCAAATCGTTACAAACCATCTGGAGCGTTTCGCCTTCCGCGAAAACCCCACACTCGACTGGCAAGAGCAACGAGGGCGACATTTCTCCGCCATAGTCTGATGAAATTCAGACCCCTGGATGTCTGCCCACCGAAAGGAGTGTGAGACAGTGTCATTGATACAAAATGTATCGCAACTCGCACGCAAAGTAGCCGGCCGCCCAGGTCCGCGCCTGCTGACCGTCAAAAAGGCTTGGCGGCTAACCCCCAACATGATCCGCGTGGTCTTTGCTGGTCCCGAGCTTGCGGACTTTCCGCAAGGCCGCGAAGGCGGGAATTGCAAATTGATGATCCCGGATGTCGATGAAACCAAGGACAGTTTCGCGAACCGGCTTAGCAACGGACCGAAACCCACCACACGCACATACACCGTGCGCAAGTTCGATGCGAAGGCAGGCGAGTTGAGCATAGACTTCGTGGCCCATGGTGACGAAGGTCCGGCTTCACGCTGGGCGAGCAATGCAAAGCCCGGCAACTTTTTAGGGTTCGCGGGGCCGAGCACGCCCAAGATTACCCACTTCGAGGCCGACTGGTACCTGGTCGCCGCCGATCCTTCTGCCATACCTGTTGCAGCAGCTGCGTTGGAAGCCATGCCGCGCAATGCCAAAGGCGTGGCAATTTTTGAGGTGGCAACGCCTGAGGACCGACAGGTGATCGACATGCCGGACGGTATTGAGGTTCATTGGCTGATCCAGCCCGATCCTCATGTGCCCTCCATCGCACAAGAAGAGCTGATCCGCTCAATCGACTGGCCCAAAGGCCGTGTGCAGACCTGCATCGCCGGTGAAGCTGGCGTGATCCGATCCCTCAGAGGTTTTCTGGCCAACGAAAAACAGGTGCCACGCGAAAATACCTATATCTCCGGCTACTGGAAAATTGGCCTGATCGAAGATGAACACCAGCAAGCCAAGAAAGCTGGCTTGGCTTAGCACTCTCCAAAGAGGGCAAGGGATAGATCACCAACGGATAGGTTTTGCCGTTTCATGGGCAAAAGCGGTCGGCACTATGCCCACCAGACCGGTGTTGGCGACACCATGCGGGAAATCCCAGAACTTGGTCACCGCTTCGGGCGTTGGTTTGTCCTCACGCCCCTCGTGCACAAACAAGGGATCGTCCAACGTGTCGCGCAGGCTGCCAAGCGCATTGGAGATCATCGATTGGTTCAGACCCAGACTTTTGGCGGCTTGAGAGATGTTTCCTAGGGAGTAGTCCGCCTCAAAGACGATCAGGAAACTGAGGTCTAAGCCCTTTAGAAGGCTGATAAAATCGCCTCGGATCGGCAAATTATTCAGAATCTGAATGCAAGTTATTCACATTATTTGGCTACTCTTGATTTTTAGATCTTGTAAGCCCTCCTCGGGGCTTAGTGGCCGCTTGTAGCGACGGGTAAAATGGACCGACCGAATGCCACGGCAGTGGTTCGGTTGGGGGCGTAAAGACAGATGATGAAGCGTATTGATGTTGATCAGGTGGCCAGAGCGTTGGTGCGTTTTGGCATTGTCTTAACGTCGGTTGTGGCCGTCTTCACCATGGTTCGTGCGTTGCCGATCTGGGGCTAAGCCCAGGACCCCAAGCCAGCAGGACACCTCAACTTACATGCAGTTGGCGCTTAGGTGTCTTTCAAAGATAGACGATTTGCTCGATGGCCGTGTCGATAAGTCGATGTTCGTTTCGGTAGGCTGGCCGGTTTTCTTCCTCTCACAAAGGTCACACGTCTTCCGCCTGTGCGAGATAAACGGATTGCGTGAAAGGATCGCCCGTGAGTGGATTGTCAAAGATCACGGGTTCGGCCCAAGCTTTCGGAAACGCTGTGCCCAGGCGTTCAAGAAAACGCGGATCTGGCGGCTTGTCCGACCATAAGCCAAAGACGCCACCGGGCTTCAAGTGGCGCTTGAGTGCGCGCAAGCCATCAACTTGGTAAAAACTGTTGCTTCGCTCATCCAAGAGGTGGTCGGGCGCATGGTCGATGTCGGCAAGGACCGCATCGAAGCGCCGTCCGGGTCGCGCAGGGTCAAACCCATCGCCCAGCGCCATGGCGAAGAAATCGCCCTCCACAAGACTGCAGCGGGGACTGCTTACCAGACGCGTACCCATGGGCAGGATGCCGGTTTCATGCCATTGGATAACCGGCTTAAAGTACTCAACAACACGCAGATCCGCGACCGCAGCCTCCGCAAGGACAGCCTCGGCAGTATAGCCGAGCCCCAACCCGCCTACCACGACGTCGATAGCCTCTCCAGCGCATGCTTCAACACCCAATCGCCCGAGTGCAACCTCCGAGACGGTGAAATGACTCGACATCAAAAACTCGTCGCCGAGCAGGATCTCCCAGACATCCACGCCAAGCCGCACATCATGACGACGACGCAAGCTGAGCGCGCCACTTGACGTTGGACAGTAGTCGAGTTCTTCAAACAACGCGGACAGCCTTCAAACAGCCCAATCACCACAATGGCGAATTGGCAGGCTTACCTTTATCATCCGGTTCACGAGCGGACACAACGCTAGAGCGGCCAACGGTATGGCTCTAGAAGATAGTGCCTACAGGCGAGTTTGACTGATTGCCCGCGAAGAGCCGTTTCGGCATTGGTGGAAAAAGAACCGCCTTTGCAGGCCAGATACCGTTCCGGGACGTCGTTACGTGCTGATCCGGGTGCCGGTTACCCGTTCGATTTCACGCAGCAGATCGTTGGTGATCTGGCCATTGGGCTCTAAGGCGCGACGCAGTTGGAAGCGTCGGATCGCTTCCTCGGTGCTTGGTCCGATAACCCCATCAATGCTGCCGGGCTGATAGCCCATATCGGCCAAAACCGCCTGAACGGCAGCTACAACGGGCTGCACTGAGCGCGTGCTGGCGGATTGTGGCAGTGGCTGGTTGGTGCCAGCGGTTGGGTTGGGCGCAATGACCGGCGCCAGCAGCGCGCCAATGGCATCGTTCACCGCAATGGTTTCAACGCGGCGTGGCATCGGTGCCGATGGCTGCGTTTCCACCGGCACAGTCGCGACTGGTACAGTTGCGATTGGCTGAGCCGCAGGCGTGGTCGTCAATTGGGGCGTAGGTTGAGCAACGCGCTGCGCAACCAGCTGCGGACGCGCCACGGGGGAAGGCACCACATAGGGCTGGCGGGGAAGAAGCGAAGCGATATCATCACCGGCGGGTGTCGCTGGGTTTTGAATGGATGCCGTTGCATCGTAGGAGCGGCTGGGTGGCACGATAGGTGCTGGTGCCATGGTAACAGCGCGCTGTGCCAAGCGGCCTTCTTCGCGCGGCATGGCCAGTGCAGGCGCATCGCCGCGTGTTGAGAGCATGGGGGCCGGATGCGCGCCGGGCTGCATGTAGGCGGCATTAACGCCGACAACGGCGAAGGCAACCAGCGCAACCGTGGTCATGGCCAGCTTGCCTGGCGCTGCTAAAATGCGATCAATGAAGCCGTGCGGCTCATCATCATAGCCATAGTCGTCGTCATAGCCACCACCGTCGTAGGCATCGTCAGCATGCGCCGAACGCGCTGGCCGATGATAGACATAAGGCTGCTCACCATGGCTTTGGTGACCATTAAGGGTGGGTTCGTGCCTAACCATGAGCGCGGTGCCCTTCTTCTTCAAACAAGTCTTGTTGTGGTGCGTCCGGATCAACGTGATCAACGTCGGCTGTTTCCTGTGCGCCCGAAGCGGCGGACCGCTCGCGTTGCAGCTTGGCCAGAACAACGGTGTTGGCGACATCAGGATCGGTCGGGCCGGTATCGGCGGTGTTTGGCCCGGCAAATGGGATGCGCACCGTTACCGTGGTGCCCTCGCCTTCAACACTGGAGATCGACAGGGAACCGGTGTGCAGCTCACACAGGCCTTTGACGACGGACAGGCCGAGGCCGGTGCCCTGGTGATCACGATCGTAAGCGTTGTTGGCCTGGAAGAAGGGCTGGCCGATTTTGCCCAGATCCTTCGTCGCAATGCCAATCCCGGTATCGATGATCGATAAAACGAGATTGCTGCCATCTTTGCGGGCGCGCAGCGTGATGGCGCCACCCGACGGGGTGAATTTGCAGGCGTTGGAAAGCAAGTTGATGAGCACCTGGCGGATGGCGCGCTGATCAGCCACCAATTCCGGCAGTGTATCAGGCATATCAATCGTTAGCGTCAGCCCAGCTTTTTCGATCTGCTGGCTGACCAGACGCGTGCAGCGGTCGACAACTGTAACGAACGCAAAGGGCTCAGCAACAATTTGAAAATGGCCAGCGTCAAGCTTCGACATGTCGAGCAGATCGGTGACCAGTTGCAACAAGTGGCCGCCGGACTCACGAATAAGGCCGACATATTCACGCTGCTGATCATTGCCGAGCGCACCAAACACTTCCTCGTCCAGAATGTCGGCAAAACCGATGATGGCGTTGAGCGGCGTACGCAGCTCATGGCTCATCGTCGCCAAGAAACGGCCCTTTGCGGCATCGTTGGCTTCAGCTTTTTCGCGCGCCAAGGTGAGCTCGGATGCACGCTGTTTGACAGCGCTGATGTCGCGGATAAGCGCGCCGATTTCGCTCTGGCCGTTTGCTCCTGGCAGCACGGACAGATCAATTTCAGCCCACATGAACCGTTGCGGCTGATCGTCAGCGCCGGTGCGCAAGCGCACGTCTACCGTATCGCGGTTGGTTGTTGCGCTCACACGGTCAAGCGTTGCTAGAAAGCTCGGTCGGTCAGAGACATGAATACGGTGCATGAGGCCCGAGCGCGCCAATCCATCGGCATCGCAATCCAGAACCGCTTGCAAAGCACCGAACGCCTGCGACACCGTGCCATCACGCTGAACCATAAGGAACACATCGTGCGTTACGGTGTGAAACTGCTCGACGGCGCGACGCTCGGCTTTGGCGCGCATGTCTTTGATCGAGTTGGCGCGTAGAATGCGCGCTGCCAGGCTGAGCGTATAGAGCATGCCCAGTATCGTCATGAAGACGAGTTGGCTGTTGGAAATGGCCAGGTCTGCATTCAAGGGTGTGGCAAACGCTGCTGCCATCACCACACCGACAAGCGTCATGATGAACACAAGCTGCGTGCAGCGGATGCGCCGTGTGAGGGTGGCTTCAATTGGCGCGATCAAAAACAGCACCATCAATGGCGAGGACAAACCGCCCGTCAGCGCGGCTGCCCATGACAGCAAACCAATCAAACCGGCAGTGCAAAGCAGCGCGCCGTCACGTACGTGTCCGGCGAAGAAAAACAGGCCCAAAGCGACCATGTGCAAAGCCAATGCCAACAAAAGCGGTGTTTGTGGCAACTGCCCGGTCGCCGAAATGGCAATGGGCATAGCGACCGCCAAGCAGGCCAATGAGGCAATGCAGGAAAGATAAAACAGTGGCGCATAGCGCAGCATTTCGCGACGCGGCGAAAGTCCACGCGTGTGCTGCTTGGCCGCTGCGCTCGGCGCGCCGTCGGCACCCTTTGATGGGTTTTCGGTCTGTACGCTGATACTCATCAAACCGCGTCTTTGCCTGTGGGGGGAGTGTGCATCCAATGTGCAAACTCCTTCGCAAGGCACGCTCGCAGGCAGCGTTGAATGAACTGTAAAGGGGGCCCGTTGCGAGCACGATTGATGGCATTTGAAGGGTTCTTTCCCGATACCATGGTTAACCCTTGGTTGCCGAAACGCGTCGCCTTTGGCTCAATGTTGCCTCAAAAGTGCGGCCCCACTTGCACGCGCCTTTCACCGCTGCCTGCTAGGTTGAGCGCAATTGAGCTTCAACGGGACGGACGCTCCATCATGTTTTTGATACGAACAGCTTTTTGGCTGGCTTTGATTTTGCTGGTTTTGCCAATCGACCGAGAAGAGGCAGGCATTGCCAATGGTCCAGGCGCGCTAGAGACGTTTTCTGCCGTGCAAACGGTGGTCAGCGATATGCGCGGCTTCTGCGAGCGCAACCCAAACGCCTGCGCCACTGGCGCTGCGACGGTAGATGTGCTGCGCCAGAAAGCGGTCTATTCAGCAGGTGTCGTGCAGGGCTGGCTTGCCGATGGTGACCAGGGCGCCACGATCCAGGTCCGGGCAGACGATGATATGTCAGCACCTCTTCCACAAAGCGATGTGAACCGCGATGATGTGGCTGCCTTGATCATGGCTGCTGATGGCCGCATTCCAGCCAGTGAGTACCCTCCCCTTTAAGCGCGCCCGAAAAAGACTGGTGCGAACGGTCTTGCCGGGCGGGGGTCGGGCCGCTATCTGCTTGCGGGACACTCCGGTGATCGATCGGGGCGCCACACTGTCTGGATGGCAAGCGCATGGCTGACTTCTCCGAAATCCGTGACAATTTCGAGTTCTTGAATGACTGGGAAGATCGTTATCGTTATGTGATCGAGCTTGGTCGCACGCTTGAGCCGCTTGGCGATGATGAGCGTAACGAGAACGCCAAAGTGCTTGGCTGCGCCAGCCAGGTTTGGCTGGTGCGCGATGCGCCCGATGAAACAGGCGCGCTGCACTTTCGCGGCGACAGCGATGCCCACATTGTGCGTGGATTGGTGGCCATTGTGTTGGCGCTTTACAATGGGCGCACGCCCGGTGATGCGTTGAATATCGACGCGCTGGATCGCATGGCCGTGTTGGGCCTGGATGAACATCTTTCACCGCAGCGCTCCAATGGGTTGCGTTCGATGATCGAGCGCATTCGGCGGGAGGCAGAGCAGGCCAAAGCGGCCTGATCTGCCGTATTTCAACGGATTAGATACTGCTTGCCGCAGCACCGGTTGCTGTTTTGGTCAACCCGTAATGGCGGGCCAAAGCGCGCAATCCAAGCGCAATGACAAGCTTGGCGGAGCGGGCGGGCCATTGGCGTTCTTTCTCAACGCCGGTGAGCGACTTTTCGTACAGACAGATGTCTATCAACGGGCCTGAAAACTCAGGCCCTATGGATGCGCATGCCCGGTTTACCCGTTCGCGGGCGTCAAGCATGGACACTGGTTCATGGCGCGATCCACTGCCACCTGCGCTCTTGCCGCCGCTTTGGCTGAGCGAGGCCAGCGACCAGCTTTGCGTGATCCTTTGGCGCAGCCCAGCGCGTTGCAGATCGCTTTGAAATTTGCGTGCGGCCGCCAGATCACACGGGTCAATCAGTGGATCTTCGCCGTTGCGCGGCTTTGCCAAACGGTCCATCGCGTCGGGCAAATGGAGCGTGCCATCGGCGGCGCCCAGATCATCTTTGATCAGCGCTATATCGGCATCGACAATCCTCTGGCCTTTGGCTGTCAGAACAGGCTTTTCGGACGAGCCACCAATGAAACCCTGGCTTTTCAACCAAAGAAACTGAAGCTTGGGTACCGACCGCCCCGCACCGATGGCTTTGAGGGTTCGTTGAAGCTCTAAGGGCTGTGTAGGGACGTTGGGCGGCGCGCCACGTGACAGGCGTTCAGACATGGGCGGTCTCCCGCACGAGCGTGGAGACTGGCTGCGGCGCAAGGATACACCCGGCCAAAACGGTGTGCTCCAGGTAAGACAGCCGGGCATCGAAGTCTGATGTGTCGCGCAAATCTTCGACAACGCGGCAGGCATGCCCCACCGTTGTGCGGTCACGATCAAACAAGTCACCGACCGTGGTCAAAGAAAACCCAAGCGTCGTGTGGCACAGATACATGGCCACCTGGCGGGCAAGGGCGACATGGGCCTTGCCGCGCGTGGATGCACGCAGCGATTCGTGGCGCACCCCAAACACCAAAGCAACGCACGCTTCGACATTGCGCGTGCGCGCTTGAACCAGACCATCTTCGCGCAAGGCCGTGGCGTCATGCACGCTAGGCTGCGAGGGGTTCTCAGCACGAAGGGCGATGGCGTGGCCACCGGAACTATACTGCGGCAAAACTGGAAAGGGCGAAATCGTCACGTGAACCTCCTCGTTGAACACTATAGGTATAAATTCCTAAGTTATCCATGGGCAGGTCGACGGGGATAAGTTTAGTGATCTTTTGCGCAAAGAAAAAAGCGCCCAGGGAAGACCCCGAGCGCTTTTCTTTGTCCACTGTCACGCATTCAACGCGCGGCAGGCAGTTTAAGTTTTGAAGCATGGCCCAAAAGCCATGCCGCAAGTAAAGGTTAGCTGGCTTTCGCGCGGCGCTGGCCAAGACCCATTTCTTTGGCCAAACGCGAGCGGGCTTCGGCATAATTGGGTGCAACCATCGGATAATCAGATGGCAGGCCCCATTTGTCACGATACTGCTCAGGCGAAAGATCGTAGTGCGTTTTCAAGTGCCGCTTGAGAGACTTGAAGCGCTTACCGTCTTCCAGACAAATCAGATAATCTGGTGTGATCGACTTCTTCGGCGGCACAGCAGGCTTCTGATCTTCTTTGGGTGGCTCAGCCGGATGGCCCATCAATGTGCCCAGCGCGCCATGCACATCATTGATCAATACTGGTAGATCGCTGGCGGGAATAACGTTGTGACTAACGTAGGCGGATACGATGTCGGCAGTAAGATCAACCAACATTCCTTGGGTGTCGACAGCTTCTGTTGCTTCGGCTGTTTGTTCGCTCATACTTATTCCTTTCACACCTGCACGCGCCTGTCCGGGTATTAAAGGGCGCGGGGCGGGCGAATTTGTGACCACATGGCCGAAAATGCGTTTTGAAGCTGATTCTCAGACTACAGAACAATTACTTATTACCGGGCACTAAGCCGCCGCGCAAAGGTAAGTAGCATGTCAGTGTGATACAAATGGTTGAAACAAGTTTACCTAATGAAACGCAAACAACACAGGCATTCGCACTTTTTGCGAAGGTCAATCGTGGCTGTCGCAACGTAAGTTACGGCCATCATCTTTGTATTTACCTGCTAGATCATCGATCTGCGTACCTTCCCACGGCTTGTGACCAACATAATAAGCGGCGCGAACAAGCAAATGCGCAGCGATGGGTGCCGTAAGGAGAAGAAACAAGAACGCCGCGAACGCGCGGGTGACCACACCCAGCTCGCCGGAGTGAAGCGCCAAGGCAGCAAGTAAGAGACCAGACCCCAAGGTTCCAGCCTTTGATGCGGCATGGCTGCGACTGTAAAGGTCAGGAAAGCGCAAGATGCCCATGGCAGCAACCAAGGTGAAGACTGCACCAACGATGATGATCAAGCCTGTCAGAATATCGATAATACCGCTCATGACGCGCCTCCACCTGCACGCACGCGTACAGTTGGCTTAGATTTGCTGTCTGTGTCACGTGGTGGATGTGCTTCGTGCTCGATGTCTATCAAATTGGCGTCAGCCTCCGGCGGGCGGTCACGCTTAAGAATAAAGCGAGCAAAGGCAACCGTTGCCAGAAAGCCCACCAGACCGAGTGCAATGGCGATATCAAGAAACAGGAAGTAACCCGTTTTAACCGCAACAACGGCGATGAAGCCAATGCCGGTTGCCACCAGCATATCAAGAGCAAGCACACGATCGGGCAGTGTTGGCCCAATGATGATGCGTACTGAGATCACCAAAAACGCCACAACCAAAACGCCTAGAGCGATGAGCGAGCAGAGAACCAGAAAATCCTGTGTCGTCATCGGAAGGCCTCCATGATTTTGCGCTCGAACCCGGTGGCGATGTCTTCTTTCAAGGCTTCAGGGTCAGGCACATGGATGGCGTGAATGTAGAGCGTGCGACGATTGTCCGACACATCAACCGACAGTGTGCCAGGCGTCAGCGTGATGAGATTGGCAAGCAGACTGATCTCAAAATCACGATCGACCGTGAGTGGATAGGCAATGAAACCTGGCTCCAACGTCGATAGGTCCGGCGTCAGCACCAGCTTGAACACACGGATGGCCGACATCACCAGCTCATAGAGAAACAAGAAGGCCAACGACGTGACCCGGCGCACCCGGCGCACATAGCCGATGGTGCCGATCTGCTCGCGAATGAGCGACAGTGCGCCCAGACCCAAAAGGAAGCCGAACAGGCCGTTGAGGAACGAAAACCCGCCGGTGATAAACACCCAGGCCACAGCCAACAGCACGTTGACGAGAAACATTCCGGTCATGTGTGGGCTCCCTGCCTTGTGTCGGTATGTAACACCATCATGGCGCCACCGGTGAAATGGCGGTGACGTAGGTCGATGGATCGACCAGGCCTATGGCAGCAAGGCTTGCCAAGTTGACTGCAGGATCGGCGATGATCCCGATACCGATGATGACAATGACGAGGATCGCAATCGGCGTGAGATAGGCCCGCCCCTCATCCAGCGACAGACCTGTCACCGGGATCGCCGCACCATCAAGATCGTTGCGCCAGAAGGCAAACAGCCAAACCCGGCCAATGGCGATCATCGCGATAAAGCTGGAGACCAAATAGGCCGCTGTCAGCCACCCCTCGCCTGCAACCATGGACGCGCGGACGAGAATGACTTTTGGCCAGAAGCCTGAAAAGGGTGGCAAGCCGGATATGGCAAACACCAAGACAAGGAACATGGCGGCGAAGAACGGGCTTGCTCTGTACAAGCCACCGACAGAGCGCAAATCAAACGAGCCGTTCATGCGCCCGATCACGCCAGCGGCCAGGTAAAGTGCGGCCATGACCAAGATGGAGTGAACCGCATAAAGGATCGTGCCGCGCAGACCATCAGGCGTTGCGATGGCGATGCCTACGAACATGGCGCCGATGCCTGAGAGCACCAGAAAGCCCAAAACTTTGCGAATGTCTGTGCTGGCAAGCGCCCCTGCTGCGCCCAAAAGCGAGGTTAGGGCTGCGATCCAGATCAGCACGTCCTGGAAGGTTTCAAGGGTGCCCGGATAGAGCATGCCCGCCACCCGCAGCAGGGCATAAATGCCGACCTTCGTCAGCAGCGCTGCAAACACCGCCGAGGTGACAATGTTGGGCGTGTGATAACTGGCTGGCAGCCAGAAATTAAGCGGGAAGGCGGCAGCCTTCATCGCAAACGCAAAGATAAAGAGCGCCCCCAGCGTTGCCAACGGCATGCCTTCACTTTCAGCAATGCGCAGTGACAGATCGGCCATGTTGAGTGTGCCAAACAAACCATAGGTGTAGCCGACGCCGATCAGGAACAGTGTTGTCGCCACCAGGTTCAAGAACGCGTATTTGACCGCGCCATCAAGCTGCGCATGCGCGTTGCCGAGCACGATCAGGCCGAACGAGGAGATCAACAGCACCTCAAACCAGACATAGAGGTTGAAAAGGTCGGCGGTGAGGAACGCACCGGACACGCCGGAGGTAAGCATCAACAGGAAGGGATAAAACCCATAACGACGACCATCACCATCAACGCTCTTGGCTGAGTAAAGAACCGCGACCAAAGCCACCAGAGAGGATGTCAGCGCCATGATGACGCCGAGCGCATCAGCGTTGAACGAGATACCAAAGGGCGGCAGCCACCGGCCCATGGCCATGAACACCGGTCCGCTATCGAGCACGCGCGCTGTAAGCACCAGATTGCCGATAAAGACGATGCCAAGCGTGATCCCAGCGATCCAGGGCTGCAAATGTGGCTGGCGGCGCATCATCAGGGCAAAGGCCGACATGATGAGTGGCCCAGCTACGGGCAACACGACCAGATAGTCGGCAGCCCTTATCGTCGCGTCCACATAAGCAACGCTCAGATCAACGTAGGAAGAGGAGGCGGTTTCACCGGCCATACGCGTTCAGTCCTCAGTAGCCTTGCGGTGGGCGCGGTGCATCCACCGGCTCAGCCACGCGCATACGGTCAGTGTCGTCGGTGCCGAGCTCCTGGTAAGCGCGCATGGCGAGCACCAGCAAGAAGGCGAAAATGGAAAACGCGATCACGATCGCCGTCAGCACCAGCGCTTGCGGCAGCGGGTTGGCCGTGATGGTTGGCGGTGCTGTTAGGCCAAGCGGAATAACCGGCGGCACTTCATGCACCAGACGCCCAGCAGTGAAGATGAGCAGGTTGACCGCGTTGGAAAGCAGCGCCGCACCCAGCAGCAAGCGGATCACGTGACGCGAGAGCATCAGATAGACCGATGCTGCAAAATAGACACCAACGAGAACGGAAAGAACAAACTCCATCGTCAGTTATCCGTGCGTTCTTCAAGGGCCAAGGCGATGCCGCCAATGGTACCAAGCACGACCAGGTAAACACCGATATCGAAGAATAGGATCGTCGATATCTTCAGTTCTACGCCGAACAGGTACACCGTGCCCCAAAGGCCGGTCAGGAAAGGCGCATCAACAAGCATGGATGGCAGTCCGGACAGACCGGACACAAACAAGCCGAAGGCAGCAATATGGATCGGGTGCGCCCAGATTGCGCGGCGCACCGCAGGCACGCCGTTGGAGATGCCGTAGATCGCCAGCGCTGAGGCCGCGATAAGACCGCCGATAAAGCCGCCGCCAGGCTCATTGTGGCCACGTAGCAAAATGAAGATCGAAAACAGAACCATCAGCGTTGTGATGTAAGGCGCGATAGCGCGGAAGATCACGGTGTTCATTCTGCGGCCTCCCGCACCGGCTGCTGGGCAGCGGCTTCATCTGTCGTGTCCGGTTTTTTGGTTTTCGGCTTAAGGCGCACAAGAGCCAGAATTGCCAAACCGGCGATCAACACCACGCCAATCTCGCCCAGCGTATCCAAGCCGCGATAGTCAACGATGATCACGTTCACGATGTTGCGGCCCTGGGCGATGGGATAGGAGTGCTCGGTGAAGAACTGCGACAAACGGCTGTCGAACGGATGGGACAGCACAGAAAGCAGCAGGCCAGTGAGACCGACGCCGCAGGCGACGGCGATGGCGCCGTCCATCATGGACTGCCAGAAAGATCGGTGGTCGCGCTTGAACAGCGCCATCCGGGTCATGACCAAGGCCAGGATGACTACAGAAAGCGTTTCAACCATGAACTGGGTGAACGAGAGATCCGGCGCCCCAAAGAGCATGAAGATAAGCGCGACGGCAAAGCCCTGAATACCGAGCGACACGATGGCCGTCAGGCGATTGGAGGCAGTCAGCACAGCGGCGATGCCGATCAGCGCGATAAAGACCACGGCCAGTTCGTAGAACGTTGCATCGCTCACATCAGGCAGTTCGTTGATGCTTGGCCATTCGCCATAGATCGTCATCGGGACGATCAAGGCCACCGCCACCAGGGCGAAGGTGATCGTCATATAGCCTTCCATCCGGCCAAACTGGATGCGACGGGTGAGGCCGTAGCAAATCGATACCAGGCCAGCGAGCGCCTGATCGAAGCCCTTGTCTGGCCCCCAACCGATAAAGTCGAGCACGCGGGCAATCGCACCGCGCACCTGATCGAGGAACAGGTAGAGCGTGGTGCCGATGGCGATGGTCACCAGCGACAGCGCAACGGCGATGTTGAAGCCTTCCCACAGATGCAGATGCACTGAGACGTCTTCGCCCAGAATGGCAGACAGCAAAGGCTGGATGACAACATCACCTGTGGTCGCGGCAAGAAGTCCGCCGATCAAGCTAAGTGAGGCCAGTGTGACCGGACCAGCCCACAGCATCAACGGACCTTCGTGTGCGTTCTTGGGCGTTTCTTTTTTCTGCCCGTAAAAGGGGCGTAGCGCGACAGCAAAACCGGCGGCAAACATCATCGCGTTGCCCAACACCAATGATGTGGTGAGCAGAATGGATTGCAGGTCCGGATAGGCCGCGCCTTTGTACATGTATTCTTTGGCAAGGAAGCCGATGAATGGCGGCAGGCCGCCCATCGAGAGAGCTGCCAACAGGGCCGCAGCGGCCGTGATTGGCATGGCTGCGCGCAGGCCGCCCAGCTTGGTTAGATCACGTGTGCCCGCCTCATGATCGATGGTGCCCGCAACCATGAAGAGGGCGGCTTTGAACAGTGCGTGGGCGACCAGATAAAGCGCCGCGCCCTTGATGATCGCCTCATCGGATGTACCCGTCAGCGCCACCAGAAGACCCAGCGAGGCAACGGTGGTGTAGGCGAGCATCAGCTTTAAATCAGTCTGGCGCAGGGCCAAAATCGCGCCGACCAGCAGCGTCACGCAGCCAAAGATCGGCAGAATTGTCGACCAAAGAACCGTGTCGCCCAGCGTCGGGTTAAGCCGCATCAGCAGATAGACACCGGCTTTCACCATGGTGGCAGAGTGCAGGTAGGCCGAGACAGGCGTCGGCGCTTCCATGGCGTTGGGCAACCAGAAATGGAACGGAAACTGCGCTGACTTGGTGAAGGCACCGCCGAGCACCAAGAGCAGGATCGGCACGTACAACACAGATGCTTTAATGGCTGGCGCCATGGTCGCCATTTCCGAAAGTGAGAAGGTGTCTGTGTAGGCCGCCATCAACAGCAAGCCAGCCAGCAAGGCCAAGCCACCGCCTGCGGTAACGATCAGTGCCTGAATGGCCGCGCGGCGCGAGCGCTCTGCCTTGTGATTGAACCCGATCAGCAGGAACGAGGTGATCGAGGTCAGCTCCCAATAGACGAACAGCATGATGACATCATCAGCCAAAACCACGCCGAGCATGGAGCCCATGAAGAGCAGAATGAACGAGAAAAACCGCCCAAGATGCTCATGGCCTTTCAAGTAGCCACCGGCATATAGGACGATGAAAAACCCGATGCCGGAGATCAGCAGCGCGAAAGTGTGGGCCAGACCATCAACATAGAAGTTTGCGCCGATACCCAGTGACGGCACCCAAGGCAACGTGAACAGGTAGCGACCACCTTCAGCGACTGATGGCAAAACGCCATCAACGGTTTCGGTCGGCACCATGTAGCCAAGGAAGTGCAAAACAATAAAGGCTGGCGCCAATGCCAACAGCCAAGCTGCACGATGGCCAAGCCACTTATGGGCGAACGGCGCGATGGCGGCGGCAATGAACGGCGCGGCAAGCGCGAGATAAAAGCCAGCGGGACTGTCGGGGCCGATCACTGAAGGAGGGTGCCTATGGTTGCAGGTAAGCGAGCGCGATGCTCGAATCGGTTGATACGAGCTAAGATGTTGGGATGATTACCTATACACCCTGGGCGCCCGGTCAATGGTTTTCGGTGCACAATCGACATCACAGCATCGCCGTTGTTCCTGAAATGCACAGATTAACGCTTGCCCTTCGGCAGAGCCTCAAGCAGGGCGCATGAAACAGGTCACTTTTTGCTCACTAAAATGCGCGCGAAAGCCTGCTTGTTGTTCGCGCGCAAGCGCCTATGTTCGCGTCACACTTCTGATGCCAGCCAAATGAGGCAATGATGACAAAAACCTACACACCCCTGCCCGCCAATGTGGACCCGATGAGCCTATCGGAGGCCGAGTGGAAAGAGCGCCTGACGCCAGAAGCCTTTAAAGTGGCACGCAAACATGGCACGGAGCGGGCGTTCAGCCATCCCTACAATGAGGAGAAGCGTGAAGGCACCTTCAGCTGTGTGTGCTGCGGACAACCGCTTTTTAACGCATCGACGAAGTTTGATTCCGGCACGGGATGGCCAAGCTTTTTCCAGCCAATTGGCGAAGGTGCGGTGGCCGACCATGAAGACCGGTCGTTCTTCATGCGCCGGGTGGAAAATCGCTGTTCACGTTGCGATGCCCATCTGGGCCATGTGTTCACCGATGGTCCTCAGCCAACCGGGTTGCGCTACTGCATGAATGGCGCTGCGCTGCATTTTGAGCCCGAAACCGACCAAGACTAACGAGACACGCGTGACCTTTACCGCCCCCACCCTGCCCGCGCCTCAAGCAGAGCAACGCCCCACTGAACGTACCATCCACGGGGTCGCACTTAGCGACCCCTATGCCTGGCTTCGCGCCGACAATTGGCAAGAGGTGATGCGCAAGCCTGGGACGTTGGCGGCCGATATCCGTGCGCATCTGGAGGCGGAGAATGCCTATGCGAAGGCGGCGCTGGCGCCGTTACAAGCGTTGAAAGAAACGCTGGTGAAAGAGATGCGCGGGCGGATCAAAGAAGACGACGCCTCTGTTCCCGCGCCGGATGGGGCCTACGCCTATGGCACGCGCTATCGCGATGGCGGGCAGCATCCGCTGTTCGTGCGCACGTCTCGAAATGGTGTGAGCAGTGGCGGTGATGAAACGATCCTGCTTGATGGCGATGCTCTGGCCAAGGACAAGGCCTATTTCCGTTTTGGCGGTGCATCGCACAGCGATGATCACACGCTGATGGCCTGGTCGGCTGACGATAAAGGCTCGGAAAAATACACGCTGCGCGTCCGTGATCTCTCCACTGGTGAAGACCTTCCGGACACGATTGAGGAGACCAGCGGTGGCGGCGTTTGGTCCGCCGATGGCCAAAACGTTTTCTACACGCTGTTGGACGACAATCACCGACCCTCCAAGGTGTTTCGTCATCGGCTTGGTGCCGATCCTGCTGACGACGAACTGATCTACGAGGAGAGAGACTCCGGCTTTTTTGTCGGCGTTAGTCGCACCCAGTCGGGCCGGTTCTTGGTGATCGATTGCCATGATCACCAGACCAGTGAGGTTTGGTTGCTCGATCTGCACGCGCCAGACGCCACGCTGTTTTGCGTGTCACCGCGCGAGGTTGGGCACGAATATTCCGTTGAGCATCAAGGCGATGCGCTGATCATCCTCACCAACGCCGATGGCGCTGAGGACTTCAAGATTGTTACAGCGGCGCTGGCAGCGCCGGACCGGGACACTTGGATTGACCTGATTGCTCATGAACCAGGCCGCCTGATCCTCGCTCATATGACCTTTGAAAACTGGCTGATCTGGCTGGAGCGCGCGAACGGGCTGCCCCGGCTTTGCTATCGCAACGGCGAAAGCGCTGTGAATGCGGTTGCCTTTGACGAAGAGGCCTATGCGCTCGGCATCGGCACCAACTATGAGTACGCGACGAACACGCTGCGCTTCAGCTACTCTTCGCCAACAACGCCGCAAAGCACCATTGATGTTGACCTCACCACCGGCGTGCGAACCGTGCGCAAGGTGCAAGAGGTGCCCTCAGGCCACGACCCGGCGAATTATAGCGTGCGGCGTATCTTCGCCACGGCTGATGATGGGGCAGAGGTGCCGGTTACCGTGCTGACGCGCGCTGATCATCCGGATGATGGGTCGGCGCCTTGCTTGCTTTACGGCTACGGCTCTTATGGCATTTCCATCCCTGCAAGCTTCTCCACCAATGCTCTATCGCTGGTGGATCGCGGCTTTGTGTATGCCATCGCCCACATTCGCGGCGGTAAGGACAAGGGCTTTGCCTGGTACAAGCAGGGCAAGGCCGAGCACAAGGTGAACACCTTTACCGACTTCATCGCGGCGCGCGATCATCTGGTGGATGCCGGTGTTGTCGGTGGAAGCAAAATTGTCGCGCAAGGCGGATCGGCGGGCGGCATGCTGATGGGTGCCGTGGCCAACATGGCGCCGGAAAAGTTCGCTGGCATCATCGCGCAGGTGCCGTTTGTCGACGTGCTGAACACCATGCTTGATGACACGCTGCCCCTCACCCCGCCGGAATGGCCCGAATGGGGCAATCCGATTACCGACGAAGAGGCATTCCATCGCATCAAGGCCTATTCGCCTTATGACGCGGTGCGTGCGCAAGACTATCCGGCGATCGTTGCGTTGGCCGGTCTCACTGATCCGCGCGTGACCTATTGGGAGCCAGCCAAATGGATTGCCAGACTGCGCGAGCTTGCGACGTCCGATGCGCCGCTTTTGCTGAAAACCAATATGGATGCGGGCCATGGCGGTGCGGCTGGACGTTTTGATCGTTTGGATGAGATTGGTGAGGTGTTCGCTTTTGCCATCGAGGTCGCCGGAGTGAGCGACCACGCCTAGGTCGGAAACCGCTCACTCACCGGGCGCGATGAGGTGGAAAAAGGTTCCCGTCACCTGATCGCGATAGGACCCCGTTTCAGAAACCGTGTTGCCCGATGCATCGGTAATGCTGGCCAGCGCGGCGTCCGGCTGCTCGATGATCGAACAATGATGATATTCGTGTCCGCGCAGTGTCGCGCCGGCAGGAAGGCCCGGCATCGCGGCCAGCAGTTCGGCTTGGCGATAGCCGAGGTGAAGACGACGCTCTTGATAGCTGGTGACAAGACCGAGAAGACCGGCCATCGAATGGCGGTTGCCATGTTCATCGATCAACGCCTCGCCAAGCACCATGTAGCCCCCGCACTCACCGTGAATGGGACGGGTTTTGGCATGGCGCCGTAGGCCATCCAGAAACTGATTGGCATTGGCAATCCGCCCCACGTGCAGTTCCGGATAACCGCCGGGTAGCCAGACAAGGTCCGCCGACGGATCGGGCGCTTCATCGGCAAGCGGAGAGAACGGCACAATCTCAGCGCCAGCCTGCCGCCAGGCATCCAACAGATGGGGGTAGAGGAAGGAAAAGGCCTGGTCTTGCGCCAGAGCGATGCGCTGAGCGGGTGGTGATGGTGTATGCCGCTCTCCAGTCCGTGATGAAGCCTCGGCGCTGGCGCGCAGCGCGTCCAGATCGCAATGCTCACGCACGGTATCTGCAGCCGCGGCGATGGTTTGCTCCAGGTCGGGATGTTCCATGGCCTGAACCAGACCCAGATGTCGCGATGGCAAGCTCAAACCATCGCGTCGCGGCAGCGCGCCAAGCACCGGCAGCCCAGCTGCCTCCATCCCTGCCCTTACCAGGCGTTCATGGCGGGCGCTGGCGACGCGGTTCAAAATAACGCCGGCAAACGGCAGCTTCGGATTGAACGTTGCGCAGCCCAGAGCCACCGCTGCTGCGGACTGAGCCTGCTTGGCGACATCGACCACCACCACGATAGGCCAGCCCATTTGCATGGCCAGTTCGGCGCTGGAACCATGCCCGCTGGCGCCTGGTTTCTCCGCCCCGTCGTAGAGGCCCATCGCACCTTCGGCGATGACAAGCTCGGCACGCTCGCCTTTCGCCGCGATTGCGTTGGAAAGATCGAACCCCATGGCCCAGCTGTCGAGATTGTAGCAAGGTTGTCCGCAGGCGGCATGATGGAACGCTGGGTCGATGTAATCGGAGCCGCTCTTGAACGGCTGCACCGATAGGCCATCCTTGGCGAACGCGCGCAACAGGCCAAGCGTGATGGTTGTTTTGCCAGCGCCCGACGATGGTGCAGAGATCAAGAGCCCCGGCGTCATTCAGTCTTATCCTGCCGATCAGTCGCCGGAGTTTGGCGGCATCTGAAACCTTAGAGCGTTGAGCCCTCTAGTCCAGTATGAAGACGGCTTCTTCAACCGAACGCTTCTCGACAACCGGGTCCGGGCGCAGTTTCTTGATGGCTTTGCGCACCGTTTTACCTTGTGAATCCAAAACATCAGCCAAATCGTCTTGACGCCGTTCTGGCCCACGATACATCGGGTCAATGCGGCGGCGGCGATCCGGGCCGAAATAGCCTGACGGTGTGCGGATGTAGGAACGTGGGCGCCTGATCGTTTTTTCCACGCGCGCCATCAAATCGCTGGCGCTGAACGGCTTGGTGACCAACTCGTCCACACCGAAATTGATCGCCTGCGTGATGACCGATGCACTGGCATAGCCGGTGACCAAGATCATCGGCATCATCGGGTTGACGACCATTGGATTGTGCCGAATGGCCAGCGCCAATTCCATGCCATTGATGCTGCTGTTGAGGACAAGGTCCACGATGGCAACATCGACATGCTGCCCTTCCAGATGATTGTGGGCGGCTATGGGATCTGAAAATTCGGCAACCGACCGCAGGCCCATCGTGTTCAGGACCGAGCGCAAGATGCCACGCATCTGCGGATTGTCGTCGAGCACAATGGCCGACTTGTTCGCGTAATGAGGTTCCCCAACCATCGTCAAGGATGTACCGAACGGGGCCTAACAACAGGTGAACGTAGCGTCAAAATACCCGACGCTACGTTGACCATGGTGTCGTTTAGCGCGTCGCTTCGAAAAGCTCGGCCACATAGCCCCAGTTGACCATGCTATCGAGGAACGCTTCGAGGTATTTCGGGCGCGCGTTGCGGTAATCGATGTAGTAGGAGTGCTCCCAAACATCGCAGCCAAGGATTGGTGCTGCGCCGTGAACCACCGGGTTCTCACCGTTTGGCGTTTTCATGATTTCCAGTTTGCCGTCTTTGACCGCAATCCAAGCCCAGCCGGACCCGAACTGACCGACGCCAGCTGCGATGAAATCAGCGCGCATTTTATCGTAACCGCCAAGATCGGAATCGATGGCCGCCTGAAGAGCGCCTGGCAGAGATGTGCCGCCGCCATTTGGCTTCATCCATTTCCAGAAGTGGATGTGGTTGAAGTGCTGACCGGCATTGTTGAACAGCGGCGCGTTGGAGCCGAAGCTAGCTTTCATGATCTCATCAAGCGACTTGCCCGCCATACCAGCTGCTTCAGCAAGCTCGTTGCCTTTGGAGACATAGGCCATGTGGTGCTTGTCGTGATGAAATTCGAGCGTTTCAGCCGACATGTAAGGGCCAAGCGCGTCGTAGGCATAGGGAAGATCAGGCAGTTCAAAAGCCATGGAATGTCTCCGCAAATCGGGGGTTAAGAAGAAGATCGGCAAGTCTAGCATCGAGACCAGCTTGCCTTAGGGTCATTACTTAAGGCCCAACCCCGACGCCGACAATAGGTTCCGGCCGTTGGCACCGACTATTCTGGTGAAGGCACGATATTTAACACCCGCGCACCAAGGCACTGATAGGTTTGAAAGCCTTGGCTTTGGTATCGCCCAGCCATTCAAAGGCAACCATTTCGCTGGTCACCGGCACAACGCCTGCATGGGCCATACGCGAGAGCGCAATATCGCGAGAGCCGATATGGCGCGAAGAGATCGCATCAGCGACCACGAAGACTTCAAAGCCAAGCGTGGAAAGCTCCAGCGCTGATTGGAGCACGCAGACATGGGCTTCCACACCACCAATGATGATCTGATCGCGCCGCTGGTCGCTGCGTTTCTTGCGCAGCTTGTCGAGAAGCTTTTTCTCCTGCGCAACAGAGAAGGCTGTTTTCTCCACCACGACAGGGCGGGTGCAGGCTTCCAACACAGGCGGCACCGTGTGCCCCAAGCCCTTGGGATACTGCTCGGAAATCATCACCGGCACGCCGCAATGGCCTGCGCTTTGGGCCAGAAAAGCACAGGTGCCGACCACGCCATCGGAGTCCTGCATGGCAGGCACCAGACGTTCCTGAACATCGATGAGCAGCAACTGGCTGCGCTGCGCCTGCATGATCTGTGCACTCACAGGGCGTGCGACCCATCGTTTGCGAAAGCGGTGTAGAGCGCGCGGGCCTTGGCAGCCAAAGGCCCGGGCGCAAGCTCGCGACCTTCAAACTGGGTGATCGGCATAACCTTGGAGTAATTGCCGGTGGAGAAGATTTCATCGGCCTCATTGAAATCCCGGACGGTGAGCTTTACCTCTTCGACCGTGATGCCGTCATCGCGCAAGAGACCCATGATCCGCTGGCGGGTTATGCCGTTCAGAAACGTGTCGTTGGGCGCAGGCGTGCGCACCACGCCATCCTTGGCCAAAAACACGTTGGAGGTGGCAAGCTCAGCGACATTGCCGAGCATGTCGAGGACGAGCGCGTTCTGAAAGCCGCGTTGCTGCGCCTCCAAAATCGCACGCCCATTGTTGGGATAAAGGCAACCAGCTTTGGCGTTGGTCGGCATTGTTTCCAGTGTCGGGCGGCGGAAGCTCGACACACCGATTGACATGCCTGCGGCTGGATCCGGCATATCGGCGTGGAACAATGTCATGATGAAGCGCGTGGTGCTGGCGTCCGGCGGCACGCCCATGAACCCGCCACCGTCGGCGTAATACATCGGCCGTACATAGAGCGCCTGATCGGCGGAAAAGTTCTTCGCGCCCTCCAGCGCCAGCGCCCTGATCTCTTCGGCTTCCATGGTTGGGGCCAGGTTGAGGGCCTCAGCGGAGCGGTTCACACGCGCACAATGGGTCAGAAGATCCGGCGCGATGCCATCATAAATCCGCCCACCATCAAACACCGACGAGCCACACCAAAACGCATGGGTCATCGGTCCAGCCACCGGTGTGTTGCCCTCTTGCCAGCGCCCATCAAAGAAGGTCCAGCAGTCGGGCAATTGCGATGCGCCATGATGGTGACTGGTTGAGGGTGTATGATGGTTCATGGCGTGGCCAAAGGTTGGAGGAAAGCAATGCGTTGCTTTCTTCTTCGCAAGCCTATCAGCCATAGGCAAGGCTTGACCTTGCACCCCACACCCCTAGAACTGCGCAGCACCCCTCCTCCCTGCTCAGCGAGCTTTTTTCCATGGCTTATCCGGTCTACATTTTTGATGCTTATGGCACCCTGTTCGACGTGCACGCCGCCGTGCGCCGCTACGCCGACCAGATTGGGCCAGATGGCGCAAAGCTCTCGCAGATTTGGCGCGACAAGCAGTTGGAGTATTCCTGGGTGCGGGCACTGGCCGGGCGCTACAAGGACTTTTGGCAGCTCACCGAAGAGGCGCTCGACACCGCCTTTGCACTGGTGCCAAGCGTTGATCGGGCCTATCGCGATGATCTGCTGACGGCCTATTCGCGTCTTGATTGCTACCCCGAAGTGCCTGCCGTTCTGCGCACCCTGTCGGAAGGCGGGGCAAAGCTTGCGATCCTTTCCAATGGCTCGCCTTCCATGCTGGAGGGTGCCGTGGAAGCTGCCGGGATTGGAGCGCTTTTAGACGCAGTGCTTTCGGTGGATCAGCTGCGCACCTACAAGGCGCATCAAGACGTTTATGACATGGCGACCAGCCAGTTCCGCACGTTCCCAGACAAAGTGTCGTTCCAATCCTCCAACCGGTGGGACATTGCAGGCGCGACAGCGTTTGGTTTTCGCACGGTTTGGATCAACCGCGCTGGCATGCCGGACGAATATCTGGACCTGTCGCCAGCCGCTGTGCTCGCCGATCTGAACGGGCTTGCTGCGCTTTAGCTAGCTGCTTCGCGTTTCACTTTGCGCACAAACTTTGCTGCCGAGCGATAATGGCTGGCGCCGGAGGATTCTGCCCACCGCCCCAGAGTCCAATCATTGGTCCAGGGATAGATGTGCTTGGCGTAAAGCACATCATCATTAAGTCCATCGATGAAGGCGAGGAACGCCGTGTGGCGCTCTTTAAGTTGCGCCAAGACATCGGGCCATGACTGCTTCTCGGCAGCCTCGTAAACTTTGGCATTGTAGAGCTTCAGTTGGTTCCATTTGTAGCCAGGCGCAGGCGTTTGAACCTCTTTGCCCGCTTTGCCATCCCCGTACCAACCGAAGAACAGATCCATCCAATGCACGCGGTGGGCGATCACCTGTTTGATCGAGACATTACCGTCAGAGCTTCGGAAATTGGCAACATCATCGTTGAGTTCATCCAGCAGCTTGATGAGCTTGGCGAACTCTTTTTCAGTCACTGCGCGCAGTTCGTTTTTGTCTATGGCGGCCATGGCACTCCTCAATCCTTCTTTGGATTGAGGAAAACCACGGCGAGTAGGAAGCGCCATTGCGCACGGTCAATCGCGAGAGGGCATTCAGATCGCTTCCTGACGCGTGCTGACAGATTCGGAAAGGGGCGTTAGAGCGTTTCGCGCTCCACCCATTTTTGCACCACGGGCGGTTCATAGGCCTCCATCGCGTCGAGAAGCGCATTAGGATTGCCAGAAGATAGCAGCGTATCGCGCAAACCCGGTTTGACGAAGCCCTCATCGCGTTGATGATCGAGAAACGTCATCAGCGGATCGTAGAACCCGCGTACATTGAGCACGCCAATCGGCTTGTCATGAAAGCCAAGCTGTCCCCAGGTCCAAACCTCAAACATTTCTTCCAGCGTGCCGGTGCCGCCGGGTAGATTGACGAACCCATCAGAAAGCTCGGCCATCCGCGCCTTGCGCTCGTGCATAGAGCCGACAGCTTCCAGCCGGGTGAGACCTTTGTGGCCAATCTCTTTGTCCATCAGAGCTTTGGGGATGATGCCAATCACCTCGCCACCCGCCGCCAGGGCTGCATCGGCGGTGATGCCCATCAGCCCGACTTCAGCGCCACCATAGACCAGCGTTGCGCCACGCTTGGCGATGGCTTGGCCAAGTGTTTCAGCGGCCGCGCCATAGTCGGGGTGGTTGCCGGGGTTGGACCCGCAAAAAACGCAGACAGATCTCATGCTTGTAGCCTTCATCACGTGTCCGCCAGAGCGTGCAAAATGCGCACCCAGGACCGAATGCCTTTGCGGTAGCTTTCCAGCTCGTACTTCTCGTTCGGCGAGTGGATTTGATCGTCCGCCAGACCAAAGCCAACCAGCACGCTGTCGAGACCGAGCCGTTCCTGGAACTGGCCAACAATGGGTATAGAGCCACCAATACCCGTGAACGCTGCGGGCTTGGGCCACTCATCGGTCAGCGCCTGCTTGGCGGCCTGAAAAGCTGGGCCGGTGACATCAAGCTCGATACCTGGGCCCATGCCATGGGGATGAAACTCTGCCTCGCAATCGGCTGGCAGGCGCGCTTTTACAAAGGCCTCAAAGCTTATGCGGATGGCGTCTGGGTCCTGGCCTTTGACCAACCGGCAAGAGATTTTCGCTGAAGCCTGAGCGGGCAGAACCGTCTTGAAACCCTGGCCCGTATAACCAGAAACCATGCCATTCACTTCAAGCGTCGGGCGCGACCACATCTGCTCCAGCGCTGTGCGGTCTTTCTCGCCAGCGGGCACAGACAGGCCGACCGCGCCGAGGAACGCGTCCGCCGAAAAGCCCAGCGTGTTCCAACTGGCCATCACGTCGTCTGGCACTTCAGCCACGCCGTCATAAAACCCCGGCAAGGTGATGCGCCCGTTTTCGTCATGCAGATCAGCAATGATCGATGCCAAGACATGAGCCGGGTTGCGCGCCGGTCCCCCAAAGAGACCCGAATGCAGATCCTTGTCGGCCGCTTTGATCACCACTTCGGTGCCGAACAGGCCACGCAAGCGCGTGGTTATGGCGGGGGTCTGCGCATCCCACATGTTGGTGTCGCAAACCAACGCCACATCGGCTCTCAGATCATCGGCATAGGCGTCCAAAAAGGCTGGTAGTGATGGGCTGCCTGACTCTTCCTCACCTTCAAAGATGATGGTGATCGGGATTGGCAGCGATCCTGTTGCGTCTATGCAGGCCCGGCACGCCTCGATGAAGGTCATGATCTGGCCTTTGTCATCGGCAGCGCCACGGGCGATGATCTTCTTGGAACCATCGGCGCGTGTTTCAACCACGGGATCAAACGGGTCGCGGTCCCAAAGTTCAAGCGGGTCCACCGGCTGCACATCATAGTGCCCGTAGAACAGCGCGCGCGGGCCATCGCTTGCGGCATTATCCCATTTCGCGACGATCATCGGATGACCGGGCGTGGTGTGCGTGGTGACCTCAAACCCAAGGCTTTCCAGTTCACTATGCACATGGGCTGCAGTCTTTTTGACCTCGCGATCATAGGCAGGGTCGGTGGAGATGGACGGGATGCGCAGCAGGGCGAACAGCCGTTCAAGGCTCTGCTCAAACTGCGCGTCAGCAGCACGCAATGCAGGGTCGAGTGACGGGGATGATGTGGTCATGATAGAATCGGCTCCAGAACCGGAGGACAGGAAATGGCAGAGAACAAGACCCAAGCGAACGAGGCAAGTGTCGAAGCGTTCTTGGATGCTGTTGAGTCAGAAAGACGCCGCGCGGATGGCAAAGCGCTGGAGGCTCTCTTCCGGCGGGTAACTGGCTGGAACCCTGTTATGTGGGGCGACAGTATCATCGGCTATGGGCAATATCACTACCGCTATGAAAGCGGGCGCGACGGCGATTTTCTGGCCACGGGCTTCTCACCACGTAAGGCCAGCCTTAGCCTCTACATCATGCCTGGGTACAAGGACATGGGCGATATTCTGGGCCGGTTGGGCAAGCACAAGAAAGGCAAATCATGCCTTTACATCAATAAGCTTGCCGATGTTGATGAGAGCGTTCTGGAGGAGATTATCCGCGCAGGATTGGATGATCTGGGCAAAAGATATCCGGTGAAGGCGAGTTAGCGGTTCGTCTTCTATCTGGCGTCATCCTCGCCCTTGTGGCGGGGATCCATTTCAGTGCGCTATTTGGCAAGCACAACGGTTTGAAGATGTTCACCGGAATGGATCCCTGTGACGAGCACAGGGATGACGAGGGCCTTGTGGGCAGGGATGACAATCCTGTTTACTACCGCCTCAGACTACCCAAAATGCCACGCACCACCGCGCGGCCAATCTGAGTACCAGCGGAGCGCATGATCGATTTCATCATGGCTTCGGTCGGTGATTGGCGCGTTGAGCGACGGCGCGAAGAACTCGAGCGTGAGGATGACCGACGCTCGGTGCGGCGGCTGTCGCGCTCGCCATAATCATAGTTGCGGCTGCGTGGACCAAACTCAGGGATATCAAAGCCCGAACGCGTGCGGCGGCTGCCAGACCGGCGATCCTCTTCCTCATCCTCATAATCATCACGGCGGCGAGCGCGCTCTTTTTCTTCCTTCTCGCGAGCCTTGCGCTCTTCTTCCTCTTGCAAGGCTTGCGCTTCAGCAGCGGCGGCATCCTCGCCGCGTTTTTTCAAGATTTCGTACGCCGACTCGCGATCCACTGCCTCGTCATACTGGCCAAGGATGGGAGAGGTTTTGATGTGCGCAGCGCGCTCATCATCCTCAAGCGGACCGAGGCGCGACGATGGTGGACGGATGAGCGTGCGCTGCACGATGGAGGGCACACCCTTTTTCTCAAGGGTCGAGACGAGCGCTTCACCAACGCCAAGCTGCGTGATCACTTCGAACGCATCTAAGTCCGGATTGGGTCGGAAGGTTTCAGCGGCAGCTTTCACAGCCCGCTGATCGCGGGGCGTGAAGGCGCGCAGGGCGTGCTGCACACGGTTGCCGATTTGGCTGAGCACCTCATCGGGCACATCCAGCGGGTTCTGCGTCACAAAATAAACACCCACGCCCTTCGAGCGGATCAGGCGGCAGACTTGTTCCACGCGTTCCAGCAACGCTTTGGGCGCCTCATCGAATAGCAAATGCGCTTCATCGAAGAAGAACACCACACGTGGCTTGTCAGGGTTACCGACCTCTGGCAGCTCTTCGAAAAGTTCCGAGAGCAGCCATAGCAGGAACGTCGCGTAGAGGCGCGGGCTGTTCATCAGCTTGTCAGCGGCAAGCACGGAGACGATGCCACGCCCATCGGTGTGGGTGCGCATGAAGTCAGCAATTTTCAGCGCTGGTTCGCCGAAGAAATTGGCTCCGCCCTGATCTTCCAACACCAACAGGCGGCGCTGGATGGCGCCGATGGACGCAGTGGAGACGTTGCCGTATTTGGCCGAAATCTCCTCCTTGCGATCATCCAGGCTGAGCAACATTGCCCGAAGATCCTTCAGATCGAGCAACATCAAGCCTTCTTCATCGGCGATGCGAAACGCGATGTTGAGCACGCCCTCTTGCGTCTCATTGAGATCCATCAGGCGCGAAAGCAGCAGCGGCCCCATTTCCGAAATCGTTGTGCGGATCGGGTGACCCTTTTCACCAAACAGATCCCAGAAGATCGTCGGTGTGGCCTCATAGGTATAGTCATCCTTGAAGCCGATGGTTTCAGCCCGCGCTTCCAAGAAGTCTTTGCTGGTGCCTGCCACCGCGATGCCGGAGAGATCGCCCTTCACGTCAGCGCAGAACACTGGAACGCCAGCGCGCGAAAAGCCTTCGGCCATGATCTGCAAGGTCACCGTTTTACCCGTGCCGGTTGCACCTGTGATCAGCCCGTGCCGGTTGGCAAGCTTTAGCGCCAGATGTTGCGGCGCCGGCGTGTCAGTGTCGGAGCTTGCGGTTCCAAGGTAGATGGCATCGTCTTTGTACATGATGGTCTCATCGCTAGAAGAGGAGTGGCGGCGGATCAGGGTCTGACCGGTCAAAGTACCGCTTTGTCTTGGGATTTGCCCTGGGATGCAAGGCTAGACTTAAGGAAATGCCTTGAAATCCAGCTTCGAGCGACGCAAGGGTGCGCCTAACGCATTCGCTCGGGACAGGAAGGAATTGAGCATGGAAGAGCTGATTGGCCGCATCACGGACGCTGTGGGCATCGATGAACAAACCGCGCAGACGGCCATTGGGGTGATCCTTGGGTTCCTCAACAAAGAAGGCCCAGACGACGTGATGGGACAACTGCTTGAGGCGATTCCGGGGGCGGAAGACATGCTGGCTGGACTTACCGAAGGTGGTGATGAGGCCGGCGGCGGTCTTGCGGGTACGCTTGGTGGCCTGATGGGCGGTTCCGGCGGCGGCGGTCTGGGTGGCCTGGCCGGTGCTGTTGGCGGTTTGATGGGCGGCCAGTCTGGCGGGCTGATGTCAGCGGCCAGCGAACTGATGAGCGCTGGGCTTGATATGGGCCAGATCCAGGGCGTGACACAGGAAGTTGTTGGCTTTGCCCGCGAAAAGGCTGGCGATGAGGTGGTTAGCCAGATCGTGGCGCAAATCCCAGGCATGGATCAGTTCACCTAAGCGGATTGTCGCTGCAAAATTTGAAGGGCCACAATTGCTTTAGGCTGCTGTGGCCTTTTGCGTTTGGCGTTGCTCCACGGCGCTGAGAGCCTGAAGCACAAGGTCCGGTCCTGCCCCATCCAGGTGCGCGCCTTCGGACAGGATACGCCGCCACTGGCGCGCGCCTGGCAAACCGGCAAACAGGCCGATCATATGCCGCGTGATCTGGTTGAGGCGGCCACCCTTGGAGAGGTGGTTTTCGATATATGGCAGCATGGCGCGGACCACATCGCCGCGTGATTGGGTGGTAGGTGGATCGCCGAACAATACCTCATCAGCATCCAGCAGAATGTCGGCAGGGGTTTGATAGGCGGCGCGACCGATCATCACCTCATCCATGCCCCGATCGAGCAACGTCTTGGCATCTGCCAAAGTTGCAATGCCGCCATTGATACCGATCCAGAGGTCAGGGAACTCTGCCTTCATCGCCAGCACTAGATCGTAGTCCAGCGGTGGGACGTCGCGATTCTGCTTTGGGCTCAAACCCTCCAACCAGGCTTTGCGGGCGTGGACGATGATCGCATCAACACCGGCATTGCGCACCTGTGTTATGAAATCAGGCAGCACCTGCTGCGGCTCCTGATCATCAACGCCAATGCGGCATTTGACGGTGATGGGGATGTCGGTGGCGCGTTTCATCGCCTCGACAAGGCTCGCCACATGGGCAGGATCACGCATCAAGCAGGCGCCAAATGTACCCGACTGGACACGGTCCGATGGGCACCCGCAATTGAGATTGATCGCATCATAGCCGCGATCAGCACCAATGCGCGCGGCCTCAGCCAGCTTTTGCGGATCCGAACCACCAAGCTGGAGCACGACGGGGTGTTCTTGCGGTGAAAAGCCGAGCAGCCGGTCGCGGTCACCATGGATCACAGCGTCGGCAGTCACCATCTCCGTGTAGAGCACGGCCCGCCGCGACATCAGCCGGTGAAAGTACCGGCAATGACGGTCAGTCCAGTCCATCATCGGGGCGACGGATAGTTTTTTATGAGAACTCAACAATTTTCAAGCACGTTCAATTCGTTAGCTTCCTGTCAGCGGTTCTGCATCACGATCCAATCTCCAGTAATTCACCACAACAGAACAAACCATCGCTCATTTAGCAGACTGGGAAAAGCGCCGCTATATCCAAGCTTCCATCTGCGCCCTACTGGATCCAAAAAACCTGAAGACGGAAAGCGTAGGCTGCAGACATGCCGATCCAACAGACAAACCGGACGTCGAGAATGCTCTTCAGAATTTTTTACTCAGCTGCTGCCAAGGCAGCCTCACCAACACGGAAGCCATAGCGCTGGTCCAATCCCAAGCGCTGCACCATGCCCAACGCATCATTGAGGGCAGCAGGTTGCAGCGGTTGAAGCGGTCGGCGCAACGGACCGGCAGGCAGGCCAATTGCGCGCATCAACGTCTTTACAGCGACTGGATTAACGGCTGAATAGGCAAAATGCAGAACCGGCAAATTCTTGAGCCATGCTTCACGGCAGGCAAAGGCATCTTCGCCCGTTTCCCAAGGTTTGGAGATAACCGCCATTTCACGCGGAATGAGGTTGCCGGTCATGTTCGCAGTGCCATGCCCGCCCAGGGCCATGGTGGGGACGACCAACCCCAAATTAGGAGAGCAGCAGCACATAACGGCCATGTCCGGCTTTGCTGCACAGACTTGAGCAACCTGTCCCACACGTGTCGTCGATTCCTTCAAAGCAACCATATTGGGATGCTCGGCCAATTTCAGTAAATCAGTCCAGTGAAGGTCGGTCTTTACGCGAGGCGGATTGTTATAGAACCCCATGGCCAAATCGGCGCTATCGAGCACCGCCAGAGCATAATCCGTGATAGCGGCATTATCGGCGCATATGTAAGAGGGAGCAGCGATGATCGCGCCATCAGCCCCTTCAGCTTTTGCAAAGCGCACATAGTCGATTGTGGTGTCTGTATTGTTGCCGGTGCAGCCGTACCAAAGTGATGGTCCTGAGGTTTTGCGAATCTTAAGCGTACGCCGGACGATTTCGTGTCTCTCCTCAGCAGAAAGCATAGACACTTCGCCTGTCGACCCCATGATTAGAAGCGCACTGGTACCATTTTCAGCATGCCAATCGATCAGGGTTCTAAAGCCCTCATAGTCGATCGACCCATCTTCATTCATCGGCGTAACAAGAGCAACAAAAGAGCCGCTTGGCTTAATGTGGGTCATTTTAGCTATCCTTCCGATATCGGTCTAAGCGAATGCGCCGTACTGTTTATGCGCAATACAGCACTTACAATCTTGATGGCCGTTAGCCAGGTGCCAGTATCGGCGGACGCGTATTGCTTTCCAATTCAATAAGCGCGAGGAGGTCATGCGATATCATTATGTGCCAGACGCTCGACCCCAATCGTCGTACGCATTTCCTCAATGAACAAGTCAACCAAAGCGCTGGCAGCACGCGACAAAGGCCTATCGGCATGACCCACCACGTGCAGGTCAAAGGGGATGGTTGGGGCAAACGGAACAACAACAACGCGATCAACAGGAAAGAGAGCCACGGTCAACGGATCGACGATCGCAACGCCCACTCCCTCTGCAACCAACCCACAGGCTGAGTAAGAGGGTTGGCTTTCCACCCGGATGTCTGGCGTAACGCCCGCCTCGGCAAAGCGTTCAGTAACATAGCTTGCGGTGACCGTTTGGTGAGACAGTGCCACCATCGGCGCACCTGCCAGATCATGCGGGGTCAGTTGACTTGACCCGGCCAGTGCGTGGTCGACGGGCAACGCCACGACACAGGGACAACGCCAAGATGCCAACCGACGGACATCGTTTCGTGCTGGCGCCAACTGCGCAATACCGATATCAGCCTGCCCAGCGGCCACAAGATCAGCGATCCGCGGCGAGTTATGAACATTGTTCGTAACTCTTATGCCGTCATGCTGGGACAGAAACTGGCGCAAGACACGCGGTAGCACACTAAAACTTGCCATCGGCAGTGTCGCAATGGTGACCCGACCATGGCGCAGCCCACGCATTTCACGGGCAAATTGATCGAGCCGCTCCAGACCGTAGAACATCCGCTCCACCTCATGGCCCAGAACCGTCGCCTCTGGCAGGGGAAAGAGCTTGCCTGAACGCCGTTCAAACAGCGGAAAACCAAGGTCCGCCTCTAAATCGCTGATCAGCCGACTGACAGCAGGCTGTGAGACAAACAGCGCCCTTGCTGCCGCCGTAATCGAGCCCAACCGCATGACGTGGCGAAACGCATTGATCTGACGCTCGTTCATCGGCAGCGCCTATCTGTAACCATGGCCAAGCTACCTTAAATGCCCAACAAGGCCCGTGACGGGCGTATCCCATTCGACCTCAAGAACGGCTTCCTTCAGGGCGCGGGTCTTGGGATGACGCGGCGTTGCGAATATCTGGTCTGCTGGACCTTCTTCGATAATCTGGCCAGCATCCATCACTAACACGCGATCACAAAGGTTTTCTACCACTGCCAAATCGTGACTGATGAAAAGGATAGAGAGCTCTTTTTCGTCGCGTAGAGCGCGCAGAAGTTTAAGAATCTGAGCCTGAACCGAAACATCAAGCGCTGAAGTTGGTTCGTCACAGACCACCACCTGCGGATTGGCAGCAAGTGCCCGGGCAATCGCTACACGCTGGCGTTGTCCGCCGGAAAGTGCACGCGGGCTGGCTTGCCGAACCCGCTCAGGCAAGCCAACATCGGCAATCAGAACATCGATGCGAGCACTGCGCGCGACCGCATCAAGATTGGTGTGCAGCTTCAGCGGCAGCTCAAGGATGCGCCCGACAGACCAGGCCGGATTGAGAGAACCAAATGGATCCTGAAAAACAGGTTGAATGCGACGAGCAAGCTGACGTTGAGGGAGGGCACTTGCGTCGTCACCGCATACCTCCACTCGCCCTTCAGTCGCGCTATCCAGACCAATCAGTATGCGCGCCAAGGTGCTTTTACCGCAACCACTCTCGCCGACGACTCCCAGAATTTCTGATTGTTCAAGGTGCAAGGAAACATTGCTGAGCGCGCGAAATGTTTTTCTGGCAAATAGCCCAGCGCCACCCTGCACATCATACACTTGGCCAAGACTATCGGCCTGCAACACCGCAGAACCGCTTTGAGCAAACGTAACCGGCTCCATGGGCCTCGGCAGGCTGTCCAGTAGGTTCTGTGTGTACGGATGGTTCGGTGCAGAGAGAACAGAACGCGCCGGACCGGTTTCAACGATCTGGCCCTCTTT
Source organism: Pseudomonadota bacterium (assembly GCA_039814945.1). Classification (GTDB taxonomy): domain Bacteria; phylum Pseudomonadota; class Alphaproteobacteria; order Rhizobiales; family MH13; genus MH13. The sequence continues at coordinate 189,382 of JBCCAF010000002.1, forward strand.
CATCACTGCGACATCATCGGCAATCTTGGCAACGACACCAAGATCATGGGTGATGAAAAGAATGCCTAAGCCAAGCTCACGCTGCAGATCAACCAAAAGATCAAGCAACTTGGCCTGCGTTGTCACATCCAGCGCGGTCGTCGGTTCGTCCGCAATCAACAGATCCGGGCTGCACATCAGCGCCATGGCGATCAGGACACGCTGGCGTTGCCCGCCAGACATCATGTGTGGATAGTGACGCAGCCGGTTTTCCGGCTCGCGAACGCCGACCCGCTCCAGAAGCTCCAAAGCCCTCGCACGTGCCATTGCAGCCGTACCGCCGCGATGATGACGAAAAACAGCTCTAAGCTGATCACCGATGGTGAAAACCGGGTTGAGTGCGGTCATTGGCTCTTGAAAAACCATTGCAACCCGCTCGCCGCGCAAAGTTGCAGGATGAGCACCGGTCTCAAAGCACAACTCTTGCGCGCTGACCCGCGCTGCCGGCGGCGTTAGACCCATAAGCGCCAGAGCTGTCATGGATTTACCGGAGCCGCTTTCACCGACGAGTGCCAACGTCTGCCCGCGCTTCACCGTCAGATCGATGCCACGAACCGCATGCGTTTCGTCGATCTGAACATCGAGTCCGCGCACGGACAGAAGGGGCAGCGTTTCCTGCATCATCGCCGCGCTTCCTGAACGTCGCGCAGTCCGTCGCCCATCAGGTTGATCGCCAAAGTCAATGCAAACAGACAAAGCCCGGGCAAGGTAATGATCCATGGGCTAAAAAACATGAAGTTCTTACCCTCAGAAAGCATAAGTCCCCAGGATGGAAGTGGGGCTTGCACGCCTAATCCCAGAAACGACAAGGCCGCTTCGATAAGCACCGCATTGGCCATTTCAACGGTGGCTACAACAATCAGTGGCGCGCGAATATTGGGCAGGATTTCCTGCACTAAAATGTGCGCTCGAGAGGCACCCATGGCGCGCGCGGCACTGACATATTCTGCAGAGCGCAGCTTAAGCGTCGTAGTGCGTGCAACAACAGCAAACTGGTCCCACAACAGCAGACCGATTACAAGCAGGACCACGGTGAGCGATCCACCAACGATGGCAACAACGGCAAGCGCAATAAGCACCACCGGCAGGGACAGGCGCGTGGTGATCAAGGTTGATATCGCGGTATCGATCCAGCCGCCAAAATAGCCAGCAACGACTCCCAGTGTGATGCCAATCAGCCCCGAAATTAGGATGGCACCAAACCCAAGTGCTATGGAAATTCGGGTGCCATAGATCAGGCGGCTGAGATAATCGCGGCCGAGCTGGTCAGTACCCAACCAATATCCGGGCTGCGACTCAGTATGCCAAAACGGCGGCTTGAGACGCAGCAGAAGGTTTTGCTCAAACGGGTCATGCGGTGAAACGAGCGGAGCAAAAATGGCCAACAGCACGAAGGCTATTACCACCGTTGCGCCGATCATAAATCCCAGATGGCGGCGCATAGCACGTTCAGACGGCCTCGCCCCCGATGGATTGGCCGCCAAAGGATCGATCGCGCTCATCTGGTCACCCGGATGCGCGGATCAAGGGCAGCGTTCAGAAGGTCAGCCAGAAGCGTCAACACGATGTAGGCAAGCGAGATCAACAGCACGATGGCCTGAATGACGGGCATATCGGCGCGGCTCATGGACTGCCATGCAAGATAACCAATGCCCTGGATGGCAAAGACTGATTCCACAACAATCGAACCACCGAGCATGAAACCAAACTGAACGGCGGTCAGAGAGATAACCGGTAGCACGGCATTGCGCAGCGCGTATTTGAACAGGACAGTTTGCTCAGGCAGTCCCATCGCACGGGCCGTGCGGATGTAGTCAGCTTCCAGAACATCGATCATGCCAGCACGCACCAAGCGCATGAGAGCGGGCATGGCAAATGATCCAAGGGTGATCGCAGGAAGAACGAAATGCGCCAGCGTCTCGCTGCCCGAGATCGGCAACCAACCGAGGTTCACGCCGAAGAGAAGGATCAGCAGAAGCCCTGCCCAGAAGTTGGGAACCGCCTGCCCGACAACCGCAAGGGTAAGCGCGAAACGGTCCAACGCGGAGTTCGGGCGCAGTGCAGCCAGAACGCCCAGCGGAACGGCGAGGAGCAAGGCAAACACAATAGAAAGGCACGCCAGCAAGGCGGTTGCTGGTACCCGCTCGCGGATCAGATCACTGACCTGCTCACCAGACAGGTATGAGCGCCCTAAATCCCCCTGGAGCACGTTGGTCACGTAGCTGAAATACTGCGTGATCAGGGGCTGATCAAAGCCATAGAGTACTCGGATGGCGGCGATGTCTTCATCCGTAGCACTGTCGCCTGCGACACCAGCTGCGGGGTCCACAGCAACATGGCTCAGCACGAACGTGATCAGCGAGATCGTCACGATCACAAAAACTGCAAGCGCAAGTCGACGCAACAGGAACCCTGCCATCAATGTCTCCATGAACAAAAGGTGGCGGCACGACCAAGCCGCGCCGCCAATTTACGCATTAGGCAATCAACGTGCCTCTACTCGCCCCAGGAGGCCGAGAAAAAGCGCGGCAGCTCGTCTATCGAAGGTGTGAAGTTCAGCGTGCTGTCATAGGCGTAGCCCATCACGATTGTGTGCATTGGCACCCAGTAGGCAGCTTCGGAGATGCGTGAAATGGCATCTGAGTAGATCGCCTGCCGTTCGCCTTCATCAACGGTCATCGCTGCCGCTGCCACCAGATCGATGACTTCGGCATCCTGAGCACCATCATTGGTGCCGCCATTGAAGAAATTGCCGGTCGAGGCCGACGCGTCAGCGATGGAGAAAGAGCCCCAGTCACCATACCACATGTCGATTTCACCCTCACGCCAAGCCGAGAATGAAGCGCGCGCCTGCAGCATCTCTAGATCGACAGTGATACCAACCTCGCCCAAATAGCTTTGGACAGCCTCAGCTCGGGAACGATCACGGAAGGATGCCATACGCACCGTGAAGCCGTCTGCATAGCCCGCTTCAGCCAGCAGTGATCGGGCAAGATCGGGATCATAGTCATACACGGTGGCAGCTTGGGTATCACAGCCAAACTGCAATGGATAACAGGGTACATTCACGACTTCGCCATCGCCACCGACCAAAGCCGAAACGATTGTATCGCGATCGATCGCGTGATTGACCGCTTGACGCACCATCGGGTTCATTAACGGGCTTTCCGAGTTGGCACGCCCTGCAGCATCCATGGCGATCATCGCGATACGCATGGTCGAGCCAAGCTCAGCGGTTACGCTTGGGAGTGAATCAAGCTGAGCGATCTGATCGCTTGGAACATTCCACACCCACTCGATCTCACCGCCAATTACTTCGGCGATGCGTGTTGCTGTGTCGGGAATGACCCGCACGTTCAGCGTCTCGATGGATGGTGTGCCTTTGCCACCGCCTTCGAAATAGCCATCGTAAGCCTGCAACGTGAAGCTGTTGCTGTCGCCCGGAACGAACTGATAGGGGCCTGTACCGATTGGCGCCTGCGCGAATTCCTGCAGGCCGACATCTTGCGCGTAATCTGAGGGATAGATCGGCAAGGAGCCTGAGATGAACTCCAACGCCGAAGGAAACGGCGTTTTGGAAATCACACGCACGGTCAGTGCGTCCACAGCCTCAACACGATCAATCCAGCTGACCGAAGCCTGGCTTCGTGCGCCAGTTTCCGGGTCGGCGTAGGTTTTCAAAGTCCACACAACATCGTCTGCGTCAAACACCGATCCATCATGAAACGTCACGCCGTCACGTAGTGTGAACTCCCACGTCAGGTCGTCGATGCGCGTCCAAGACGTTGCTAGAAGCGGCTCATAATCGAACGTTTCTGGATCGCGAAAGATCAGCATGTCAAAGAGATGGCGTGTCATGACGACGCCATCGCGAGACGTGGAAATATAGCCATCGTAGCCTGGCAATTCCTCACCAATGGCAATCGTTAGGCTGTTGTCGTCAGGGCCGGCCGCCACCGGTGTCACGCTGATTGCCAAGAGTGCCGCAAGTGTTGCGATTGTTCTGTTTGACATGAAACTCTCCGTTCTCGGTTTGGTTGTCATTCTAACTAGGCCGCGTTTCGCTGGCATTTTTTGTAGGTCAGTTTGGTCAAGTCCATCGGCACACGCCCGGGCGCACCAGCGTGAATGATTACACGCGCCATATCTTGGTAAGCACCGCGGAAGTGGACTGAGCTTTTCAAAGCAAGAATGGGGACCGTTTGTGGCGTCAGTCCAAGGTGGTGCAGCAAACCAGGCTCGGAGGCTTGCATACGTTGGTGGGCGATGATGCAGGCAACACCATTGCGCTCCACCAATGCAACGGGTCCCAGCTGGATCAAATTACCGCTATACATCGGTCCCTGACCAACAAACTCGCCATCGCCCAATGCCAAGACCGTCCACGGACCGTTTACCGGTGCCCCTGTCAACGGATCTTGTCGCCCCCCAACTGATTGATCGATCATACTGCCAACGCCAGCAAGGTGGGCCGCGGCCGTGGCGTCTGGATCGACAACATGTACCATCACCGCGCCTTGCGCGCGCGCATCAACGAGCGCCTGCAGCAGACCGGTTGTGTCGTTTGTTCCACCACCACCGGGATTGTCTTGAACATCGGCCAAGACAATCGGGCCAGGCCCGGCAGGTGCTGCCAGTGCCGCCTTGATCGCCTCATCTGCACTTAGGAGCGACGCATTGAAGTCCTCCCTCGCCGCTATCCATTCAGCCAAAACATCATCGGCGACGCTCTCCGCTTCCTCGACTGTAGGCCCGTAAACAACCACCGCTGGGCCCGCATCGGCGATATCAGCCAGGGGGAAGCCAAGCGTGAGGGTGATGGCGTTGGCCTGCTGCCCCTCAACCCGGCGCGCAGCAGCTTCGTATAGCCGGTCGACCGGAGCCGCACCGGTTGCTTGAGCAATAAGAGGAAGGAGGTAGGGCATCTGCCGGAACGCTCGCGCTTCAGGCGCAGAGCCCCTGGCGAAGGCTAACAGCCGCTCCATGGCACGCCGTCCGGTGGTGGCCATGTCGACATGTGGGTAGGTCAAATAGGCTTCCAGCCCATCGGTCATTTCTACCATCGCCTTGGAAAGATTGGCGTGCAGATCCAATGACGCAACGATAGGTACGTCATGGCCCACCGTGTCGCGCACGGCGGCAAGAAGCGAACCTTCCGCATCGTCTACCGCACTGGTGACCATGGCCCCATGAAGTTCGAGAAAAATACCATCCAAAGGGCCTGCTTGTCGCAGTGCTTGAACCACTTCGCCGACAAAACTTTCAAACACAGCATGGTCGACGGCCCCCGATGGCAAAGCCATTGCCCAGAGGATCGGAATAGCTTTGCCGCCTGCTTCGGCCAGAGCATCCAATGCTCCGGCCATCGGCACAGAGGTGCCCGCCAAACGGTCAGGAAGACCATCGCCGCGTGCAATCGCAGGCCAGCCTGATGGTGTTTCAAAATCGCCAGCGCCAGTCAGTGTCGCGATAAAGGTATTGGTTTCATGTTGGAGTCCTATCAACGCAATCCGCATCATGCTTTCCCCATCGTTGGTGCACTAGAGGGGAATGGGAAGGCAGGACGGCTCCAGAGCCGGCTTGCCTCAAAAGCACGCGAGGCGCGCAGCACAAGATCATCGCGGAAAGGTGCAGCAACAATTTGCAAGCCTATCGGCAATCCGGCGGGCGCCTGCCCACGCCCATCGGTCAACCCGCATGGTATGCTGGCTGCCGGTTGCTGAGTCATATTGAAAGCGAATGTGTAGGGCGACCAGATTTGCCCATCAATCTGGTACCAATGGGCATCATCAGGTCCCGGCCCCGCGCCAATGGGCAGAGGCGTGACAGCCATGGTTGGGGTCAGCAACACATCATAGGTCTGATGGAAAACACGCATGCGCGCGCTAAGCACCTCGCGCATTTGCAGCGCAGCAATGTAGTCGTCAGTGCTGTAGGCAGTGGCTTGATCAAGCACGCGAGCAACAAGTTCATCCATCTTGGAGCGTTTCTGCCCAGCACCACTGGCGCGGTAGGCTGCCGCCCTGTTGCAGATCCGCAAACAATCATAAGCTTCAAAAAGGCCGCTGAGATCAGGGTTTGCTTCTTCAACATGGGCTCCCAATTCGGCAAACGTCTGTGCTGCAGCATCGGTTGATGCGCGCACCTCAACTTCTGGATCGCGAACACCAAGACCTGGGCTGTAAGCAACGCGCAACCCAGCGACACCAACCTCAGGCGAGGCCGCGAAGATGGTATCAAGCCGTGGAAGTGAGTAAGGATCGCGCGGGTCTGGCCCCGCCATAGCCGACAAGAGTTGCCCAACCTCCTCAACACTCCACCCCATGGGCCCGGTGTGCCCCAGAATACCAGCAGCACTTGCCGGCCAGGTCGCCACCACCCCAAAACTGGGTTTGATACCAAAACACCCGCCAAAACTGGCAGGCATGCGAATTGAGCCAGCGGCATCGTTGGCCAACGCCAATGTTCCAACGCCAGCCGCCAAGTGGGCAGCCGCTCCCATGGAGGAGCCGGAACATCCAAAGCCCAGGTTCCATGGCGAGCGCGTGTCGCCTGTAAGCGGACTGCTCGAATAAGGACTGCCACCAAACTCTGTTGTTGTTGACTTGCCATAAAGCACGCCCCCCTGCGACCGCACACGCGCGACCGAGGGCGCATCAACGTCGTTTGGCGCAGTCGCACTGGTGGTCAGCGACCCTTTGCGCGTCGGCATGCCAACAGTCAGAAGCATATCCTTGACCGATACCGGAACGCCGTCGAGCGGGCCGAGCTCGCATTTACTGGAGAACCTGGCTTCCGATGCGCGGGCTGCCGCAAACGCACCTTCGCGATCGATATGAGCAAATGCGTTTATGAACGGCTCGACCTTTTCCAACCGGTTTAAAACCGCCTGTAGGACGTCGACCGGGCTAAGGGCTCCGGTGCGATAGGCCGATGCGAGGTCAGAAGCCGATGTTGTCGCAAGATCGCTCAAAGCCCGGACTCCGCGCCAGCTGCGAGGTGCAGCGCCTCAGCATCGGACCCGCTGGTCAGGTGGGCGTGGCGGGCAGCAAAACTGCTGATCAGATTTGTAACGCGCTCGCTTGCTTCGATTTGTGCCATGTGGCCAACACCGTCCAATATGATTGGATCACCCTGACCAATCGCATTGGCCAGTTCCTGCGTTTGCGAAACGGGGCAAATGGGGTCCAACGCCCCTCCGATGATCTCGACAGGCATTCTCAATTCGTCAAGTTGGGCTCGTCTGTCCCATCCCGCAGATGCGTTCAACGCGGCCAGATACCCTTCACGCCGGAGCGCCATGAAGTCCTCCGTCATGCGATCAAAAGCTTCAGTTGCGACGGTTGGACCAAGAACTTCGCGGGCAACTCTGGTGGCTGCATCAGCTGTGACGGATGGCCCCTCAAATAAGGCCATCCGCTTGGCGATGTAAGCCGTGCGTTCCTCAGCGCTCATATGTTCCAGATAGGCAGACTGCGCCCCAGATAAAAGCAATGCGCTAAACCGCTCTGGAGCGCGGATAGCAGCCTCAATCAAGGTGCGCCCGCCCATAGAATGACCGACTGCGAGAACCGACCGAAGGCCCAATGCATCCAATAAGGCAATCACATCATCGGCAAAGTCAGAGAACTGGATTGCTCTTGGACCATCACTATCGCCGTAGCCGCGTGTGTCGCAGGTCAAAACCGTGAACTGGCTAGCAAGGCTAATGGCTTGATGGGCCCATTGGCCGCGATTGCCTCCGATCCCGTGAAGTAACAAAATAGCCGGTCCACTGCCGCGTATTTCACAGGCAATTTGGGTGTTGGTATTGATCGGCACGCGCTTCAAAAAGCAATTGGGGAGAATGTTTGCGATAACTGCCCTCGCGTTCATAAGCGCAATCGTGGAACTCGCATCGCATGCTGTCAAATAGCAAAACAATGGACAGCCATAAACAAACCTTATGGGCTAGTGGCTAATGACTTTTGTAGTGCTGCCAGTTCATTCTGATCCTTATCAGCTGGATCAAGGTGGGGAGCAGGTGACTGAGTGTCGTTAACCGCCCGTTCTCGTCCTTCAACCAAATTATGGTGCCAGTTGCTTTGTCCCCTTAGACCTCGTTCAAGTCTCTAAGCCCAGTGACGGCTTCCGATCGAGCCCATCCTCTTCGCTGCTCAGCTTCAACAGCCAGTCTGCATACATGTCAATTGCGAGTGATTTGAACACGCAAACTTATGGTTCAGAGAGGAATCAATTTGGATTTGACCGCCCTGCCCTTTCAACGGTTTTTCGAGCGCTCAGGCATAGGCTGCGATTTCACATTTTTTGTTTCCCACTGCACAGAATTTGCACCACTATCTTTCTAAACTACTGAATTTCCTCGATATTGTATCCAGTCTACCATTGAAGCCCCAGCGAAAAGGATGTTCTCCCGACTGCGCATGCGTGATCACCGGATCAACCTTGTCGTATCGATTGCACAGATAGTGTGACGTCCATTGCCGTGGATAATTCGAAATCAATCTGGGCTTCGCAGCCGATGGGCTTGGTAAAGAAAGATAAGCGAAGTGTTCAAGATCAAAGGCACGCGCGACACCCACTAACGCTTCGTTGCCTATCTCCTTCGTTAAGGAACAGGCTAACCCAAAAACGGGGACATCTCAGGGGAGCAGGTCACTTGCAATCAATACGTTTTGGGTCCACTCGAAGCCGGTAAAATCTGCCGATCGCCAACGCCAAATCACCCAGAAACTTTGAAACCCCAGCATGTGCTTGATGGAGCAAATTCCTGACTCGCCAAGCTGGACGACCTATTTGGCCTAACTCAGAAACACGCCCAGCTCGGATATGACCGCGGAGGGCAACTCCTCCGGCAGATAGTGGCCACAGGCCAAAGGCCGACCAGAGCATATAGATGCCCAATCACGCCAGATTGCCAGGACGTCGTGATCTTTCAGGCCACCCTGTTGTGCCCAAAGAACCTTGACTGGGCATTCGATCTTTTTGCCGCTTTCGCGATCGTCGCGGTCGGCATCTAAGTCGGCTGCGACCGCCGCGCGATAGTCCTCGCAACTGGCATGTATCCATGCTGGATCAGCGAAGCTTCGCTGATAGTCTTGCAGCACCTCTGGCTCGATGGCGCCCGCTGTTTTGCAGCCGCTGATCAGTGGGCGTGTCGCATAGTCGACAGCACATGCTTGGATCATCCTTTCTGGAACTGGCGGCTCTTGTGCCATAAAAAACCAGTGGTGGGCGGCGAATGCGCCGTGCCAACCAATTCGGGGTAAATGATCGATTATTGGTAGGATATCGAGAACTGCGAGATGCGAGACGCAATCATGATCTAGCGCCATTCGGTAGGCCACCCTCGCCCCACGGTCATGGCCACAGACCGCGAACCGTTGGTGACCTAGCTGCTGCATCAGGTTGACCATTTCGGACGCCATAACCCGCTTTGAGTAGGTTATGTGGCCACCCTCGTCAGGAGGTTTTGCGCTGCAGCCATACCCCTTCAAGTCAGGTATGATGACAGTGAACTGTTGTGAGAGCTCCGTGGCAATCTTTCGCCACATCAAGCCTGATTGCGGCCAACCGTGCAGCAAAAGAAGGGGAAGGCCAACGCCCGCCACGCGAACAAATATCGATACTCCGTCGACCGTCACATAACGCTGTTGGAAGGTGTCAAACACGGCTGGCCATTTCATTTTTAATACTCTTGTGGATCGCCTAACGCTGCTCTTGTTGGTGTTTCCCACGAGTTGAGCTAAAGGTCCCAGCGCTGCTGACGAACAAGCCGCGCTGTTGTTTGGCCAACTACCATTAGATGCTGGGGCGAAAAAACGACCGTCGCGGAGAGTGGCAGCAATGCGCTGCAAAGCACGCCTAAAGCCACCCACGTGTCAAGGTATCGCGCCATGCCCCAAGAGCATCTCAGACACAGCCTAAGCCTGCGCCAAATCGAAGTCTTTCATGCTGTCATGAAGACAAAATCTATTACAGCAGCGGCCGAGCTTTTGAGCGTATCGCAACCCTCGCTAAGCCGAACGATCAAACGCGTGGAAGACATTTTGGGCGTGACGCTGTTTCGCCGCGATAATCGCGGCCTCGTCCCCTCAAGCGAAGCTCAAAAGATATACAAAGAGATTGACGGAATCGTCCGGCAACTGACCGGGCTCGACGAAAAGATAAGCGAAATCACAACGGGAACTGGTTCGCTGTTTCGTCTCGGGGCAACCCCAAGTGTTGCACGGGCTTTGGTGCCCCAGGCTCTTAACACGCTCACACAAAACGCTACCACGTTAGAGCTCTTCTTCGATGTCCTCTCAATCGAACAAATGGAAGACTATCTTGTGACCGGCCAAGGCGAATGTCTCGTTACAATATCGCCGATTGAGCATCCCATGTTCGACACGCGCCACCTGGGCAGCGGTGAACTCCTGGCGATTGTTCCCAATGCCCATAGGTTGGCGGAGCGCTCGGTTCTCAAACTGGAAGACCTTACCGTTGTTGACCTTATTTCATTCCAACCCGCTGGCCCGCACCAGAGTATCATCGAGACGTTCCTGGGTAAGGCAGCCGAGCGCGTAAAAACCAGTGCAGTTGTCCGCTTCTCCGACACCGCCATTGCACTTGCCAATCAGGGTATGGGGATTGCTTTGGTGGATAGTTTTTCGGCCATGGGGCCCTTGGGCAACAATGTTGTGGTTCGCCCAATCGCGAATGCCCCAGCATTTGAAGTGTATCTGCAGTGGAACAAACGGCGAGCGCAGTCACAATATGTCGAGGAGTTTGGAACGATAATATCCGAACATATTGATCACCGTTGAGCCGAACCATCACTATGCCTTGATAGCATGACTGGGGCACTTTTTTGTATTTGCATGCATGCCTAGAACCATAGACCTTTCCGCAAAACAAAAACCCGGGAGGATATGATGAAGACCACTGACATCAACAGACGTCACATGCTGGCATTGATGGGCGCCACTCTAGCGGCCACCACGATCAGCGGACCGGCACGCGCCACTACCAGCATTACGCTGGGCGCGCTTCGACTGACCAGTCACTCGCCGACATACATTGCACTTGAACGTGGCTACTTCGCAGAAGAAGGTTTCGACGTTGAGCTGAGCTTCTTTGAGTCCTCAGCTGCGGCCGCTGTTGCCGTCGCGGGCGGCGACCTTGACTATGGCATCACATCGATCAGCGGTGGCTTGATGAACCTTGCGCAACAGGGTGTCGTTAAAGTTATTGGTGGCGCCTTGGCGGAAGACCCAGCTGTTGCTGGCCAAGTCATTCTGGCTTCAAATGCTGCCTATGAGGCTGGCCTTACAGACGCCTCCCAACTTACCGGCAGGACCTTTGGTACAACGAGCGCGGGGTCCTCTTTCCACTACATGCTCAGCCGCATTGCGGCAGCCAACGACATTGCGATGGCTGATGTTACCATGCGGCCACTTCAAAAGGTTGGGGCAATCATCGGCGCATTGTCGTCAAACCAAATCGACGCTTGGGTGATCCAGCCGAGCATCGCCAATAGCATGATTGCTGAGGGTTCAGCGAGAAAAATCGGCGATTTCTCCCAGTACGATCCAACTTATCAGGTTACGGCGGTTTTCACGTCTTCAGACATTGCTGCCAATGAACGCCAGCAAACTGAAGCCTTCCTACGTGCACTTGCCAAAGGCGTTGCCGACTACAACGCCGCTTTTGTAGATAAAACTGCGGATGCGGCCGAGGTGGATGCGCTCATCGATATCGTTCACCAATATGTCAATGTGGACACCCCGCGTGAAGATTTTGCCGTCTCGCTCACTCAGGGTTCTATGCGGGTCAATCAAGACCTTGCCCTATCGACAACATCCGTCGGCGATCAGCTGAGCTGGATGCAGGCTGAAGGCTTGGTCGATGAAGCGATCACCATAGATATGCTTGTGGATCCGTCTTACGTTTCGACGATGTAATTCTTCGAAACTTTGTCGATGGGTAGAAAGGCAATTGGCCCTTTTTGCCCGTCGGCTCTTCACTCAAGTGAGAGCGTAAGATGGATCTACTTTTAGAGGGCATTGGCCACTCGTACGGTGCGGTGCGTGTGCTGAAAGATATCTCCTTTGAGATACCAAGCGGCCAAATCGTGTGTCTGATCGGCCCATCAGGTTGCGGCAAGTCGACCTTGTTGCGCTTCATTGGAGGCCTTGAACGACCAACGGAAGGTCAGGTCCTTCAAGTGGGTCAGCCTCCTACAGATTCCCTAAACCCGCTAACCTATATCTTTCAGCATTTTGCACTTCTGCCTTGGCGTACCGTTGCAGGCAATGTGGAGCTGGTGCTGGAAGATCATGGTCTCCCCCCTCGCGATGCCAAGGCGATCGTGAACGACGTCTTGGCTCGCACGCGACTTTCCGAATTTCACGATGCGCTGCCCAAGCAGCTCTCCGGCGGGATGAAGCAGCGCGTCGCCATTGCCCGGGCGCTGGCGGTGCGCCCGGCTGCGATGCTGATGGACGAGCCGCTTTCTGCGCTCGATAGCCAGACCCGCGAACTGCTGATGGACGATCTTGTCGGTCTATGGACGCGTAAGCCATTCACGGCCGTTTATGTCACGCACAATCTCGCCGAAGCGGTACGTTTGGGGCACACGATTGTTGTGCTTTCTCGTCGCCCTGGGCGCATCCACGAGATCGTCAAAATCGATGTTCCGCTCGAAGAGAGGCAGCTGGGCCATCACGAACTTGAGGCCAAACAAAACCAGCTTTGGGAACTCATGCGCGATGAAGCGATGGCCGCTGATCTGGAGCTGGTCGATGGATAACACGCAAGCACTCACCAAGCCCGTCACGTTTCGTGGCGGTGGTTTTGAGACCCAAAGCATTCGTCTGGTTGGCCCGCTGGTGTTCGCCGCGGTTTTGGCTTTGCTCGAACTCGGCACACGAACTGGCTTCATCTCTTCTTTGACCATGCCTCGCCCGTCGGCGGTTTTTCAAACTCTGCTGAACTTGTACCAAACTGGCCTGCTTTGGACTCATCTGGCACCCTCCATTGAGCGTTTGGTTGTGGGCGCAGCGATTGGAGCCAGCGCGGGCATTGTCGTTGGCACGATCATCGGATTGTTCAGCTTGGCGCGCGCAGGTCTTGTGCCTATTGTTGCGGCGATCTTTCCGATCCCAAAGATCGCGCTATTGCCGCTTTTCGTCATCTGGTTCGGTATCGATGAAGCGTCCAAATATGCGCTGATTGCCTTTGGAACGTTTACGCCAACCGTCGTTGCCACCTTTGGAGCAGTCGACAATGTGGACCGCACATTGATCCGCATGGGGCAAAGCTTTGGACTGTCCTGGTGGTCGGTCGTTCGCAAGATCGTTTTGCCGGGTGCCTTTCCAGGCGTTCTTTCGGGCCTTCGCATCTCCATCGCCATTGCCATCATTCTTTTGGTGGCTGCCGAAATGCTCGGCGCCTCGCACGGTGTTGGCGCTTATATTCTTGAAGCTGGCTCGCTCTACGATTTGGAACGTCTGTTCGCCGGAGTCGCCATTCTGTCCATGATGGGTCTCATCGTCAGTTGGGCGATCGGGCGTATCGAGCAGAAATTTCTGGCTTGGAGAACCTAAAATGCTGGCGCTCCAGAAAACCAACCCAACCCCGGGGATAGCTCTGCAAGACGTTGCGGAACCCACGGTTCTTGAGGCTGATGAAGTGCTGTTGCGCATTGAAGCAGCCGGCATATGCGGCACAGATATTCACATTGCCGCATGGACGCCAGGCTACGAAGCCATGGCCGCAGTCATGCCTATTACACTGGGTCATGAAGCCTGTGGGATTGTTGAACAGGTTGGCCCAAACGTGGACGCCGCAAACATTGGGCAACGGGTCACAATCCGCCCCTCTGTCGTCTGCCACCGCTGCACCGCCTGTCTGGCAGGCGACACTGATCATTGCTCCAACCGGCGCGGTGTTGGTGTCACCCGCGATGGTGCTTTTGCTGCCAAAACCGTTGTTCCCTTCGAGAACTGCGTGCCAGTGCCTGATGGTTTGGCTGCGGACATTGCCGCACTCTGCGAGCCAATGACGGTCTGCAAGGAAGCCGTTGATACAGCTGGCATCGTTGCTGGCGACAAAGTGCTCGTGCTCGGTCCAGGCTCTATAGGTCAAGGTATAGCGTTGTTTGCCGAGGCGGCTGGTGCGAGCACCGTTGTGATCTGCGGTTATGATGACGAGGCGCGGTTGAGCGTTGCGCAAAAGCTCGGCTTCCACAACACGGTCGATAGCCAAGGCGTGGGGCTACAAAAGGCGGTTGCACCTTGGCTCGATGGGGACAAGTTCGATGTCGTCATCGAAGCAACAGGCGTGCCCAGCATCGTAAACGACGCGCTGGGTGTGTTGAAAAAACGTGGCGTTCTTGTTGTCGCCGGCATCCATCCAGCGCCTGCCAGCGTCGATCTCACTGCCATGGTGCGGAACCACCAACAAATACGCGGCACCTATCGCGCACCAGAAGCCACTTGGCCTGTGGTTTTAGACTTCCTCCACGCCAATCAAGATCGTGTTCGACACATGATCACCCATCGTGTGGTGGCATCAGAAGCCGCCCAAGGGTTGCAACTGAGCGCCAGCAAAGTTGCGTCCAAAGTCATGGTCTTCCAGGGAGGCTAGAAACAGGAAATGTCCCAGGCTGGTTCAGCTTTTCTGTACTTGTGGAATGATTACGACGAGGCGCATCGCGCAGAGTACGAAGAATGGCACACGTTTGAACATGTGCCTGAACGCGTCAGCCTTCCGGGCTTTGTGGCGGGTTATCAGTACAGCAGTGATGATCCAGCGGCAGCGACATATTTCACCGCCTATGAACTGACGTCACTGGATGTTTTGCAGAGTGATGCATACGCTGATGTTGTTGATCACCCAACACCTTGGTCAGCAAAGATGCGGCCAGCTTTTCAGAATGTGTTCCGGCTACCAAGCACGGTTGTCGCATCGCAAGGCATGGGTCTTTCTGGGCTGGTAGCGGTCATCGTATTTGAATTGCCAAGCGCTGTTGAAACGGCGGCGCATGCACTCAGCACGAGCCTTTCAGCCTACCACGCCAGCAACCGGTTGACCGGGTTTCAACTGAGCGTCGCTGATGAAATTCCCGCCTATAAAGTGTTCGAGCAAACCGCGAGCCTGGAACATCAAAACACGCTGCTGGTTGCGGTACTGGCCGGCACAAGTGAGCCGGCGCTCCACCACGTTGCGGAGGACTTCGTGCAATTTGCCACCGCAGAGGCCGGGGTAACGTCCGTTTTGCGGCATGACATCTACCGCTTCTTCTTTGGTGTTCACGCGCAGGATGTTTTCCCTTCCCATCGACGCGCAATCCATGCCTCTGAAGCTCAACGGCACACTGCATTGGCAGCAGATGGCAAGGACTCTCGGCATGCCTCACCTCAGCAGGCGCATGATTGGGGCGGGGAATGACCAACGAACGCTTCCAAACCGGCATGGCTGTGCGCCGTTCGGTTCTGGGTGATAATCATGTGGATCGCGCTGCGTCTGCGACGAGCGAGTTGGATCAAGCTTTCCAAACCATGATCACCGAAAACGCCTGGGGCACCGTTTGGGCTAGTGATGCCATCCCGCGGCGAGAACGGTCCATGATCACGCTTGCTCTGCTGGCGGCAACGAAGAACTTTGATGAAATTCCAATGCATATCCGCGCAACGGCGCGAACCGGTGCCAGTCGGCAAGACGTGATGGAAGCGTTCATGCATGTCGCGATCTATGCGGGCGTGCCCGCAGCCAACCATGCGATCAAGCTGGCGAAGCAAACCTATGCCGAAATAGAAGTTTTCTTGGAAGGAGAAGCGACATGAGTGCTGGCGCCCTTTACCAACGTGACCGCCAGTGGCATCCCTCGGCGCTCACACCGGACTATAAGACCAGCATTGCTCGCTCGCCGCGCCAACCCTTGCTGTCACTGGAAGCATCAGCCAGCGAGCTAACCGGTCCAGCGTTTGGCCACGATGACATTGACCCGATCGACAATGATTTGATCCGCAACTACGCCAAAACCGGGGACCCAATCGGCGAGCGGATTGTTCTGCACGGCCGCGTGCTCGACGAAAACGCTCGACCGGTGCCCAACACGCTTGTGGAAATTTGGCAAGCCAATGCGGGTGGGCGATATCGGCACAAGAAAGACACCTACCTTGCGCCCATCGATCCCAACTTTGGTGGCTGCGGACGAACGCTGAGCGATGCGGACGGGCACTACACGTTTCGCAGCATCAAACCGGGTGCCTACCCTTGGCGCAACTGGGTCAACACATGGCGTCCGGCTCACATTCATCTGTCGGTGTTCGGACCATCCTTCGCACAACGACTGATCACCCAACTCTACTTTGAGGGCGACCCATTGATCGCCAAGTGCCCAATCCTCAATGCGGTCCCAGACCTCGCCGCGGTTGATCAATTGGTTGCCACGCTCGACATGAACGCCACGGTACCGTTCGACAGCATCGCCTACAAATTCGATGTCATCCTGCGGGGACGCCGTTCGACCTGCTTCGAGAACCGGCCAGAGGGGAACTGACCATGAGTCAGCCGATGCACTATCTCAAGGAAACAGCTTCTCAGACTGCCGGACCTTACGTCCACATCGGCTTGGCGCCAGGTGATGCCGGCTTTGACATCTATCGCCAAGAAATCGGTCGCAACATCGTAGGCGCAAATCCGAAGGGAACCGCGATCACAGTTACTGGTCTCGTCACCGATGGAAACGGTGATCCAGTCAAGGATGTCCTTATCGAAGTCTGGCAAGCCGATGCTGATGGCCTCTATCCAAGCAAAGGTGGAACCCAAGAAGGTTTTCGTGGATGGGGACGCGTCGTTCCTGACTTTGAAAGCGGCGAATTCTCTTTCAACACCATCAAACCTGGTCCGGTGCTTGATGACATGGTTTTGACGATGGCGCCGCATCTCAACCTTTGGCTTGTCGCGCGGGGCATAAACGTCGGCCTTAACACACGCCTTTATTTCGACGACGAGCCAGAGGCGAACGCTGCCGATCCAGTGCTCAATCTGATTGAGTCTTCGCAGCGGCGCGACACGCTGGTCGCACGAAAACAAGACACCGGTTATCGGTTCGATATCAGCCTGCAGGGTGATGCAGAAACCGTCTTTTTCGACGTTTAAGGCCGCTGCGTGTCCACCCCTTGCATCATATGTGTTGCCATCACCGGATCGCTGCCGACCAAGCAGGACAATCCGGCGGTTCCAATCACAATCAATGAACAGGTTGAAAGCACCCACGAGGCTTTCGAGGCGGGTGCCTGCATCGTGCATTGTCACGTCCGCGACGACGACGGCAAACCGACCTCAGACCCTGACCGTTTTAGCAGACTTCTCGAAGCTTTACGGGTCCATTGCTCCGGCATGATTGTTCAGTTCTCCACCGGTGGGCGGTCAGGCTCCGGTCGTGAGCGCGGTGGAATGTTGCACCTAGAACCCGACATGGCTTCGCTGTCAGTTGGGTCCAACAACTTTCCCAACCGAGTTTATGAGAATAGCCCAGAACTGGTTGACTGGCTGGCCGAGCGGATGATCGCTCACGACGTCAAACCGGAAGTTGAGGCGTTCGATCTTAGCCACATTGTGCAGGCAGCGCGCATTGGCCCAGCCCAGCTAAAGATCAATGAATGGTGCATTGCCAAAGGCGGTCACACCCGCACCGGTTTGGAAGACAATGTCCGACTGGATCGTCACACCCTTGCGCCGTCTAACGCCGCGTTGGTCCAGCGTGCCGTCCATCTTTGCGATAAACACAAGCGACCGGTTGCGGGCTGGCAGCAGGCACGGGCGATCCTCGGGCTAACCGGTCCTGTCAAATGACGCCCCCAGGCCAATCTCCCAAGTTCGCGGTTCGGCCATGCCGTTCTTGAGAGCCAGCGACGGGGCGATGCTTTTCTACCGGTTGGTGCCGGGCAGGGGCTTGCCCATCGTGTTTCTCAATTCGTTGGGCACGGACTTGCGAATCTGGGACCAAGTCGCCGCGCGCTTGGACACCGATACGCCGGTGCTTCTGATCGATAAACGCGGGCATGGCTTAAGCGAGGACGTATCGATCACGATGACGCGCCTTGTAGAAGATGTTGCCGATGTGATGATTCAATTGAACCTCGCAAAGGCTCTTATCTGTGGCGTGTCTGTTGGTGGAATGATTGCGCAGGGTCTTGCCGCCAGGCGACCTGAACTCGTGTCAGGGCTTGTTCTTTGTAACACGGCTGCAAAGATTGGTGCGGCGAGCGACTGGAATGCTCGTATCACGACGGTCGATCAAAGCGGTTTGGCGTCAGTAGCCGATGCCATTTTGGAGCGCTGGTTTTCGGCGCGATTTCGAACCCGTGAGCCTGTTGCCGTTCTTGGCTACCGCACGATGCTCGAGCAAACCTCAGTCCCAGGCTACGTTGGCGTTTGCGCTGCAATCCGTGACAGCGACCTAACACAGACCACCCGCAAATTGGAGGTACCAACCCTTTGCATAGCAGGATCAGACGATCTCGCCACTCCGCCTGAACTGGTTCAAGCGCTGTGTGATCTGATCCCAAATGCGACGATTGATGTGATGCAGGATGTCGGCCATCTGCCGTGCATCGAAGCGCCTGAAGACGTGGCGGCCAAGCTCCGCCAATTGCACGACGTGATGTCGTGACAGCAGTGTTCGATCACCTTTGGCTGCGTGGGCTTTTTGGAGACGACGAAGCCGCTGCCATTTGGGCACCGCATCGTCAATTTGCGCATATGCTCGCGTTTGAAGCCGCGTATACAAGAGCTCTTGGCGCTGTTGGGAAGGCCCATCCTGACGCAGCTGAAATGGTCGCCAAAACCATCGAAGGCTTCAAACCAGATATCGCCGATTTGCGAACGGGCACAGCGTTCGATGGGGTGCCCATCCCGGCGTTGATCGACCAGCTACGACGGGCTGCCGGCAACAACGGTAAAATCGTCCATACCGGTGCAACATCACAAGACGTGATTGATACCGCGCTGAGCTTGGCCCTGCGCGAGTTTAATCTTCTGGTTGACCGCCGCATCTCGAACATCACAGAAGCCTTGACGCAACTTATCGAGCAGTTTGGTGAAAACGCTTTGATGGGGCAAACGCGGATGCAGGCAGCGCTTCCGATCTCTGTTGCTGACCGCCTTAGAACGTGGCTCGATCCTTTGAATGACCACCAAAAACGTCTGCGTGCTATCAAGCCACAGGTTGAGCTATTGCAGCTGGGAGGTCCCGTTGGCAATCGAACGTCGATGGCACCACACGGCGATGCAATCGCCGCCCATATGGCAAGCGAATTGAAGCTCGCTAATCCCTCAAACTGCTGGCACACCAAACGTGATGGGCTTGCTGACTATGCTAGTATCATGTCGTTGATCACCGGTAGCCTGGGTAAAATGGGACAGGACGTCTGCTTGATGGCACAGCATGGCGTTGATGAGGTTGCGCTGGTGAGCGGTGGTCAATCGTCGGCGATGCCACACAAGAAAAATCCTATTTTGGCAGAGCTTCTTGTGGCGCTTGCTCGCTTCAATGCCACACAACTTTCAGGCATGCACCATGCTTTGGTCCACGAACAAGAGCGTTCGGGAGCTGCTTGGATGCTGGAATGGATGACACTACCGCAGATGGCTATGGTGACCGCGCGAAGCCTTAGTGCAGCGCATCACCTTGTTGAGACAATCACCTCAGTGGGCTGCTTGGCTGCGGCGCAAGCAGCAAGTTAGGAAAGATCATTCGCAGCCAACATGCCAGGCCGGTTGAATGCTTTTTGAAACGCGCTGTATCGGCGCGAATTTTCATTTGGGTTGGAGTGGCACCAAGCTGAGAAAAAGGCGCTGCGGAAAGCAATTCGCTTTCCTAATGAACCACCACCGACATCGCCAGAGGGAGGTGCCCCTCGGCCTAAACGGGGCCTCACTGGCACCGCTCCCTTGCGTCCACGCGATCTTCAAAGCCTGAAAAAGACGTTCACAACCTGATTGAGCGGTTCATTTTTTCCACCCTCGCCTACAGCTCTTCTATAGCTCAGTAACTGGAGTGCATTTCTTACTGCACGGAATTCGCACGAAGCCTTTTGTAACAATCTGAAATACATAGATATTTCGTCCAATCCAACATCGGGGCGACGGACAGCTTTTCCTGGGGCGCCATCACCACCGACGATATCTCCATGTAATCTCGCTACCATCGACAACGTCGCCGATGTCTCGCCCAAGCTTTATCAACTGCAATGCTCGCCTGCCAGTCTGTTCATACCAGCGCAATCCAACTTAAGCAGTCCGGTTTTCTGCACCCTAGCGTCTCGGCATACCGGGCGCCCGGGCGAGGCGTTTCTGTGCGGCTGTTCTGTAGGAAGCATTGCTTGCTCCATAGCCATTATAACCGTCGCGTCGTTGGATAATCTCAAAGAAGAAACCATCCCCATAGGGAACACTGAAAAGCTGTAAATAGCTGCCGGTCTCATCCCTGTCATAAAGCAGATCGTTATCGGCGAGCTGCTTCAGAAACGCGTCGTCGAGATCAAACCGTGAGGCGAGGTCCAAATAGTAGTTTTCTGATATCGGCAGCGCTTTGAAACCTTTGGAAGCAAGCGCGGTAGCGGTGGCGAACATATCATCTGTTGCAAAGGCCAGATGTTGAACCGAAGAGCCAAAGCTGTCAGCCACAAAACGGCCAGCAAATGTGCGATGCGTGTCCACCCCATTCATGGTCAGTCGCAGGCCGCCCTCACGGCTTTGTATGGCGCGGCTGTAAACGATCCCTCCAGGATCATCGACATCTATCACCGGCGTCTTCTCAACATCGAACATCGCCACGTAAAACAGTGTCCAGCTCAGCAACTCATCATGGTTCATGGTTTGAGCGACGTGATCAATGCGGGTCAAACCAGCATCATTGATCTGAGCAGTTTCATCGGGTTCCAGAGGTCGAAACTCCTTATCCCAAACCTCTGCAAGCTCTGACTTTGTATCCAGGAAATGCAGGACGGAACCACCAACGTCGCGCACTGCGGGAATGTCCAGTTCACCCACGCCGCGCCGCTGCGAGAAAACATGCGCACCCAAGGCCCGTGCGCGTTCCATCGTTGCACCAGCATCGCTGACCAGCAGGCCCATGTCACAAACGCAGGTGCCATGCATCACATATGCCGAGTGCGCCAAACCCTCCTGCTCGGTGTTGATGACCAGGTTGATGTTGCCCTGCCGCCAAAGCGTTACTCGCTTGGAAATGTGCTCAGCCACCGGTGCAAAACCGAGTGCCTTTAACATGCCTCCAAGCGTTTCTGCCTCGCTGTCATTGGCGGTGAACTCAACGAACTCAATCCCTTCAATCCGGCTGCGGCCGGGCATAGAGGGGAGTCTATCTCGAATG
The DNA here is from genome assembly GCA_039814945.1 of Pseudomonadota bacterium. GTDB lineage: Bacteria > Pseudomonadota > Alphaproteobacteria > Rhizobiales > MH13 > MH13. The sequence continues at coordinate 210,809 of JBCCAF010000002.1, forward strand.
TTATTGGGGAGGTTGGGTTCAGCCCTGCGCACGCGATCCAGCAGATACGTCAACGAGCGTTGCGCATCCATGGCAATGACTCGCGGGATGCCTCCACGCAGCTGATCACTCATGATTTCTATGCTCAGAGGGCCATCATAGCCGGTGGACAAAAAGGCCCTCGCGAAATCAAGAATCGGCAGATCACCCTCGCCGGGCATACAGCGAAAATGGCGCCATAGATATTCCAGATCCATCTCGATGCGCGGTGCATCGGAGATCTGTGCATGAAAAATGTGCTCGCCAGGAATCTCCCTTATTGCGCTGAGGTCACCACCGGCAATCAAACATTGAAAACTGTCAAGGATAAGCCCGACCTGGGCATGGTCGGTCTGGCGCACCACCTCCCACGCATCCTTGGAGCTTCGCACATGTTGCCCCCACGCCAAACCTTGATATCCAATACGCAAACCGCGGGACGCAGCGCGTTCACCCAAATCATGGAAGTCTTCAGCGATCCTCTCCACGCCGCTCTTGGCGACTGGATTGGTCGATGCGCTAACGAGCAGAAGCGGTGCACCCAAGGCCTGCATCAGATCGAATTTGCGCTCCAAGCGATCAAAAGCGCGCGTGCGATCATCGCCTTCCAGCCCCTCAAAGTCTTGGACCAGCTGAAACAGATCAACAGTCAGCCCATGATCGGCAACGAGCTTGCCGACATCGTTTGGCGAGCCGTCAAAGGTGATGAAGTCTTGTTCGAAAATCTCCACACCATCGAAGCCTGCTTTGGCGATTGCCGAAAGCTTGTCCGACAAATCACCTGGGATCGAAACGGTGGCTATGGAGGTTTTCATGCTTGTGCTTTCTCGCTATCTGCCTCAACCCGTGGAGACATGGCCCAAATTACCGTTGGGCGAGTAAATGTCGAGGATGTTCCAATGGCCCGATGTCGGCGTTGGATTGTTGATCATGGCCACATCGATCACGGTCGGCTTACCTGATGCAATGGCTGCCTCCAGTGCGGGTTTGAAGGCATCGGCTGAGGTGACCCGCACTCCGTCACAACCATAAGCCTGCGCGATCATGGCGTAGTTTGGCGTCTGCTCTTCATGCGAGGCCGCTTTAGCGAAGGTCGTGCCGTGGGTCAGACCGTAGTTCGCCAATTGTAGCCCAGCGATGGTGCCATAGGCATTGTTGTTCATGATGATCCAAACAACGCCAAGACCTTCCTCCGCCGCAGTGGCAAGCATCGCCGGGTTCTGGCCAAATCCGCCATCCCCGACCAGACTGATAACTGTGCGCTCGGGCGCAGCGATCTTTGCACCCAGCGCGGCGGGTGGGCCGAAGCCCATGGTCGCAAAACCGCCGGGAATGAGAATGGACCCAGGCGTGTAGATATCGAACTGCTGGGCAACACCATTCTTGTTCCATCCAACGTCAGAGGTGAGGATCGCATCGCGAGGCATAACCTCGCGCAAATCAGCCAGAATGCGCTCTGGCATCATGGGGAATGCATCGGAGCTTTGCATGTCGACGTTTTGTACGGCGAAATCCTTTCGCTCCGTGGCGATTTTCTCTTTTAACCCAGGTGCTTTGCGGCCCTGCGGCAGCATCTCTCTGGCCACCCGGTTCAGCACTTTCAGCGCGGATTTGAGGTCAGCGACCACGCCAATGTCGGCGGGATAGTTGCGGCCAATCTCTTGCGGCTCGATATCAATCTGGATCAGCTTTGAGCCATCCTCACCGATGTTGAACGTGTAGCCAGGATACCAGCTGGAGCAATCAGCTTCCTTGAACCGCGTGCCCAGGCCGAGCACCCAATCTGCGTCCAACGTTGTTTGATTGGTGAACTTGGTGCCCCAAAACCCCGTCATGCCGAGGGCCAGTGGATGATCATCCGGCAGCACACCCTTGCCCATCAAGGAATAGCTGACCGGTATCTGCATGTGATCCACAAACGCACGAAGTTCATTATAAGCGCGAGAAAGGGCCACGCCGCCGCCAGCATAGATGACAGGCGACGCGGCGGCGGCGAGACGGGAGATGATCTCGCGCGCAGTTTCATCGTCCATAGACGGCTTGGTGAGCGTCTTTGCGTTGGCCTTCAATGGATCCCAAAGCGCGGCCTCGATTTGTGCGGAAAAGATATCCATGGGCACATTCACAAGCACCGGACCAGGTTGGCCGCTTTCTGCCAGTTGAAAGGCCTTCTCAAGAATTTCCGGCAGAAGCTCTGCGGTATCCACGCGCCATGCGCGTTTTACGAAGGGACGATAGATTTCATACTGGCTGGCATCCGCATGCAGGTTGACCTCTTGATGCGGGTGCTTGCCGTAATAGTAAGAGGGGATATCACCGGCGATGACGACCATGGGAATGCAGTCAAGCGCCGCATTGGCAACTCCGGTGGCTGCGTTGGTGAGCCCCGGCGAAAGGTGGGACAACACGACCGATGCCTTGCCAGTCACCCGCGCGTAGCCATCAGCGGCGTGCGCGCTGATCTGCTCATGGCGCACATTGACAAACTTGATGGTTGAGTTGGCCAGAGCCGCTAAGACGGCAATGTTGGTGTGCCCGCAAAGGCCAAAAATGTGCTCGATCCCGCGATGCTCCAGATAGCGCACCATCTGCTCGGCAATCAGGTCTTTAGGGGTCGTGATCTGGTCGGCCATCACATCGTCTCCGTGTTGTAGAACGCGCCGAACAGCTCTTCGTCTGAAGGCCGGTCCTCCGCTATGGGTCGCGCCACCCAAGTGACGTTCATGTAGTGTTTGAGACTGACATTTTCGTTGGTGATGTTGCCGCCCCAGATCCCGCAGCCAAGGCTGGAGGTCATGGGCATACCATTGTTAAAACTACCGGCATTGGCCTTCGATTGCGGCTGGCGCACCATCACACGGCTCACCGGTGCATTGGCGGCGTGACGCAGAATGCGTTCCTCATCAAACGAATAGATGCCGCAAGAGTGCCCCTTGCCGCCGACCTCATAGATCGCGCGCACCTTGGCCAAGGCGTCATCGAAATAAGCGAAGCGGTAGAGCGCCATCACCACGCAAAGCTTCTCGCCAGAAAACTTATGCTGCGGACCGATTTCATCCTGCTCGACGATGAGAAACTTCACGCTTGGCGCGACAGAAAACCCGGCAGCCTCAGCAATCTTTTGTGCGGACACAGCAACAGTTTCGATCCGGCGACCACCATCCGCGTTCCAAAGGGCGTCCTGAAGACGCGCCTTTTCGTCCGCGTTGCAGAGATATCCGCCTTCTTCGATCAGTTTGCCGCGCATGGCGTCATAGATTTGCTCGGCGATCAGCAGATTGCCATCAGCTGAACAGCCCGAACCGAAATCCGAGGTCTTGGAGACTCGCGAGTTGCGCGCCGCTTCGGCGATATCCGCGGTCTCGTCGATCACCATCGTCGAGTTGCCAGCACCCACGCCATAGGCTGGTTTGCCAGAGCTGTAGGCGGCATGCACCATCGGTTTGCCGCCCGTTGCCAGCGTCAAGTCAGCCTGCGCCATCAAATAGTTCGTCATTGGAATGGACGGCTTTTCCACGCATTGGAAAAGGTCTTCCGGTGCGCCAAGCATCTTCATCACAGCGCGCATAACGCGCACCATCTCGTTGGTGGTTTGTTTGGCGCGCGGATGTGGGGAGAAGATCACCGCATCCTTGCACTTGATGGCATAGATGCCGGTCACCGGAGGGGTTAGCTCAGGGTTGGTGGTCGGGATCAGCGAGGCAATCACACCCGCCGGTTTGGCGATCTTTGTCAGACCCTTTTCATCATCCTGCTCAATGACGCCAACGGACTTTTGTCGCAGCGCATCGCGCAAAACGCCAAGGACCTTAAAGCGCTTGCCAGCACGGCCTTCACGGTCACCGATGCCGCTCTCATCCACGCCCATTTGGGCGACCCGAAGAAAAGTTTTTTCGTTGCCGCAATGCCAACCCAACGCTTGAGCCAGCGTATTGACGCGTTCCTGATCATAGTCGGCAATCTGCGCCATTGCGTGGCGCGCCCGGGTGATCATCTGATCAACCGATGCGATTTCTTCCTCAGTGATATCGCGAGCCATCGGGCCCTCCCTTTTTTTTAATTTTGCTGCTTCAGAGCTGAAGCGCTTTGTTTGTGTGATGGTGGGGGTTGAAAACGGCACGCGCCGCTTCAACGCAGCGCCGCGCATGCTCAACATGGCCAAGGGCCTTGGAGCGCGCCTCATTGGGCAATTCGATAGCCAGTGGGAGGCCGGGAAACAGATGATTGATCGCTGAAAAATCGATCGCGCCTTCACCAGGGTAGAGCCTAGCGTCACGCGCTGTCTGGATCATGCCATCCTTGGTGTAGGAGACGTTCTGGGCATCGCACAGATGCAGAAAATTGACCCATTCAGAGGGCACGCGCTCAAGCGCAAAAAGCGGGGTCTTGTTGAAGTGCATATATAGCGTATCAACCAAGACGCCCTGGTTTGGAGCACGTGCAAGATCGAGAACTTCCAACGTTTCTTTCAGCGTCGTGAGACGTGAGAAAGCGGGAAACTCAAGGTTCACTGTCAGCCCAAAAGGGCGCGCCAGGTCACAGATTTCCAAAAAACGCTCAACGATAAAACTGCGATCGTTGCGCACATCCGTCCATGCCGAACAGATCACATGCTTGGCGCCAAGGTCAGCGCCTGCCTCAAAGGCGGGAAGAAACTGAGCTAGCGGTAAGGACCGTGCAATGCGCACAAGCTCAATGTCAAAACAGGCAAGGCCGGTCTCGTCCAGCGCCTGTTTGGCCTGGCGAACCATGTGCGGGGATGTTGGGTTGATATCCGGTTCGCCCGGCACGCCCAGATGGGCCAGCCGAAAGCTGACATACTCATAGCCTGTCTGCGCAGCGATGTGGGTTTGTTCCGGCGGAGTGACGCCGGGGACGGTGAGATACGCTAACGAAAAAGGGTGAGTTGCGGGGTGCATCACGCAACAGCCTCACGCTTTTCCCAGCTTTGCTGCGCCACCCAAGGTGGCGGCGCGAGATGAGATGCTTTGCCTGGTAAGGTCTTGCCAAGCATGGCTTCAAGTTCAGCGACCGGCGCAGCAAACGCCTGCCAGTCAAGCCCGGTTTCCAGACCCATTTCTGAGTACAGATAAGCAGCATCTTCAGTTGAAACATTACCGGTGGCCCTGGGAATGAAGGGGCACCCACCCAAACCACCCATCGCAGCATCAAAAATCCGCACACCGGCGTGAAGACCGGCCACCATATTGGCAAGGCCTAGGCCGCGCGTATCATGCAGATGCAGCGACAAAGAAACATCCGGTAACGCCTCACTCAATCGGGCGCACAATTGGTAAACCTGGCGAGGGTTGGCCAGACCAGCAGTGTCCGCAATGTTGATTTCGCGAACACCGAGGCGGGCGAAATCGCGAGCGATCTTAACAATTTTGTCCGGGTCGATACGACCCTCGAAACCACAGCCCAGAGCAGATTGGATGCCCGCCCTTACTGCGATGCCTTCTTCCAGCGCTTTTTCGATCGTGCCAGCGACAGCGGTGCGGGCTTCATCGACACTTCTGTTGAGGTTTTTACGCGAATGCGTTTCAGAGGCCGAAACCGAGATTGAAAGGTGCTTCACGCCGGCATTCAGGGCACGCTCAAGACCAGTTCCGTTGAGCACCAGCGCCGAATAAGTCACATCGGGTTGGGGTACGATCCGGTCAAACAGTTCATCGGTATTGGCCATCGTCGGCACAAGCTTGGGATGCACAAATGAGCCAACCTGAACACGCTGCACACCCGCGGATTCAATGCTGGAAAGAAGACGCAGTTTTTCATCGACGGAGAACATGCGGGCTTCGTTCTGAAGCCCATCACGCAGTGTCTCGTCCTCAAGCAGAACGTGTCCTGAAAAATCATGCATCTCGTAATTCCAGCTGACTGGGCCGGGAAATTACTGTTGCAAAAAAATTAACTCGAATATCATGATTAAAGATCAAGCAAACATCACGTTAATTTTTGGATTTGACAATGCTCACCTTGCGACAGATCGAGGTTGTCCGCGCAATTATGATTGCCGGCACGGTCAAGGGCGCCGCTGAATTGCTAGGCGTATCAGCGCCGGGCATCAGTCGCGTCATGAAGCACACAGAAAGCCAGCTGGGTTTGCGGCTCTTTGTGCGAACACACGGTCGGTACGTTCCGACCGAAGAGGCCAAAGAGATATTTGACCAGATCAGCGACGTTTTCCGCAGCGTTGGCAACCTGCAATTCGCGCTAACGGCCCTTAAAGCTGGTGACACAAAGGCGGTTTCTTTTGCTGCCGTTCCATCTATCGCAAATCATGTGTTCCCGGTGGCGATCAAACGTTTGCGCGAGCGTTTTCCCGCATTGCCACTGCGCCTCAACATGCTGAAGATTGAGGAGGCAATCGACTATCTTCTCCTCAACAAAGGCGAGATGGTTGCGCTCAGCTACAAGCTCGACCACCCCAATCTTTCCATGCAGCCTCTCTACAGCGGGCGCCTGGTTGCAATTGTTCCGCTTGATCATCCGCTTGCTGCCAAGCAGGCCATTTCCCTGCACGACCTTGTGCGCGAACCCATGGTTGGGATCGATCCAAACGACCCCTATGGCGGCATTCTGTCCATTCCGTTTCGTGATGAAAAGCTGTCGTTTGATTTCAGCATCCAGGCGCGCACCGGTCAGATGATTGCGGCTTTGGTGGCCCAGGGTCTTGGCGTTGCGGTGATTGACGAGCTTTCCATTGCCGGGCCAGCACGCCAACCTGATGTGGCCGTGCGACCGATTGTTGAGCCGACGAGTTTTCGCGCATTTGCCGCTTTTAATGCCCAGCGACCACGCTCAATCTTCGCCGACGCATTGGTCGGTTTCCTCAAAGCAGAAATGCAAAACATCGCAAGCACCACGCCCGAAAGGCCGTGACACCGTCGACGTGAAATTAACATCACGTATGCCCAGCTCATCGGCTGAGCACTCGACTTTGAAGACGCGCTTCATTCAGTTTGGCACCAGAAACACCTGAAAGAATTGAGCATCACCGATGGGCCATACCGCCTACATTTTGAACGGACCGAACCTTAATCTCCTGGGCAAGCGCCAACCGGAAATCTACGGCAGCGCAACGCTGGATGATATCGAACGCGACTGCACAGAACTTGCTGCCACCTTCAAGATCGTAACCCGGTGTCTACAATCCAACCATGAAGGGCAAATCATTGATTGGATTCATGAAGCGCGAGACCAGGCCCAGGGTATCATTATCAATCCTGGTGCATTCACCCACACCTCTATCGCCATTTTCGATGCTTTAAATGCCTTTGATGGCCAGGTTCTTGAGGTTCACATTTCTCAGGTTCACAAGCGAGAGAGCTTTCGGCAACATTCCTACATCAGTCTGCGCGCTGATGGTGTAATCGCTGGCTTCGGTGTTGAAGGGTATGCGCTCGCCATACGGCGACTTGGTTCACTTTGGGGTCACTAGACCCCTTTCAGAGACGAAACAAAGTGCTATCAATCACTTGGCGATGCGCAACCGCACCGTCAAAAATTAACATGAAGTCACAGGTGCCCTACATTTTTGTATTTGTGTTAAGTTTCACCAAGCTTTAGCGGTGGAGATAGCTGTCGGTTCGCTTCACGGCTTTGCGGGCAGTCAATAGACTTAGATTCCAAGAAAAGTGGCGCCAAACGAGCGCCAACGGGAGGAAATATGAAGAAGACAATGCTTGCGGCCGTGGCCGCAGTGACGCTCACGGCTGTTGGACCAGCACTTGCGGAGTTTCCAGAGCGCGAAATCCTCGGCGTCGTGATGTGGGGCGCAGGTGGTGCCACTGACACAGTTGCTCGTGCCGTCAACCCGGCCGCTGAAGAAGCACTTGGACGCCCAGTTGTGGTGCTCAACAAATCCGGCGGCGCCGGTGCGATTTCTACCGCCTTCGTCAACGCTGCGCCCGCTGATGGCTACACAGTGCTTTATGGTGCTGAAAACCCGCAGCTGCATGGTGTTATGGCTGTCTCCGACATCGATTATGCAGACTTCTATCCAGTCAATATTCTCGGGCGCGGCGTCGCAGTGATCTCTGTCCCCGCCGATTCCCCCTATCAGACCATGCAGGATCTGCTGGACGACATCAGCGCCAATCCCGGCAATGTTGCCATGGGTTCCACAGGCCCTGGCGGCTTGCCTTCTACGGTAGGCGCTTTGATCGCCAACACTGTTGATTTTAACGTGACCGCTATCCCTTTCGGTGGCGAAGGCCCAGGCTTGACAGCCATGCTGGGCGGCGAAGTTGATTTCATGCCGACTGGTATTTCGGCGGCAGCGGAGCAAATCAAAGCCGGCAATATGCGTGCCTTGGCTGTGGTGAACACCGAACCAGTGGATATTCTACCTGGCGTGCCGCCCATCACCGAGGCACTGCCTGAGATGGAGCGCTTCCTTCCATGGGGTCCGTTCTATGGCGTTTTCGTGCGCCGCGACGTGCCTGACGATGTGGTCACGACATTGGTTGAGGCCTATGCCGAGGCCGCGCAAGACGCTGGTTTTGTTGAGTTGATGGAAGTGCGTGGCAACATTGTCATGAACATTTCTGGCCAAGAAGCCGATGACTTCCTCACGCAGTGGCAGCAGGTAACCGCCTGGGTTCTGCAAGACACTGGCGCGGCTCAGGTAAGCCCTGAAGAGCTTGGCATTCCTCGCCCCTAACCAACCACTTCTGGTAACGATCTAGCGGGTCTCTTCTTTGATCGAAGAGACCCGCTATTTGCGAGGGATACCATCATGAAAGTCGAGCAAGGACCTCGTCCGGGCGAGATTGTTTTTTCGGTTTGCCTTCTGGCGTTCAGTGGTTGGGCGCTTTGGCAGTCCTACGCAATTTCTGGACTTGAGAGCCTGTTTGGGCCAGGCGTTTTCCCTATGCTCGCCTCCGCTGTGATGGTGCTTAGCGGCCTGTCTATCCTTGGGCGCACGCTGAAAGAGCGCCGCGGCCAAAGCGATAATCCCAGCTCGGTGTTTGCCTACCTGTTCCCCATAAGACTGATTGTCTTTGCGCCAATGATGGTAGCCTTCGCAGCGGCCATGCCTTGGATTGGCTTCTTTCCATCAGCCGCACTCTTTATTCTGGCGTCCATCGCCTTTTTGTGGCGCCGCAATCTGATCTGGACCCTTGCGATCACAGCGCTTTCGGTGGTTGCGATTTATGTCATCTTTCGTCTTGTCTTCCAGGTCGTGCTGCCGTCCGGGGTGCTCTGGTCATGATGGATGCCCTGGGATTTTTGGCGATTTCCTTTTCTGATCCGTACCTGCTGTTTCTGACAGCGGTTGGAACGCTGGCCGGTATCTATGTGGGTGCTGTGCCAGGGCTTTCTGTGACAATGGCAGCCTCCATTCTCATCAGCTTTACCTTCTCTTGGGGCGTGAACGAAGCTTTAGCCCTGATTGCAGGTGTCTATGTCGGCGGTGTCTATGGTGGTTCGCGAACCGCCATCTTGCTGAACATTCCAGGCGCGCCAAGCGCCATTGCAACCGCTTTGGATGGCTATCCTCTGGCCAAGAAAGGGCTGGCGGGCGAAGCAATCGGCCTTTCCACAGTGATGTCAGTTATGGGTGGGCTGATCGGCGTGATCGCGCTGGCCATTGCAGCGCCTGCGATCTCCGATCTGGCGCTGATGTTTAACTCGCGAGATTATCTGCTGCTTGGTTTGATCGGCATTCTACTTGTCGGCACACTTTCCGGAGAGAGCTTTGCCAAAGGCGCTTTCTGTGGAGCCCTGGGCGTGTTGATCGGGATGATCGGTCTTGACCCTATGACAGCGCAGGGCCGCTTCACCTTTGGATCGATCAACCTTATGGGCGGCGTGCCCTATGTTGTAGCGATGATCGGCTTCTTTGGCGTCGGCGAAGCGCTCTACCAACTGGAACATGTGGGCAAAGCACGCATTAAGCAAAAGGTTTCGCGCATCATTCCGTCGTGGCAGGACGTGAAAAAGTATCTGAAGATCGGCCTGCGTGCTTCCGGAATCGGAACCATTATCGGAGCGTTGCCAGGCACAGGAGGCGATATCGCCGCGCTGCTCGCCTATGACGATGCTAAGCGATCGACCAAAAACCCCGAGGTGCCCTTTGGCGAAGGCGCCAAGGAAGGGTTGATCGCACCTGAAGCGGCCAACAATGCCGCCGTTGGTGGGGCTTTCGTTCCCATGCTCACTTTGGGCATTCCAGGTGATGCCGTCACGGCCATTATTATCGGGGCACTGTTTATTCATGGCCTTCAGCCAGGCCCGCTTCTGCTGGTCAACACGCCTCATCTGTTCTGGTTTATTGTTGGCAACCTCGCGCTTGCCAACTTGTTCCTGCTGATTTTTGGCCTGACGGGCATCAAGGTCTTCACCAAGATCGTTGAGTGCCCCAGGGCCATTTTGATCCCGCTGATCGTGATCCTGTCAGCGCTGGGCGCCTTTGCCATTCAGAACAACCCGATCCACATCTACTGGACGTTGGCGTTCGGCGTTGTCGGTTACTTCCTAAAAAAGTACGGCTTTCAGGTCGGACCGATCATTCTGGGCGTGATCCTCGGTCCGATGATGGACGCTAACTATCGCCGCGCAATGATTGGTGCACGTGGTGATGTGTCAGACTTTCTTCTGGATTTTGTGACCAACCCAATCTCGCTCGTTCTTAGCATCGGCCTGGTTTTGCTGTTGTTGTCACAGACGCCGGTTCTGGCTTGGATACAGCAAAGGATATCAGGCGAAAACAGCTAGTCTGCTTGTCCCCGTGTCCGACGCCAGAAACCGGCAGGATGCTGGCCTTCGTGAGAAGACGTGCGCATCGGAAGTAGAAATCAAACCCCGTTCAGAACTTCGCTGAGATTCTGCCCTTAAGCTCTCGGCGATCAGACGGCATTTCAGCTAGTCTATCCACATGGTGTTCAATTAGCGGGGATGTTTGATCGGTGTTTCAACTACATCCATAGCACTGGAGCTAGCCCGTGACTGTCACAGCTTGGGGTGTTTACCGGCCATCGTGAACACCGGATGACCATGAACCAACGCCTGCACTCCAAATGCAACCTGGTAGTGTACCATCATGATGTCGGCCTCATTGATGCCGCTTTCGGAGCGACGCCCCAATTCGCAGCCCAACCTAGGCCCTCCAGCGTGCCTGCGCGTGGCACATACTCGCACCCGACTGTTCCGGCGTAGCCGAGAGACTCCATCTCGTTGAGGATGAAGCTAACATCGAGTTCACCATAACCCGGCTCCGTACGGTCAGGAACAGCGGCAATCTGGACATGAGCTATCTGCGAACTGCACTTCTCGAATCGTCTAAGAATGTCGCCCCCTGCGAGCTGCATGTGGTAGACGTCGAAAAGGATACTGAGCCCTGGAGCATCCAAGGCTCTGACAAATCTCGCCGTGGCGTCCAGATCGGTAAAGAGGTAATCAGGGGCGAGAACCGAGGCTAGTGGTTCAATTAAGACACCAATGCCGAACTTTTTGGCACGAGCAGCGGCGCATTTGTACGCATCTCCGGCCGCAACAACTTGATCATCGAGCGTCATTTCGGGATCGCGGTTGCCGGCCATCACGTGAACAAAAGCCGCGTCTAGCTCTGCCGCCGCCTCCAATGCGGTAGTCAAGCTGTCCCGGAAACTTTCGTGCCGGGTGGGATGACCGGCAAACCCAAGTTCTCCCTGCGTCAGATCGCCCGCGTGGGCATTGATAAGGCCGCAGCGCAGCCCTTCCTCCTTGAAACAGGCCGCAATATGAGTGGGGTCGTGCCCTTCAAGGCTTCGTAGTTCGGCCCACTTGAAGCCACAGTCAGCAGCGCGGGCGGGCCGCTCCGGCAGTGGCCATTCAGTGAAAAGCGTTGACAAATTGGCGGATAGCTCAAGCAATTCTTGACTCCTTTACAAACCTGCAACCTGGCAGGGCCGCGCGTGCTGAAACGAGTACCGCCCAATAATCCAGATCACGGCGCAAGGACCGAACGTATGGCGGGACCATCGTGCCAGAACAGATGCACAACGTCAGCATCTGCAACCGCTGTGCCCAACGTTTCGGCAACTTGTATCTGCAGGCATTGCTTGGCGATATCGTTTCGCTTAGCGCAACCCCACCCTGAACCTGATGTCCAAGACCGATCACAGCGCAGGTGCATTCAAACATTGCGGTTCCTTCACTGTTTTCAGGCCTGCGAAGCGGGTTCTGCGAGACACTCTTGACATGGGATTCTTGATCAATAGCGTCCCATCCGTCGGCTGATCCGCCTGTCTTCCTTGTGCAGGGAGTCAGCAGGCTGTTCACGACGACCCAACCGATATGCACGGTTCGCCGTGCCCCAAAAAATATCGTGAAGTGCATCGGCACCAAGAGGCTCGGCAACGTCGTGGACCAGAGCAACCCACTCCTTGAGTGGCATCGCAAGTGTGCAGATTGGCCAATCGCTAGCAAACATCACTCGCTCAGGTCCAAAGGCAGCCACTGCGTGTTCTAGATACGGTTTGATACGTTGAGCCGTCGGTGGTCCTGAAGCCACTTCCGTGGCCAGGCCAGAAAGCTTGCAAAAGGTGTTCGGTTGGGCGGCTAAGGCACTCAAATCGACCTGCCAGCCTGCTTCATCATCTCCACCTATTTCGGGCTTGCCGCAGTGGTCGAGGACAAAGGTCGTTTCGGGGCACAAGGACGCAAGCTGCGTAACTTCAGAGAGTTGATTGGCCCGAACGCAAAGATCAAAAGCGGGGCCTTCTGGCCCTGTTGCATGCCGCAGTTGATTGACGAAGGGCTCGCGGAGAGCCCATCCGAGTTCTTCAACATGGGTCTCGATCAGTGTGCGCAAACCAACGATACCTCGGAGGTAGAGGAGCTCCTGTAGATAACGCTCGATGATCGGCCCACGATCCAGAGGAACAGATGCTATCATGCCCGTCAAGCGCGGCTCCATGTCCCTCCATAGCTCGGTGAGCCGCGCTTCGCCGAGATACTCACCCGGCCCAGCGTTCACCTCCACCCAGATGCACGCCTCGATCCCACAGCCGCTTGCCTGCGCCCAATAGTCTTTTGGCAAATGCGGCTTATCAAGCTGTGGAACCTTTGACATCCAAGGGTAGTGAACCCTTGTCGGATCATACAAGTGCACATGAGCGTCCAAAATGCTTGGTAATTGGCTCACCAATTCGGCTCCCGCCGCGTGTCGAATTGTACACAAAGCGACATGTCAGCTGGATCGACCATACCGCTGTCAATCATCGCGCGTTTAATCATGCATGTGTCTCAAAAAGTGGGCCCGCTGCAACGCAGACAGTCAGGTTTGTTCGCTCATTTCAAAACCCTCTCTTTTTGGTATGACTAAATTACGATTATCGCAACTTCTTTATCGTGTAACAAAGACTCTAGCGCCTTTTTTCATTTACCCAACAAGGGATACGGTTGCAGTCTTCAGCACTCAAAAGTAGCTGACTTTGCTCTGGCCAAAAATTCCTTTTGCACCAGAGAACGGGCTCATTATGGAACCGTTATTGCCAACCCCTGCCCGAGTCAGCCGCCTGATGTAAACCGATTGCATCTCAAACGTGCCCATTATAATCAGGTTGTCGTTGGGAGAGCTGTTTTGGCATTACGCAAACGATTTGAGGAGATCGCAGAACACCTCGAGTTGCTCATTATCTCTGGGGAACTGAAAGAAGGCGATCGCATCCCTTCCGAGCGCGCCTTGATGGAAAAGTTCAGCGCCGGGCGTCCAAGTGTCAGAGAGGCCATTTTTTCCCTTCAAAAAAAGGGGCTGCTTTCCGACTTACCTCGTGGCGTGCCGCGGGTTCAAAGTCCACGAGCGGATATCGTCCTCAAATCGATCGGCAGTTCGGTCAGGCAGTACATTCAGCGTCCGGAAGGTATTCGCAATCTCCAACAGGCGCGCAGCCTGCTCGAATCCGGGCTCGCGCGTAGCGCCGCTCGGTCTGCCACCCCCGCCGACCTGAGGGTGCTTGAAAAGGCTTTGCGCAAGAACGAAAGGGCCAGAAACCAAGCAGACTTCGTCGCTTCGGACTTGGAGTTCCATCAGGCGATCGCCGCTATCGCATCTAATGAGATATTCACCTCGCTCAACCGCTCGCTCGCAGAATGGCTGCGCCAACAGCGCACCGCATCAGCCGACGCCGGCGCTACAATGGAAGAAGTCGCCCGTCAGCATCGAGACATCTATGAGGCCATCGCCGCTCGTGACGAAGAGGGCGCTTGCATCGCGATGGAAAGTCACCTGGCTTTTGTCGCCCGGCTCTTTTGGATGGGTCAAAACCCTCCCGACCCGGACTAGGCGTTTTGGAGTATGGCGGAGGCGTGCAAACAACAAGAAGCATCTGGCGAGTGGCGGCCGTTGTAACTCCATAAGAAGTCCGTAAAGCTCGACTCGATCATCTTTAACCCGCGTTCATTACATCACTAGTCGCGCCTTCTGCTCGGAAGCATGCGACATGCCTAGTCTCGCCATCTAGCGTAAAGACCGGCGGCGTAATGGCTTCACATCGGTCGTCAAGCAGGCGGTGGCAGCGCGGGTGAAAGGCGCAACCAGGTGGTGGATTTATCGGTGACGGCTGTTCGCCGCTGAGCACGATCTCCTTGTCCGGCATGTCAGGGTCTGGCTTAAGTGCCGCCGACAAAAGAGCCTCGGTGTAGGGGTGGCGCGGATCGCGGAACAGCTTATCAGCCGGGCCATTCTCCACGATCCGTCCTAAATACATCACTGAGACGTCATCGGCGAGGAAGCGGGTTGTTCCAAGATCGTGCGCAACCACCAAATAGGAGACGCCATACCGCTCCTGTATTTCCTTGAACAGATTCATGATCTGCGCCCGGATCGAAACATCGAGTGCAGAAACTGGCTCATCTAGCACCATCAATTCTGGGCGGCTGGAAAGCGCTGTAGCGATGGCGATGCGTTGCCTCTGCCCTCCCGAAAACTCGTGTGGGTAGTTGTCGGCATGCTCCGATCGGAGCCCAACCGCTTCCAAAACCTCATCAACGCGTCGTTGCCGTTCGGCCTTCGTAAAACCGCCCACAACGATAAGCGGCTCGGCTACTATTTCACGCACCCGCATATGGGGATTGAGCGAGGCCCAAGGGTCTTGGAACACAGCCTGCACGGACTGGCGAAACTGTTTTATCTCGGCGCGTGTCATCTCCCATATGTCACGACCCTTGAATCGCACGGTTCCATCTGTGGGCTTGAGAAGGCGCAGAACCAGCTTGATGGTCGTGGTCTTGCCACAACCAGATTCTCCAACGAGCGCTAGCGTCTGGCCAGCGGGGATAGCAAAGTTGATCCCGTTGACCGCCCTCACCTTGCCACCACGGCCAAAAAGTCCGCCGCTTGGCTCAAAGATCTGCGTCAGATCCACCACTTCTAAGATCGACACTTCTGCCATGTGTTCTAGCTATCCTTCAAAAGCCAACAGGCCGCGCCATGCGGCCCGCTGCTAGGTTCATTCTCGGAAGGCAGCATTGGCGGTGCTTCCGAACACATCTCCATGCGCTTGGGGCATCGCGGAGCAAAGCTACAGCCTTCAGGGATCGAAAACAGTGAGGGTGGTTGTCCCTCAATGGCGGGCAACCTATGCGGCTTGTCGTCGACGCTGGGCACGGTGGCGAGCAACGCCTGCGTGTAAGGGTGCGCGGGCGTGCGAAAGATCGTCCGCACATCTCCCGCTTCTACAATGCGGCCAGCATACATGACTGCAACCTTGTCACAGATACGGGCAACCACCCCGAAATCGTGGGTAATGAAGATCATGCCAATGTTCCGCTCGCGCTGAAGTTCCTTGAGAAGTTTCAGGTACTGACTTTGTACAGTTACATCGAGCGCCGTGGTGGGTTCATCCGCGATGACGAGATCAGGATCACCTGCTAAAGCGATTGCCCCCACCACACGCTGTTTCATGCCACCGGACATCTGGTGCGGAAAGTCCGCCGATCGCACATCGGGCGCGGCGATATGCACATCACGTAGCGCGTCAACGACTCGTTGCTTGATGGATGGGCGCGCCTTGGCCTGGGCCTGCATGCGAAAGACTTCGCCAATCTGCTCGCCGGAGGAGAAAACCGGATTCAACGACGTGTGAGGATCTTGCAAGATCATGCCGATCCTGCGACCCCGCACCTTTTGCATTGCGCGTTCACCGAGCACAAGCAAGTCCTCCCCATCGAGCTTGATTGACCCGCTCTCAATCTCTGCAATCTTGTCGGGCAAGATGCCCATGATAGCTGAAGCGGTCATCGATTTTCCGCTGCCAGATTCACCGACAATGCCAAGCGTTTCGCCCCGATTGACGCAGAAACTAACGCCGTCGACAGCTCTTACCGCCTCCCCGGCAACTCTGAGGCTGACGCTCAGATCCTCAACCTCCAGCAAGGGTTCATCGGCACGCGCTGTCCTGGAGGTTGTCATGAGCGCAGCCTTTTCGGATCAAGGCGGTCGCGCAGCCAGTCGCCGAGCAAGTTCACAGATAAGACGGTCAGCAGAATGGCAAGTCCCGGAAAGAAAGATATCCACCATGCCGTAACGATCAGTTGTCTACCGTCGGCGACGAGAAGTCCCCAGGCAGGCGCCGGGCGCGGGATACCGATGCCCAGAAAACTCAGCGTTGCTTCAAGCATGATGACGACGCCAATCTGAAGTGTAGCGAGGACGACAATGGTGTTGACGACGCCTGGTAGGATATGTCGGGTAAGAATCCGCAGATCGCTTGAACCGACTAGTTGGGCGCGAGCAACGTAATCCTTAGAGCTAATCACGAGTGCTTCGGCCCGCACCTGGCGCGCAAAAAAGGCCCAAATCACCAGTACCACCACGCCTATCACAAGCTGGAAGGAAGGCTGCCAAATGGTAGCAAAAGCAAGGGCAAGCAGGACGCTGGGCAGGGCGAAACTGATATCGACTGTCCGCATGATCAAAGCATCGACGATACCTTTGTAGTATCCGGCCACTAAACCTAGCGCAGATCCGAGGACGGCACCTAAGATTATGCCAATGAGCGAAATCACGATAACGTATCGCGCTCCATAAATAATGCGACTGAGCATGTCGCGTCCTAACCGATCGGTACCCAGAATGAACTCCGTCGTACCGCCCAAGAACAACGGAGGCTGCATCCGGTTACGCAAGTTGGCCGCGAAAGGATCGTGCGGCGCGACCAGTTCGGCGAACAGGCCGGGGACCACGACAACGATCAACAAAACCGCCAGCGCAAAAAACGGCACACCCTTCAGCTTGGCAAGCATCGTCACCCCGTCCTGATGCGCGGGTCGATGATCGCGTAAAGAACATCGATTAGGAAATTGAGTACCAGATAGATGATTGCGAAAAGAAGCACGGTTGTCTGGATGACCGGAAAATCGCGCCCTCTGATCGCCTCGATTGCGAGCCAGCCGGTCCCTGGCCAGGCGAAAACCGTTTCAATGACAATGGAGCCTTTTAGAATCGAGCCAGCTAGAACGCCGAAGAAGGTCAAGGGCACGATTGATGCGTTACGCAGGGCGTGCTTCCAGACGATCGCGTTGCCCGAAAGCCCCTTCGCCCGCGCCAGCTTGATGTACTCAGTATCTAAAACGTCGATCATTGCTGACCGAGTTAGGCGAGTCAGCGCAGCTATCTGAAACCACGCCATGGCGAAGGCTGGGAGGATCATGTGATAGAGCCCGCCATAGCCCGAAGTCGGAAGCCACCCCAACCAAACCGCAAAGATCCAGATGAAGATGAGCCCCAGCCAGAATGGCGGGAGCGCCTGGCCGAGTAGGGCAAACATGTTGGCGAAACTGTCGATCCATGTCCCGCGATAGCGGGCTGCAATGACGCCTAGCGGGATAGCCGCAATGATTGTGATGAGGACTGCAAAGCCGCCAAGCTGTAATGTCGCCGGCAAATGTCGCATCACGACCTCAAGGGCGGGCTGGCCACGCCACTTCATGGATTCACCAAAGTCGCCTTGAAGCGCGTTGCCCACAAAGGTGAAGTACTGCTCATGCAGGGGACGATCGAGGCCCCAATGACGAATGATATTCTCGCGCTGCTCAGGTGATGCGTCCATCGGCAGCAGCGCGTCGGTCGGATTGCCGGTAAGCTGCGACAAACCGAAGACAAGAACCGAGATAACAGCTAGCGCGATCAGTGACTGGCCAAGTCGTCGGATCAAGAATTTCAACATTAGCGCGCAAGCCGTTCGTTGAGGTGCTGCGATAAGACAGCGGTTTGGGACAGCGCCTACCGCCAAAGGCTACACAGGCGGCGATCAGGCAGTGGCACCACCGGCGCCAGGTTATTGTAGAACCTAGCGCCGATGAAACAGTGCGCTTTACTCAGCAGCCTCGATGAGGTGCCAATGGCTCAGGGTGCTCGACGAGATACCCGGGAACTCCCAATTCGCGACGACGTCAGGATTGATCACAATCCGAGAGTTCACGGCCACCATGGGAATTTCCGCATAGGTATCAAAAAGATGCACAAACCCTTGCCGTGCGATTTCATCGCGCAGTTCCGGGTCGGTTTCAGTGTTCAGTTGCTGCGCGACCTCTTCAATTACATCGTCCTCCCAGCCGCCGAAGATGGTACCATCAATCGTGTAGAACGTGTTGATGAAGGGTTGGGTTGGGCGGACCGGTGCATTACGGATCGGGTTGACAACGAAGGCTTCACGCGCCCGCCCCATGGCACCTAAAGAGGGCCAGTCCATCTCCACGATGCGGGTCTGCAACCCAATTTCAGTGAAGAAGACATCCAGTAGCTCGGTCATCGCGCCAAACTCGGGGTTACCTGCCAGAACTGATGAGACAAGCGGGATCGTAGGATCGGAAAAGGCATCCGGATAGCCAGCCTCTTGCAGTAGCTCACGGGCGCGATCCGGGTCATAGCCGTACATCTCTTCGAACCGGTCGAACAGCTCAGATGCGAAGCCTTCATGGCGCGGATCCATACCCCATTTGGGGATAAGTGTACCGCCACCGGCATACAGAATGTCGAGCAGTGCCTCACGGTCGATGGCCCGGTTCATTGCCTCGCGGATCCGTA
This sequence comes from Pseudomonadota bacterium, assembly GCA_039814945.1. Classification (GTDB taxonomy): domain Bacteria; phylum Pseudomonadota; class Alphaproteobacteria; order Rhizobiales; family MH13; genus MH13. The sequence continues at coordinate 229,845 of JBCCAF010000002.1, forward strand.
CGTCGGCCCAGGGCAAATCCGGGTTAGCATTGGGATCTCCGGTCGTCATATACATGCCGTTGAAGATCGCACCGGTGTGCATGGCGGGGGCATTGGATTCGACGATCTCCATGCCGGTGGCCAGAGCATCGGCATGGAGCTCACTCGGTAGATCGGAAGCATGCGCCTCGCCGGACAGGATGAGGGCAAGTTTCGTTGCTGGTTCGGCCACGTAGCGCATCTCGATCTCCGCGAAGTCTGCATCGCGGTTCTGCCAGTGGTTCTCAACACGCTCTACCACCAGACTTTCGCCAGGCCGACGCTCCATGAACTGGTAGGGACCGGTAAGTGCCGGGCGTTCACGTAGGCCTTCAATGCCCTCAGCATCAAATTGCGCCTTGCTGTAAATCGTCAAAGCTCCGCGGCCGGCATTATAGAACTGCCAGTCGAACCTAGCATCCGGATAGCGGAACTCGATCGTGCGCTCATCGATGGCAGCCACGATTGCACCGGCAATGCGCTCGCGGCCCACGGCGGTACTCGTCTCGCTCGTGGACATCTCGTAAGAGAATAGGACGTCCTCCGCGGTCACTGGACCCCAGTCGAAATGAAACTCGGCGTCGGGATGCAGCGTTACAGTCCAAACGGTGTAACCTTCGCTCTGCTCCCAGAATTCGGCGAGCTCATTGTTCGTATACTCGCCAGTCATCGGGTCATGACCGATCAGCGCTTGGGCGCCGGGAACACGATCGCCCACACCTTCCCAGAAGATGTTGGTTTCGGTTTGGATCGGATCGACCGCGAAGATCACCCGCTCCGCAGCGTTGGCATATCCCACGCCAGCCGCTATGCCTAAAGTAAGGGATCCCAAGAGAACGGCGGACCGCCCCCGGGTCAAGATTGCTGCAATCATTGTTCTTCCTCCCGTTTCTAAAATGCACCTTGATTGGCGTCTTCGTAATCGGTGTTGTCACACTTTTATCGTTGAAGTCTAACCTATCTGACAGGTATAAACACCCTACTGAACCCCCCTTTTATATCAAGAAAAATATGGGTATGAAGGCCCCCTGATCACGACAATTCGATGTCCTTTGCGGCATAAAAGAGGTGAATGATGACTCAGCTGTCTGATAGGTTTGAAACGAGCAAACCTGAATCGGGTAGAGTCTCGGAAAATGTGGCGAGCGCGATCACCGCCTCCATCCTTCGCGGTGACCTGAGGGTGGGCGACAAACTGCCATCGGAGCGCGCCCTTATGGAGCGCTTTAAGGTCGGCCGCTCGGCGGTTCGCGAAGCCCTTCTGGTTTTGCAGAACCGTGGCTTCGTACAAATATCCAATGGTGCGCGCGCGTCCATAACGGCGCCGCTGCCCGACGATATTCTGGAAGGGCTGACGGTTGCCGCACAACTTCTCCTGATGCGACCGGAAGGCCAGCGGACTTTTCAGTCGGCACGGGCGCTGATCGAGATAGGCCTGGTCCGCGATGCGGCCAAACGCGCAAAGCCGCGTGAGGTACGCGAGCTGGGTGAAATTCTTCATCAGAACAAGCAACATATGGACGACCCTGACGGATTCGCCCGGTGCGACGTCGCCTTTCACTTCAAGATCGCGGAAATCTCGGGCAATGAGTTCGTCATCTCGCTGCACGGAGCGCTGCTCGACTGGCTTACTGACCAGCGCGCCGTTTCCGGGCGCGCGCCCGGAGCAGCTGACCTCGCCATCACCAGCCATGAAGAGATATATCGCTCCATCCTCGCGCAAGACTCCATAGCAGCCGAAGACGCGATGGAGCGTCACTTGGACTGCGTGTCGCGTCGCTACTGGCAGATGGTTGAGGCTGTCGACGGTTGAGGCACGAGCCATCACAGTGATGCGCTTCCTGGAACAGCGCAGGATGAGGCAATCAGGCCCTCCGATTTGAGATCAGACCAAAGCTCAGCGGGAATAGAATGGGCCATCCAAGCGGCATTTTGTCGGATTTCAGCAGGCCGAACCGCACCGGTTACTACGGTGGCAACGCAGCTTTGGCCAAGCGGAAACTGGATAGAAGCGGCACCCAGCGGCACGCTGTGTGCCGCACAAACCACCTCAATGCGATGAACCTGTTTGAGAACGGCGTCATCCGCCGTCTGGTACTGGTATGTCGCGCCTTCGCGCGCGCCGGTGGCAAGGATGCCAGAATTGAACGGCCCTGCGACTACAATCGAGAAACCTTTCCTATCGGCCAGCGGCAGAAGATCGTCCAACCCGCCCTGCTCTAGGAGCGTGTACCGTCCGGCTAGCATCATTGCATCCAGATCGGCATTTTCCGCGAACGCTAGGCAGGGCTCTACCTCGTTCACCCCGATACCGTAGCCGCCAATGATGCCGGCGTCGCGCAGCTCGGCGAGCGCGGGAACCGCGCCGTCAAGCGCTTCCTTGAGCTTCCCCTCGTAGGCCTCGCCATGATGCATCCTGTCTACATCGTGAATGTAGGCCAAGTCGATCCGCTTCATGCCAAGGCGCTGCCAGCTATGCTCGATGGAACGCAGCACGGCATCGCGGGTGTAGTCATGCTCGATGCGAAAAGGTAGCGGATCTACCCAGCGTACATTGGCGATTTCGTCTGGCTCCGCGGGCACCAAAAGGCGGCCAACCTTTGTGGACAGAACAAAGCTGTCGCGCGGCTGCTCGCGCAGAACGTGGCCGAAACGATGCTCTGCCCGTCCATGACCATATTGTGGCGCCGTATCGAAATACTCTACCCCAACCTCAAGAGCGACGTTGACTGTATCAAGAGCCGTGGCGTGGTCGAGCGCCTCGAACAGATTGCCTAACGGCGCGCTTCCCAAACCCAGGACCGTCGTGTGCACATCCGTCCCGCCTACTCGACGCTTCGCAATCACATGTGTCATGTCTTCTTCCTTGTGAGGCAAAGCCGTTCGCGAGCCCAGGTTCCGGCGGCAGCAATCGACGCGGCGCTAACCGGAGACAAGACACACGCCTCCCAGAAAGCATGTGTCGCCTCAAAGACGCGTTCGGATGTCACCGCAACGCCTTGACGCGCCAATTCTGTTGTGAGCGCGAGGTTTTCGTCGCGAAGCACATCTTGTTCAGCGATCACGATGCGGGTTGGCGGCAGCCCGGCAAGCGCGGCGTGAAGTGGCGAGGCAAGATGGTCGTTCCGGTCGGCCCTGTTCGAGCAGTAGAAACTCCAGAACATTTCTAGCCGCTCTGCCGACAAGGGATAAGGCGCGCGCCCAAAGAGCGTGTAGCTTTCGCGCGAAAGATCGGAGTCGAATACGCCGTAGGCGAGGATTAGACCGTCAGGCATAGGCCGCCGCGTGTCACGCAACCGTAGCGCCGTTGCCAGCGCGAGATTGGCGCCCGAACTGTCGCCGGCAATCACCAAACCCTTGCTGCACTGGACTTTTGTATGAGGATCCTGACGGACACTTTCCACGATTGCGATGCATGCTTCCAGCAGGTCCGGAAACGGCACCTCCGGCGCAAGCGGGATCTCAGGACCGATCACAATTGACTGCGCAGCATGCGCCAAGCGCCTCATAATTGGTGCGTGAGTGCGCGCGCTTAAAAGCGACCAGCCACCTCCGTGAAAGTACAGGATAACGCCAGCTGAGGCGTTGGCGTCTGGTGCGGCTGGGGCATCGAAAAGCAGCGCAGGCATAGTCACGCGATCAGTGGCCAACATCACCGAACGAACGTCGCCGTCTGGCTCGCCGGATGCCGATCGCCCGGCGATTGCAGCTCGACGCATAACGGCGATGTCTCGCGTGGGCTGAGAATGAGCCTGCAATTGGTCAAGAAAAGCCGCGATACCTGGGTCAATGCCATTGGCCATGTCCAATGAGAGGCGCTTGCCGGCGTTCTTCTCCATCATGTGGATCCACCGAGTCCCTGCGGCTCAACGCCAACTGCTCTGCAAACAGACAGAAGGTCGTTCAGCGTAGCACGTGGCAAAGGGATCGCGTTGTGTAGATTGTGTTCACGCTGCAGTCGCTCGATCTCACCGGGTACGTAGAGTTTGTCGACGCCAGTCCGCCGCGCTGAGCCATGGACCTGACGTGCGATGCCGTCGACTCGGGCACGCAGAACATTGAGATCGGTAAAGGCCGGGACGTTGATAGCAATGAAAAACTGCCCATCCCGACCAGCTTTCGCCCCCTCTTCCATCGAGCCACTATCCAGGCCATAACCGGCTCCGGTTAGCAGGGTAGCTAGCATGCCTACCGACATGCCCAAAGCTACCCCTTTGTGCCCTCCGATTGGTTGGATTAGACCAACCAGGGCCTTGGCTGCATCGGTGGTTGGTTCGCCATCAGCACTGAGCGCCCAATCTGTTGGAATGGGTAGCCCCTTTTGGTGATAAACACGGATCTTCCCATGGGCAGTCGCGCCAAAGGCGAAGTCTAGGACGAAATCACCTTCCTCGCCGCCTGGAATCGCTAGACCTATTGGATTGATGCCGACAATTTTTTCGCGCCCTCCGACCGGCGCCATCGTCGGCAACGCATTGGTACCACACAGGCCTATCATACCAGCGGCGCAGGCGCGCATCGCGTACCAGTCCATCGCACCGCAGTGATTGCTGTTTTCCAACGCTGCGAACGCGATGCCGACGGTCTTTGCTGCTTCAATTGCTTGGTCCATTGCGTAGGTGCCACCGATCTGGCCCATGGCGTTCCCGCCATCGACAACGATGGCCCCGCCGATTTGAGATTTGATCGATGGCGCCCCACGGGGATCGACACCTTGCTTCGTGATTTTTCGCACATAGTCGGGGACGCGGATGACCCCGTGTGAGTGCACTCCACGAAGGTCGGACTCCACGAGGCTGCGTGACAGAAGCTCTGCATCCTGCGCCGTCATCCCCGATGACTGAAAGACGAGCGCGCAAGCGTCCATCAATCGATCCGCTGGGACACGGATATCGGTTTCTGAGTCCGGATAGATTGCCATTCAGCCATCACTTGTCAGTTTTGGTCATACCAAAATTGACAGACTTTTTCCCTTAAGTAAAGCTGCGAATGATAAGGCCAATCGAAGCCATGTCCTTCTTATGGCTTAAATTCTTCGCGATTTTTCTATATCTGTCTGGGATAGAGTGCAGTTAGCGAATTTTTTGTTGCACCATATTTGACGTTGTTTGGCACGACCCTGAACAACACAATTCCAAAAAACATTTGCTCGACTGGGAATTGGACGAACTAGATCACCGGGAAGAGCGCGCCGAGAATCTATCAGCAAACGCAAAACGCGTTTCGGGTAATCCCTGAACACCTGAAGGCACAACCAGGAGCCTACCCGAGAGAGGCTCTTCGGTCCGTTCGTCCGCCGACAAATCCCGGTGACCGGTCGTTATGATTATCTGACCGTCATCGCTAAAAACCAGGCTTGTCGCGTGACGGACCGGCAAGGTGATGCGATGAGTTTCTCGTCCGTCCGGCCGCAAACAAACAATAACACCGGCGCCAAAAAGGGCTGACCAGATATTGCCATCGCTGTCGACACCCAGACCATCGAAGATGCCGCGATCCCGCACCTGTTGAGCAAGCGTGCCAACGCGAACCGGAGGAGCTTCGCTTTGGTCAATGCTATAGATACGAATTTCATTGACGTGGCTGTCGGTGACATAAGCTAAGGATCGGTCGGGAGAGAATCCTATGCCGTTAGGTGCGATAAGGTCGTCGATTATTGTCACAGGACCGCTTGGACCAATCCGCAGAATATGACCTGGTCGTTGGCGCGCATGCGTCAACCATCCAAGCCAGAGACGGCCCCAAGGATCCACGCGACCGTCGTTGAAACGCCCGCTTTCTGGAAGTGATGGCCGCCAAAGCTCTTTGAAGATCCCCTCTTGTGTGTTGAGGCAACTCACCGCTTCTTCGGCGGCCACGATGAGGCATCCGGGCTGACCAAACGCGATTGCGCCAACGGCACTGCCTGCATCAAACCGGCGATCTTCGCCTTGCCCAGCAAGAAGGCGAGACCAGACCTGCCCTTCAGGGATATCCACCCACCAAAGCAGGCCGGTTTCTGGCTCAATCAGTGGACACTCGGCCAGCACATGGCTGGTCGAATTGAATGTGCGCATGCCCCTATCGTCTTCTGTTGCGGCCATTTCTAATTAACGCAATTGCTGTCACTAAGACCGAGAACAATAGTGTCCCGAGAAGGCGCGCGCTAGATCGCTATGCAAACCGCCTTGCAGGTAGCAGGCAAAGATGTGCTCAATCACCAAAGGTCATTGGGCGCATCTTTTACAATGCCCCAAAGCCGAAACGGCTCAGCACTTCTCGGGGTGCATCATGACGAACCATCTGGGCATGAACCTCCGCACGCAAAAGCGCTTCAACTCGCTCGTCTCTCGTCGCATTGGTCTGCCTAGGGTCTTTTTCTAAATCAAAGAGAACAGTGGTTTTTTCTACCACCTTGCCGGGTCCATGAGCAACGAAGGGTGGTGTATCGGGGATCATTGGCACTTTGAGCACTGGCACGCCGCCGGTGAAATCAAAAGCTGGAACCTGCGTCGCGCCTCGCAGCTCATCGGGTGAAAAGAACGACTTCATATGCGTTGGCATAAGCGTGTATTGGAAAAGTGGTTCACCAACCAAATCATCGGGAAACAAGAAGTAGGTGTAACGACCATCGGTGATGTTCACCCCACCACCAAAATAACCGAACACCGCCGTTTCGCGCACGGGTTGTCCCTTCAAGGTTGCCAAGATGGATGTGCCGGTGACTTGTTGAGGCTGCTCAACAGCGAATAGGTCAAGGATGGTCGGCATGATATCAATGGTCTGCGTGAGCTGATCACAATATGTCGGGATATCGCCGCCTGGGACGTGCACCATCAACGGTATGTGAGCTATCTCCTCGTACGCATACATCCGGTTTTTCGCCCACCAATCATGCTCACCAAGTAGAAAGCCGTGATCAGTGCTCATGATCAGAGCGGTGTTTTCCCAGAGACCAAGTATGTCAAAGCAATCGAGCAGGCGACCAAGCTGGCGATCGCAAAACCGTACAAGCGCACGATATCGAGCGCGAAGCTGGGTAACTTCCTCTTCCGTTTCGGAGACCTTCGCATAAGGAGGCCAATCGAACACCGGGCCAGACATCTCGCCAGCCACAGCCTCCACATCCTCGAGCGGTGCGAAAAAGGGCTCGTGCGGATCAAAGGTCTCGATCTGCAAAAACCAGTGGTCGGCCTGTCTATTGCGCTCGAGGAACCTCAAGCCCTCGGAAAATGTCCGAAGACACGGCATATCTTCCACATCATCAAGCCGTTCGCGGTTGGCCAGATAGTTATGAAAGGTTGTGCCGCGCTCTCCAGATACTTGGGCGCGATGAAAGGTAGATTTCCACTCCTCAAGCGGTGGATCTACCACGCCGTGCCAAGGGTCGCGCTCCTGTCCGCGGATCATATCGTAACTGTCGTAGCGATTGTGATAGGTCGCGCCGCCATCCTCCCAGTAATGGTAGTGGTCGGTGGACAGATGGGTGTAGACACCCGCTTGCCGCAGAAGCTCCGGCAAAGAATTGTCAAACGGCTCCAAAGGTCCCCAGCTGCGGTGGAAGAAGCTCAGGCGCCCGGTGTGCAGGTCCCGTCGTGCTGGCATACAGGGCAGTGAACCCACATAGTGCTTGGTGAAAGTCGCAGCGCGTTTGGCCAGACGGTCGAAATTGGGCGTGTCCACATCGCTGGCATAAGGTGAGATGGCGAGGCGATTGAGCGAGTCAAAAAGAACCATCACACAGCGCATCGCCTAGCCCTTGTTGGCGCCGGCGGTTAAACCGCTAACGACCCTTTCCTGCAGCAAAACAAACACGATGATCGGCACGATCATCACGATGCTGATGGCGGCAAACATGCCCGGCAAATTGAAGTCAAACTGCGATTGGAAAAATCGGATTGCCACCTGCGCAGTGCGCTTTTCCTCCGATGACAGGATTAGCGTGGCGAACAGAAACTCGTTCCATGTGAAGACGAAGATCATGATCGCCACCGTGGAGATACCCGGCATGGAGAGCGGCGTGACGATGCAGCGAAGGATCTGCCAATAGCTTGCGCCATCGACGATGGCAGCTTCCTCAATCGAGGCTGGAAGCGACAAGAAGAAACCCCGCATGACCAGAAACGATATCGGCAAAAAAATCGCGGCGTAGAGCAAGATTAGTCCGATGCGCGTATCATAAAGGCCAAGTGTGCGGATGATGAGTGTTTCTGGGACGATGAGCGCTGACAGTGGCAGCACGAGCCCCAGCGCAAACAGTGTAGTCACGAACTCTCGCCCGCGGAACTTGAAACGCGCCACCGGGTAGGCCGCCATCGACGACACCACCACAACCAGAGCTGCGCTGCCCGCGCTGATGATGAGCGAGTTGCCAAGGTAGCGCACAAGATTGACCTGCGAAACGGCATCCTGAAAACCTTTTAAATTAAGGCTTTCCGGCAGATAGCTTGATGCACTCAATATCTCCGCATTGGTCTTGAAAGCCGCCATCACCAACCAGCCAATGGGAAACAGCATTGCCACCGTGAACCAACCGAGGATGAGATAATAGATCGCCGTCAACCATAAAGGCCGTTTCAGAAAGGGGGACGCAGCACTTGCCATCAGTCGAAGTCGTGCTCACCGATGCGGAAAATACGGCGAATGACAATAATCGCCACGACACCAAGGGTAAGGATGTGCATGCCGATGGCGTTGGCCTCGCCCCAATCAAAGTTCTCGAACGCACGATAGGTGGCCATCGATAGGTTCAGTGTTGCGTTGGCCGGACCGCCGCCCGTGGTGAGAAATATCCCTTCAAAGTAGATCAGCGACTGAGTGACCGTCAGGATCATGCAGGTGCCAATCACATTGCGCAGAAGTGGCAAGGTGATTTTGATGTCCTGCTGAAACTCGCTGGCGCCATCGATAGTGGCGGCCTCATAAAGATCCTGCGGAATGGTCGCGATCTCGGCCATGATGATGATCATGTATAGGCCCACATGAAAGATCCATGTGGCGATCAGAGCAAACAAGGCGGTGTCAAAATTGAACAGCCAGTCGGTTTGCCAATGTTCCAAGCCGACATCGGCAAGCACCATGTTCAGCGCTCCGTATCGAGCGTTGTAGAAGCCCAAAAAAACAATCGCCAACGCAGAGTAACTTACGATATTGGGCAGAAAGAACAGTGTGCGGAACACCTTCCAACCGCGCAAGCGTCGCGACAAGATGGTCGCAACCACAACAGCCAATGGAACATGCAAAAGCACTGCCGCGCTTACCCAGATCGCGGTGTTGCGCATGGCGGAGACAAAGCTGCGGCTATCCCACAATTCCAGATAGTTCTGGCCCCAATTGAAAGTCAGTCCGCGAGCGTTCCATTCAAAAAAAGATGTGACAAGGATCGTGAAAAAGGGAAGCGCGAGGAAGGTTGCAAACAGCAAGAGCGCGGGAAGCAATGATAGAAAGATCGACAGTCCAAGGCGATTTGGCATGGTGGATTGATGGCCTGCTTTGCGCGTTATCTGTCAGATCACTAGCAGAAAAAAGGGTGGAGTTGGGGAAACACGGGCGGCATGAGGTGCCATGCCGCCCTGGCATGAAAGTGCGCTTTACTGCGCGTCTTCAAGGATTTCCAAGAAGGTCTCGGTGTCGATCTGCCCTTGGGCATAAATCGGCCATGTGTTCACAAACTCCTGAATGATGGAGTTTGGCATCGCGATTCCGGTATGTGGGTAGACGTGATCCACACCTTCGCTTTGCTCGACAATCGACAACAGCATGGGGGACAGAGCATCACGCTGATCTTGGGTGAAGGCCACGCGCGTCGGCCCAAAGCGCGAGACGAGATTGGCCTGATTGAGCATCTGCTCATCGCTGGTGAGGTATTTTAGGAATGCAACCGACGCTTCGATCTCAGCCTCGTCCTGCGAACCGATGGCAAAGCCAGCCTCACCGGTCACGATGATCAACGCGTTGCCTGGTGAAATGCCATAGGCGATGTCGTCGCCCAAGCCGTCAGCCGTCTCGGTGTTCACACCCATAATGTTGGGGATCATCCACGGACCGTTTGCGATCATAGAAGCTTCGGCCTGTAGAAAGAGTGTTGCGCCTGTTGAATATTGCGTCGTGAAAGCGTCTTCGTTGGTGCACCCTTCGGCGAACATGCGCCGCAGCAACTCTGTACCAGCGATCACCGCTTCGTTGCCCGCAAGCTCGATGTCGCCTTCAGCGCCTGGATTGCTCATCCAGTCTGCGCCCCCCGGTTGCGAGCCGATCATGTTGGCCCACATCAGACGGGTGGTCCAATTGCCTTCCGTGGCCATTGGAACGAAGCCAGCGTCAGAGAGTGCGCCACACGCGGCGAAGAATTCATCCCAGGTTGTGGGATAGTCAATGCCAGCGGCTTCGAAGTGAGCTGTGTTGTAATAGATGCCGATGTAGTCGCGCGAATAGGGCAGCGCGTACAGCTCGCCTTCCTCGGTGAGGTAGTTGTCGAACGCATCATCATAGAACGTCGCCAGCCAGTCTGGATCAGCTTCCAGATAGGGCATCAAATTCACCACCCGGCCACTGTCCCGCATATCGCGCATCAGGGTCACGTTGCCGGTGATCAGGTCTGGCAGCGCGTTGGCCACCGAGTCGGCACGCAACTTGTCGCGATAGGCCTGGTCGCCTGGAATTTCTTCAGTGACGACGGAGAACTGTCCACCGAATTCGCTGTTGTAGCCTTCAATAAGCCGCTCACCCCAAGGTTGAAGCGGGTTGGTCCCCACCCAAAAAGTCGCCCAAGTGATCTCGGTCTCTTGTGCGGCCACTGGCAGCGCGAACAGCGCACAGGCCGTACCCGCGGCTAAAGGTTTGAAAAGTCTACGCATAAGTTTCTCCCGGTTTTGGTTTGGTTTTAGAGTCGCACAGCTAAGCAATGATAGGAATTGCTATCTTCTGATGAAGGTATAAGCTGAGATCATATGTTGCCGCATCTCTCTGCCTTGCTCCCCTATTTCATCTCGGTTGCAGAGACCGGTAGTTTGACCGCTGCCAGCCGAGCCCACGCCATCACGCAACCGGCGCTTTCGCGGAAAATTCACCAACTCGAAGCCGGTCTTGGTGCCAAGCTTTTTCGCCGCCATGCGCGTGGCATGTCTTTGACGTCGGCGGGAGAGGTTCTGCTGAGACGCGGACGTCTGGTGCAAATCGAAACGCAGCGCGCTGTCGATGAAATTCAATTGCTCAAAGGCGAGGGAAAAGGACGGATCAGTATCTCCGCCGGGCCCTATTGGTGTCTGACGGTATTGCCGCACGTGATCGCGGACGTCACGCAGGCCTATCCAGGCTTCACGTTTGATGTGCATCTTGCAAGTGCCAAACCGGAAGCGGATGCTGTGGCGAGCGGCAAGATCGACCTTTATGCTGGCGGGTTGGATGTCACCTATTGCCGCAAACTTGGGCTGGAAGTGGTTCAGGCTGCAACGCTGAGCTATTTGATTTTCGCGCCGCCGCGACACCCACTTGCCAACGCGACCAACCTGAAGATCGCTGATCTGGCGGCACATCCTTGGGTGCACTATCGCGGTGATGGAGCCTGGCCATTCATTGTGGAAACCATCCATCGCCATGCGGACGCACCGGTGAGCGTACAGGTGAGCTCTGACTCGTTGGTCACCACGCTGGAACAGGCTGCGCGCAGCGCTTGCTTGTTGGGCCTGTCGCAACCGCTGGCCGACATGGCCGCTCGTTTTGGACTTCAGCCGCTGACCTGCCAACCGCTCAACTTCCAATTTCCTACCGGTTTTTGCTACGGAGCGTCGGCCAAAGACCTCCCCCCGCTCGCGCTTTTGATCGAGAAGCTGGAGTCGTCGGTGGCCGATTGACGTCGTGATGTTGGCACGATGCTCCATTCCGCTAGGCAAGCTGGGTTTGGCCACCGCGCCGCATCCAATAATTGTCCACCGGTATGGCACGCTTTACCGGTGGCGCCTGCATAATGAGGATGTAAGCGCGGCGCTGACGTGTGGTGCGATTGGGACCGGCATAGTGAAGCGTTTTTGGCAGGTGCATGACGCATCCACCGGCGCTCAAGGGACAGGCGGCGCTCGAACTGGCGAAGACCTCTGGATTGTCAACTTCCAATCCATGAACGGACGGGTCGTGACCGATGGGATGGTGGGGCAACACATCATTGTTCTGTGACCCCGGTGCGTACTGCATGCATCCGTTTTCGATATCGGTGTCATCCAACGCGATCCAAAAGTTGATGCTGCGCTCATCCATCTCCGGGTCATGGTAGGCCTGATCTTGGTGCCAAGGCGTGATGTTACCGACATGAGCCGGTTTAAAAATCATGTGCTCACCCATCACGGGCGTCGCATCGCTATCGAAGTAAGTCTGGGTGATCTGTCGGGCGCGGCGAATGACGTCAAGATCGCGCAACTCAGGGGCATAGTCGGAAGGCTCGAGAATTTGCCGAAGCTTCAAACCTGTTGAGCCCGTGCCACCGGCCAGGTCGAATTGTTTGCCATCGTCTTGTCCAACTTTGGCGTTGAACAACCGATCAAAGATGGCCCTGATGGCGTGAAGTTCTTTGGTGGAAAGAAACGAGGCGACGGGCACAAACCCCTGCTTACGCAGGATTTGGCTTTGTTCTTCGGTTAATGCTGCATCTCTGCGCATTGAGCCCTCCCCTATTTCAGGATCCAAACGCTTGCATAGCTGATGGCTGCCATGTCAGCGTTCGTTTCACTCAAGTGGAGAATTTCGAACATTTGACCTATCGATATGAATTCGCAGAAGGCGCAACCAACCTGGCTGAACTGCCGGCCATCGGGCGAGCTTTGCAAACCGAAGCCATCCTCGACGGACTTCCCGAGCACAGTCACCCCGGCGCGTTTGAATTCGTGGTCGTGACCAAGGGGCGGCTTTCCTGGTGGGTGGAAGAGGAAGAACTTGATCTTGCGGCGGGGCAACTTTTTTGCACCAAGCCGGACGAGCGCCATGGTGCTGTTGGCTCGGCCTTGGAGCCAAGCGAGATCATGTGGGTTCAGGTGTGCCTTGATCGCCCAGGTGCGTTTGGTCTTCCAAACAAAGATCGTGAGCTTTTGGCAAAGGGTTTCATTGACGCTCTACGGGTGGCGCCATCGTCGCCGATCCAGGTGCACCACCTTCAGTGCATTCTAGACGGCTATGAGCGCGGTGGGGCGAGGCCTGCCTTTGTTTGGGCGCACGCAATTTGCTTCCTTGAATCCTCGCTCAAAGCGCTCACCAAACCGCAGTCTCAGCTTCTCGACCCAAGGATCAACCAAGCCATGAGGCTGATGCGTGCTGATCGCCACGCGCGGCTATCTTTGCCGATAATCGCAGGCCGTGTCGGCCTCTCAGAGAGTTGGTTTTATGCGCTGTTCCAGCGCTCCACCGGCCTCGCACCGGCGGTTTGGCTGCGTGAAATCAGGATCGATGAGGCCAAAGCGCTGCTCAAACAAACCGACCGACCCATCACCCGGATCGCACACGATTTGGGTTTCGCCTCCAGTCAGTATTTTGCCACCGTCTTTCGCAAACGCACAGGGCAAACACCGCGTACCCATCGCTCGTCAAGCCGCAAGTCAGTTCCTACCGGGCAAGGTGAAACAGCACCTTGATCAGATCGCATGTTATGTCCTGCTAGGTCTGGCCGCCCGGACCAGCCGTAACGCTCGGCGGGCATTTTCCCATAATGATCATTCCAAGGATTTCATCCTTATCGGCATCGCCAATGCGTCCATGACCCACAAGCTGACCACCCTTCATGACCATGAAACGATCTGCCAACTCAACGACATCTTCGATATCGTGGCTGATGAGAAAGATGCCGATGTTCTTAGCTTTCAGCCGCGTGATGAGATCGGCAACCATCTTGGTTTCCTCCGGCCCAAGCGCTGCTGTGGGCTCATCCATAATCAGAATGCGAGCTTCAAAGTGAAGGGCCCGAGCAATGGCTACGGTTTGCCTCTGCCCGCCTGAAAGATCTCGGCAAGGAACATCGATCTTATCGAAATTCGGATTGAGTTGTTGGATGGCTTTACGCGCCTGATCCTTCATCGTCTGGCTGTCCATCAGGCGAAAAGGCCCAACAGACCAGCCAGGTTCGCGGCCAAGAAATAAGTTCGCCGCAGCATCCAGATTGTCAGCCAGCGCCAATGTTTGATGAATGGTCTCAATGCCCAATGCGTGCGCTTCGGCAGGAGTAGAGAGCGGAGTAGCCTGACCGTGAACGTGTATGTCACCTGCATCGCGGCTGTAAGCGCCAGCAAGCATTTTCATTAATGTGCTTTTGCCAGCACCGTTATGACCGAGCACCGCAACGACCTCACCCGGATAGAGCGTTGCATCGACATTCTCGACAGCGTGAACACCGCCGAACGCCTTGTAGACCCTCTTCATTTCGACCAGCGGCTGCCGATGGCTAGGTGATGCACTCATGCTCAAGCCTCCTTTGAGAGCCGCTTGTCGATGTAGACTGCAAGGGTGAGAATGACACCGATGGCGATCATCCGAACCGAACTCGAAGCCCCGACCAGCACCATCCCAGAGTCCAAGCTTTGGATAATGACAGCCCCAATCACAGCGCCCGATACCGTTCCACGTCCACCAAGAAGCGACACGCCACCAATAACGGCCGCTGCGATAACGCTGAGCTCTAGGAGTTCGCCGGTAGAACTCGTTCCAGCGTTGAGCCGTGCCGTTGCAATCACGGCTGCCACTGCTGCAAGCACACCCATCAGCACATAAATCCAAAACACGGTCTTTCGTGTGGGAATGCCAACCAATCGCGCTGCATCAACGTCACCGCCGATGGCATAGGCGTAACGGCCAAAAGTCGTGAAACGTGCAATGAATTCCATGACGAGAACGGTAACGAGTAAAATTAATGCGGGGATAGGCACGCCCCGCCCGATATCGGTTCTTGGGCGGTCGTAGGCATTCATCACAAACACAAATCCAATCGCCAGAATGGCAACCATCGCCATTCTTAGCGCTCGCAGGATCAGCGGAAGCGCATGACCAATGCGTATCTGACGGCGATGAATGAAAAACTCTCCGGCGGCATAAAGCGCAAGAACGACAACCAGTACCCACCAGCTCACAGCTTCACCCAGAGCTCCATTCAGCCCACCACCAAAAACCTGATATGTTTCCTGGAAAGGTGCCAGTGTGCGACCCTGAGCTGTTTCGAATGCGAGCCCGCGAAAGATGAGCAAGCCGCCCAGCGTAACCACGAATGATGGAATGCCGCCAAAAGCGATCCAAGCGCCATTCCAGGCGCCGATCAACGCACCGCAGGCAATGCCAATCGCTGCAGATAGCGGCCAATTCCACGCTGCTTCCGCGGGGAAAAGCTCGATCTGGAATAAGGCGATAACCATCCCCACCAGGCCAAGCGCAGAGCCTACTGAAAGGTCGATGTTTCTGGTGATGATCACCAACGTCATCCCGGTGGCCATGACGGCAACCACACTGGTTTGGACAACCAGATTGTAAAGATTACGCGGTGTCAGAAACAGGCCACCTGACAATACATGAAACACGACCGCGATGAGCACAAGCAGGCTCAATAGCGACAACATGCGCGCGCTTAGAATCGACTTAAACATCACCCTCGACCTTGAAAAGAAAAACAGGGCGGCATCGCCGCCCTGCTTAAAGTCTGATGCACTATCGGCATGCTGACGGTACATTTTCGCTAACGCCGACACACAGATCGCCCTGCGAAATCCAGCCAGCATCAATGACGACGTCCAGATTGTCCCAGGTGACGGTGACGGGCGGTAGCACGACGGCATCCTGCGCCACGCCGTTTGGTCCCAGGTCCCAAACGATACGGTCTGTCACGTCTCCAGGTGCGGTATCGCCGGCCAATTCAGCAGCAACACGCGCCGCCAAACGGCCAAGCTCGCGTGCATCTTTCCACGCAGTCACCGTCTGCGTGCCAAGAGCGATGCGGTTGAGAGCTGCAATATCGCCGTCCTGACCGGATACTGGAATACCGTCCAGACCCACCGACGTCAGCGCCGCGACAACACCGCCAGCGGTTCCATCGTTCGAAGCGAGTACCGCATCCACTTCATCGTTGGTTGCGGTCAGAATATTCTCCATATTGGCTTGCGCACGATCGGGAACCCAACCGTCGGTCCACTGCTCGCCAACGATTTCAATGCGACCATCGGCAACAAAGGGATCGATGATTTCTCGTTGGCCGGTCAGCACGTAGTGGGCATACTGATCGGTTGGGCTACCCTTGATGATGACGTATCGCCCTTCAGGCTGAACGGCGACCAACTCACGTGCCTGAATGCGACCCACTTCAATAGGGTTAAAGGCCACGTAGAACACATCGGGATGCTCGATTTGGCGCTCGTACGCGATTACAGGAATGCCCTCTGCCAGCGCCTGCTCGACCGAGGGCAGGATGGCTTCAGAATCCCACGCGACGATAGCCAAGACATCGATCCCTCGAGCGATAAGTCCTGAAATGTCACTGGCCTGCCGCGCGTTCGAACTTTGCGCATCGGCGGTCACAAGCGTGGCGCCCATTTCGCTAAGTGCTTCTTGCAGGCCTCGCTCATCGATTTGCCAGCGCTCTTCTTGATAGTTCGCCCAGCTCATTCCGACCACGAGTTCTGCGTGGGCGATGGCCGGCGGCATGAAAAACAAGAGAAAGCCGGCTAAGGCTGCCTTTATCGTTTGTTTGCGTTGCATTGTCAGTCTCCCTAGACTTCACGTTATGATGCCCATTCGGGCTGTTGCCCGATGTCGCGTTAAGCGGCGCCGGGATTATCGTCGACAGTTCCAGCGACGAATTGGTCAAGATCGATGATGGATCCGGTCATCATTGCCGCATCCGGTGATGTGAGAAATGCGATCAAACCGGCCGGGTCTTGCGGCATGAGCAGCCGCCCAAATGGTTGGGTGACGCCAACCGTTTCCCGCCAGTTTTCCGCGAGGCCGTGAACCATGGTTTGGGTCTCTTGCTCGCCGGGCGTCCATGTCCAACCAAGATTGATACCAAAGACATGAACGCCTTCGCGCTTCACAGCATTGGCTGTCCCTTTTGTCAGCGCCACCAACGCTGCCTTGGATGATGAGTAGGCCAACAGGAATGGCGGTCCGCCATAAGCGAGCATTGAACAGATGTTCACGACCACTCCGCCACGTGGCATGGCCGGCATCACTGCTTGCATCAAGAAGAAGGGCGCACGCACGTTCAGCGCGTACAAAAGATCGAACGTCTGCGGCTCAGTGTCGCCAATGCCACCGCGTGCTGTGGAACCGGCCGCATTGACCAGAATATCCACGCTCCGAAGCGTCTTGATCTCATCATCAAGTTTGGTGCGCCAGGTATCCAGATCAGCAAGATCGGTCGCCAAAGTGCGCACCTTTGCGCCCGACTTGCCAAGCTTGTCAGCGGTTTCATTCAGGCCATTGGCGTTTCGGTCGACAAGTAGGAACCGTGACACACCCTCTTTGGCGAGCCGAAGCGCTGTTGCTTGGCCGATGCCCTGAGCGGCACCTGTTAGCAGCGCAACTTTATCTGTCATGGATCATTTCCTTTTTAACCGGCAAATCGTGGCTCTTCACGGCCTTGGATCCCAAGCCCGTCGATCACAAAAACTGAGCCTCTCAGTGGTCCGTCGTCGGGGTATTTGGGAAGTGGTGGTTCTGCCATTGAGGTGACGAACAAGCGGTCCAAATCGGGCCCACCGAATGCAACGCTTGTGATCTTGCAAACTGGCATTTCGATCACGCGGTCGACCGTGCCGTCAGGCGCATAGCGAAAAAGGCGACCGTCAAAAACGGTCGCTGACCAGACAAAACCTTCCGCATCAACTGTCGCGCCGTCAGGTGACCCTCCTCGGCTTCCATCGACGTCGACGAAGGTTCGCCGGTTGGTAGCGGCGCCAGTGTCTAGGTCATAGTCATAGGCAAAAATGATGCCGGCAAAACTGTCAGCAAAGTAAAGCGTGCCACCATCGGGCGACCAACATGGACCATTGGAACAGATGATATCGCCATCGAGCTTGGCGACTGAAAGATCGCGATCAAGCCGCCATAAGGCCCCCGTCGCGGCCTCTTCGTTCATGTCCATCGAACCGCACAAGAAACGACCACGCGGATCGACTTTGCCGTCGTTAAGCGCGTTGGAGGTGATGCCAGGCTCGGGATCGACAATCGGGATAATCTCCCCCGTATCGAAACCAAGGGCGTGAAATCCATCAGCTAAAGCAAGGGTTGCGCCACCGCCACGCCGCAGAGCCATGGAGCCTATGCGTGATGGCACAGTCCAGCTGCGCACCTCGTTGCCATCTTCCGTGCAGCGAAAAATACGCTTGCCCAGTGCGTCTATGAAGTAGAGGCGTTGGGTTTCAACGTCCCAAAGCGGCCCCTCACCGAGCAGCGGTTTAACGTCGATGAGGACGTCCAGCTGCATGGCTTAAAACCCCACCTTGCTGGCGCCCTTGAGACCGAGCATGTCACGCGCATCATCCGGCGTGGCCAGATCCATCGACAGGCCATCAAGAATGCTGCGAGCCTTTTTCACCTGATCGGCGGATGAGGTAGCTGGTTCGCCCGGCCCCAGCCAAAGCGAATCCTCAAGGCCAACACGAACATGCCCGCCCATCGCAGCCGACATGGCGCCAATACGAAGTTGGTTGGAACCGGCACCAAGAACCGACCATTCATAGTTCTTGCCGAACAGGCGGTCTGCCGTTCGTCGCATCATCTGAACGTCTTCGGCGTGCCCACCAATACCACCGAGCAGGCCAAACACCGATTGGACGAACAGGGGTGCGGAGACCTTTCCGCGACCAGCCATATGGTGCAGCGAGTAAAGGTGGCCGATATCGTAGCATTCAAATTCAAAGCGAGTTTGGTTCGCTGCGCAAGTTTCGAGGACGTACTCTATGTCTTTGAAGGTATTCTTGAAGACTAGGTCGCGGGAGTTTTCCAAATGCTCCTGTTCCCACGCCTGCTTCAGGTCTGGATAACGGGTCTTCATTGGATAGAGCCCAAAATTCATCGAGCCCATGTTGAGCGAGGCAAGCTCTGGCTTGAAGTGCGCAGCCGGTGCCACGCGCTCTTCAACGGACATGAAAGGGCTGCCGCCGCTGGTGATGTTGATCACCGCTCCAGTCTCTTTTAGCGCCGGCAATATCCGCCCAAAGGCCTCAACCGTTTGGTCCGGACGCCCACTCTGAGGATCGCGGGCATGGACATGCAAGATTGCAGCTCCGGCATCCGCCGCACGCCGCCCCTCTGCTATGATTTCATCCGGAGTCACGGGCAGGTATTGCGACATGGAAGGGGTGTGGATGGCGCCGGTTAAGGCACAGGTGATGATCGCTTTGCGTCGTGCGGCCATGCTCTACGCCTTCCCGTTGTGTTGCTTGAAGGCGGAAAGCGCGGCGAGCTGTTCGTTGCGCCACGCCTGGCGATCATCCAGCGTATCGAGTGGTCGGACCGAGCGGCATGCGGCGATGATTTCGTCGGCCAGTGTACCGTTCCATGCCGGACGATCCGGCCGACCCTTGCCGATTTCGTCATACGCATCTTGGTAACGCTGCAAGAACGCTGAGACGCCGCCGGGCGCGTTCAAATCAATTGTCTCGAACGGCCCCATAAAACTCCAGCGGCGCGCCAGTCCGTCGCGCATTGCTGTGTCGATGTCCTCAATGCTCGCGACCCCGTCTCGTACCAGGGCAAATGCCTCATCAAGCAATGCACCTTGAAGCCGGTTCATGATAAAACCAGCAACCTCCTTGCGTGCGATCACTGGTTCCTGGCCGATACTGGCAAGAAGCTCGACAGTGCCCATCACACATGCAGGTGCGGTCTGCGGACTTGGCACAACTTCAACCGCGGGGATGAGGTGTGGCGGGTTCAGAGGATGGGCGACCAAGCATCGGTGACCACCCGGCAAACCTTCGGTGAACTGGGACGGCAAGAGTGCCGATGTTGAACTGGCGATTATCGCATCCGGCGCCGCATGCGCATCGAGTTCAGCAAAAATCCCTCGCTTGATATCGATCTTTTCTGGCGTGCTTTCCTGAACATAGCCCGCACCATCCAGCGCGGCAGTTAAGTCATCGGCAACCGATATCCGCTGAAGAATGGTATGAAGCGTTTGCCCTTGAAGAAGGTCACGATGCTCAAGACTCGCCAACATTTGGCGTATCGACGGGAGCGCGGCCTTAGCCGCGCCTTCTAAGTGATCAAACATCCGCACCTGATGACCAGCGCGGGCAAAACAAATGGACCAAGACTGGCCAATGATGCCAGTGCCAATCAGTGCGACGCTTGGGAGGGAAGTTTGAGTCGCCATCAACCAATCCTCGCCCCATCTTCGATGTTGAAAAGGTGCAGGCCTGCAGGATCAACGGTAACGCCAACATGCTCACCAATGCGGTGAGGCGCATCGCCCGACGCGATCGCGCGGACCTGGGCTTCGCCATTGTTCACAGTGATGACGGAAAAACCGCCCAAACGCTCAACGTCTGAAATCTGTCCCTTGAGCTTTGCATCTGCAGGATCACCGAGCTGAAGCGCTTCCGGCCGTAAAGCAACGTGAACTTTCTGGCCACGTTCCAAACGCTCGCCGGTTTGGCCATTGACTAGACCAAGTACACTGGCAATGCTGCCATCGTTGCCTTCGCCTTCAAGAACATTGATGCCCGGCGAGCCGACAAGCTTGGCAACGTAAAGGGTTGCAGGTCGCGCGTAGACATCATCCGGCTTGCCCACCTGAACAATGCGACCAGCCTCTAGGATGGCCATGCGATCAGCAACACTCATTGCCTCTTCGCAATCGTGAGTGACGTAGATGAATGTGCGGCCTTGTTCGATCTGCAGGCGCTTTAGCTCAACGCGCATCACGTCCCGCAGACGCGCATCAAGTGCGGCGATGGGTTCATCCATCATGTAGGCCGACGCATCGCGAATGAGGGCACGCCCTATGGCCACCCTCTGACGCTCTCCACCCGACAGGGCCGCAGGCTTTTTATGCAAAATATGGGCGATAGAAAGCACGCTGGAGACTTGGTCGAGGCGTGCGTTGATATCTTCCTCGCGTGCGGCCCGTCTCTTTAAAGGAAAAACGATATTTTCCTGCGCACTCAGCTGCGGAAACAGGGCTAGGTTTTGGAAAACCATCGACAAGTTGCGCTCATTTGGAGAAGCATCTGTGACATCCTTGCCATCGATGGCAATCCGCCCTCCATCCACCGGCTCCAGCCCCAGAAGAACCCGCAGGAGGACAGACTTACCGGAGCTTGGAGGGCCAAAGACCGAGGTGAACGATCCGTCTTCGATGGTCAGGTTAGCGCTATCGAGCGCAGCCACATCGCCGTAGCGTTTGGATACATTTTCGAGCTTGATTTCAGCCATGAGACATCTCCATCGGCATCAAACGCTCCTCAGTTTCAGGATCGAAAAGATGCGCTCTGTCCGTGTCCACGAGCAGCCCGATAGCCTCTCCAGCCCTAGGTGCAGCACCGCGACCAAAGACAGCTAAAAAGTTAGACATGCCCGAAACTAGGTGAACGATGTTGCGTCGCCCAACTGTCTCCACCAAGACAACTTCAGCGGTAAACGACCCAGGACTTTCAGGTTCTGTTAGAGCAAGATTTTCCGGACGGAAGCCAAACAAGACATCCGGTGACCGCAGATCGCGTGCGGCGCTCATCAAATGGTCCGACAAAGGAATGAAGTCGGCATCACGACCGCCCAACGTCACACCGCCCTCGCCTATGCGCGCATGCAGAATGTTCATGCTTGGCGCTCCAATGAAGCGAGCCACGAACACGTTGGCGGGTTCGGCATAAATAACGTCAGGCGTGTCGAACTGTTGCAGAACCGCGTGGTTCATGACCGCGATGCGGTCAGCCAGCCCCATTGCCTCAATCTGATCATGGGTCACGTAAACCATGGTCTGTTTCAGCGCCCGTTGGAGACCGCGAAGCTCCGCGCGCATCTTCTCGCGAAAGGCGGCATCAAGGTTGGACAACGGCTCATCAAGCAGAAAGATCGAAGGTTCAACAATCGCCGAACGCCCGATGGCCAGCTTTTGCAGCTCGTTGACAGACAAGGCAGATGATTTTGCGTCCAGCCGGTGAGAGAGCGCCATAAACTGCGCCATTTCATCCACACGCTTATCGACCTCGGCTTTGGGCGCGCCTTGGATCTCCAAGCCGAACGCCAAATTATCGCGCACAGACATATGGGTGAAGATCGCGTAATTCTGGAAGACGAATCCCACACCGCGTTTTTGTACTGGAACACTTGTCACGTCGCGACCGTCAAAACGGATCGTGCCCGAGGTCACATCCTCAATGCCAGCGATCATGTTCATGGTTGTGCTTTTGCCGCAGCCAGATGGCCCCAGGATCGCGACAAACTCGCCGTTTTCGATGCTCAAGTCCATCGATTGGACGGCTTTGAAATCGCCAAATTGTTTGGTGGTGGCTTCCAACCTGACGGAGGACATTACGCGTCCTCCTTCTTGTTGGTGCGTGCCAAGATGACGGCGGTAATAACGCTGAGCACAACCAGAACGGTGATGCCGATGGCCGCCACATAGGACCACTCCAAGCTTTGGAACGTTTGTTTGTAGAGGTAGAGCGACAAACTCTCAGTCGCGACGCCTGGACCCCCACCTGTCATGACGAACAGCATGTCAAAAATCTTGAAGCACTCGATCACACGCAAACCGAGAGCGATGAAGATCACTGCTTTGATGCGCGGCAGAGCGATGCGCCAGAAGCGCTGACGCCAGTTGGCGCCCAAGATGGTCGCGGCTCGCATTTGGTCCTGCGGAACGCTCATCAACCCTGCAAACAGGATGAGGAACATCAGCGGTGTCCACTGCCAGACATCGGCGACGACAACCGCGAAGAACGCGCGATTAACATCGTTCAACCAGTTCACATCGTAGGCGCCCTCCCAGAACAGCCCAAGAAACGCGTTCAACGGGCCTGTCTGCTGAAAAATGAGGAAGAAAATGTAACCCGCCACAGCAGGCACGATCATCATCGGCATGAGGATCAGGCTGTAGAAAATCGGACGTGCCGCCACGCCCTCATAGAACAATGCCGCCAGCAAAAGACCTAAGCCAAACTCAATCGGCACGGCGATGATGACAAACAAAAGCGTGCGCCAGATTGCACCATGAAGCCCGGGGTCACCGAATATTTCGACATAATTGTCGAACCAGTTCCAGCTCTGATAAGCGCGGTACCAGGGCTCACCATCCAGCGGCGTCCACCAGGTCAGGCTGATGTAAATCTGCATGATCAGCGGAAACGCAACGATGAAGACCAACAGTATTTGCGTTGGTAGGATGAGCCTCTTGGCGAGGCTTTGTCTGCTTTCGGCAAGACCATCTGCGGGAGCGTTCGCTGCGCCGGAGTGCTTTTCGGAGGGCAAAGCAGTATCGGTCATTGTTTCAAGGCTCCGAACGTCAGGCCGCGCACCAAGAAGCGTTGGATGGAAATGCCCAAAATGATGGGAGGGATCGCAGCAATCAGGCCCAGAGCCGCCTTAGCTCCGTAAAGTTGGCCAGATGCAGCCGACGCCAGCGCGTTCATGTAAACGGGGATTGTTGTCCAATCACTGCGCGTGAGAAGCAGGGCAATCAGGTAGTCCGACCAATTGAGAATGAAGATGAACAGCGCCGTTGAAGCTACTGCGGAAGAAACGATGGGCAGTGTAATCTGATAGAAGGCTTCAAATGGAGAGCAGCCCTCAACAATGGCCGCCTCTTCGATCTCACGGGGAAGCTCATCGAAGTAGGCTTTCATCAGCCAGAATGAGAAGGGCAGCGTGACGATGCCATAGATTAGCGAAAGACCCCACCACGTGTCGATCATGCCCAGAAACGCGCACATGATCATCACTGGAATCATGACCGCTAATGGCGGGAAAATGCGCAGTTGCAACAGGGAAAGACCGATAGAACCGCCAACCTTTTCGCGGCTTACGCCATAGGCTGCCGCTGTGCCGCAAACCACGGCGATCAACGTGCCCAAAATAGACGTCAAAAGACTGGCAAACAGCGGCCACCACACCGTGCGATCCAAGCTAACAATTTGGTCGGGTGCTTCGCCGGTGAAGACGTAAACGAAATTACCAAGCGTCGGATTTTGCGGAAAAAAGGTGAGGTCCGAGGCAGCGCTGGTCCACTCTGCTGGTGGCTTAAAGGCCATAGTGGCCATCCAGCTGATCGGCAGCAGCGCAAGCGCAGCAAAAACGGCAACCGCAAAGGTTCTGAGCAACAGTCCCAGCATCAATCGTACCTAGTGTGGTTTCAGGTGGGATGGGCGCGACATCAAACGTCGCGCCCAAGCTCGGAGGGAGCGCTAATCGACGATAGTCGGCCAAGCGGCACGGCTGGCTTGGATGATTGGGATCATCTTATCCTCGCCACGCCGACGAATGACACGTTGCCACCGTCGGTTCGCATCCATCATCGCTTGCTCGGCGGTCTTCTGGCCGGTGAGTGCCGCCTGTAGCTCCTCATCAAGGGCAGCATCAAGTGCCGTTTGACCTGCGAAATTGATGGTCGGAACCGATCGAGAGATCGTCTCGCGGATCGCATCCATCATGTAGTCGTGATAGGTTTCCTGAACGAACTCTTCGTCGAAGTTCGCCTTCTGGAAGGGGTCAAAGTAACCCGCAGGGTTACCGGTCATCCAGGTGTAGATGCGCGTTGAACTCAACCACTGCAGGAACAAATAGGCGACCTCAGGGTTTTGCGCCCGTGAAGAAACCGTACCGGTGATGTTGTAATAGATCACCGAACGGCGCACCAAACCGCCATCATGCTGAACACCAGGGGGAATGTAGGCCGAAAGCTGACCCGAGGCTGGGCTTGCTGGCGTGCCGTCGTCATTCATCCGGTCCACAAACTTGGCCACATTGGTGTACGTGGTCAGATGCGGCGTCTGCCCTGATCCGATACCTGAATAGCCCTCGGCAAACGTCCATGACAGCGCATCAGGGTGGGCCCATTCGCGTGACTGAACATACTCTTCAGCGGCTTTGATGGCTTCTGGCGTGGCGAGATTAGGGCTCCCCTCATCGTCGAACCAATACATGTTCGGCATCGCCTGAGCTGCCAAGCGCGCATAGAAACGTGGCAGACCCCAGAACGGCGCCATATCATTCCCGTTGCCATAGATGGTGGTGCCACCGAGGCCGCTTCGACCGGTGAAGAATGCGGAAATCTGGTCACTTTCTTCCCACGTCGCAGGGGGAGCTAGGTCGCGGCCATAGCGCTCACGGAACGCACCAGCGTGGGCATCGTCTTCAAAGTAACCCTTATTGTAGACCCACGTGTGGAAATCGCCGTCGAGCGAGGCGCCGTAGAAGTCACCGCCGTACTTGTAGAGTAGCTCGGCGGTTTGCGCTGTTGGTGTGCCGCGCTCGTCATCGGCCCAATCGGGCTGATACTCAGCAACGAAATCGTTTAGGTTCATCGCGCCGCCAGCTTCGACCAGGTCGCCCAAGCTGTTCCAGGGGTGCGTGTAGATATCAAAAGCACCAGACTGCGTTGTCACATCTTGCAGCACACGGGCCCAAATGTCCCCGGCTGGTGCGCCGATGATTTCAAGTTCAATGCCTGTTTCAGCTTCCCAAACGTCTTTCACAGAGGGGCCGGATGGAAACGGCTCGGTGAGCTGGCCGATGGCCCCATCCGTCAGCAAAATGGTGATCTTGCTGGGTGCGTCGCCTGCAGCAACGATTTGCCGAATGCCCTCAATGGCACGGCCCTCGGACATACTTTCATTGTACTGGAAACGCTCTGCCCCCGGAAAGCCTGTCGGGCCACCCGTCATGCCAGGCGCGTAGTTTTGCGCCATACCCGGACGAATGAAGCGCGGATTGATTCCGATCGCTGTCATAGCTCCGAGCGCAGCACCTGATTTCAGAATGGTTCTGCGTGTGTAATTGGAGTTTTTCATCTTACCCCTCCCTTCAATGTGGCGTTTGACGCCCTTCGAGCGATTGATCGCAATTGCCTTAACGGTAAAAGGAAACGTTTCCAGTCGTCAAGCAGAATTCCTGCCGCTCGGCATCGACCCATGAACAACTACATAGAAATCACCGCCTAAAACTCATCGCTATCGACAAGAGCTTTAGAGCTTAATCATCTGAATAATAATACTATTTAAGATTCTTAGTTGTCAATAATACGCGTCGGCGCCAATAAGGAATTTTTTGGAACGCTTGACAGCTAACCCTTATTTCTGTTTCCTGAAAAAGGAAACGTTTCCATAACGGTCCATCAAAACAAACTGTTACGATGCCGCCAGGTGCTGTCATGCGCACTGGTCTGGGAGGAAAAAATGAAAACACTTAAGGGACCCGGTCTGTTCTTGGGCCAATTTGCGGACGACAAAGCGCCATTCAACAGCTTGGGCGCCATTTCAAAATGGTGTGCTGATTCTGGCTTTGAAGCCGTGCAACTTCCCATGTGGGATGGCCGCTTCATTGATGTGGCAAAAGCCGCAGAGAGCAAGGATTACGCAGATGAGTTGAATGGCATCGCCAAAGAAAACGGCGTCGTCATTTGCGACACGGCAAGCCACATTCAAGGGCAGCTTTGCGCCGTGCATCCGGCTTATGATGCGTGGATGGATGGGCTGTGCCCGCCTGAGGTTCGTGGCAATCGCAATGCGCGGCAGGCATGGGCGGTGGAACAGCTGAAAATGTGCGCCCGCGCGTCAAAGAACATGGGGCTAACAGAGCACGCCACGTTCTCTGGCGCCCTCGCCTGGCCCTTTTGGTACCCCTTTCCGCAGCGCGACCAAGACCTTATTGATGAAGCTTTCAACGAGCTGGCACGCATCTGGCGCCCAATTCTGGATGTTTATGATGAGTGTGGCGTTGACCTGTGTTTCGAGCTTCACCCCACCGAAGACCTCTATGACGGCGTCACCTTCGAGATGTTCTACGAAGCGGTGGATAGACATCCACGCTGCGCCATCAACTACGATGCCAGTCACTTTGTGAAACAGGGCTTGGACTATCTGCAGTTCATAGATTTCTATCATGAGCACATCAAAATGTTCCATGTGAAGGACTCGGAGTTCAATCCAACTGGCAAGCAGGGCTTTCTGTCCGGCTACCAGCCCTGGCTGAAGCGCGCGGCGCGTGATCGCAGCTTGGGCGATGGCCAGACAGACTTTGGCCAAGTGTTCTCAAAGTTCACCGAATATGGCTTTGAAGGCTGGTGCGTCTACGAATGGGAAGACTGCATTGAGCACCCAGAAGACGCCGCACCCAAAGGTGCACAGTTCATCAGCGATCACATTCGCCGCGTGACGGACAAAACCTTCGATGACTTTGCAGGCGGCAAAGGCGACACATCCGGCGCCCGTGCGATCCTTGGACTGGAGTAAGGGTTATGGCCATTGAAAGTTTTGGGACCGAACGAGCCGCACGTAAGTTGCGGCTCGGGATGGTCGGCGGGGGTCGCGGGGCGTTCATTGGCGCCGTCCATCGTATGGCGGCTCGCCTGGACGACAAATGGGAGATCGTTGCTGGCGCCCTTTCGGCCAACCCGGATAATGCCAAAGCATCGGCAGCCGATCTGGGCCTGAATGCCGACCGTGCCTACACATCCTGGGAAGAAATGGCGGCTAAAGAAGCGGCGCGAGACGATGGCATTGATGCTGTCTCTATCGTCACGCCCAACCATCTGCATTTCGGGCCAGCAAAAGCCTTCCTCGAAGCTGGCATCCATGTGATCTGCGACAAACCGATGACGCTGAACCTGGACGAAGCACGCGAGCTGGAGCAGATCGTTGAGAAATCTGGTCTGGTGTTTGTGCTCACACAGAACAACACCGGCTACCCGCTTGTGCGCCAAGCTCGTGCCATGGTGGCAGATGGAACTTTGGGTGTCATCCAGGTCATCCGCACGTCATATGTTCAGGATTGGCTGACAACGGCGCTGGACCAGGAAGGCCACAAACAAGCCGCTTGGCGCACCGACCCTAAGCTTGCAGGCGGTGGCGGATCCATCGGCGATATCGGCGTCCACGCCTTCAACCTGGCCGCTTTCATCTCTGGGTTGGAGCTTGAGGAAGTCTGTGCCGATCTCAAATCTTATGTTCCAGGACGTCAGCTTGACGATAACGCCAATGTGCTGCTGCGCTACAAAGGCGGGGCATCTGGCAATCTCTGGACAAGCCAAGTCGCACCGGGCAACTACAACCGTTTGTCGATTGGCATTTACGGCACCAAAGGTGGGCTGGAATGGGTGGGTGAGGACAATGACAACCTCTACTACACGCCCTTCGGCGAACCGACACGCTGCATCACTCGCGGCGGCCCTGGCGCAATGGATGTGGCAAATGCCGGCACACGGATGCCGCCTCGGCACCCCGAGGGTTACATCGAAGGATTTGGCAACATCTATTCCAATGCAGCTGAGATGATTTGGTCTGCCAAGGACAAGCGTGACCCCGATCCCTTTGCTACAGACCTGCCCACCGTCGGTGATGGTGTTCGAGGGCTGGAATTCATTCAAGCCTGTATCAACTCAAGCCGCCAAGGTGGTGCGTGGACCAAACTGTCTGGTTGATGCCGTAAGGCACTTTTGAAACCAGACCCCTTGGGGATCGGCCTCCTCCCGCCGATCCCCATTTTATTCCGTTTGTTCCGAGCGGTTGGAGGAAACAAATGCAAGATATTCAGATCAAAGATATTCAGCGGCATAGTGCACTCATGCGTGGGCTGGCTGACATTCGTCTCGTGCAAGGCATAGAGGGCAGTGGTGCTGGCGGGCGACTCCTGGAAATTCGCTCCCCCACAGGTCTTTCCTTCGACATCGCTTTGGATCGTGGTGGCGATATTCTTCGCCTTGCCTGGAAAGGCAATGAGCTTGGGTGGCACAGCGCGGTTGGCGGACGAACGCCATGGCCAACGGCTGATACCGAGAACGGGCTAGGATTTTTACGCGGCTTTGATGGGTTTCTCGTCACCTGCGGCCTTGATCACCACGGTGTTCCAGCAACCAGCTCGGCAGATGAGTTCAACTATCCACTTCGCAGCCGCAACCATCATCCACTTCATGGACGTATCTACAGCCAACCAGCCGAACTGGTGACGCGTCATATTGATTGGACCGCTGGTGAGATCGTGGTTTGTCTCACCGTTCGTCAGGCATCTGTGTTTGGTGAAGTGCTGGAGTTAGAGCGGACCATCACTGCTGGACTGCAAACGCCAAGCCTTTCCTTGCGCGACACCGTGACCAACCGAAGCTTTCGACCAACACGACATGGCATTCTCTATCATTTCAACCTTGGCTACCCCATGCTGTCACCGCAAACGCGGCTGCTTGGCGCGTCTTGGGCACTGGCAGAAAAGTTGGATGAGGTAAGTGCAGAACCTTCAGATAATCACGTTGAGATCGTGGATGTTGAAGCCTCACCTGCAGATGGCGTTCTCGGAGTCCGCAATGCCAAGCTTGGGCTGGCGATGATGCTGCGTTTCGATTCTCAAGCCCTTCCCCATACGGCTCTCTGGCGCGCTTTCCAGTCAGGGGTTTATGCTCTGGGAATCGAGCCACAGACGATTCTTAGTGACACTGACGATGACATGCTCGCGGCGAGCGCATCGCGAACCTATAATCAGACATGGGAATTCTTGGATCAATAAGACATGTCACGAAGTCGCCAGCCTAGGGTGCAGTCATCCTTGCCGCCAAAGGACAAAATCCATACGGCGTCTATCCGTGATGTAGCAAAGCTTGCGGGCGTCTCCATTGCCAGTGTTTCCCGCGCCTTGAACGTGGGTACAGGCAATGTGTCTACGGCGACACGAGAGCGGGTGTTGCGCGCAGCTGAAGAGCTAAAATATGCGCCCAATCAAATTGGGCGCGCACTGCGCGCGCAGACAACCAATACCTACGCTTTCATTCTTTCCAATATTCAGAACAACTTGTTCTCCGCCGTGGCATGGGAACTGGAACGGCTTATCGCAGACCGTGGTGCAGGGCTCCTGCTCTACACATCCAATGAAGATCCAAAAATCCAGGACGATTGCCTTGACGATGCACGCTCACGGCAAGTGGCTGGTATCTTTTTTATGTGCGCAGTCGAAAGTGACAAGCTTGCCGACACTGCCGAACGCGAGCAATGCGTTTTCATCAACCGCCGAGTTCCAAGCATCGCGAACGTGCCATTCGTCGGCATCGACGATTACTCAGCTGCCCAGCATTTGTTTCGTTCGGCAGTGAAGCGCCGCAACGGCCGGGTTGGTGTGATACACGGGCCTCGAAGCTCAGACACATCAAAGCGGCGCTTGGATGGGTTTTTGGAGAGCGCCTCGGCCATGGGATGCAGGATCGAAGCCGACGCGATCATCGAGGCAGAGCTTTCGATCGAAAGCGGTTATGCTGCCGCCAATCAGCTTTTTTCCCAGCATAGCTATGAAACGGTGTTTTGCGGCAACGATCAAATTGCCTATGGCGTTCGCCATCGGCTCGCCGAGCTGGATATAACAGTTCCCGACGAAACCAGCGTCTTTGGTTTCGATGACAACCCGTTGAACCAGTGGCTCGCACCTTGGCTGAGCACAGTACGGGTACCGCACCTTTTGTTTGCTGCCAAAGCCCTATCGGGCATGGAGGCACTTTTGGATGGACAAAGCCCTGGCGACTCCATTCTGCCGTATGAGCTTATTTTTAAGTAACAGGCTGTGGCTGGTTAGCTAGTAATGTAATTTGCTGCACTGCGCTTCATGCCCAATGTTTGGCCGCAGCATGGCGGAAATCGTGTCAGCGACCGGCCAGAGAAACCGGTTCTTTTTCCATTTTCATTTGTTCTTTGCTGCACGATATTTGCACACCCAATAAACTAACCTACTGATAAAATTGAATTCTCCGTCCAATCCATCATAGGAGTAATGGATAGTTTGGCTCTGCCATTCGCTGTTTTGAGCGCGTTGATTGTCATGTCCAACGATATAAGGCGTCATTGCGAAAACCGCTACAGGGCATGTTCCAATGCGGTCCAACTTGTCATCACAGGTTGCAGAGGCACTTATCTAAAATGTTTCCGGTCAGCACCGATGGGATCAACCAAACGACGAGGCAATCTCTCGCTTAAATCTAGCAGTAATCGCTTCAAATACCTGTTGACAGACGATCTTACAGCATTAAGCGCACAACTTAAGTCGTGTTGGTAACGCAGCCTGCCCCAAGCTCAGTAAACTGTGCCCAGCTGCCGTGCCAGCCGTTCAAAGTCCATATCCTCGGCATGGCGGCAATCATTATGACGACATGACAGATAGGCGCTAGCCAGATCTTGCCCGAGCCAGTTGCTGACATGGGCGAAGACGTCGGTTGTCATGAGTTCTTGCATGGATGTTGGAAGATGCTCCAGCGCCATTGACGCTCGCACATCGGGATCAAGCGTGGCTGGGTCCTGATTAACGCTCTTTGGCGATTGGAGGTCCGCATTGATGCCATCAAGACCGGCTCGAATGAGCGCGGTCAGCATCAGATAAACGTTCGCTGTCGCATCGCTCGTTCGATATTCCATGGATGCTGCCGGGAAGGCGCCATCGGCATCAGGTTGCCGTGGAACGATCCGCACCATTGCCTCGCGGTTGCGCAGGCCTGCGCATATGTAGGTGCCCACCCAGGAATGGGGCTGGTAGCGCGCGAAGGAGTTGGGTGATGTAACCGATAGAAAAGTTAGTGGTTTTGCTGCGCCTAAAACACCGGCCAAGAACGCGCCTGCATGGCCTTCGACCCATTCCTTGTGAACCGTCACATTGTCGTCACCACGCCATAAGGAAAAGTGGACATGGACGCCATTGCCCACCTGATCTTTGGCAGGCTTGGGCAAGAAACTGGCGTGAAGGCCAAGATCAGCCGCTGCATGACGGATTGCTTCGAGCGTGAGCACCGTGCGGTCAGCCGCTTGAAGTGGGTCTACGGGCTGCCCTGCAATTTCGTATTGTCCAGGACCGTATTCGGCAACGAACTGGTCCAGCGTGAACCCTGCGCGGTCCAAAATCGCCAAAACCCGCTCTGCCAGTGGGGCACCAACCCGGCCTGCCGATGGCGAAAAGGCAATGTGGTTGGGCGTGTCCAGCCCGGCGACGGTGAACTCATGTTCAAAGGCGACTTTGAGTGTCAGCCCGGTTGCCGCCGCAAGATCGACGATCGCGCTCTTGAGAGCCGTACGCGGACAGCATGCCCAGGGCGTGCCGTCGCTCTGCTTAAACTCACATAGTGTGATGTCGTACGCTGGATCGGTGCCATTCGTCAGTGTGACTGCGGCATCGGGAATTGGCATAAGCCGGATTTCTCCAACCGGGCCAAAGGGATTGTCTGGAGGCAGGCTATTGAGCGCGCCAATTGTGATGTTTGCCGGCACCCAGGGTAGACCGCTCTTTAACGTCGCTTCGCGCCGCGCAGCCGGGACGGAGCGACCACGAACGATGCCGTTGAGCTCTTGATTGCCAATAAAACAAAAATGCTCACCCATCACTTCACCATCTCCGTCACAATACCATTGTCAACATCGCTGAGCACCGCCAGCAATGCGGTGGCCAAGCGATCCGCCCAAGTGGCACAACTGGCCTCATCGCTCAAAAGATCCTGTCGCACCTCCAGCTCTACTGAAAGAATGCCACGCGCTTCGCCATGCACTGGAATGGCATAATCCAGCTCATCGGAGACGCGATAGGGCTCGTTCGCACCGACGATGAGGCCCGGCTCTTGGCGCAAGTGCTTGATCAGCGGGCCTGCCATCCGTTCATCACGGTTCCAAAGCACACCCACGTGCCAGGGTCTGGGGTCCGGATAGTCGGTATGGTGCGGTGTAAAGCTATGCAGAGCGACCAACACCGTGCGCTGTCCGTTTCGTGACCGCTGGTCTAGCTGCTCACGAAAAAGAGCATGGTAGACATCAAATATCTCGCTGATGCGCGCTGCGCGTTCTTCAGAACCAAGCTCGGCATTGCCCGGAACAAACGTACCATCGCTGAATACCGGTATAGCATCAACCTGGTGCGGGGGGCGATTGCAATCGATCACCAGGCGCGAATAAGGCTGCCAGAAAAACGGCGCGTTAATCTTGTCGGCAAGCATCTGTCCAAGGGTTTTAACGCCGATATCGATACCGATGTGACGGTTGAGTTCCTCAAATGGCAGACCCAGCGCATTGAGCGATTGTGGCACAAGGTTCCCTGCATGATCGCCAGTCAACAAGAACGGGCTATCGGCCTGGCCATTGTACAGCGAGAACGGGTCGGGTTCACCCGCCTGAAGGACTGTAACCACATCGAATTCCTCTTTGCCTGCTCAAGTTTTAGGCATTTGCCTGATGAATATTCATTTTTATAATATACAAAAATAGTGCATAAAGAAAATAGATTGACAAGATGAAAAAATGGCGGTTGCCTTACAGAAGCCCTGTGAGGAACGATGTCACTAACCATTCAATCTCCTTTCAAACCAGTTATCGATGCGCTGCTTCTTTCAGCGCTGATGATCGTAGGTGTGGGGTTATTGGCAGCGGCATTGGGTTTGCCGGGCGTGCGGATCGCAACCTTTTTTGCGGTCAATGTTTGCGCGGTCCTGGCCTTCCAGGTGTTCAGCGGCAACTCGGGCGTGGTCTCTTTCGGCCACGCGGCCTTCATGGGCGTGGCGGCCTATGTGTCGGCCTGGATCACCATGCCGCCGACCATGTTGAACCTGAACCTGCCCAACCTGCCGGGCATTCTGGGTGGTTATGAGCTGGCATTGCCTGCAGCTCTGGCGGTTGTCGCCTTGGTTGGCGCGGCCTTGGCGCTCATCTCCGGGCTCGGCATTTCCAGGCTCAACGGTGCGTCTGGTGCTATTGCCACGCTTGGCTTCGTTATCATCGTCTATTCGATATTGGCAGCCGCCGTTGATTTCACTCGCGGCAACCAGGCGTTCTTTGGCGTTCCGCGCTATACCGATATCTATGTTGCGGTGGCAGCGGCGTGCGCGTTCATCATTGGCGCGCGACTGTTTCGTGAGAGCAGGCACGGCCTTGTGCTGCGGGCCGTTCGTGATGATGAGGCAGCCGCCTCCGCGCTTGGCGTTTGGCCCTACAAAGCCCGGCTGATCGCCTGGGTTGTTTCAGGCACCATGGCAAGCATCGCAGGAGCCCTCTACGGGCACATGCTGGGCGCTTTCAGCCCGCGCGACTTTTATCTGGCAACCACCTTTGGCTTCGTGGCCATGCTGATTTTAGGTGGCATGGGCACGGTTACGGGCGCCGTCGGGGGCGTTGCTCTGGTGATGGGTATCCGGGAGGTTTTGCAACGCTTCGAAGGCGGTGCCGTCATCGCTGGTTTTGAATTACCCGACCTTTTTGGCCTGCAAGTTCTCGGTGTCAGCTTTGCGATGCTGGCGGTTCTGAAATATCGCCGTGAGGGACTCGTAGGTCGCAATGAACTGGCTGCCAATGTTCCCTGGCCGCCGCGAGTCGAGGTCGATCCAGAACCAGCAAAGGCGCGGGATGAAAGCGCGTCACCTGCCTTGCGCATTGAGAATGTCGGCAAAACCTTTGCCGGCCTCGTCGCGCTCGATGATGTGTCTTTCACCGTGCCGGTGGGACAGGTGACAGGTCTCATCGGACCCAATGGTGCGGGCAAATCAAC
The DNA here is from genome assembly GCA_039814945.1 of Pseudomonadota bacterium. Lineage (GTDB taxonomy): Bacteria > Pseudomonadota > Alphaproteobacteria > Rhizobiales > MH13 > MH13. The sequence continues at coordinate 264,501 of JBCCAF010000002.1, forward strand.
CTTGGTCAATGCCATCGCTGGCGCATCACGTGCAACATCGGGCGGCATTTGGCTGGGGGCTGCACAAATCGATACCGCACCACCCTACCGTGTATCCAGCCTTGGCGTGGGGCGAACGTTCCAGAACATTCGGCTCTTTTCTGCATTAACGGTGGAAGAAAACGTGGTTGTAGCCGGGTTGGCTCGCGGTCTGACAATGCGCCACGCGCGCGAAGTAGCCGCGCGTGAACTCTCCCTGATGGGTATTTTTGAAGAAGCCACGCGCCGGTCAGGCGATCTTTCCTATGGTGCCCGCCGCCGCTTGGAGATTGCCCGCGCCATGGCGCAGGCGCCCTCCTTCTTGATGTTGGACGAACCGGCCGCCGGCATGAACCCAGCCGAAACCGCCGATCTTGGCAAGCGCTTGCGTGAGATCGCAGCAACGCGCGGCATCGGCCTTCTTCTTATCGACCATGATCTGAGCTTCGTCATGGAGCTTTGCCATCGCGTGGTTGTTCTGAACCGAGGGATTCTCATCGCCGATGGGACCCCGGAAGAGGTCCAAAAGGACCCAGCCGTTATCGAGTCCTACCTCGGAACGCGCGCATCACAGGCCGGGCTTCATGCAGCCCATTCTTCTAACGTTGTTTGAAACACAAAGGTGGAAGTCATGAAGCACTATCTTGGAACCACAGCGTTGGCAGCCCTTATGGCAGCCAGCCTTCCCTTAACGGCCCTGGCCGATGACGACTTTGTCATCGGCGTGGCGGTCGCCAATTCTGGGGGTCTAGCGCCCTTCAGCCAGCCATCGTTCGACGGGTTCAGCTACTGCGTTGATCAGATGAACGAAGCCGGTGGCATAGCGGGTGAGTACCCCATTACGCTGGAAGTGCGCGACACACGCTCCGACATCGCCGAGGCGGTGAAATTTGCGCAGGAGTTCGTCGATCTGGGTGTCAACTTCATCGTTGCCCCACCAGATGGTGATCCCACCATGGCGATGGGTCAGATCACCAGCCCAGCGCAGATCCCAACAATGACGTTTGCCGGCACTGCGCCGATCCTCACCGCTGCTGGTGACTATGTGTTTGGCAGTTACCCCGCCGACAACCAGCAAGCGGCTGTGCTTGGCGCTTATGCCGCCGAGCTTGGTTATGAAACCACATGGATCCTAACCTCGCCGGATGCCGCTTACACCCAGTTCGGCCCGCGCTACTTTGCAGCGGCTTTTGAAGCCAATGGCGGCACGTTGCTTGGCGAAGGCTCCTTCAGCATGGGGCAACCGGATTTTTCGGCGATCGTAACCACCATTCAAAGCCTTGATCCGCAGCCCGATGTCATCATGACATCGGCCTGGGAACCGGATTTCCCCGCCTTCATCCGCGCACTGCGCGGTGCGGGCGTTGATATTCCTGTCATGGGCGCTGACGTTTTGGACACGCCGACCGTGCGTGGCCTTGGCGACGTGGTCGAAGGCATTGTCCATACCTCCGGCGGGTACGCAGCACCTGGTAGTGATCACGCGGAATTCAACGCCGCCTTTGAAGAAGCAACAGGAACGGTGGCTGACACGAACTATGTGGTCAATGGCTGCGATATCTTGAACATGATCGATGCGGCAGTTCAGGCAGCCGGTTCGACCGATTCTGCTGATATCGGTGTGGCGCTGGCCAACTTGCCTGAAACTGTCGGCATTATGTCGAGCTTCACCTTTGAGGGCACAAACCGCATGCCAATGCGTGAAGTGGTGCTGGCCCGCATTGAGGGCGGTGAGAAAATCTTCATTCGCCGTCAGCTTGCTGACCCAGAGACGATGCCGGCACCCTGAGCATGCTTGATGTCGCCTCCCTCCAGGTGCGCTACGGCGCGATCGAGGCCGTTCGTGGCCTCGATCTGAGCGTCGGCAAGGGTGAGATCGTTGCTCTTCTGGGTGCCAATGGGGCTGGGAAGTCTTCTACCCTTGCGGCCATTTCCGGCCTAACGCCCTGGGCTGGTGATATCAGATTCAACGACCAAAGCCTGAATGGTCAGTCGCCCGAAGCGATTACTCGTGCAGGCATCGGTCTGGTTCCCGAGGGCCGGCGAATTTTCGCCGGCCTGACGGTCGCTGAAAACCTGCTGCTTGGTGGAGCGGTTCACGCCTCACCGGCTGAGTTGCGCAGGCGCGCAACGCAGATGCAAGAGCGCTTCCCCATTCTAGCCGAGCGTCGCCAACAAAAAGCAGGTCTGATGTCGGGCGGGGAACAACAGATGCTCGCTATCGCAAGGGCCCTGATGGCACAGCCAAAACTGTTACTGATGGACGAGCCATCTCTTGGCTTGGCGCCTCAGGTGGTCGAAGCGGTTTTTGATCTCATTGCCTCTCTTCGCGACGAAGGCATCACGATCTTACTTGTGGAGCAAAATGTGCCCATGTCGCTGGACATCGCTGATCACGCCTTGGTTCTCGCACAGGGACGCATATCCGTTCGCGGAACCACCGCTGAAGTAGCGCAGTCCGATGCTGTCCATGGCGCTTATTTGGGGCTTTAACCCCGCAGACGAAAAGCAGAAAGCGTATCGATGGAAATATTCATTCAGCAAACCATCAATGCCCTTAGCCTGGGTGGCATTTATGCGCTCTTGGCGCTGGGGCTTGCCGTTGTCTTTTCGATTGTTCGCCTCATTAATTTTGCCCATGGCGAGGTGATGACCGTCACCGGTTACGGTATTTGGTTCATCCTTTTGAGCGGCTTTCCTGTTGGGCTTGCCATCGCCTTTGGTGTGGTGGCGGCGATTGCAGCCTCCATGACCATGGAGCGGGTTGCGTTCCGGCAGATGCGCGGCGCAGACGTGACCACATTATTGATCACCTCATTTGCCGTCAGTCAGATCATTCAGGTGCTTTTTCAGTCAGGCATTTCCGCACGGCCTGTCGCTGTCATTCTGCCGGATTGGCTGACCGATAGTATCATGATTGGCTCGGTGCGCATCGGAATGGTCTCCATCCTATCGATCGCCGTCGTTATCGTGTCGCTCATTCTGCTGCGTCTGATCCTCACCCGCTCAGTGACGGGCATTGCCATGCGCGCAGCGGCTGAGGACTTCGCCGTCGTTCGGCTCATGGGCATTTCAGCCAACCGCGTTATTGCGACCTCCTTTGCCATTTCTGGCGCTTTGGCAGGCATCGCTGCGGTTCTGTGGGTTGCCACGCGCGGATCGGTCGACCCGCTGATGGGCGCGATCCCGGTACTCAAAGCCTTTATTGCAACCGTGGTGGGAGGACTAGGATCACTTAGCGGGGCCGTCATCGGGGGTTTTGTGCTGGGGATTGTGGAGGTGTATCTGCAAGCATTTCTGCCAGAGGCCATCCTTCCTTATCGGGATGCCATAGCGCTTTCGATCATTGTTGGGATATTGGTCCTGCGGCCAGATGGCTTGCTTCCGGCAGCCAGCACCAACCGCAGCTGACATATTCGTCGGCTTACGGTCCCAACCTGAAAGAAACAACTTGTGATTGTTCGCAACCTCATCGACAGCAAATTCAACGAGCTTTCTGCCAGTGAGCGCCGGATCGCCAAGGTGATCACCAAGCGCTATCCGGTCTCGGCACTGGGTGGAATAGAAGACATCGCCAAGCGCGCGGAAGTCAGCCCTCCAACCGTAACCCGCTTTGCCAAACGGCTGGGCTTTGAACGCTTCAACGATTTTCAGCGCGCCATCCGAAGCGAGGTTCAGGACAGCGAGTCATCGCCCCTGGCCTTGTTTGATCGCTACCATCAGACGGGCTCAGGTGGTGGCATTTTGACAGACCTGGCCGGATCGGTTGCAGCGCTTGAAAACGATCCGGCCACATCGGCGATTACCAAAGCGGTGGATGTCATCGGCGCCAATCGGGGGCGAGTTTACTGCCTAGGAGGTCGGTGGAGTTCGGTTGCCGCGCAATACCTGGCGTTTCAACTGGCGACAATGCGCGGCGAGGTTCATGCGCTGACACCCCAGTCGTCTGGACTGTGGGTCGACCGGCTGGGCGACGTCAAGCGACGCGATCTCATGATTATGTATGATTTTCGTCGCTACCAGGATGAAATGTTTGGGGTCGCTGATATCGTGCGAAGGCGCGGCGCGAAGATCATACTCATCACGGATGTCGATCTTTCGCCCGTGTGCGAGTTGGCTGATGTCACATTGCCAGTCGCCGTTGCCACGACCTCGCCGCTCGACACGCTGGCTCCGGCAATTGCTGCAACCGATGCGGTGCTGGCTGCGCTGGTTGATATCTACAAAGACCAGTCTTCTTCGCGCATGCGCCTGCTTGAAGATGTTCGCCGCCGAACCGGGGCAGGCACCAATCTTGATCCCTTGCGCTGATCTAAAATGGACCCAGCGTTTTTTGCTTTAAACAAGGACTTGCCAGGAATGTTGAAACCTTTACCAGCCATTGACGCCGCAGACGGCGCTTATCGCGAGCGCACCGTTGAGCTTGGCAAAACCGCGCTTCTTTCCGTCGACATGCAAAATGCTGAGTGGACCGCAGAGCGCCAACATGCGGCCAAAGATCCATCTTCTCGCGAGGCTCCTGAGCGCTATTTTCTCGATCGCGTGGGCGATGTGTTGATCCCCAACCAACAGCGTTTGCAAGCCGTAGCACGTGATGCCGGCATCGAGGTCATCTACACCACGATCGAGGCCTACACACTTGATGGCCGAGACCGCAGCCTCGACCACAAGATATCCAACCTGTTTTTCCCAAAGGGGTCTTGGGAAGCAAAAGTCATCGACACCGTCGGCCCGCAACCCAATGACATTGTCATCCCAAAAACCGCCAGCGGCATCTTCAATTGCACCAACATCGAGTACGTGCTTCGCAATCTTGGGATTGAGTATCTGATCATCTACGGCGTTTGCACCGACCAATGTGTGGAAGGGGCCATTCGCGACGCCGCCGATCGGGGCTTCTTGGTAACTCAGGTCGAGGATTGTTGCGCGACAAACGAGGCCGTTCGCCATGATGTCTCGGTGGGACAGATGAAGGGACACTACTGCCGCACACGGTCCACCGACCAGATCATTGCCGAGGTTGAAGCGCTAAGCGCTGTGCGTGACGGTGGCTGATCATGACAGCTGCTCTGTCGCTGGCCGATATTTTCGCAGCACGCCAGACCATCGCCGGCATTGCTGATAATACGCCCATGCTGCAGTCAGCCTTTCTTTCTGAGGTGGCGGGCCAGCCTTTCTTCCTCAAACTTGAGAGCATGCAGCCCATCGGTGCCTTCAAGTTGCGTGGCGCTGTCAATGCCGTTGCCCATCTTCCTGCAGGCACAAAAGGGGTCACCTGCTGCTCGACTGGCAATCATGGGCGCGGCGTTGCCTATGCGGCGCGCAAAACCGGCATTGAGGCCGTTATATGCATGTCTGCGTTGGTGCCTGAGACCAAGCGCCAAGGGACCCGCGATCTTGGCGGCACGGTCCGTATCGTGGGCCAAAGCCAGGATGACGCGCTTGCGGAAAGCCAGAGGCTGGCGCGCGAGGAGGGATTGGTTGAGATCTCGCCGTTCGATGATCCTCACGTCATCGCTGGACAAGGCACCATTGGGCTAGAGATTCTTGAATGCGTACCGGATTTGGCCTGCTTGCTTGTTCCCCTGTCCGGCGGCGGCTTGGCGGCTGGCGTCGCGCTGGCTGCCAAAGCGATCAATCCGGCGATCGAAGTGATCGGCCTGTCCATGGATCGCGGGGCGGCGATGTATGCCTCGCTGCAAGCCGGTCACCCTGTTGAGGTGAGCGAGCATGTGTCACTGGCGGACAGCTTAGGCGGCGGCATTGGCCTCGACAATCAGCTGTCCTTCCCCATGTGTCGTGACCTTCTGGACGATGTCATCTTGGTCAGCGAGGAGGAGACTGCGCACGCTATGCAGGCCCTTTATTTTGAGGATCGCTTAATCGCCGAAGGCGCCTGCGTGGTTGGTATGGCCGCTCTTTTTGCTGGAAAGCTGCCAAGCTTGAGCGGACCGTTGGCGACCATCATCACCGGCCGCAACGTCGATATGGATCAGTTCACTCAGGTTGTGAGCGGACAAGATGTGATGCTTGGCGATCTCCAACTTCATGGTCAAACTTATGCGGCATAAAATCCAGATCATTGCAGAAGCAGAGTTGAACGAACTTATTGGCCTTGATCTCGCCCTTATTGATTTGATCGAGCAGGCCTTTTGCGTGCTTGCAAACGGCAATGTCGTGATGCCACCGATCCTGTCCATGGAGCTTGCTGACATGCATGGCGAGGTCGACGTCAAGACGGCCTATATTCCTGGCTTTGATGGATTTGCGATTAAAGTCAGCCCAGGCTTTTTTAACAATTCGCAACTTGGCTTGCCGAGCCTCAATGGCTTGATGGTGCTTCTCTCTGCAAAGACCGGTCTGGTTGAAGCCATATATCTTGACAATGGTTATCTGACCGACCTGCGGACGGCGGCTGCTGGAGCAGTTGCGGCGCGCCATGTGGCGCCTGCAACGGTCGAAACGGCGGGGGTACTGGGAACGGGCGTGCAAGCACGCCTACAATTGCAGGCCGCGTATCTTGTTCGCCCCTTTAAGCGTGCGTTGGTCTGGGGCCGCGACCCTGCCAAAGCCAGCGCCTGCGCGATGGATCTTGCCGAAAGCCTCGGCGTGCCTGTCGAGGTTTCTGCAACACCCACAACATTGGTTGCCGCTTCCCAACTGGTGATCACAACGACACCCTCCAAAGCCCCCCTGATCACCAAGGACATGCTGCACCCCGGGCTCCACATCACGGCAATGGGTTCAGACCAGGCGGGCAAGAACGAAATCGCACCTGAGGTTCTGTCCGCTGTAGATGCGTATGTCTGCGATTCGGCCAATCAATGCGCGACATCGGGTGAGCTTCGCGCTGCGATAGCCTCAGGCGCATGGCAAGACCGCAAACCGCTGGAGCTAGGGTCTGTGGCGAATGGTTCGGCACAAGGCCGGCGCAAAGCCACCGATGTGACCCTGTGCGATCTCACCGGCACTGGCGCGCAAGACACAGCCATTGCCTGCTATGTGCGCGCGGCCTTCTCCGACGCTGGCCAAACAATCAGCGTTTAGTCGATTGGCAGGCTGTAAGACGCCTTCACCCGGTCCATGACCACCATTGTCTTGAAGCCTTTGATGTGGGGGCTGCCGTAGAAAACGCGCCGGCTGAAATTTTCAAAGTCTTCCATGTCTCGTGCGGTCACGATCATCAGGAAGTCTGATTCTCCGGTCAAATAATAACCAGCCATGATCTCCGGTGTCTCACGCACCAAGCGCTTGAACGCGTCAACAATGTCGGCACGCTCGCGCTCAAGACTGAGCGTCACAACAAGCGTAAGGGGCCTTCCCACAGCCTTGGGGGAAACGATGGCTACCTCCCGTTCGATGATACCGACAGCGCGCAACCGCTTGAGCCGTCGCTGACACGCTGTCGGCGAAAGGCCAACCACTTCAGCCAATGTGTCACCAGTCTGTCGACTGTCGTGCTGAACAGCGCGGAGCAACCGGCGATCAAAATCATCAAGGTCGAGCATGATCTCGGCATACTTTCTCTTAGAGTCACTTATTTTCTGCATACAGATAAAAAAAAGGCAGGAAAACAGCGTCACTGGTTGATACCTTAGGGTATGCACGCAGATCATCTAAGTCCACGTATGAACAGCACACAAATGGATGTGAGCGACCCCGAGACCGGAGAAAAGGTCGGGACCGTTGCGAGGCACACAGCGCAGGACGCGCGCGCAGCGCTTGACCGCGCTTATGCCGCCCGCCACGCGATTGCCGATATGTCGACGCACGCGCGCATGGCGGCGCTCACATCGGTGGCGGCAAAACTTGAAAATGAGGCGCAGAGCGTCGCGACTTTGATCGCGCGTGAAGGTGTGAAGACGATCACCGAGGCGCGCAGTGAGGTCGCCCGGACGTGCGAAACCCTTCGCCTTTCTGCTGAAGCGGCCCGCAACCTAACAGGCCAAACCATTCGCTTCGATCAATACCCATCGGGACGCCAACGCACTGGGTGGGCCGAACCCGTTCCGGTCGGGGTGGTGCTCGCCATCACGCCGTTCAACGACCCACTCAATCTTGTCGCGCACAAAGTGGCCCCAGCCATCGCTTCTGGATGTCCAATCCTTCTAAAGCCCCACGAAGCGACACCGCTTAGCGCTCTCTGGCTTTGTGATGCTCTGGCCGAGCACCTGCCAAGTGGCGCTATCGAGGTTCTGACAGGGCTGGGCACAGACATTGTCCCGCCGCTTTTAGCAGATGACCGCGTTCGGTTGGTGTCGTTTACCGGCGGTCTCGCCACCGGTCGCAAGATCGCTGCTGCAGCCGGGCTTACACAGCTGGTGATGGAGCTTGGGTCCAACTGCGCAACGATCATAATGGACGACGCCGACCTCGACCAGGCGGCAGATGCGTGCTTGTCGGGTGCCATTGCTGCTTCAGGCCAAAACTGCTTGCATGTTCAACGCATTATCGCCCATCAGGGCGTTATGCCGCGACTGCGCGAACGCTTGGTTGAGGGCTTTGGTGCTGTGATCACGGGGCCTAAACTTGATGAGCGCTCCCAAATTGGGTGTATGATCAATGAGGCGGCGGCAACGCGTGTTCAAGCGATGACCGACGGTGCCCTTGGGTCCGGAGCACGACTGCTTGCAGGTGGCACACGAAGCACCGTCCATATCTTGCCGACACTGTTGGACAACGTGCACGCCGCCGACCCGGTGTTGAACGATGAAGTGTTCGGCCCGGTCACGGCACTGCTCCCCGCGCGCGATATTGACGAAGCCGTTTCACTTGCCAACGCCACACAGTTTGGCCTCCAGGCGGCGATCTTCACCCATCGGCTCGATCACGCCCACAAAGCCGTGCGCGACCTCGATGCCGGTACCGTGATTGTCAATGACAGCACCGATTATCGCCTCGACGCCATGCCGTTTGGCGGCACCGGCATGTCGGGTATCGGTCGCGAAGGCGTGACATCCGCAGTTGCAACAATGAGCCAACCCAAAGTGGCCTGCTTTCGTTGGTCTTAATCAATCATGGAGTGAACTGATGACCCTTGAAACTTTGCCCAATGATGTCCTTGACCGGTGGGACCGAGACACCTTCATGCATCCCTCCACCCATTTGGCGCAACATGCACGCGGGCAAAGCCTAAGCCGCATCATGGCGGGTGGCGAGGGTGTCTATATTCAAGACCGTGACGGCAACCGACTTCTGGACGCTTTTGCGGGGCTCTATTGCGTGAATGTGGGCTACGGCCGCCAGGAGATTGCTGAGGCCATCGCCGAACAAGCGCGAGAGCTTGCCTACTACCACGCTTATGTTGGTCACGGGACTGAAGCGTCGATCACACTTGCAAAGATGGTGCTCGATCGCGCGCCCGATCACATGTCGAAGGTCTATTTTGGCCTCAGTGGATCGGACGCCAATGAAACCAACATCAAGCTCATCTGGTACTACAACAACATTCTTGGCCGGCCGCAGAAAAAGAAGATTATCTCGCGCTGGCGTGGCTACCACGGCTCGGGGCTGATGACGGGATCGCTTACTGGCCTTAAGCTCTTTCATGCAAAGTTCGATTTGCCGCTTGAAAACGTCCTTCACACGCAAGCACCCTATTACTTTCGGCGCCCGGATACCTCTATGGATGAGAGTGCGTTTGTGGCCGATTGCGCGGCAAAGCTTGAAGCGCTTATCGAGCAAGAAGGCGCCGATACAATTGCGGCCTTTATCGGCGAACCAGCCCTTGGAACCGGTGGACTGGTGCCACCGCCAGCAGGTTATTGGGATGCGATCCAGCCGATCCTCGACAAGCATGACATTCTCTTGGTCGCCGACGAAGTCGTAACCGGCTTTGGGCGGCTGGGCTCCATGTTCGGTTCACCTCATTACGGCATGCAACCGGACTTCATCACCATCGCCAAGGGGCTTACATCCGCCTACGCGCCGCTTTCAGGCTCCATCATTTCCGACCGGGTGTGGCAAGTTCTCGAACAGGGCACCGATGAGAACGGTCCCATCGGCCATGGCTGGACCTACTCGGCGCACCCGATTGGCGCTGCGGCAGGGATAGCCAATCTAAATCTCGTCGATGAGCTCGGCTTGCCGGCGAATGCCAGGCAAACCGGCGCCTACCTCAAGCAATCATTGATCGATGCTATCGCAGACCACGCCCATGTTGGGGAGGTCCGGGGGGAAGGCCTGCTCTGCGCCGTGGAACTGGTCAAAGATCGCGACGAGCGCACCTTTTTTGACCCTTCAAAAAAGGTTGGACCAGCCGTCGTTGCGAAGATGCTGGAGCACGGCGTCATTGCGCGGGCTATGCCCGAAGGCGACATCATCGGACTGGCACCGCCTCTGTGTTTGTCGCACGAAGAAGCCGACAAGATCGTTGGTGTGATCGCAACGGCACTTAACGCAACGCTCAATCCATAGCTGTGAAGTAGTTGGACTAAAAAGAGTGGGACAACCATGAAAATTGGATTGCCGAAAGAGATCAAACCCAATGAACACCGCGTTGGTTTGACGGTTGAATCGGTGCGCGAGCTGAGACGTCACGGTCACGATGTCTGTGTTGAAAGTGGCGCTGGCCAGGGTATTGGCGCACTTGACGAAGACTATAAGCTTGCCGGTGCAGCGATCGCGCCTAACGCCAGCGACGTGTTCGAGGCGGCGAATCTTATCATTAAAGTGAAAGAACCACAGCCTGGCGAAACTGCGATGCTGAACGAAAAGCATGTGCTTTTCACCTACCTGCACCTTGCTGCCGATCCAGAGCAAGCCAGTGCGCTCCAAGCCAGCGGTTGCACCGCCATTGCCTATGAAACGGTTACCGATAACGATGGGGGGCTGCCGCTGCTCACGCCTATGTCCGAGGTCGCCGGTCGTCTTTCGATACAGGCGGCGGCATCTTGCCTGGAAAAACAGCACATGGGTCGCGGCCTCTTGATGGGCGGTGTACCTGGTGTTGCGCCGGCCCGGGTCGTCATTATCGGTGGCGGCGTTGTTGGATTGAACGCTGCAAGGATGGCTGTCGGCATAGGCGCAGAGGTCTCTATTTTGGACCGGTCTCTGCCCCGCCTTCGCGCGCTTGACGCGATCTTCCAAGGGCGCGCTCGCTTGCTTTACGCCTTGAATGAGACCGTCGAACGTGAGATCCGCGGGGCTGACGTGGTTATCGGCGCGGTTCTCATTCCTGGAGCGTCTGCACCTCAATTGGTTGAACGGCGCAATCTGCGCGACATGAAGACTGGTGCGGTTCTCGTTGACATCGCCATTGACCAGGGTGGCTGCTTCGCAACCTCAGTCCCAACAACACATGACGAACCAACGTTCGTGGTGGACGAGATTGTTCACTATTGCGTGGCGAATATGCCCGGCGCGGTGCCAAGAACATCCTCCTACGCACTTAACAATGCGACCTTACCGAAGGTTCTGTCCTTAGCGTCAGGTGGTCTGCAGGCATTGCGGGACGGGCACCTGCGAGCGGGGCTAAACGTCCACCGTGGTAAGGTCACAAACGAAGCAGTCGCAACTAGCTTAGGTGCAGAATTCACTGACGCGCACGCTGTTGGCATCGCAGCCTGATTTCAAATACTTAACGAATACCGATCACCATGACCTGTTCGTCGCCCTATCCAGTGGCCATGCCGAGACTGCCGTAAATCTCCGGGCGAGAACCTCAAGAGTCGAAAAGGTCGGCGAGGCTCAGCCCAGTACATCCCGCAACTCAATTGATAAGAATCGAACCATAAACTGCGGCGTTAAAGGATCTCTCAATCCAAAAGAAGAAGACGTTGCGGAGGCATCGCATAATAGCATGGTCGGCTCTTGCGCAAAGGCGCACCATGGTAGCGGGCCGAACGCTTCCGATTTGCTCCCAGAGTACAAAAAAACTAACGCACGCCCCAAACAAATAAGCCGACAAGTCAGTAAGTTGGCGGTATTTCTCTGGCGCGAAGGCAGGCTTTAAACCTGGGGCGTTTAGGTTGTGAGCCAAAATTGTCCCTTATGCGCTCAGCTCTGCATCATCGCAATATCGGGAATTACAGCAAATCGACTGCGATAATGCTTGTTTGCGCACTGCACGAAATCTGCACGACCGATAATTCAAGCAACTAATTTTTATGAATTTTCCGTCCAATCCATCATCGGGGCTATGGAAAACAAGTGTCCCGAACTTTTGACTTTTGACCCATAAAGTCTCTTCAGTCCGCCTATCGACCATTCGCTGGCGAGCGGCCCATTTGCGAAGCAAGTGTAGCAACACAGATAGCTTGGCACCACCGACTTGAATGCCAGATGAGCCAATGCGCCTACTCTGGCGATAGACAGATTTCGCGGCGCATGAACCACAAGTCTTTCAACACCGAGTGTTGTCTGAATAACCCAGTAGAGCCGAGATACGTTCCGCGCAGGCCACGACAAGGTCGTTTGGATCCTGTGACGGCTCTGCCGCACTTTCTATTTGGCACGTAGCGTTGATGGCAGCGATTGTGCGGCCTGACATGTCACGGATCGGCGCAGCGATTGCGGCAATATCCGCCTCAAACTTGCCAAATTGAGAAACAAATGCCTGCCGTCTGTCGGTCCGCCATTGATCAAGAATTTCTGGTAGGGAATTTCCCCTGCCGATTGAGGCACTCCCGGCTACTGGATCACGATAGAGCGCTATGATCATTGGCTCGTCCAGATCGGCCAGCAGTACACGGCCCATAGCCGTTTGCGACGCCGGCAGACGGCTGCCCAAGTGTACAATACTGCCCATGCCCATGCGGCTTGGCACCCGCAGCGTATAAAGCACACGGTTGCCATCTCGTTGGCCCAAATGCGTGGACCAATCGGTCTCATCGCGCAACTGCTCCAGTTCGGGAAGCGCAATCTCAACCAGCTTGCGATCTGCCAAATGGCCATACCCAAGTTGTAGGATTGCCGGACCAAGACAATGGGTATTGGCGTCTGTGCCAGCGCGAAGGTAGCCCAGTTGGGTGAGTGTGTAGACAGCCCTGAAGGCCGCCGAACGGCTGACGTCAAGTGCTTCGGCTATATCAGTTAGTGAAAGATTCGGCCGCTCAGGTGTGAAAACGCTCAAAACCTGAAGGCCGCGCACCAGCCCCGGCACGACGTAGCGATCTCCTTCAATAAGACGCGGCGTTTTACCCATAAAACGCGATATAGTCGGCAAACCAGGTAATGGCTAGCGTTATCTCATCACTTTGCGTGCGAACCAAAAAGCCCGATGAGGACACTCCCATGAACGTGCATAACCCAAACTTAGGAACCCTTGCCAACGAACTGAAAATTCATACAGGCCGTTTCACCGACAAGGTTTTTGACTGGGACGCCTTCCCGTCCAACTCTGGCTATGCGGACCTTGCACGCGCGCAGATGCGCTACATTGGAGCAGGCGGATCGCCAAAGGTGGGCGACTCCAGCACCATGAAGCCAGACCATTTCACGCTGTCATTGATCTACAAAGAGCCGGGCAAATATGCCGCCTGCCATAGCCACGAAATTGAAGAGAGCTTCCTGATCATCGACGGCGCACTGATCGTCGGTTGGGAGCGCGATGGCGAGGTGGTGGAGGTCAATCTTGGCCCCAAAGACATGATTCTTAACGCTCGCGAGATTGGTCATGGCTTCCGAGTCGATGGAGTGGAGCCGGTGCTGATGTCCATATCCGTTGACGTCGGCAAGCCATTGCCACCGGTCTATCACTACCACCCTAAGGAGCATCCGCCTGAGCTGGCCCGTAGCTTTGGTGCTGAACCCGGAAAGACCCTTCTTTACAACCCACAAGGCGAGCACCCGATGCAAAAGCTGATGGCACAGTACGTTGTACGCCACAGCGAAGTCCCCATGATCTGGGAAGAAGCCGGCTTCACCCGCAAAGTCTATGTCGGTCCAGGTGGCAAGATCACAGATTCCTGTCGAAAGGAAATGCTTGGCATCCCCAGCCGGGTGGGTATCAAGCCAATCACTCGAGCGGTCGAAGATGCTTACTTGGTGCTTGAGGGCTCCCTTACCGTTGGTTGGGAGCGCGATGGCCAGAGTGTGGAAGTGGAGCTTGGCCCCCGCGACCTGGTGAAGACACCGGCTGGCCAACCTCACTGGTTTGCCAACAACTCCGCAGCCCACGCGACGGTTTGGTCAGTCATCGGCACAACCGATGATGATGGCGTAGCCTACGTAGCAGCCTAAAGCGCCTTGACGAACCTGGCTGCCTTGCTGATGCGAGACAGCCGGGTGCGTGGTTCAATTGAGCATGGCAGTCCATCCGCGATACGCTTGACCCGAAACCTGCTTAGGTCAGCGCAATGTCTCAATCCTAACGCCTACAAAACCGGCTTGACAGAAACCGTGTAGTGAGCGACGTTCGTATTTGTGAACATATTGTTCAAATATGAACTGTTGATGTTTAGTCGGCTGGTGGGCCACGCGCCAAAGTCCGCTGCGATTATCAGGAGCTATGAATGGACGCTTTCAACGACAGGCTATCGCAGCACGCTCGCGACACGACAAAGCCTGCTTTGGCCCATCAATGCCGTGGCCGCGAACTTGATACGAACGAGCAAGCGTTCGCCGATGCTCTCATCGAGATCTACGGTGCTGGCACCCACGATTTCTCGCAAGTCATCAAAGAATTAAACGCCCGTAGTATCGTTGCTCCAAGGTCCGGACGGACCGATTGGGATGAGACTCTGTTTTCCCAAGAACTGGAGGCGACAAACGCCCTGCTTGATGCAGCCTACGAGGCCGATGGCTATGGCGCTTGAGTTTCGCTCTGTCAGCAAATCGTTTTCCGGCAATGATGGCTCATCGCTACTGGCCGTCGACGACATCAGCTTTCGAGTGAATGAAGGGGAATTCGTTGCCGTTGTTGGGCCCTCAGGCTGCGGCAAATCAACCATCCTTTCCATGACAGCGGGTCTCTATCAGCCTAGTGAAGGTGCCGTTTTTGTCAGCGGTGAGGCTGTCAACGGCCCAAACCCACATATGGGCTTCATGCTTCAGAAAGACCTGCTGCTTCCCTGGCGTTCTATCATTGCCAACATCGAGTTCGGCCTTGAAGCACGCAAAGTGGCCAAATCGGAACGGCGCAGCCGCGCCATGGCCGAGCTGAAACATTGCCATCTGGACGGGTTCGAAAACCACTATCCCTACCAGCTGTCAGGAGGCATGCGGCAGCGCGCTGCCCTTGCACGCACGCTGGCTATCGACCCAGACATTATTCTGCTCGATGAGCCGTTTTCAGCACTGGATGCACAGACCAAACTGCTCCTGCAAAATTCCTTCGCAGGAACCATAGCTGAGACCGGCAAAACGACCCTTTTGATCACTCATGACCTAGCCGAGGCCGTGCTTATGTCCGACCGCATTCTAGTGCTCAGCGAGCGGCCTGGAAGCATCGTTGCGGAGATCAAGATCGACCTGCCGCACCGCAACCAGCCTATCAAGCGTCGCTTGATGCCAGAAGTCAGCGGCTATGCCGCAGAGCTGTTTAAACATCTGAAGTTGGAAGAAAAGGCAGCCTGATTTCGGGCAAAGAGAGGGATCATGAAAAAGAAACTGCTGAAACTCATCACCGCCGGGGCGCTGACCCTTTCGGCTACCGGGGCTTTTGCGCAAGAAGAGGTCACCTACCTGTTCCCAGCACCAGATTTCTTGCCTGCTTTTGCACCCTGGCAGCTCGCTTTGGGCAAAGGCTATTTTGAAGAGGCAGGCCTGGATGTCACCTTCCAAGTTGGTCGTGGCGGCGCCGATGTCGCCACGCAGGTTGCCCTAGGCAACGCTGATCTTGGTGGTGGCATTGGCGACTCGGCCATCATCGTTCGCGCAAATGGGCTGGAAATTCGCGGCGTTGCCCTGATGGGTGGTCGCGGGCTGACGCAGCTGGCGTGGCGCACAGACAGCGGCATCACCGGGCCTGAGGACTTTGTCGGCAAATCCATCGGCGTGCTTTCCCTGCAAGACACCACCTACTACAACCTACTCGGCGTGCTCGCAGCGGTTGGCGTTGACCGGGCGGATGTAGACGTGCAGCCTGTCGGCCCTGGCGGGATCATTCAGCTCAACATCGCGGGCACTTTGGACGGCATGTCCGGCGTGCCGGAATGGATTGCCGCGATTGAGGGTGCTGGTGTTGAGATGGACCAGGTTCCTGTTGACACGTTCTTCCCCGCGATGGCGCAGGCAATCATTGCTTCGGATGAAGCGATCGCCGAGCGACCGGAGATGATCCAGGGCTTTGTGAGCGCTGTTCTGCGTGCCATCAACGACATCAATGAAGACCCGGCCCAGGCCACACTGGATTACGTGCAGTTTGTGCCGCAGCACCAGGGCAGCGAAGCGCAGATCGAAGCGATTATGCGGTCCTACTCAGCTCTCATCTATCCTGAGGGAGAGAACCAGCCTCTAGGTTCCTTCAGTGCAGAACGGATCGAAGCTGTGCGCGACTTCTATGTCGATGCTGGCATTGTGCAGACCGCCGTTCCCGTTGAAGACCTCTTCACCAACCAGTTCGTGCAGTAATGAGCGACACGACGCAAACCCCTGTCGCTACACCTAGGCGGCAGGGATCATTCTCCTTTCTGGCCAAACGCCCAGGCGGTGGTGGTAGCACCACCACCGTACGACTGGTGAGCCTTGCCCTATTGGGCCTTGTGCTTTTGGCCTGGGAGTACCTGCCACCCGCCCTTGATGTGCCGCGCTTTATTATACCGACGTTCTCACAGTGCGTTGAGGAACTTGGGCGGATGTGGCACAATGAAGGCCTGCTTCGGCACACGCTATCCACGGCCGTTTATACGGTGCTCGGCTTTGTCGTCGGAAGCGCGCTTGGCGCTTTAATCGGCTACCTGCTGGGCATGTCAAAGTTTTGGGAGAAGGTGCTTTCGCCCTACATCCTGGCTCTACAAATCGCGCCGAAAGTGGCTTTCGCACCTTTGTTCATCATGTGGTTCGGCTTCAATGCCATGCCCAAGCTGCTGGTAACGGTGCTGATCGTTTTCTTCCCTGTACTGGTCAACGTACTGCAAGCCATGCGCACGGTCGACCGTGATCTGGTGAACCTTGCCCGCGCTTACAACCTCTCGCGCTGGGGCGTGTTCTGGAAAGTGGAGTTTCCTTCCACCCTGCCCAACCTCATGGCGGGCCTGCGCATCGCATCCACGTTGGCCGTAATCGGCGTCACTGTCGGTGAGCTGGTGGGCGGCAATACAGGCCTGGGTTTCCTCATCTCCTTCGGCGGAGGACAGGCCAATGCGGCCATGGTGTTCAACGCTATCGTGTTGCTGACACTCATCGGTTTTCTTCTCTACTCGGCACTCGTCCAGATCGAGGAACGCGTGCTGCACTACATCCCCAAGGCGCACACATAATCTCATGAACACGCCTCAAAGCAGGAGCATCTCATGACAGGCTCAACACCATCAGGATTGGACAAGCGCGCCCTCATTGAAGAACGCGTGAATCAGGGTTTGCTCGGCCAATGGTATCCGGTTGCTAAGTCGGTTGAGGTGAAACAAAGCAAGCCTTACGGCGCCAAGCTGCTTGGCCAGAAGGTTGTACTTTGGCGCGATGGATCGGGTGCTATTCAGTGTTTAGAAGATTTCTGCCCACATCGCGGTGCGCCGCTGTCCTATGGCGAGGTGCATGAAGGCAATATCGGCTGTCGCTACCATGGCGTTATCGTGGATGGCGAAGGCGTTGTGCAGCGCGTTCCAGCGATGCCGGAGTGTGCATTGGAAGGTCGCAAGGCGCTGAAATCTTTTAAGGTTATGGAAGCGCGCGATGCGGTGTTCGTTTATATGCCCTCGCTTGATCAGCCTGAACCGCCCGAGCTTACCCTGCCTGAAGAGCTAACAAGCAATGCGTGGGAAGGGTTCCTCTGCACTGCTGTATGGGAAACCAACTATCGGTACGCACTCGATAATCTCGCCGATCCCATGCACGGCTGCTACCTGCATTCGCAGAGTTTCACACTTGCCTTTGGTTCCAAGCAGGACCTGATGAAGCTGGATAAAACCGACAAAGGGTTCCGTATCGAGCGTGTAGGTCAAACAGGTGAGAATTTCGACTGGACGGAGTTCGAAATCCACCCCGGCTCCATGTTCTGCTTCCTTGATATCCCCTACCCTCCTGCGGCGGGTCCAGGTGGTTTTATGCGCATCGTTGGCTTCACCACGCCGGTGGATGACACAACCTGCAAGGTGTTTTTCTGGCGTATGCGCAAGGTGGAAGGGCTAGAGCGTGAGAGCTGGCGTTTCCTCTATCGCGCCAGGCTGGAATCCAACCATTGGAATGTGCTGGAGCAGGACCGTGTGATGCTCGAGGGCATGCCTGATGACGCCCGTAAACGTGAGATGCTCTACCAGCATGATCTTGGCGTTAGTCGTATCCGCCAGATCCTCACCCGCGCGGCAAAGGCCCAGGTTGAAGCCGAGCTTACTGCCACCCAGGTGGCCGCTGAGTGATGCTAGATGGTCGCGCCATACTTGTGACTGGCGCTGCGCGTGGGCTAGGGGCGCAGATCGCCCACACCCTCGCGGGCCATGGTGCCCGTTTGGTGTTGGCGGATATCGATGAAGATGCTGGGCGTGAGATCGCTGCGGCGGTTGGTGCGGATTTTCTGCCCGTTGATCTTGGCGACCCGCAGTCCATCACAGCGCTGTTTGAGAAGCTCACCGCTCTAACCGATGGAACGCTGCACGGGCTGGTGAACAATGGGGCGATTGCCACTGGCATTGGTGGTATCCCCTTTGATGAGATCGAGATCGAGAGTTGGGATCTGGTACAACGGGTCAATGTGCGCGGTACCTGGCTTATGACGCGCAGTGCTGCACCCATGCTGAGAGCATCCGGCTCAGGGCGCGTGGTGAACATCGCCTCCGACACTGCCCTGTGGGGCGCGCCGCGATTGATGTCCTATGTTGCCAGCAAGGGTGCGGTCATAGCGATGACCCGTTCACTTGCCCGCGAACTTGGACCTGACAAGGTCGGTGTAACGGCTGTTGCACCGGGTATCTTGACCACAGAAAGTACAGAATACGTTCCTGAAGAACGGCACGCATTTTATGGCAATGGGCGTGCCGTGCCCGGCCCTCAAGGCCCGGAAGAAATCACCGATGTTGTCGCATTCTTGCTGACGCAAGGCGCGCTGACACTGACCGGCCAAGTGATGCCAGTGAACAACGGGTTCGTTTTCACGTGATGGCTTGGGCGGAGCACACCCTTGATGGCATCAGCTACCTGGAACGCGAAGGTTCAGGGCCGTGCGTGGTGATGCTGCACGGCATTGGGTCCAATGCACATGCCTTCACGGGGATAACACCTCACCTGCCTGCTGATCTGCGCCTAATTGCGTGGAATGCGCCGGGGTACCTCGGTTCAGCGCCGCTGGACGCGCTGTGGCCGGTTGCTGCTGACTATGCCAACATGCTGCTTGGCCATTTTGATGGGCTAGGTCTCACCAGCGCACATTTGGTTGGCCACTCTCTGGGTGCCTTGATGGGCGCCGCGTTCGCAGCCAATAACCCAGCGCGAGTGGACAGTCTCTTGCTGGCATCCCCTGCGCTGGGCCACCGCGTTCCAAGGGGCGGGTCGCTGAGCGCAGCGGCCCAGGCACGCATTGATGATCTCGATGTTTTGGGGCCAAAAGCCTTTGCGCAGTCTCGCGCAGAACGGCTGGTCTTTGAGCCTGAGAAGAACCCAAATGTTTTGGAAACCGTGCGTCGAGCGATGGCAGCGGTACGCTTACCGGGCTACCGCCAGGCTGTGCGTATGCTCGCTTCGGGGCGGTTGCTCGATGATGCACAACGCCTTGCTGTTCCAACCGCTGTGATGGTCGGCATGGAGGATGTGGTGACACCGCCCGATGGAGCGCAGCGCCTGTTTGTAGCTTTGCCAAGCGCGTGGCGTGGCGGGCTCACCCAGGTACCCGCCGCCGGGCACGCGCTCTACCAACAAACGCCGACCGCGTTTGCAGAGACCCTGATCCATCACATCACCGACGCAACGCGCTGGAGGCTGGCCGATGCCAGTTGAGCGGCGACACGGCAAAGGAGTGAGACCATGAGTGGTACTGTAAATGACACCATTCGAACCGGCAGTCTTCGCGGTATTATGATGCGCGGCCCAGGTTTGCCTGTGACGCTTCCCTTCTACGAAGACATGTGGGGCCTGAGTCTGGCGCACAAGGATGATCAGACTGCGCTTCTGCGTGGCACGGGCACCGAGCCGTTTCTTTACGGCCTTACCGAAGGCGATGTGTTCGGTGTGGAGTATGTGCACTTTGCCATGCCGGACCGCGCGAGCATGGATGCTCTCTATGCACAAGTCACGGCCAAAGGCGCAGATGTTCTTGGCGCGCCTGCCCCGTTTGATGACTGGGTTGGCGGCTACGGTTTTGAGCTGCTGGACCCCGACAACCGCCGCCTGCGCTTTCGTACCGATGCCCGCGTTCTGGATGATGCGCCGGAGTGGGCCAAGCCACGCAAGGTGAGCCATGTGGTGCTCAACACACCTGACATGGACGGCGTGCAGGACTTCTACCACAAGGTGCTGGGGTTCCGTGTTTCGGACTACTCAGCCGACCAGATGGTTTTCCTGCGGTGCAACACCGACCACCACTCCATTGCTTTGGTGCGCGCGCACTATCCAAGTGTGAATCATGTCGCCTTTGAGATGCCGACGATTGATGAGTTTATGCGCGGTATTGGCCGCATGAAACAAAAGGGTCATGTGCCTACATGGGGCCCAGGTCGCCATGGTCCAGGCAACAATCCGTTTGCCTACTTTGTCTCGCCTTCTGGCTTTGTGATCGAGTTCACCGCCGAACTTCAGCAGATCAACGAGCAGACCCACCAGGTTCAAGTTTGGCCGCGTGATGTGCCTGAAAAGATGGATCAGTGGATGACGGCAGGGCCGCCCACGCCGGCACAACGGGCTGTTATGCAAGGTCGCCCCGATCCCGGTTTTCCAGAGCTTCGTCAACGCGCAAAAGGGGCTGTCTGATGGAGCTGGGATACGCAGGCAAAGTTGCTGTGGTCACGGGCGGTTCGTCGGGCATCGGCCTTGCCACATGCAAGGTCCTTTTGGCTGCTGGCGCGAAAGTGGCACTGTGCGCGCGCAGTGCCGAGCGCCTTGAGATCGCTGCGCAGAGTTTGCGAGATAGCTTTGGTGCGAGCAACGTGCTTTCGCTTCCTTTGTCCGTACTGGACGAGGAAGCGACTGCTGCCTTTGCTATGCAAGTGAACGAGACCTTTGGGCGATGCGACCTTCTGGTCAACAATGCTGGGCAAGGCCGCCAATCTACCTTTGCGACCACCGACAATGCGGCCTGGCGCGAGGAGTATGAGCTGAAATTATTCAGCCAGATTTATCCCATTCGCGCCTTTCAGCCGATGCTGAAACAAGCTGGTGGATCCATCGTCGCGGTGAACTCGCTGCTTGCCTATCAACCCGAGCCACACATGGTGTGCACCTCGTCTGCAAGGGCCGGTGTGCAGAGCCTGCTGAAATCGCTGAGCCGTGAACTGGCCCCAGACATTCGCGTCAATTCGCTGCTGCTTGGCTTGATTGATTCTGGCCAATGGTCCCGGCGGTTTGAAGAGCGCGAGGACAAAAGCATCACGCGCGAGGCTTGGTACGATGAGCTTGCCACCCGTAAGGGCATTCCGCTTGGCAGGCTGGGCGAGTCTCAAGAGGCAGCCAACGCCATCGCTTTTCTCGGCTCACAAGCAGCCAGCTACATAACCGGTGCGCAGCTGGATGTTTCCGGCGGTCTGGCGCGGCACATTTGAGGATACGGCCATGAAACACGAAACCATTGCGGCTGTTGAAACGGTAGGCGACTTCATCGCCCGCTACCTTGCAGACATTGGTGTGACGACCATGTTTGGCGTCATTTCCATCCACAACATGCCGATCCTGGATGCCATTGCGCGGCAAGACCGCATCCGCTTTGTACCTGCGCGCGGCGAAGCAGGCGCAATGAATATGGCAGATGCCTATGCACGGGTCAGCGGCGGTTTGGGCGTGTGCCTCACCTCGACGGGAACAGCTGCTGGTAACGCAGCCGGTGCACAGGCCGAAGCGTTGACCGCAGGCAGCCGCGTTCTGCACATCACCACGCAGGTTGATCTTGGCTATACAGATCGCGATCGTGCCGCCATCCATGATGTGCCGCGCCAACCTGAGATGCTGCAAGGAATCTCCAAAGCAACCTATCGCATGTGGGATGCCAACGGCGCGATTGGCGCACTCACCGCAGCGGTTTCATCGGCCCTTTCTGCGCCATCTGGACCAGTGAGCCTTGAGGTCCCCGTTGATGTGCAGCGCGGGCCTGCTGTACCACATCTCGATATTCATTCGCCAGTTGCCACGCGCCCCATTGCCAGCGACGCGGCGGTTAATGAGCTGGCCCAGCTTCTGCAAACCGCAAAACGCCCGCTGCTTTGGCTGGGCGGTGGCGCGCGCGATGCGGTGCAAGAGGCAGCCGCCTTGCACAAGCGCGGCGTTGGCATTGTTACCTCGACCAATGGTCGCGGCATCGTGTCGGAGGAAGAGGCTGGAAACCTTGGTGCATTCAACATGTCACCGGAAGCAGCCGACCTATACGCCACCTGTGACTTGATGATCGTGGTAGGCTCGCGCCTGCGCGGAAATGAGACTCGCAACAACAAGCTGCCCTTACCACAACCTTTGGTCCAGATAGACGCCGATGCGAGCCAGGGCGGGCGCAACTATCCGGTGCATAGTTTCTTGCATGGCGATGCGCGTGATACCCTTGCGCGCCTTGTGGAGCGGCTTCCCGAGGAACTGGATATAGACCCCGATCTCCGGTTCAACATCGCTAGCGCCCGCGCCAAAGCCGAAGGGCGGATGCGCGACCAACTCGGCCCGTATCGTGTCATTGCTGATGTGCTGAACGCAAAGGTGGTTGAAGGCCGTCACATCTGGGTGCGTGATGTAACCATTTCCAATTCGACATTCGGCAATCGCTATGTGCGCCTAAGCAATCCGCTTCAGGGTGTTCACGCGTTGGGCGGTGGTATCGGGCAAGGCATCGCTATGGGCGTTGGTGCGGCGCTGGCCTGTAAAGGCCAGAAGGCCATCACGCTGCTGGGTGATGGTGGGGCCATGCTAGGTCTGGCCGAAGTGATCACCGCTGTCGAAGAGCGCACACCGCTGGTCTACGTACTGATGAACGATCAGGCGTATGGCGTGATTGAGAACATCCAGGACGCTCAATATGACAGCCGTCGGCATTACTCCAAGCTTGCCGTCCCAGCATTTGATACTTTCTGCGCTTCGGTAGGCATGCCGCACACGAAAGTGGATACGGTTGATGCCTTTGCTGGCTCTCTTGACGCAGCCCTTCAAGCCGACGGACCCCAGCTGATCGAAGTCGATATGTGTTCTATTGGCCCATTTGCGGAGGCTTTCGCAGGCCCGCCTGCAGGGGCGGCAGGAAAGGTCAACTAAGAGATGCATCTCGGCATCATTGGGTACGGATCGATAACCTCTACCTTGCTTGACCTGTTGGCAAGCGATGGGTCGCTGGATATTAAGCGCCTAACGCTGCTGGCACGACCGGCCAAACGAGACATTGCCGACATGGCTCTGCGCAATCATGCACTGGCCAGCATATCCACCCTTCAGGTGGTGGAAGATGCTGACGCGATGGTAGCGCAACGGCCAGACTTGGTTGTGGAGTGTGCAGGTTGTGCGGCGGTGGCAGACTACGCCCCTGCCCTGCTACGTGCAGATATTGATGTGGCAACCATTTCCATCGGCGCGCTCGCGGATGAAGCCGTCCAAGCCAAACTCACCGATGCAGCATCTGCTGGGCGCGCGCGCTTGATCCTACCATCAGGAGCCATTGGCGGCATCGACTTGTTATCGGCCCTGGGGGCGGTAGAAACTGTCGATGTGGTTTACCGGGGCACAAAGCCACCCAAGGCCTGGCGCGGGACACCGGCTGAGCAGTCCATCGCTCTGGATGACCTGCGCGAGAGGACGACTTTCTTCCAGGGATCCGCACGCGAAGCCGCCCTCACCTATCCAAAGAATGCCAACGTTGCAGCGACGCTTGCGCTAGCCGGTGGCGGATTTGACGCCACAAAGGTTCAACTGATCGCTGATCCACATGCCACGGGCAACAGTCATGCCTATGATGTCGTATCGCCATCCGCCCGCTTCACCATGCAGATTGAGGGCATACCAAGCCCTGGCAACGCGAAGACCAGCGTCGCAACGGTATACTCCATCCTGCGCGAAATTAAGAACCACAAAGGGCCGGTGACCATTTGATGTCTGATCTGACTGTAGACCTTCCCGACGGCAAACTCTTTGTAGCAGGCGACTGGCGCGAAGGAACTGGTGCACCCATTACCTCGATTTTCCCCGCTGATGGCAGCGTCAACCGTGTGCTGAACGGCGCGTCGATTGCGGACGGCGAAGAGGCGACAGCAAAAGCGAAGGCGGCGCAGGCTGATCCGACTTGGCGCAACCTGAAACCGCATGAGAGGGCGCAGTATCTCTACCGCATCGCCGATGGTATTACGGCCAATATTGAACGCATCTCACAAATCCAGTCGCGCGACACGGGCAAAACTTTGCGTGAGACGGCGGCTTTGGCGGCCTCAGCTTCCAGCACCTTTCGCTATTTTGGCGCCGTGCTGGAAACCATGGATGAAGAGCTGACAGCGCAGCGTGCGGACTCGCTCACTTTGTCAGTCCACGAGCCAATGGGATTGGTGGCGGCCATCACGCCATGGAATTCTCCGATTGCATCAGACGCCCAGAAGGTTGCACCGGCCTTGGCGGCAGGCAATGCGGTGTTGCTGAAACCAGCCTCCTGGTCGCCACTGACCGCGCTTGAGCTTGCGCGCATTGTCGAAGACGCGGGACTGCCGAGAGGGCTTTTCTCCGTACTCCCTGGTGCGGGGCGAGAAATTGGTAATCTGCTGGTAGAGCATCCTGACATCGCCCGTGTCAGCTTCACCGGCGGAACGGAAACTGGACGCGCGCTCGCGGTTCAGGCCGCGCAAAAACTCATGCCTGTGAGCCTTGAGTTGGGCGGCAAATCGCCAACGATTGTGTTCAAGGATGCCGACATCAATCAGGCGATCGCAGGCGTCATGTTCGGTATCTTTTCATCCAGCGGCCAGAGCTGCATTGCGGGGTCGCGCCTTTTTGTTGAATCGAGCATTTACGATATGTTCGTCGAACGTCTGGTGGCGGCGACCAAGCGGCTAAAGGTCGGCCATCCCTTCGCGCCTGACACGCAGGTCGCCCCGCTCATCCACCAGGATCACCGAACCGACGTTGCACGGCATGTGGCCCAAGCCATGGAAGACGGCGCCCAGGTACTGTGCGGCGGCAAGGTACCCGATGGTGATGAGTATGCAGCGGGCAGCTATTACGAGCCAACCATTCTTGAAGGCCTGTCCAATACATCGGGGCTATGCCGCGAGGAGGTGTTTGGCCCGGTTCTCGCGGTGCTTCCCTTTGAGGATGAGGCGGATGTGATCGCGCAGGCCAACGACAACAATTACGGCCTTGCCTGCGGGCTCTGGACGAAGGATTTTCCAAAAGCTTGGCGACTGGGCCGAGCGATCACAACCGGCACGGTTTGGGTGAACACATATAAGCAGTTTTCCATCTCCACGCCTTTTGGTGGTGAAGGCGATAGCGGTGTGGGCCGCGAAAAAGGGCGGCAGGGGCTGCGTGCCTATATGGCGCAGAAGAGCTTCTATGTGGACCTGGCGCAGGCGCCACACCCTTGGGCAGCGAGCACGCTTGAGGGACTATGAGCGCGCAAATTGCCATCATTGGTGCGGGCCCGTCCGGCTGTTATCTGGCGCAAGCTCTTTTGAAGAGCCAGCCCGATATCACGGTCGATGTTATCGACGCATTGCCCGTTCCCTACGGCTTGGTGCGCTATGGTGTGGCAGCTGATCATCAGGGCACAAAGAGCTTGGCGCGGCAGTTTGAGCGCGTTTTTGAACGCCAAGGTGCGCGGTTCTTTGGCAATGTCACGGTTGGGCGCGATGTGAATCTTGCCGGTGTGCGAGAGGCTTATGACGCGGTTGTCCTAGCAGCCGGACTTCATGTGGATCGCCGCTTGGGGATTGAGGGTGATGAGCCAGCCAACGTGATTGGTGCAGGGGCGCTGACGCGTGCCTTGTTTGAACACCCTGATGCCGACAACCTGCCAAACCTGGGGCCGCACCCGTTGATTATTGGTCAAGGCAATGTGGCTATCGATGTGCTGCGTTTGCTTGCCAAGTCACCAGAGGAGTTGGAAGGCAGCGACCTGGGATCTGAGGCAACGCATTGGCTTGCGACAAGCGGGATTGAAATGATCACCATCGTGGGTCGCTCACCAGCGGCGCAAGCCAAATGCGACCCGGTGATGATCAAAGAGCTTGCTAAGCTTAGCACCGTGTCATTTGAGATGGGCGATCTGTGGGGTGCGGACAACCCTGATGGCGAGGCAAAATTATCTGCTTTTGCAGCGCTCAAAGGCCGAAGAGGGACCTGCCGTTCAGTACGCTTTGTATTTGAACACGTGCCGCTGGCCATCGTCCCGAAGGGCAGTGACAAACAGGTGCGCTTTGCCACACCAGACAGCGAGAAGACGCTATATTGCTCCAGCATCATCAGCGCTGTCGGCTTTGATGGCGATGGCGTGCTGCCGCAAGCAGAACCGGAAGAAAAGCTCTACGCAACGGGATGGTTTGCGAACGGACCGCGCGGTACCATCGCGCAGAGCCGTCAGAACGCAGCACCGCTGGCTGAGAGGATACTGGCCACACTATCTGCCGACCCTACCAAGCGAGGCTCCACGATCTTTGATGGGCTTCCCAATGTGGTGGATTTTGTAGGGTGGCAGCGTATAGACAGGTATGAACGCGCGCACGCGGCTCCGGGGCGGTGCCGCCAGAAGCTCGCAAAACGTGCAGATATTATCAACGTCGGTCGGCACGAGGTGCAACCCACTCTCAAAACCAGTGATGAAGAGGAGCTGGCTTCATGAAAATCTCCGTTCTCTACGGTACCGAAACCGGTAATGCCGAAATGTTGGCGGAAGACATGATGGCTGAGCTTGAGTCAGACCATGATGTTGACTGCAAGAACCTCAGCGACATGCAGCCAGGCGCCTTTGATCCCGATGTTTTCTATCTGCTTGTCTGCTCCACCTATGGCGATGGCGAGCTTCCAGCGTCAGCGCAGCCCTTCTCCCACGCGATGCTGTCCGAAAAACCGGACCTCTGTGCCATCCATTTTGCCGTCTTCGGACTGGGCGACATGGAGTACGCAGAAACGTTCAACCACGGCCCGAAAAAACTAGCTGAACTGATGACCGCCCATGGCGCGATACAGGTTGGTGAGCGCGCAGCGCATGATGCCTCCAGCAGCGATCTGGCTGAAGACTTTGCCCTGCCCTGGGCACAGCAGGTGGTTGAGCAAGCCGCAGCCCAACTGAGCCAGGCAGCCTGAATGACACCTGAGGTCCTCCGCGATCAGCTCAGCGAACCATGGCACCATGGTGAGCATCATGATCTGCGTGGCATAGTGTGTGAGGGGCCAGTCGATCTCTCAGGCAAACGCATTGCAGGGTTTGACCTTTCAGGCGCACGGTTCCCCCATGGGTTTGTGGCCCGTGGCACAGTCTTTGAAGGCTTGAGTTGGTTTGGCGGTGTGCGCTTCCAAGGGCCGGTGGATTTTACCGGGGCGACGTTCACCAATGATGCACGCTTTGAAGCATGTGTGTTTGAGGGTGCAGTTCGTTTTGCCAGCGCTGACTTTCGCGGCATAGCACGCTTTGACGGCGCACATTTTCATCAAGACGCCGACTTTTCCAGCGTGGTGAGTTACGGCAACTTCTCCCTTCAAGCGGTACAGGCACGTGGACGTTTTTCGTGCGCTGGTTGTGAGTGGCTTGGCGGGCTTTGGTGTCAAGATGTACGTCTATCGGACGCTGCGGATCTGTCAGATACGCAGGTGCACGGACGGCTATGGTTGCGCAATGCCATGCATGGAAACAGGCTCTTGGGCGCAAACCAATTTTCCATGACATTTGGCTACAGCTACAGCTGATCGCCAGACCAACCGCGATAGCCAAGCGCCTCGGAGATGTCGCGCGCCGCGGCTTTAAGCGCAGTCTCTATCCGCTCTACTTTTAGCTCTTTCCTATCAAATATGCTCGCCGGCCCGGTCACATTGATCGCCGCGCATGCAGACCCTTGGTGGTCATGCACCACCGCTGCGGCGGAGCCTATTTCTGGCTCGAAGTTTGCCACGCTCCACGACATGCCGCTCGCTTTATCGCCCGCAAGTTGGTTTTCAAGGTCAGCCAAGGTGGTGCGTGTCTTATTGGTAAAAGCCTCCAACGGATGATCGCGATAGAGATCGCGCAAGGAAGCGACCGGTAGCTCTGCCAGCAAGATACGTCCGATGGTTGTGGCATGGGCGGGCAGCCGCGTGCCCTCTCGCACGGTGCTGGCCAGATGAGAGACCGGCGTTTCGCGTGCCAGATACACAATCTCACGCTCTTCGCGTACCCCAAGGTGGGCGGACAAATGCAGGTCGTTGACCAAGCGTCTTAAGATTGGCCGCGACACTTGAATAATGCTGCGCTCATTAAGGGCTTCAGATGCCAGTGTAATCAAGCCGGTACCCAATCGATAACCGCCATCATCAGGAATTGGCTCGATTATGCGCTCAGCTTCCAGCGTGGCCAGCAAGCGGATGAGCGTTGTGCGATTGATGCCAATGGATTTGGCGGTCTGGCTTGGGTTCCGGCACCGGTTGCCATCAGCGATGTGGCGAAGCAACGTGAAAGCCCGCTGGACAGGCGGAACCGCATAATCGGGTTTCTGGATATCTTCAGCGGTCTCAAGAGGTTTGATTTTGGGCATAGACATCGCCATCACCTGGAATTCATATTTGAACACTTTGTTTAGCCGAAGTGCGAACGAATGCAACGCGCAAGAGCGAACTTGGCCGTTCACGGCCTAGCTTGCCGACCTCTCAGTTCAAAAGTGCATAGAACGGCTGCGACTTGTCTAAGCAAGAAATCCGCGTTGCAACAGATCTACTCTTTGACCTCATTAGCCAGCAAGTCAGGTCAGAGATTAGATCTGCTTCTTGGATTGGCCTTCATATATCAGCGCGCGGACTTTGCACACCATGTCCCTCATATCTCTGAATTGTGGGGGTTTTCGATCCAATCCATCATCGGGGCAATGGAGAGGTTTTTTCCTTTACTTTTCAACAATTTACGTTACTCTTCAATGAGATCATTTCAGGAACAGCGTGCACTAGACTGGACTGAATTGCACGGTTTTGTACCCTGTTTGATCTCTTAGTGCACGGAAATTGCACGGATCGAAAGGAGTGCACGGTAATGGCTACAATCGTTCGCACCAAGCAGGGCACATGGCGCGCCCAGGTCAGACGCAAGGGTAAGTATGCGTCGTCAACTTTTCGATTGAAAACGCTCGCCGCGGAGTGGGTGAGCGAAACCGAGCGGCTCATCGATTTAGGCGGCGAACCGACGTCTCGCAAAGCTGGGAAGGCGCGCACTGTTGGTGACCTCGTTGATGTGCACATTGCGGACCTTCTCGAAGTCGGCAAACAGATCCGCCACTCAACGCGTTCTACTTAGAGTCACTGAAACGGGACCTGAGAACGACACGGATCACGGCCCTGGATAAATCTGCCTTCATCACTTACGGAAGAATGTGGGCCAAGCAAGGTGCTAGTCCTGTTAAGCACTCGGTCGATCCGCCCTGCTTGCATAGCCTCTTAACTTATGAAGAAGCGGTTCACGCCACAGAAGTGAATTCCAGGCATCTGCGGCTTGCCCTTCTCTTCGTCCAGATGTTCGGTAAGCCACTGACCGATCTGATTGAAGATCATCCGCACCGGCGGCCTGGTCCGTGGGATGTTAGACGGTGGAATGGTCAAACAGAGCTAGGCCCGGTTCATAGCATTCGCGAGATAGCGATCCAGAAAAACAGTTTGAACCAGGACGTCGCCATTCTCTTGTTGAAGCTTAAGCGCTCTGGCTTCGCCAACCGACGGCATTGAACGCAGCGAACAGCGCAGCTGCGACGCAAACAATGGATGGCCCGGCTGGCGTATCGAAAATGTACGCAGCGCGCAGGCCCGCAACCGCGGATACCGCTCCGATGACAGCAGCGATGGCGGCCATTGCTTCAGGTGTTCGGGCAAGGCCTCGCGCAGCGGCGGCGGGAATAATCAGCATGGCGGCAATCAACAAAACGCCCACCACTTTGATGGCGACGGCCACCGTGATCGCAAGTGATACGGTCAACACCAATTGCTCGCGCTTTGGGTTGAGCCCGCTGGCATAGGCGAGTTCTTCGTTCAGCGTTGCGGTGAGAAGCGCAGACCAGCGCCAGGCAATCAGCGCCACAACCAGTGCCGCGCCGCCCCAAATGACCAACAGGTCAGTGCGCGAAACCGCAAGAATATCGCCAAACAGATACGCCATCAGATCGATACGGATGCCCGAGAGGAACGACACAGCGACCAACCCAAAGGCCAGAGCAGAATGCGCCAGAACACCCAACAGCGTGTCCATCGCATAGCCTCGCCCGGCAAGCAGCGTGACCGTGACGGCCATCACCAGGGCCACCATCATGACACCAGGGAAGATGGACATCTCCAGGGCCAGCGATAGCGCAACGCCAAGGATGGCGGCGTGTGCTGTCGCGTCGCCAAAATAGGCCATGCGGCGCCAAACGACGAAACAGCCAAGGGGTGCAGCGGCAACGGCCACGCCGACGCCTGCCAGGCTGGCCCGGGTCATAAAATCATCGAGCATTACTCGGCAGCCTCGCGATCATGGCGATAAAGCGCCAAGGCTCCACCCGTGCCGGTGCCAAACAGTGCGCGATATTCCGGCGCGGATGCGACCAGAGCCGGTGTGCCTTCGCAGCAAACATGACCGTTGAGGCAGATAACCCGGTCTGACGCGCTCATCACAACATGCAACTCATGGCTGATCATCAAAACGGCGCAGCCGGTTTCGTTACGCACAGCTTCTATCTGGCGATAGAACGAGGCTGACCCAGCTTGATCAAGGCCTTGTGTTGCCTCATCCAACAGCAAAATATCCGGGCTATTGATCAGTGCCCGGGCAAGCAAAACGCGCTGGGATTGTCCGCCTGAGAGTTGGGACATTTGCCGTTTCAACAGGTCCGGCACGCCAGCGGCATTTAGCGCCTGTGCGCAGGCGAGCGGTGAAACACGCTCTGTGAGGCGCAAAAATCGCTCAACAGTAATCGGCAGTGTAGGATCGATATGAAGGCGTTGCGGCACATAGCCAACTTTGAGACCCGGCTGGCGAACAATCTCACCCTCAGCAGGCTGCAAAGCGCCGATAATTGCGCGAAAGAGGCTGGTTTTGCCCGATCCATTCGGACCAACAATTGTAACAATTTCCCCGCGATCAACGCCGAGCGACACGTGGCGTAGAACCGTGTTCGCGCCATAGCGCACGCTAAGATTGTCAACAGTTATAAGACTCATGAATTGGCCTGCTCCGCGCAAGCTGGGCAAACACCTTCGGCCTCGACAACCAAGCGTTCTATCTCAAAACCAGAGGCCTGTGCCGCAGCCCCAAGCGAGCCCTCAGCAAGCGGTAGCTGTGCCTCGGCCACCGCGTCGCAAAGTCGGCAGATCATGAAAGCAGGGGAATGGTTCTCGTCAGGATGCGCGCAGGCAACAAAGGCATTCAATCGCTCAATTCTGTGGGCAAAACCATGCTTGGTAAGAAAGTCCAGTGCCCGATAGGCAACTGGCGGCTGCGACCCAAAGCCTGCCTCGCGCAGCAAATCGAGGACCGCGTAAGCACCCAAGGCCCGGTGTTCTTGCAACAGCACTTCCAAAGCCTTCCGGCGAACGGGCGTCAGGCGAAGCCCTTTAGCGCAACATTTTGCCTCCACCGAAGCAATCGCGTCGGTCACACATGCCGAATGGTCGTGCTGGTCAAATCCAACCGAGGTCGCTTCACTTTGGGACATGCTGTCTGACTGTCTTGTCATGTTATTTCATATCATATAGGAAATCATTAAATGTTATAAAATCACATAGAGGTTCCCATGTCTACCAAGGTCCGGTCGTCCACAAAGCTCGTTTTGCTCTCAGCCACCGCAACTCTCATGGCCGGAACGGCCTTGGCTGATGCGCCCAGCGTTGCCGTTGATATTGCGCCGGTACACTCGCTTGTCGCCCGTGTCATGGACGGCGTTGGCACCCCAAACCTGATTGTGCAGCCCGGTGCATCGCCACATGAATACTCCATGCGCCCGTCTGAGGCTGCGGCCTTGCAGGATGCCGATTTGGTGTTCTGGATGGGCGAGGATTTAGCACCATGGTTAGAAAATGCCTTGGACACGCTGTCAACTGACGCCTCGGTCACCGCATTGCTCGAAGCGGACAACACGACGCTGCTTGATTTCCGCGAGAACGCACTTTTTGAAGCGCACTCGCATGACGATCACGATGACCATGATGATCACGGCCATAGCGACGAAGAGCATGGCCACGACGACCATGGGCATGGCCATGACGAGCACGCACATGAAGATGATCATGGGCATGACGAGCATGAAGACCACGCGCACGACGATGATCATGGACACGATGAGCATGAAGACCACGCGCACGACGATGATCACGGACACGATGAGCATGAAGACCACGCGCACGACGATGATCACGGACACGATGAGCATGAAGGCCATGATGACCACAGCGGACATGACCATGGTGAGCACGACCCCCACGCTTGGCTTTCACCAACCAATGCCGCGACCTGGCTGAACGTCATTGCTGCACAGCTTTCTGCCGCCGACCCCGACAATGCAGGGACCTATTTCGCCAACGCGGCAGCAGGCAGTGCAGAATTGGAAGCGTTGATGGCAGAGGTCAACGCGATCCTTGAGCCCGCGCGCGGAACCAGCTTCATCGTCTTCCATGACGCGTACCAGTATTTTGAAGTTGATTTCGACTTCCCAGCCTCTGGTGCGATTTCGCTGGGCGATGCAGCCGATCCGAGCCCGGCACGTATTGCCGAAATTCAAGCGCGTGTGCGCGATGAGGGCGTCGATTGCGTTTTGGCTGAGCCGCAGTTCAATCCCGGCCTTGTTGAAACGGTTCTCGATGGCACAGATGCCTCGACCGGCGTGATTGATCCGCTCGGCTCAACACTGGAACCAGGCCCAGCGCTTTATCCGCAGCTTATTCGCAACCTGGCGACCACACTAGCTGAGTGTGTTTAATCCATGAGCATCGTAGACAACCCCTCAGCCACACTCCCAGCAGGCAAGC
The DNA here is from genome assembly GCA_039814945.1 of Pseudomonadota bacterium. Lineage (GTDB taxonomy): Bacteria > Pseudomonadota > Alphaproteobacteria > Rhizobiales > MH13 > MH13. The sequence continues at coordinate 297,873 of JBCCAF010000002.1, forward strand.
TGCCGGTCACGGTTCTTTCCGGCTTTCTCGGCGCCGGGAAAACGACGCTGCTCAACCGCGTGCTGAACAACCGCGACGGGCGCCGCGTCGCGGTGATCGTCAACGATATGTCGGAAGTGAACATCGATGCCGATCTGGTGCGCGCGGACACGGAGTTGTCGCGCACCGATGAGACACTGGTTGAGATGTCGAACGGCTGCATCTGCTGCACGCTGCGTGATGACTTGTTGGCAGAGGTGCGTCGTTTGGCGGAAGATGGGCGCTTTGATTATCTGCTGATTGAATCCACCGGCATCTCAGAACCTCTCCCGGTGGCCACCACCTTTGATTTTCGTGATGAGGAGGGCGAGAGCCTGTCCGATGTGTCGCGGCTCGACACGATGGTGACCGTGGTCGATGCGGTTAATCTTCTGAACGACTATTCCAGCCATGATTTTCTCAGCGATCGTGGGGAAACCCTGGGCGAGGAGGACGAGCGTACGCTGGTGCACCTGCTCACCGATCAGATCGAATTTGCTGATGTGGTGGTGCTCAACAAGGTGGACGATGCTGGACCAGAGCGCACCGACGCGGCGCGCAAGATCATCCGCAGCCTCAATGCCGATGCACGGATCATCGAGACCAACCAGTCTGATGTTCCAGCGGATGCTATCCTCAACACAGGCCTGTTCGACATCGACAAGGCGCACGAGCATCCCATGTGGGCCAAGGAGCTTTACGGCTTTGCAGACCACGTGCCCGAAACCGAAGAGTACGGCGTGGCTAGTTACGTCTACCGCGCCCGTGAGCCTTTCGCACCTCAGGCCATTCACGCGTTGCTCAATAGCCCGTTGCCTGGGGTAATCCGCGCGAAGGGTCATTTCTGGTTTGCTACGCAACCGGACTGGGTGGCGGAATTTTCGCTGGCCGGTTCACTGTCGTCCGTCAAGCCGCTGGGTACATGGTGGGCGGCGGTGCCAAAGGAGCGCTGGCCTGACAACGATGCTGCGCGCGCTTACCTCGCAGAACGGTGGCAGGAGCCTTGGGGCGACCGGCGGCAAGAGATTGTTTTCATCGGCGCAGGCATTGATTGGCCAGCGCTCAAAGAGCGGCTCGATGCGTGCTTGCTACCGGAAGATCAGGCTCAAGATGTCGATGCTTTGTTGAATCTGCCTGACCCTTTTCCACTTTGGAAGCGACAAGCCGCAGCTTAACCGCAAACCGTGAAATCTGACGTTTATGAGACTGTGGGTTGATGGCAAAATTGGCCCACAGTTTCTATGAAGCTTGTTAAGGCCAACACGTTTCTAACGAGCTTGTCTGGATCAACCAAAGTCATTTGGTCGAGCTGGGAATGGGTCACGGCTTGCGTTGCCATATTTTCCAATAGCCAATTTGACGACACAGCGATGGCCGGGCAACCCGATTGAACAAACATAGAGTGGTCCCCCTGGGGCCATTGGATCCCCTCACATAATCCAGGCCGTGCCAGCAGCTCTGTCTCAGCGATATGCTCTAAGTCGTCTGAAAGCTCGAAAAAAGAATAGGCTGTATCGCCCTCGATATAGCCGACTCCATCAATGTTGATGTTCAGAACAACGTTGTCCGCAAGGTCGGGATTTGCAGCTAAGTAGGCGACTTGTCCTGGCACGGCGTAATGGTCTTCCCCATTTAGGGCTACCAATTCGATGCAATAGGGTCCGTCGTAGTCGTCCAACAATTTTGCCAAAAGCAACAGCGTTGTGACCCCAGTTCCATTGTCCAGCGCGCCTGGCACGCCCTTTTTGGCGTCCAGGTGCGCCGTGACAACAAGACGCTTCTTTGTGCGATCGTTCATCAACCCAACAATGTTTGCAGCGCTGGATGGGATGCGTCGGCAGTGGGATGTCAAATGCAATTGCTGACCGGCAAAGCTTGTCAAACGCGCACCCTCAGCTGCGCTCATAAATACAGATGGCACAGTGAAATCGCCGTCTTCGATCATCGGAGGCGTATCGGTTGCACACAGAACTGTTTCTGCGCCTGAACGCTCCAAAGCCGCGATGATTTTTTGCTGCGCTTCGTCTGTGTAGAATGGGAAGTTCTTTGGCATCAACGGTGTTTGTGTAATCCCGCCATGAAGCAAAATGTGGGTGCCACTGAGTTGCGCGCGCTCCAGTTCGGCTAAGTTTGCAATGGGGACCAGTGGCGCGTGCACATTACATCCCTGTGAATAGGGGCCTGCAAAGACGTCAAACGAGTTTCCGTCATCTGCCACCAGTTGGGCCGCTCCGTCCTCCCAATCCAGGGCGTCGAACTTCTGTTGTTCGGTTGTCCAGCCGTGGCCGCTCATTACCTCGCGCACATAGTCGGCCGCCTTCTGGTTTCCTGGCGACCCAACACTGCGGTCATCGATCTCGACCGTCAGACGCGTTAGATGGTTTAACGCATCTTCACGCAAGCTGGGCCAGTCATGGGCCTGGAATTCCTGCGACAGCTCAGCTTTTCTCTGTTTCATCAGCTAAAGCGCTCTTCAGCGGCTTGATGTGATATGCCCAATGAGATCGCGATAACGTGCCATCCAATTCCGCGACGGCGCAGTTCGCCGATCTCAAGCTGCAATTTGTCACGCGAGCGATCCACCAACGCCGATGTGGCGGCCGTCTGACTGAGAAGAGTTTCATCTTCTGTTGAACAGAGCTCGGCGGCCGTTGGAATGGGCTTCTCCAAAGCATCGCGCGTTTCAATTGTGCGCGCGCCGACAGCGATGCAATTGTCGCAGATGTTGACCTCGGGACCGGCAAGGAGTGCTCCGGTTTCATCGGCAGTCTTTCCGCAAAATGAACACGTCAGCATGTTGGTCTCCATGGGTGATTTTCAGTGGGTTGTCGTGTTGGACAGTGTGTTGATGACCACGACACCAGCAACAATCAGCGCGATGCCGAAACCTGCTGCCAGGTCGAGATTTTGCTGAAAAGCAAACACTCCAAGCGCCGCAATGAGCGCCGTGCCAAGGGGCAGTGCACGGAGCGTCAGGGACAGAAAAAAGAGTGCGACCACAAACGCTGCGATTGCCAGAATTGTTGGGCCGATGCGCGTAAAGCCGTTTGATGCCTTAAGGGCAGAGCTTCCGGCAACTTCGGCAACAATGGCAATGCCCAGGTGTATCCAGTGCATGTCTTAGTCCCATGTCTCGATGAGGTGTGAGATGGCGGTCGCGACATCATCTGCCAAAGCATCAACAGCATCAGTTGGTGCGCCCACATGCCCGAACTGGACCTGAAGGGAAGCACCATCAATCAATGTGACCAAAACACGCGCCAGTCGTCGGCGCTGATCACCGTTCAAACGGGGTACCATTTCTGCGACAAGCTGCTCGATATCACCAAGCACGTTGGCATAACCACGCGCTTTCAGATTGGCGTAGCGCGGATCATACAGCGCAAGAGATTCCGCAATTGCGTAAAAGCGCCCGGAATCAGTGGCATGGTGGTGCAGCAGTGCGCGAACGGCCGTCTTTGTTGAAGCAACCGGATCATCAGCGTCCCAGGCTGTCCTGTGTAGGATTTCAAGGGAGGCGTCGATTTCGCGTGTCAACACTGCCTCGACCAAATCATCTTTGGTTGAAAAGTAGTACTGCAGATTGCCGACAGAGATGCGCAGTTGCGTCGCGATCTGACGAAGCGTCAGGCGCGGGTATCCCTCATCAAGAAGCATTCGGCGCGCTTCTGCCAAGATCCGTTCTCGTCGAGCATCGCCTTTGGGGCTTCTCTGGTCAGTTGCGACCATCTTTGAATTCCATCGTGCTGAAAACGTTCGGCATGATGAATAGGTCGTCGACCTAATTAGGTCAATAGCCTAATTTTTGCGAAGCGCTGGGGCTCACGAAATCGTGGATATGAGTGGTTGGTCATAGCAACAGAATCACTGGTTGATGCGTCGCCTGAAACTGGCGCGTGCGTGATGCCTATTGACCATCAAAAACGTGGTCAAAGGCATCGATGCGCGCGATGGCGGCTAGAGCACTTCTATGGAACTTGGAGGGTGTGAGCAGAAGGCAACTGGTATCGGCTGCCCGCATGGCTGCTTTTTTTACCGCTATCTTGCCGAGGTCGAAATCCATAACACGTCCGGACTCCTCAACCGCCGAGCAGCTGAGCAACGCATAATCAATGCGCAGATCAAGCAAGGTTGTCACGATGTTTTCGCCAACAAGCGATCCGTCTTGGCCAGCCCTGCGGCCACCAAGCACATGCACGGTAACGTCAGCGCGTTCAAAGGACAGGGCTGCGCGCATGCTGTTGGTAAACACTGTCAGCCCTGCGTGGTTCTTTAGCGCCTGAGCCGTCATCTCCAACGTGGTACCAACATCCAGATAGAGGCTTGCACCTTCTGGGATGGTCGCAGCTGCCTGGGCAGCAACCTTACGCTTATCTTCCACGCCCACCTGTTGTTTGCGACCATGGTCCAGTCGCAACGCTTCTTCCCCATTGACGGGTCCCGCACCGCCATGGAAGCGCTGCAAATGCCCCGCTTTGGAAAGCGCAATGATATCTCGCCGAACAGTCTGCGCCGACACGCTGAACTCGTCGGCCAATCCGTCGATTGTCACAAAACCCTTACGCTCTGTGATTTGCAAAATTTGCCCTTGCCGGGTGGTGAGGGCAGACAATGAGTTGGATGTTTTCATAATCATCACACAGCTGACATGTAAGATTTCTAACATAGCTCTCTGTGCAAGAGAAGCACATGTTTTGGAGTATAAAAGGCAATAATCATGACGCGACTTACAAGCGGGGATGATCAGCTTTATTGGAAAGATGCGGTTTACAGTGCGTTTGGCTGCTTGGATTCAAGGTGTTGGGCCTGGAGCGAAGCCGTTGCTCCTGAAGATGCTGAACCTATTGAGCCGCGTGACGCTTTGCGCCGTGTGGCCGATGCCGGTCCGCTCTACCACCTTCCAGTAGGGGTGATCGGCCCACGAGACGCAACACCATCGCAAAATGCGTTGGCACAGCGTATCGGTCAGTTGATCGCAGAAGCAGGCTTGCCGCTGGTATGTGGAGGGAAATCAGGTGTTATGGAAGCATCGGCCAAAGGTGCGGCAGAGGCCGGTGGCCTTACCATTGGTTTGCTACCAGGCCACTCATGGCGCGAGGCGAACGCCTACATACAGTTGCCTCTGGCCACCGGATTAAGCGAAGCACGTAACATGATCATCGCCAAATCATGCCAGGTTTTGATCGCTATTGGCGGCTCCTACGGAACCCTTTCTGAAATCGCGTACGGCCTACATTTCTCCAAAGCCGTGATCGTCCTTGATGATGCCTATGGCATCGAGGGCGTGATGGCAGCAACAGATGCCGACGATGCGATGAAGCTTACCGCGCTGGCGCTCTTTCGTGCGGCATCAACACCTTAAGCCGTCATATTACTTACACACCGTGATTGTAGCGTAAGATATCTTACAAAACGGTTGTCTCATGTCGTCTCCCCTTTTGGAACTGCGCGCTGTTACGCGGCACTTCGGCCAAGCTGCGGTGTTGGACAGCATCGATATCAGCGTGTCCGAAGGCAGTTTTACCGCGCTTCTGGGTCCGTCTGGATGTGGTAAATCCACCGCCTTGCGGATCATGGCAGGACTTGATCAACCCAATGAAGGTCAGGTGTTTCTTGGCGGCCAAAATGTCGGTGAGACGAGGCCGCACGAGCGCAATGTTGCCATGGTCTTTCAATCCTACGCTCTCTATCCGCATCTGACGGTAGCGCAAAACATCGCGTTGCCACTGACGATGCGGATGCTCACGCCTTTTGCCCGCTTTCCGGTTATTGGTAAGGCCGCTCCAAACAGCGCATCAGTACGCAAAGATATCGCTAAAAAAGTCGCCCATGCCGCCGACGCGCTGGATGTAACGGCGCTTCTTGATCGCAAACCCAGCCAGCTTTCTGGCGGGCAAAAACAGCGGGTGGCACTGGGACGTGCCCTGGTGCGTGATCCGGCGCTGTTCTTGTTGGACGAGCCACTTTCCAATCTTGATGCACGCTTACGTGTTCGTATGCGCGAAGAGATCACGCGACTGCATCGCACCACCGGCCGCGCCTTTGTGTATGTGACGCACGATCAGTCCGAAGCGATGGCGATGGCTGACCAGATATTGGTGATGGATCAGGGCCGAGTTGCACAGGCTGGATCACCGCGTGCTCTTTACCAGCGCCCGGTATCACGGCAGGTCGCGGCCTTTATCGGCAATCATGAGATGAATTTTCTGCCTCCAGGGGTAGCAGCCGCGAATCTGCATCCGGCGGGGGTCACGATGGAGATTGGTGTGCGACCTGAGCACCTCTACCCCAGCGCTGAAGGAGCGCTGTCTGCACGGCTGGTGAATGCGGAATATCATGGATCAGAGATCATCCTGACCCTGAAAGATGAAGACGTTGGTGATCTGCGCGCCATTGCACCAAGCAGCTATGCTCCCCCAACGATAGGCGAGCGTGTTTCGCTGGCAGCCGATGGTGCAAACCTGCACCTGTTTCATCCAGACACTGGCTTGAGAGAAGATGCTGGCGCTGTTGATGGTCAGGATATCAACCGCGACACCAAAAACAGTGTCCACCAGACCATTTTGGCTCAGGCTGCGTCATGTTGAGTGTGGTGATGCGCGAGCGGATGACGAACCTGTGGCTTGCTGGCCCTGCTACGGTGGCGATGATCCTGTTCATCTTCTTACCGGTGGCGGTGGTCGCGGTTCTTTCTTTCACCGATTACCAGTTCGGCGCTCCGGCATTCAATTGGATAGGCCTGGATAACTACATACAACTGTTTGGCTCGGCCCTTGGCCGTCGTGCGATCACCAACACGCTGATCTATGTTGCTATCGTGATCCCGGTAAGCGTTGGCTTAGGTCTGCTGGTCGCTATAGGCCTCTACGCGATGACCCGCTGGGCACCGGGGCTTTCGAAGCTCTTGCGCGCTGTTTACTTCCTCCCGGTTGCCGCAACGCTTGTGGCCATGTCCGTGGCCTGGCAGATGCTGCTGCACCCATCCCTAGGGCTGGTCAACGTTGTACTCAGTGGCCTGGGCGGCGAACCGCAGAACTGGCTGAGCGACCGCGGGCTTGTGCTCTACACACTCGCTGTTATCGGCATATGGCAGACCATCGGCTACAATATGGTGCTGTTTGTGGCCGGCTTGGCGGCCATTCCCAGCGAGCTTTATGACGCCGCTGAAGTGGATGGCGCCGGGGGTGGTTGGTCGCGCTTTTGGACTGTCACCTGGCCCATGCTTGGACCAACAACACTGTTTGTTCTGGTGATCACAGCAAGCGGTGCGTTTCGCGTCTTTGAAACCGTGGCCACGCTCACCCGTGGCGGCCCGGCCTTTGCGTCCGACACCCTGGTCTACGCGCTTTATCGCGAGGGGTTCGTGTATTTTAAAGCAGGCTATGCCAGCGCGATCACTATGGTTTTCTTCGCCACGCTGTTGGTGCTCACCTTGGCGCAGTTCCGTCTTGTCGAGAAGCGGGTTCATTACAGATGATCCGCACTCTTCTAGCACGTTCGGTGTCATTGGCGCTGTTGCTGATAGGCGCCGCCTTCATTCTGCTACCCTTCGTTTGGATGGTGTCGCTGTCGCTTAAGCCGCGTGACGAGATTTTCTCCACCGAGCTGACGCTGCTTCCAACGCGTATCGCGTGGGAAAACTACATCATCGCTTTCACCCAGTCGGATGTGCCGCTCTATCTATGGAACGGGTTGGTGGTGGTGCTTGGTATCCTGGTTTTCCAGGTGCTCTTTGCCGTGCCATGCGCCTACGCGCTGGCCCAACGTCATTTCCGCGCTCGCACGCTGATCTTTGGCTTGGTTCTGGCAGCACTTCTGGTGCCCTTTCACGTCACGGCTATCCCGATCTTTCTTGGGTTTGCGCAGCTTGGCATTCTTAATTCCTACCTGGCGCTCATCCTGCCTTTCATCCCGACGGCCTTTGGCATCTTTCTGTTCCGCCAGTTTATCGCGCAACTGCCCAAAGATGTGTTCGATGCTGCGCGCGTGGATGGCTTGAGCGAGATGGCCATTGTTTGGCGCATCGCCTTCCCGCTTGCCTGGCCAGCAGCGACCGCCTTTGCCGTTTTTTCCGTTACCGCGCACTGGAATGATCTGTTCTGGCCATTGATCGCAACGACGGATCCCGCGTTGGCAACGCCACCGCGCGGTATTTTGTATTTTCGCGATGAGGAATCCGGAGATGATGTCGGCCCGCTTATGGCTGGTGCCGTCATTATCACAGCGCCGCTGGTGATCGGCTTTCTTTTAGCACAACGCCAATTCACCCAAGGCCTCGCCACTGGCGGGATGAAGGGGTGATGCCACCGACAACAGCAGAGCTGGGGCAAACCTGGCCGTCATAACAGACACCACTTTTCAATCTTCAACCACCGCTTACGGAGCCAACCAATGAAAACTCTGATCGCATCCGCAGCGCTTGCGTTCCTCGCCAGCACTGCAATTGCAAACGCCACGGAAATCCGTGTCCATTACGCCATTCCAACCATCTGGGCTGAAACCCAAGACGCGCTTGCAGACGCGTTCATGGAAGCCAACCCAGATATCACCATAACCATCGATGGTGCAGCTGAAGGGTATGCCGACGGCGTCCAGCGTCTGTTGCGCGAAGCTGTTGCCGGCACTGCGCCAGATGTCGCCTATGTTGGCCTCAACCGCTGGCGTATCCTGGAAGATCGTGGTCTTACCCAGCCACTTGATGGCTATGTCGGCAATGATGCAGACGCTATGGGCTACACGCCTGCGCTGCTTTCGCTTGGCCACTACGCTGGTCAGCAACATGCTCTTGCTACGTCCGCTTCAACCCTCGTCATGTATGTGAACCCAGACTTGGTCGAGCAGGCCGGTGGTTCGATGGATGATTTTCCAACAACCTTCGACGGCGTGATCGAGCTGGCTGCACAGATTGATGCACTTGGCGACACGATTGATGGCGTGTGGATCCACCGTCACGACTGGCGCTACCAGTCGTTGCTCGGGTCCCATGGCGGTCGTCCGATGGCTGAAGATGAAAGCGACATCACGTTTGACCAACAGCCTGGTATCGACGCCGCCGACTTGTATCAGCGCTTCGCCAATGAAGCGGGCATGCAGTCTTACGGGCAAGATGATGCCCGCCAAGCTTTCCCCGCTGGCAATTTGGGCATTATGTTCGAAAGTTCATCCTTGCAGAAGCGCTTCGAAGCGGGCGCAGGGGAGAATTTTGAAGTGACGATCCGTGCCCTGCCGATCGCCACAGAAGACACCTCTAGCGTTTACTTTCCAACAGGCGGTTCCGGCATTGTGATGCTGACAGACGATGCTGAGAAGCAAGCGGCAGCCTGGGAGTACATTGCTTTTGTCACTGGCCCGGAAGGCCAAAAAATCATCGTTGAGAACACCGGCTATGCACCGGCCAATGCCATTGTCATCGATGATGAAGCCTATCTGGGCGCATATTACGCGGCCGATGAAAACGCCCGTGTCGCGCATACCCAAGTCGCCAACTATGCAGGCCCTTGGTACGCCTACCCTGGTGCTGAAGGTGTGGCTGTCACGGACCTCATTGCCGCAGCTTTGGTAGAAGTCACTGAAGGCGCAGATGCTGAGGCGACAATCAATGAGCTGGCCGACACGCTGCGTCTGCAACTCCAGATGAACTAAGCAAACTTGCTTCAACGTAGAGCCTCGCCGTGCACGTAAGGGCTGCGGCGAGGCTTTCATTCATGGAGCCGTACCCAAGTCGGGCTGTATCCTTTTTGAGATGGTCGGATAGCAGGCGTTCGTTTGTAACCACCCTTGCCCAAACGCCTCTGCAGGCAGAGTGCCCTTGTTGGTCAGAGCTGCGCTACTTGCAATGGTGAGACACGCGTTCCTTCGGGGCGTGCGCCATAGGATTGAAGCCAGCCCGTAATGTCATCAGGCGAGATCGGCTTGGCAATTGCAAAGCCCTGACCGCGAACAAAACCAAGCGTCTTGAGCTTGCTAAAGTCGCTATGCTTTTCGATTCCCTCAGCCACCCATGACATATCGAGCGCTTCACCCAGTGTGGAGATCGACTTGGCAATAGCAGCGAACCTGGGCTCGTCCAGTCGGCTAACAATCGACCTATCCACTTTCACGCCGTTGAAGGGAAACAAACCCAGGAGAGACAGTGAGGAATGGCCACCGCCAAAATCATCAAGCTCCACACCAATACCAATCGACTGAAGGCGGGCAAGCGTCTTCAACGCAAGATCATCTTCTTCCTCAATCAACACAGTCTCAAGCACCTCGAATTTCACGTCGTCGCAAGACGTTCCAAATTCGAGCATCAGCTTTTGAAGGTCCTCAATAAAGTCAGGCGCGCGAAGTGTTTCTGCAGATGCATTGAATGAGACCGGTGCGACACCGAAGCCTTCCTTGCGAAGTTCTCTCGCCAGCTTCAACCCTGACCGCAGCACAGCCATATCAAGGTCGTGGGTTCGACGTGATTTGGTGAGCGGTTCCAAGAACTGCCCAGGCATCAGGCATCCAAGCGTTGGGTGCTGCCAACGGGCCAAAGCCTCAAATCCCACAAGTTGTCCTGTGTTCAAGCAAACCTGGGGCTGAAAGAACGCTTCTATTTGTTCGTTCTCAATTGCTTCGTCAAAGTCGTTGATGATGATGGATTTGTCTTCAAAAGCCTGACGGATATGAGGCTCAAAGCATGCTGAGCACGATTTGCCAGATGCTTTCGCCTTCAAGAGGGCAAGGTCGGCATCCACCAGTGCACGATCAGTGTCTTCCTCAACCGATCTGATAAAGGCATAGCCGACGCTGCACTTGGTTTGATGCATGGTGTCTTTTAGTCGGATAGGCTCAGCGATGCTGTTGCTGATCAGGTCGGCGATCGCCTTTGCGCCTTCCATGGCGTTTTCATTGGCGATAGACGCACAGACCATAAATTCGTCCCCGCCCAACCGAGCGCCAAACACGCAGTCTGTGGTCGACTTTGCAGTTGCCTGCAGTTGGAGAAACTGGCGCCCGACATGCTTTAGGATGAGATCGCCAGAAGCGTGGCCAAGGCGGTCATTCACGCCTTTGAAGTCATCAAGGTCAACAACGAACACCGCCACGGTCTCGTGAATAAAGTCGGTGCGCTCCTTCAGGTTTGTAACTTCCTTATCAAAACCATGACGGTTAAAGACGCCGGTCAAAAGGTCGGTGTGCAGCTGATGGTTCAGCTTATCATTTGCCTCTGAAATCTTTCTATTGGATGCCTCAAGCGCGCCCAGTGATCGATTGACGGCGACTTGTGCTGGTCCGAAAATAACCAACGCTTCGATGAGTACGATGAGGATCGCGGCCAACAAAGCGAGTTGCTGCATGGACTCCAGCTCTGCGGTGCGATCTTCGGCAACTGTTTCAAATGCTTCAACCGCGTTGTTGAGGTCCACCAGAAGCGGCCCCATGGCTTTGAACCTAAGATCCTCAAGATGGGCCGTTGCATCTTGCTCCAACAAAATGCCTTCGATGGCAGCCGAGGCTGCAGTGACGTAAGCGCGTGTGTCGGCATCAAGTCCACTCGATTCATCTGGATTGTAGATGTCGCGAAGCTCTTGGTTGTCGCCGATATGCTCGAGCAACCAATCATGGGATTGCTCAAACGTTGTTAAAGCACGTTCTGCTGTTGCCAAAACCTCAGTTGAGGCGGCATCGCTGTTTAGCAAGTCAATGGAGTAGGCAATGCGTTGGCTCAACATGCGTTGTCGGCCGCTCACATTGATTGTTTCAGCGTCCTTTGCGCCCGCCTCAAGCGTCTTGATGTGCAACACGTGGATCGACCCAATTGCTGCCAGCAAGACCGCCAGACCTACGGTGTAACGCACCCACAATCGACGTGGATTTCCGTGAAGAGTAATCATCGCCACCATCCCTACTTTGGCAATTTCTCTTCGCATGGGATAATCGACCGACAGCTTAAAACGAGTAAATTCAATGCCAGGAAAGTGTGAATTCAATCGTTAAATCGTTAGGTGGTTAAGTTTGACATAACAATGATCGCTTGAGCTCGATAAGGTCGCAGTAAAAATGAAGTTTTCGTCGTATCACTATTGAGCAAAAAAGCTGGTGGATCTAACGTTAGATCCAGCCTGTTTGAGCCCTATTCTTTGCATTCCTTGAACGACGGTGATCCGCTCGGAACTTTTGAACTCACAGCAGTGCGGTTATGCTGCACGTACGGCCCTTAGCTGCCATCTGTTCATATGCTTTTTGGCGCGGCGCTTCTTCAAAACGGACATGACCAAAGGCAACGGTTGCCCCTAAAGGGCAGGCAACCCCCTGCCCCCCACAGTCAATCGCAATCCGATGTGCCCGCAGCGATCACTCGAAATAGTCGCGGTGCTTCTCGTAGACACTAGCGATGGTCGGCGTCAGACGGTCCAAATGGCGGCGCAGCGCCTTGTCGGCCTTGCGGCTGTTGCCGGTGCGGATAGCGTCCAAAACAGCGACATGATCATTGAACAGCTTTTCCATGGAGCTTTGGCTGGTCAACGCGAGCATGCACAAGCGATCCACCTGGCCCTTGCTGGCGGCGATCTGCTCAAAGGCAAATTCAGCCCTAGCTGACCGGCAAAGCAGGCGGTGGAACTCATAGTCCAGTGCATGAAAGCTGTCGGCATCGTTGTCAGCCACAGCGGTTTGTTGATTGGCGATGCACGTGTCCAGCAGCGCATCCACGGAGGTGTCACGCTCTTCACAAGCCTTGCGCACCACATCGGTTTCAATAGCTGTACGGATGAAACGGGCGTTTTGGATATCGTCCAGCGAGAAATGGCGCACCACCGTCGGGCGCTGCGGGCTGACCTTTATAAGACCCATGCGGCTAAGACGACCAAACGCCTCACGGATTGGCTGGCGGGAGAGGTCGAACCGCTTGGCCACCTCTACCTCGGAAATGCGCGCGCCCGGCAGCAGGTTAAGGCCGACGATCTCATCGTACAGCTGCCCAAAAACCACATCCGCACTGGTCTGTCGGTCGCTGATTTGATCAAGGGCGTTCATCGGTTACCTTTTGGTCTTGGCATCGTGTTAGCGGCATCGCTGCGCATCCAGATAAGACGCATTAGGCGAGCAAGCCAAGGGCTTTTGCAGTATTTTACGTCTGCAAAACGTACAATAGTGCCCCTCACCCCAGACCTCGCCCAAAGCATTTTTCGTGCTTTTTTAGCCTTACAATACGTCAAGTCAAGGTGTGCAGTGCACACGAATACGAAAAATATCTCTTGGTTTCAATGTGTTGTGAAATTAAATGCAAGATCGCCCGATAGTGGGATTGATTTCTAGAAAACTAGTATCCTAGTCTCCTAGCAACAAAACAAGATGCGCACGCAATCCTAAGCGCATCGCGGGAGGACGAATGACCCTAGAGGGAAAAACAGCCATCGTAACCGGTGGCGGCCGTGATATCGGCCGCGCCTGCGCGCTTGCCCTGACTGCACGTGGCGCAAAGGTGGTGATTAGCTATCACGCGAGTTCTGCCGGTGCGGACAGCGTAGTGAAGGACATCACAGGCAAAGGCGGTACAGCACAAGCGGTGCACTGCGATCTAACCACGCGCGAAGGCGTTGAGGCATTGGTTGCCGCTGCTAAAGCAATGGGCGGTCAGGTGGACGTTTTGGTCAACAACACCGGTGGTTTGGTTGCTCGCAAGACCATGGCTGAGATGGACTTGGACCATTGGCAAGCCGTGATGGACCTCAATGTCACCAGCACCTTCATGATGACCAAGGCATGCCTGCCCCTCATGGGAAAGGGTGGCACCATCATCAATTTCTCCAGCCTTGCAGGGCGCGACGGCGGCGGGCCGGGCGCAATTGCCTATGCCACAGCCAAAGGCGCGATCATGACCATGACGCGTGGCCTTGCCAAAGAGCTGGGGCCAGAGATCCGCGTCAACGCGCTGTGCCCAGGCATGATCAGCACAGGCTTCCACGACACGTTTACGCCAGATGCTGCGCGCAAAAATGTTGCTGCTGCAACACCGTTGAAGCGGGAGGGTGACCCACGAGAAATCGGAGAAACGGTGGCGTTTTTGGCGTCAGACGAATCCGGCTTCATCAACGGAGCTTGCATCGACACCAATGGTGGCGTCGCGTTCTCCTAAAAAATTAGGCGGGGCCAACCCGCCACCTTATGCGCACCCCAATATTGGGCCATGTTGGGACAAAACGTGCGTTAAAAACCGGCCTGATCCTATGGGAGGATACAATGTTTAACTTCACTGCAAAAAGCATTCTTGCGGGTGCCGTGATTGCTCTGGCCAGCACAACAGCGCTGGCAGATGACATCACATTGCGTGGTGCAAGCATGTTCGATGAGGAGCATGCCTTCACCAAAACACTGCGCGAGTTTGAAGAGCGAGTGGCTGCCAACTACGACGGCGAGGTTTCCTTTGACCTGCGTTTGAATGGCGAGCTGGGCGTCGAGTCCGATTATGTTACCTACCTCAACCAGGGCGTTGCGGTGGACTACACCATTCTGGCGCCGTCCAATATGGCGGTGTTCTCCGAATCCATTCCGCTGATGGATATGCCGTTCCTGTTCCGCGATCTGGACCACTGGGATGCGGTGCTTTCCTCCAACGTGCTTGCGCCGCTGGAAGATGAGCTTCGCGAAGCTGCTGGCATCGTCATCGTTGGCTATCATGGCGGCGGCGTGCGCAACCTTGCCTCGTCCGACCCCATCACCAACATGGATGAGCTATCCGGCCACCGTATGCGGGTCATGGGTGCACCTATCCAGGCGCAAACTTTCTCCGCTGTTGGCGCGGCGCCATCGGCCATCGCCTATAATGAAGTCTATAATGCCATACAAACCGGCGTCATCGCAGGCTTCGAAAACGAAGCGGCCTCGATCCAGAATCTCAAGTTCTACGAAGTGGCGCCGCACATTTCGCTCACCCAGCACACCATTACCGTGCGCCCGATCGTGATGTCGGCTGCCACGTTTGATGATCTGCCGGCTGATCTGCAGGAAGCCATCATGACTGCGGGTGCTGAGGCTGGCAGCTTTGGTCGCGCGTTGGAAAGCGGGCAAGACGGCGAGAAGCTGCAAGAGATGATCGACGCTGGCCAGATAACCGTGCATGACTTTGACGGTCGCGAGCAGATGCTTGAACTGGTTGGACCGGTGCAAGATGCCTATGCCGAAGAACTGGGTGCAACCGAGCTTCTTGAAGCCATCCGCGGTATGTAACCAACTCCCAAAACTGGGCGGCGCATTTCTTAAGCGTCGCCCTTTTTCTATGCATACGCAAGGACGCGGCAAGAGCGCTTCAACGGCAGGGTGGATAGCATGATCGGCAAGGCGCTTAACACCTTCTGCGACGGCTTGCGCGTTCTGCTGGGCGTGCTGATGGCAGCCCTGGCTGTGCCGGTCGCGATGCAGGTCATCTCACGCTACACCGGCCTCATCCCCACATTCCTTTGGACCGAAGAGCTGTCCACCTTCATCTTCGTCTGGATCGTCATGATTGGCTCCATGGTGGCGGTCTGGGATGGTACCCATTTTGATGTGCGCATCTTTGCCGATGCCAAATCGCCATTGGCCCGGCTCATCCAGTCAGGCTTTGTGCATGTGGCGATCCTATTTTTCGCCCTGCTTTTTGCCTTTTACGGCATCGAATATGCTCAGTTTGGTGGCAACCAACGCTCCGTCATGATGCGCGCCAACCTGATGATCACACACATTTCTGTGCCCATTGCAGGTGCCGTGTGGACCGTTCTGGTGGGCTACCGGTTATGGGAAGACGTGCAGACCTACCTCTCCAACAGAAAGACCGCGCCATGATTGTAGGGACAGGGTTAGCGTGCGCCCTTTTGGTGGGCGTGTTCCTTTTGCTGGTTTTTTTGCGCATTCCAGTAGCGTTCGCGCTGGGCTTGGCCACCATTCCAGTGGTGCTTCTGGAGCTTCGGCTAACGCCGTTTATCGTGCTCGATCGGATGTTCCAGTCCTACAATTCGTTCATTCTGCTGGCTGTGCCGTTCTTCTTGTTGGCTGCTAACCTGATGAATTCGGGCAAGGTGACGGACCGGTTGATCGAGCTTGCCCGTGTGCTGACCGGTTGGATGCCCGGCGGGCTGGGCCATGTAAACGTTGCTGTTTCCATGCTTTTTGCGGGCATCTCCGGCTCATCCACCGCTGATGCGGCCGGTTGCGGCAAAATCCTCATCCCCGCCATGCAGCGCGAGGGCTATGACACCAAATTTGCCGTTGCCATCACAGCCTGCTCGTCCGTCATGGGCGTTATCATCCCACCATCCATCCTGATGATTGTGTGGGGCGGTGTGATGCAGGTTTCGGTGGGTGCGCTTTTTTTGGGCGGTGCAATCCCTGGCCTCATGATCGGCCTGTCGCTGATGGGCACGGTGTTTGGCTTTGCCAAAGCGCGCAATTACCCCGTTTCCGGCAAGCCAACGTTTGCGCAGTTTTGGCAGGCATGGAAGGGGGCGTTTCTGGCCCTGCTTACCCCCATTTTTGTGATCGGCGGCATTGTTGGTGGCATCGTTACACCCACAGAAAGCGCCATCATCGCGGCTGGCTACTCGCTCATTCTGGGCATGTTCGTTTATCGCACGGTGCGCGTGCGCGATCTTGGCCATATCCTTTATGATACGGCGCGCTTTGCCGCGATCTCGCTTTTTGCCATCGGCACGGCGTCTGCTTTTGGCTGGTTGCTTTCCTTTTACAATGTCCCACGCCTAATTGTTGGCGTCATGACGGCTCTGGAGTTCGGCCCGTTCGGCACCGCGCTGGTCATCGCCGGATTGTTCTTGATGTTTGGGTTGTTCATCGATGCCATACCCACAATTATCATTTTGGGCACGGTGTTGATGCCGGTGGCGCAGGCGGCTGGCATCGATCCCATCTCCTTTGCCATTATCGGCATTGTGGCATTGGCGTTTGGGCTGGTCACCCCGCCTTACGGGCTCTGTTTGCTCATATCGGCCGCCATAGGTGGGCTGAATGTCGTGCAGGTCATCCGCGATGTGGCGATCATCCTGCTGCCTATGCTGGTGATATTGCTGCTGATCGCAGCCTTCCCGGAAATTGCGCTTTGGCTGCCCAAAACGCTCATGCCCGGCTCGTTTAACTAGATGCAAAACGCTGGTAATGGATCCCCGGACGGGCCCGGCATCGGCTGCGCTTGAGCAGTTCGAGGCGTTCAGCGCGGCTTTAACGCCATGGGTAAATTGTCAAACAAACCGCCGGTTTCGCCAATTACAGCGCCCTCGATTTCCAGCATCTTAAGCTTCGTTTCCGTTCCACCTGTCGCCGAAAATCCCGTGAGTTTGCCGTTCGCACCAAGCACACGATGACACGGTACGATGATCGGAAATGGATTGTTCCCGAGCGCCTGCCCAACCTGTTGTGAAAGCTGCTTGTCGCCGAGTTGTTCGGCGATTGCGCCGTAGGTCAATGTTTCGCCGGCAGGAATCTCACGTGTTGTATCATAGACACGCTTTGAGAAAGGCGAGATGCCATTCATATCGCAGTGGACAAAACCGAGGTCTGTCCCTTTGCCTTCAAGAAGCGACTTTATCGCCTTGATAGCACGCAGAATGGTATCCGAAGGATTGCCTTCATCACCTCCCGTGCTCTTGGCGAGATTGCGCTTTGTTGAGGTTGGCTGACCATCGGGAAGCCTCGTTGCGATGACCGTATCGCCTCGCCACGCGATACCACAGGCGCCAAGCGGGGTTGAAAACAGACAAAACTCAGCTGGGGCTTGGGCAGTGTTCACGTCGACGCATCCTCAATTTTTAAATTACATGCGCAACGTCAGGACTATCAAGTTGAAAAGCGTGCTCCCTGCCACAGCCGGCCAACCTGTAACTGGAGCCAGGGTATCAGACTTGATTGACACCATTGTTTGCGGGATGTCATCGAGCATGAGGGTCAGTTCCTAGGGGTGCAAGTGAAAAAAGCCTTGCATTTCCGTTTATTGGGATGGCATTCCATTAGATGAAAATTCGGTTTTTCCGCGTTGGAAATTCGATGGAGGCCTGATGTCACAGCCGCGCTCCCCTCGCGCCCGCGCCTTGCTACCTGCGATAACTGAGCGCCTGTTGATTGCCACTGCTGAGGATGGCGTGAAGCTTTCGGGCCTGCTCATGCAGCCTGCAAAAGGCGCCGATACAGATATGCTGGTTGTTTGGATCCATACCCGCCAGCTAAGTTTTGCTGAACCGGAGTATGTAGGAATTGGACGGCGAGCAGCACAGGCTGGCGTGCCATTTCTGACCGTGAATACCAGAGGGCATGGCTTCGGCAGTTGGAGCCGAGGTGGTGAAGATCCTGTGATCGGCGGCTCTGCATGGGAAGTCTTCACAGATTGTGTTTATGATTTGGACGCTTGGCTTGCTCAGGCGCGCGAACAGGGGTTTCGGCGCGTCGTGCTGTGTGGTCATGGCTTTGGCGGCGCCAAGTCACTGCATTATCTGACACAAACTGAACGTCGCGAGATCGCTGGGCTCATTCTGGCTTCATCTGCCTCATCGCTTCGCCCAAAAATGTCCCAAGATGACCTCGATCTTGCTCGCACCATGCGTGCAGAAGGGCGCGGTCGCGACTTGATGCCTTGGGGCACTGGTGGCGACAGCCTGCACTCGACCGTTAGCGCTGATTGGTATCTGGACCGAGCACATATGTTCAAAGAATTATACGGACATGGCAGTATTCCGCCCGCATTGGCGCGCGTGCGATGCCCGATCTTTGCCTGGTTTGGATCAAAGGAAACCCGACGAGACAGGGACATTCACGGCTTCCTGGACCTGATGCGCGGCACCGCAACCCGCGCTGCAAGCCTACAAACGCGCATACTCAAAGGCGTCGACTTTTTTTACACCGGTGGCGAAGTAAAGGTTTCCGAAGCATTGGTGGATGCCGCCCAAGCCTTAGGAGCTCGCCGCAACGCGGCCTGATTGCAATGGCAACCTCTGGACGCAAACGCGGGCCTGTGCCCAAATCTGATCAACCAAAGCCACTGACACGGGCGCTTGATCGCGGCCTACGTATTCTTGAGATTATTGCTGAAGACCCGAATTTACCGCTTGTCGATATCGCGGAGCGGGCTGATTTGTCTCCAGCGACGACCTTGCGCTTACTCGACACACTGCGCGCCCATGACTTTGTTGTTCAGGGCGAGGATGGGCTTTATCGCGTCGGACTAAAGGCCTTTGAGGTTGGCACTCGTTTTCTGTCGCATACACGCCTGCAAGAGGTCTGCCGTCCCATTCTCATGAGGTTGACCGAGGAAACGGATCAGACCGCTTCATTGGCAATTCTTGAAGAGGCTGATGCGGTGTACGTTGACAGCGGCGAAAGCCAACGCTCTATCCGCACCGCCACACGCGTTGGAACCCGCGTGCCTGCCCATTTGAGCGCATCAGGCAAGGTTCTTCTGGCCTGGCTTTGGGAAGGTCGCGTGCGTGAACTGCTGAGCACGGAACCACTGCGCACGATAACACCCAATAGCCTCTCGACCGCTGACGCCGTGCTGGCAGCATTGGCGGATGTCCGCTCTGAGGGCATCGCCCATGACCGAGAAGAATTCGAGCTCGGCATCACGTGCATTGCCGCCCCTGTCCGAGATCGCGAAGGCACGGTGATCGCCGCACTTTCGATATCGACCTTAACCGGACAGTTCGCGGGACGCGAAAGCGCCTTATCGCAAGCACTGGGCGATGCCGCCCGAGATGCGTCCAGCCGTATGGGATGGCGAGCGGCACGAAACGAGACGATTCCTGCCGACGAAAATCTAATCGATTAATTTCATTAGTTGATATTTATTTTTGCTCTTTGACATTTATTGTCAACGGCGTAGCCTTGTGCGCAATCATTCACACTGAAGTCGGCATAGATGCCTGGGCCATCGGCCCACTCGCTTTTGGCTGGCTGACAAGGAGCCGTGCATGCCAGACGCTGAAGACGATCCACTGATCGGACCACAGCTTAAGCCAAGTTTCGGCAACCTCTTCGGCCTGTTCACTCTCCCTCATGTCGGCGCCTTTTACGGCGGACGAACACTGGCTGCCATTGGCATCTGGATGGAACAACTGGTGACCGGCTGGTTGGTGTGGGACATGACCGGATCGGCAACGTGGCTGGGCGTGATCACGTTCCTACGGCTCGCGCCGGCCATTCTTCTTGGGCTCATCGGCGGTGTGCTCACCGACCGCATGTGGCCGCTGGATTTGATGCGCATTTGTAAGATTGCTGTCGTGCTGGGTTTTGCCTCGCTGACGTTGCTGCTTGCGCTTGATCTGCTGACCATCTGGGTTCTGGGAGCGCTGATTGCTTTCATCGGCAGCATGCAATCGCTGGGCAACCCGGCCAACAAAGCCTTTGTCTGGAACCTTGTGCCCAAGCACTGGCTACCGGTGGCCATTCCTGTTGGCTCTATAACGTTCAATCTTGCGGCCTTCATCGGTCCGGCATTCGCTGGCGCTTTGATAGCTTGGCAAGGTGTGCTGACCGCATACATCGTGGCACTGGCGCTGCAAGCGGTTTTCCTCATCGTGCTGCTTCGCTTAAACGTTCCACGCAGCAGCCAGGATGATCACCGCATCGCCGATGCTGGGCAAATCGCATTGCGACACAGCCTTGCTGATGGTGCACGCTACATCATTCAAGACGCCTCAATGCGTGCTGTGTTGGTGTTGCATCTGCTGTTTGCAGTGTGCGCCCGTCCACTCATTCCCTTGATGCCGGCTGTCGCGGTTGTATTGTTCAATGGTGATGCGCAAACGGTTGGTTTGCTCACAGCATGCATAGGCGCTGGCGCCATTTTTGGTGGCCTCTGGCTTGCGTCTCGCAGCCGGATTGAAGGCTTGGCGCAGCTCCTTATGATTTTCATGGTGTTACTGATGACACTGGTGATCGCGCTGGCGCTCGTGCGGTGGACACCTGCCGGATTTGCCATCCTGTTTGCCGTCGGTATCTGCATGATCGTGCGCGCATCGGGCACCCAAACGCTGCTTCAGTTTGCTGTCGAGGATCAGATGCGCGGTCGCGTGATGGGCTATTACGGCCTTTTCCTGAAGGGCGGCAGCGCCTTTGGCGCTTTGCTGGTTGGGCTGCTCACCGATCTGACGTCACTTCCCGTCGCACTGATCACCGCCGCTGCGCTGGGCGGTATTGGGTTGGCTGCGATGGGCCAATCCTTTTTGGCTGCAGGCCGGCAGGTTGAGATTGACGCTACATCATAATTTCATTAGATGAAATATAATTTTAACTGTTGACATAACCAGCTTACCCGATAGCTTTACCCCGCACAGCGAGAAAACTCGCGTCACGGGAGGACTATCAATGACCTTGCATCATTTGCGCCGCACGGTTGGTACAGCCGCGCTGACAATCGCTCTTGCAGGTGGCTTTGCTGCCGTTGCGACGGCTGACGGACATTTGCACCAAGCGCCTATGTTGGAGGCGCTGGTTGACGCTGGCGATTTGCCGCCGCTCGCCGAGCGCTTGCCGGCCAATCCGCTGGTTATCGCAGCGATCGAGGAAATCGGTGAGTATGGCGGAACCTGGCGGACCGCTGCGTCCAGCCGCACCGACAGCTGGCTCTACCGGACCGTCAATTACGATCACCTGGTTATGTGGAACCAGGATTGGACAGGCGTGGTGCCCAACGTTGCTGAAAGCGTTGAAGCCAATGACGACTCAACCGTCTTCACTTTCACTCTTCGTGAGGGCCATCGTTGGTCAGACGGCACGCCATTGACCAGTGCGGACATGGTGTTCGCCATGGAGATGCTGAAAGACCCCAACCTCGGCATCCCCTCACGCTCTTATCGCAATGCCGCTGGCTGGGCAGATGTCGAGGCGATCGATGATCGCACTTTCACCGTCACGTTCGGCGAACCATACGGCACATTCCTGCAAGATCTTTCACGCGTTTCATCCGCGGAGATGGGGGATGGATTGCTGAAACTGCCACGCCACTACATGGCTCAGTTTCACCCCGACCATAACCCTGATGGCATTGATGCGTTGGTTGACGAATCTGGCTTTGACAGCTGGGTCGACCTCTTCAACGCGCGTTGGTCATCTTACCAGAACGCGGGCAAGCCGACGCTTGCAGCTTGGGTTATCGATGATCCATTTGGCGAAGGCACTCAGGTTCGCGCCGTGCGTAACCCCTATTATTTCAAGATTGATGAAGAGGGGAACCAGCTTCCCTACATCGACGATGTGGTCTTCCAGGTCTATCAAGACAATGAGGTGATGCTGTTGCAGGCGCTTGCCGGAGAAATGGATTTCCACGGGCGCCATATCAACACGGTTCCAAACCGCCCTCTTCTGGCTGACGCCGCAGAACAACTTGGCATGGAGTTCATTCGCCTTATCCCATCAAGTGCCAACGAGGGGGCAATGTACTTCAACCAGACGTTCGAAGATGATGCGATGCGCGAAGTACTCTCGAGCCGAGATTTCCGCGCCGGGCTGTCGCATGCGCTAGACCGCGAAGCAATTTGTGACACGGTCTTTTCTGGCGCGGCTGTGCCACGCCAGATTGCAGTGAGCCCAGAGTTTCCACCGCTTTACAACGAGCAGTTGGCCAATCAGCACCTTGAGTACGATGTCGATTTGGCCAATCAATTGTTGGACCAAGCCGGTTTCACCGAGCGTGACGGCCAAGGTTTTCGCCTACGTTCAGATGGCGAACGGATCACACTCGTCGTGCAGGTGCGCACCGACAAACAGGACATGATTGACATTGCCGACTTGGCGGCGCGCTACTGGTCCGAAGTGGGCGTGGACGTCCAGCTCGATGTCGTTGAACGCTCTCTCTCCGATCAGCGTCGTGATGCCAATCAGCATATGATTTTGATGGAGGATCATTCGTCTGCTCTGGCCGATGCGATCCTTGCTGCGGCTCCTTACCTGCCCGTTGACGATGATCAGGGTTTCGGCATTCCTTGGTTCTACTGGTACGCTGGCATGGACAATGCGCAGGAACCACCCGAGCAGGTGCAACGTCAGATCGCTCTTTATCGCGAGATGGGTGTGACCTCAGTGCCAGAAGAGCAGTTTGAGTATTTCGCCGAGATCCTCCAGATCACGGCTGACAATTTCTTCGCTCTGGGAACCTGTTCGGAGGAGGTTCAGTACTCCTTCAAACTCGACCATATGCGCAATGTACCGGACGTTATGCAGGGTAGCTTTGCGTTCGCACCTCCCGGTCCGTACCATCCGGCCCACTTCTGGATTGATGACGAAAGCTTGCGCTAAGTCTTCGCTTTGAGCTGATGAGGTGGGGGTCTGCGCTCCCACCGATCACGCCGTGTTCCCCAAACTCCCCCCTTTTATGGCGCGGCCTTTTTGCGTCGCTCACCCTTCTCTGGCTGACGGAGTAAACTGTCGTGCTGCGCTACATTGCCCGCCGCATCTTGTTGATGATCCCAACGCTGATCCTGATCAGCTTCGTCACCTTCATCGTCGTCCAACTTCCGCCCGGCGACTATCTCAACGCCTATGTCGCGCAGCTCACCCAAGAGGGCGGCGAGTCCGTTGATCGTGAACAGATTGAGATTTTGCGCGAGCGCTACGGTCTCAACGAGCCGTTCCTCGTCCAATACTGGAAGTGGATTTCAAACATCGTTTTTGAAGGCGATTTCGGACGCTCTTTTGAGTGGGAACGCCCGGTGAGCGATCTGTTGTGGGGACGGATTGCGCTTACCTTTGTTGTGTCGCTTGCTTCGCTTCTTTTCGTCTACTGCGTGGCATTTCCCATCGGTGTCTATTCGGCGATCCGCAAATATTCGCTGGGCGACTACGTTTTCACCTTTCTGGGCTTTCTCGGCCTGGCGGTTCCTAACTTCCTGCTTGCGCTGGTGCTCATGGTCACCTCCTTGCAGGTGTTCGGCGTCACACCGGGTGGCTTGTTCAGCCCCGAATACGCCGAGGCGCCCTGGTCGTTTGCCAAGCTGATGGATTTCCTGGCCCATCTGTGGATCCCGATGATCATCATCGGCACCGCGTCCACCGCCGCGCTGATCCGAGTGATGCGCGCGAACCTGCTTGATGAACTCAACAAGCCCTATGTGGAAACTGCGCGCGCCAAGGGGCAGTCCGAGGCGGTTCTCATCATGCGCTACCCAGTGCGCATTGCACTCAACCCGTTTGTTAGCCGTCTAGGCTGGGAACTTCCAGCGCTTGTCTCTGGTGCGGCAATCACGTCCATCGTGCTCAACCTACCGACCGCAGGGCCTATTCTTTTGAGTGCTTTGCAAAGCCAAGACATGTTCCTGGCTGGGTCATTCATTCTTATTCTCTCGGTGCTGACCGTCATCGGCACTTTGATCTCCGACATTCTGCTCGCGTGGCTCGACCCGCGCATCCGATACTCGTGAGGCCACACCCATGACGATAGCAACAGACACCGCCACGCCTCTTGGGCCTGATGATGTTCCATCAATCGTTGATGCCCAAGGCGCCGAAGTTGCCAGCCAATGGAAGTTGATGTGGTGGAAATTCCGCCGACACAAACTGGCAATGGCGTCGGGTGTCGTGGTGCTGATCCTCTATTTGATTGCCATCTTTGCCGAGGTGTTGGCGCCCAGCGATCCAAATGCCTTCAGCCCCCGCTATACCTATGCCCCACCGCAAGAGCTGCGCATGAGTTATGTCGACGATGCTGGTGAGCGCCAATGGGGCCTACACGTCAATGACTACCGCACGGAACTTGATCGCGAGACGTTCCGGCGGACCTTCGACCTCGACGAGGAAGACCGCATCCCTGTCGGTTTTTTCGTCGAGGGCGAACCTTACAAACTGCTGGGCTTTGTTCCGGCGTCAATGAAACTGTTCGGCCCTAAAGAGGTCGGCGCTCCGTTCTATATTTGGGGCGCAGATCGGCTTGGCCGCGACATGTTCAGCCGTGTGATTCACGGTGCGCGCGTGTCGCTTTCCATAGGGCTGGTTGGTGTTTTCTTATCGCTGTTTCTCGGCGTCGTTTTGGGGGGCATATCTGGCTACTACGGAGGCTGGATTGACACTGCCATTCAGCGACTGATTGAGTTCATACGCTCCATTCCGACCATCCCACTTTGGATGGGATTGGCGGCCGCAATCCCACTCACACTCAATCCCTTGATGGTCTATCTGATCATCACCGCTATTGTCAGCTTGGTCGGCTGGACTGATCTTGGACGCGAGGTGCGAGGGCGGTTCCTGTCCATCAAAGATGATGACTATGTTGCCGCTGCACGGCTCGATGGAGCGTCGGAACCACGCATCATCCTGCGCCACATGGCGCCGAGTTTCCTCAGCCACATCATCGCGACGGTGACGCTGGCGATCCCATCCATGATCCTCGCCGAAACGGCTCTGTCATTCCTGGGCATTGGCTTGCGGCCACCGGTGGTGAGTTGGGGCGTGCTTCTGCAAGAAGCACAGAACATTCGCGCTGTGGTGACCGCTCCCTGGCTCATGGTCCCCGGTGGCGCGGTCGTCGTGGCGGTGCTGGCGTTTAACTTTCTTGGCGATGGTCTGCGCGATGCCGCCGACCCTTACTCGAACTAAGGGCGACGAGCATGAACCGAGGACACGTGATCCCCATCGATCCCGACGCGGTGCTGACGGTGCGCAGCATGAAAACTGAGTTTGCACTGCGCACGCATACGCTCAAAGCGGTGGATGATGTCAGTTTTACGCTGAAGCGCGGAAAAACGCTGTGTATTGTCGGCGAGAGTGGATCGGGCAAATCAGTCACGGCACGCTCCATCCTGCGCATCGTGCCCGAACCCGGCACGATTACCGGCGGAGAGGTCATCCTGCACCGAGAGGATGGTGACGTGGCGCTACACACCCTTGGTGATCGATCCAAGGAAATCCGCGCCATTCGCGGGGCAGACATTGCCATGATCTTTCAGGAGCCAATGTCGTCGCTTTCACCGGTCCATACGATCGGCTTTCAAATTGATGAAAGCCTGAGACTTCACACTGACCTCGACAAGAAGGCCCGGCGCGCACGGATCGTGGAGCTGTTGGAGCGGGTGGAAATTCCCGATGCCGCACGCACCGCCGACCGTTACCCGTTTGAATATTCCGGCGGCATGCGTCAGCGGGCGATGATCGCTATGGCGCTTGCCTGCAACCCAAAAGTGCTGATCGCAGATGAGCCGACCACAGCGCTGGACGTGACCACCCAAGCCGAAATCCTGGACCTCATTCAAGAGCTTCAGGATGAGTATGGCATGGCGGTGATGTTTATCACCCACGACATGGGCGTGGTCGCTGAGATCGCCGATGAGGTGGCCGTGATGTATCGTGGCCAGCATGTCGAAACCGGCGGCGTGGAAGAGATTTTCGCCAATCCACACGAAGACTATACGAAGATGCTCATCGGCTCAGCTGTGCGTTTGGAAGAGCCATCGCCCATCAAAATCGCCATGCAGGCCAAGGTGGCCGCACTTGCAACCCGTCAGCCTGTCCTGGAGGTGCGCGACCTCGTTAAACAGTTCAAATCCAAACACACCATGCTCGGCAAACTGGTCTCCACAGGGGTCCGCGCTGTTGATGGCGTTGGTCTTGACCTGCTGCCTGGAGAAACCCTCGGCATAGTTGGTGAAAGCGGATCAGGTAAAACCACGCTTGGCCGTTGTATTATGCGCATGCATGAGCCGACTTCAGGCTCAATCCTCTATCGCGGCCAAGGTGCAGACACCGAGGTGATGAGCCTGGACAAGAAGGGCCTGCGCGATTTTCACGCCGATGTGCGCATGATCTTTCAAGACCCCTATGCGAGCCTCAATCCACGCATGACCGTAGAGCAGTTGGTCGCTGAACCGCTGCGTAACCGAAAGCTTGCCGCGCCAACTGAGATCCGCGATCGCGTTGCCGATCTTCTGGTGCGCGTCGGTCTGAAGCCAGACCATATGGAACGCTACCCGCACGCGTTTTCTGGCGGGCAGCGCCAGCGCATTGGCATCGCGCGAGCCTTAGCACCCAACCCGAAAGTGATCATTGCTGATGAGGCGACATCAGCATTGGATGTTTCCTTGCGCTCCCAGATTTTGGACCTTCTGTTAGAATTCCAGCGTGAACTCGATCTCAGCTTTATCTTCATCAGCCACGACATTTCCACGGTACGCTATTTCTGTGACCGCGTGGCAGTTATGTATCGCGGTGAATTGGTCGAAATAGGCAATGCACGTGAGGTTTGTGACAACCCAACGCATGCCTACACCAAAGCGCTTTTGAGCGCTGTGCCACGCCCCGATCCAACACGGCGGCGCATTGCAAACCGTCACCGTTATGTGGCGGCAGAAACCAACAACATGTCCAATGGAGCATCCGCATGACTGCTTGGGGTTGGACCCGCGCGCCGCAGGGTGGCCAAATCACGCTTGGTTTGGTGGGCGACACCAACGTCCAGGGGCGTGATGACCCTGCCTCGGCCTTTGGCGTGGTGCTAGAAACACTGCACGATTTTGACCTTCTGATGGGTCAGCTGGAATGCCCGCTGTCGAAACCCAGCGACGACCCACACCTTCCTGATATCTCCTACAAACAAGGCTGGAAGCACTCAGACCCGCACATGGTGGAAGGCTTTAAACAAGCGGGATTCTCCGCTGTCAGCTTTGCCTCCAACGTCACGTTTCCTCCCGCAGTCGCGGTGGAAACCGCTGAACATCTGGAACGCGCAGGTATCGCCCATGCAGGCGGTGGAAAGGATCTGGCTTCCGCCCGCGCGCCTGCCATCGTGAAAGCAGGTGCAGTCACGGTTGCTCTTCTTTCCTACACCTCTGTTTTCTGGCCAATCGAGCAACCAGCAACCGCCAAATCACCAGGTGTTGCCACCATCAAAGGACACACTGCCTATCAGCCTGGTCGACGTGTGTTGGAGATGCCCGGCGCACCGCCAGATATTCACACTTGGGCAGACCCTGACGAACTGGCAGCAATGGTTGATGACGTCAAAGTCGCAAAAACAAAGGCTGATATCGTGATCGTGGCCTGCCATTGGGGCCTCTCCAGTGAGGAGCGCCATGTTGGATACCAAACAGAAATAGGCAGAGCGGCAATCGATGCCGGTGCTGATCTTGTCTACGGAACGCACTCGCACATGATTGGCGGCGTGGAACTCTACAACGGGCGCCCGATCTTCTACTCGCTAGGCAATTTTGCCTTCGATTGGGCGAAGATGAGGGGGCGCAATCTTGATGGCCTGATGGTGCGCTGCATCGCCGGACCAGGCGGGATTGCACATATCGGCCTGGTTCCTGTCCGCCGTAACGCCAATAACGATATTGCTGTTCTCGATCCCAACACGCCTGAGGGTGCGTTGGTCGTCAACCGCCTTGCCGACTTGTCAGAAGGCTTGGGGGCCAAGACTGTGCTGCGCGGCAATGAGGTGATGATCGAAGCTGCGAGTGAAGCGGTGTCAGTCGCATGAGAGTCGCCCGCGTTACACCTTATCTCTCTGACCGCTACCTGTTTGTGGAAGTTGAAACCGACACCGGCATTGTTGGCACAGGCGAATGTGGCGCTTGGGGACATCTAGAAGCGACAAAAACGGCAGTTGAAAAGTTCGGCGATTATTTGATCGGCCAGGACCCAAGCTCCATTGAGTTACACTGGAACCGCATGCACCGGTTTGGTTGGTTCCGTGGTGCTGCGATCTGCGCGGCCATTTCCGGCATCGATATCGCATTGTGGGACATCAAGGGCCAAGCGCTTGGGCAACCCATCCACGCTCTGCTCGGCGGGCCAACACGCACCAAAGCGCGGGTTTATTGCCATGTAAAAGCGCAAACACGCGAACAGATGATCGACAATTGCGTGGCGCGCAAGGCCCAAGGATTCACGGCCATCGGCCACCTGAACCCTTTTCTGGATGAAGACCGATCCGTTGCCTATGCCAAGCCCCACGCCAAGAAGATCGACGACGCGGTTTCCATCGTTTCTGATTTGCGTGAGGCGCTTGGCAATGATGTTGACCTTTGCATTGAGATCCATCGCCGCCTAACTCCGGCCGAAGCCATCGTTTTTGCCAAGGAGATCGCGCCTTACAGGCCGATGTTCTATGAAGACCCGATTGCGCCAACGACGCCGGACTCCATGGGGCGCGTTGCCGGCAAAGTGGATGTTCCTGTCGCGACTGGCGAGCGTTTCCATTCGCTCTACGATTTCCAAAACCATTTCACCCGTGACGCGTTGAGCTATGCCCGCGTCTCGGTGTGTCTGTGTGGCGGGATAACCGGTGCGCGCAAAATCGCCGCTATGGCCGAGGCGCGCGACATTGGCATCATTCCGCACAACCCCCTCTCGCCGGTTTCCTTGGCAGCTTGCCTGCAATTGGATGCGGCCATACCCAATTTCGTCATCCAAGAGTTTCCGACAGTCGGTTTGGCGTTTGAGTCCACCGAGGAAGATGGCGAGGTTTCTGGAGACACGCTACGCGGTCAATCGCTTGTGACCTCAATCCCTTTGGTTTCCGACGGCTTTGTGGACATTCCAACGAGACCCGGTCTTGGCATGGCACTGACGGATACTGGGCGAAACGCTCAAGCCATCAAGCGCAGCGTGGCAATGCGCCCGCACCTTGATGGTTTCGTGGTGGATCAATGAGAAGCTTCGAATGCCTCGGTTGGTCTATCCCACCTCTTGGCATTGGGACATTTGCCATGGGTGGCACCGCGCTTGCTGGCAAGACCCAAAAAGGCTGGCCGGGCGTTGATCCCGCAGAAGCAAGGCGCGGCATGGACGTTGCACTCGACGCTGGGATTGGCCTTATAGACACTGCTGATGTCTACGGTGCTGGACATGCGGAGCGTGAACTTGGAGCGCTTCTGGGGCCTAGACGTAACAAGGTGCTGCTGGCGACCAAGTTCGGCAAGCGCATGGACGAGCATTCACGTGAGCGACTGCCGGGGGATGTTGTTGACGCCGATGAGATCATTGCCGCCTGCGAAGGATCGCTGCGGCGGCTACAGACCGACAGGATCGACCTCTATCAGTTGCACATCAATACCATCGACCCCTGCGTGAGTGATGGCATCCAGACCGCGTTGGAACGCCTGATTGATAGTGGCAAAATCCGCGCCTATGGCTGGTCCACCGATAGCCTGGCCTGCGCCCAAAATTGGATTGGGTCACCGCACTTTGGCGCAGTTCAGATGCGGCTGAACGTGTTCGATGGGGCGCAGAGCCTTCTGACGATGTGTGAAGATGAAGGGTTGACTGTGCTTTGTCGTGAGCCGCTGGCTCAAGGCATTCTTACCGGCAAATACAACGCAACCAGTGTTTTGGCTGAAGGCGATGTGCGACAGGCGAAATGGAACCTGGCGGAAGGCCGCGAGGCTCATCGGCTGGCCACCTATGATCAGTTGCGCGAATGGCTCACGATCGGCGGACGTACACCCGTACAGGGCGCACTCGGCTGGCTGATAGCCCGCTCACCAAACACCCTTCCAATTCCCGGTTTTAAGACCGAAGTGCAGATGCGCGATATTCTCGGCGCGCTTGATCACGGTCCCCTGCCACAACAGGCCATGGACGCAATCGCCGCTATCATGACCCTTCACAAAGACAGCCCACGAGCCTCCTCATGAAGATTACTGACATCACTTTCGACGCCTATGAGTGGGACAAGCCGGTGCCGCTGACCAACGGTCTACACACCTATTCCAAGGGTGGCGGCTGGGTCATCCGCATCTACACTGATGAAGGCTTGGTTGGTCATTCTATCGGCGGCGCGCGGCACAACGAGCAAGCAAGCCGTGAGATGATGAAAGAGCTTCTCATTGGTGAGAATCCGCTGATGACAGAGAAGCTTTGGCATACACTCTACTCGCCAAAACGACGCGGACGGCGCGGCATGGAAACGCGCGCGCAATCCTCTCTCGATATTGCACTCTGGGACATCAAGGCAAAGGTCGCTGGCCTTCCGCTATCGACGATGATTGGCGGATTCACCGACACGCTGAACATCTATTGCGCCGGCGGCTACTACGCACCAGGCAAAGGCCTCAAAGAGCTGGCCGAAGAGATGGAAGGCTATGTGCGCTATGGCGCCAAAGCGGTGAAGATGAAGGTCGGTGCGATGCCAATGGCCGAAGATGCTGAACGGGTACGGGTTGTCCGTGATGCTGTGGGCTCGGACATCAAGGTAATGATTGACGCCAACTGTGCCTACAGAACATTCGAGGCGATCCAGTTCGCTCGCATGGTTGAGCCTTATGATGTGTTCTGGTTTGAGGAGCCAGTCCAGCCAGATGATATCGAGGGCTATGCTCGCATCGCTCAAACCACCACAATCCCCATCGTCGGTGGTGAGAACGAGTACACTCGGTTCGGTTTTCGCGAGTTCATCCATGGGTCCGGCACGCCGATTGTTCAGGCTGATGGCACCAATTGCGGCGGCGTGACCGAGTTCATGAAGATTGCGAGCTATGCCGACACCCATGGCCGAGTGATCGCGCCGCATGGCGAGCAGCAAATCCATGTGCATCTGCTCTCAGCGATCCCGAACGGTCTCTATTTGGAGTTCTATCCGGAGGAATACGACCATTTCCGGGTGATGAAGTACCAGACCGGTCTAACGCTCAACGCGGATGGGACGGTGACCGTGCCAGACCAGCC
Organism: Pseudomonadota bacterium; assembly: GCA_039814945.1. Lineage (GTDB taxonomy): Bacteria > Pseudomonadota > Alphaproteobacteria > Rhizobiales > MH13 > MH13. Next base: position 329,487 of record JBCCAF010000002.1, read on the forward strand.
CGGCGCCGGGCTGGAGTGGGACGACAAGGCAATGGCCAAATACAAGTTATGAACCGCCCTGCCCGCCCAACCTTTCCCTATGGTTCAGTCTATTATCGCCGTTCGAACCCGCCGGAAAAGGACTGGGAACGCGATTACGCCCAGGCGGCGAAAGATGGTTGGACGGTGTTTCGCCATTGGACGCTGTGGTCGGCTGTCAATCCAGCACCAGGCGTCTGGGATTGGTCCAAGTACGACCGTCAACTCGATTTGGCCGCTGAACATGGCCTTTTGACCATTGTCCAGGAAAAGCTGACCTCCGCACCCATCTGGGCTTTTGAGAAATACCCTGAAGCGCGGCTGGTGCACCGCAATGGTCAAGCCGATGAACCGCAGATGTCAGGCTCTTGTGCTTCAGGCGGATTTCCTGGGCTAACATTGAACCATGCTGGGGCAAGGGAGCTAGCCGGCGAGTTTCTGACCCGATTGGCGGAGCGCTACAAAGACCATCCCGGACTTGGCTATTACGACATCGTCAACGAGGCGAAGTTCCCTCAAAATCAGTGGGGTAAGCAGGGCGATTATGATTTTTCGGAGCCGACGCAGGAGGCCTTTCGCGCCTGGCTGAAAGAAAAGTATGGGTCGCTGAAGATGCTGGCCGAAGCTTGGTGCCAGTTCGGCTATACCGATTGGGCGCAGGTGCGCGCGCCGATGAAGCTTGCCTTTTACACCCAATCGCTCGATTGGCTGCGCTTTCGGGTCGACAACATCATTGAGCAGATGGCCTGGCGCGCCGAAACAATCCGCGCTGTTGATCCCCATACCCCTGTTACCAGCCACGGACAGGCGCAGGCGCTTCAAACCCTTTCTTTGGCCGGCAGCCATGATTGGCGTTCGGCCGAAACCGTGGACAGCTATGGTTTCACCTATGTGCAATCTCGACATGGCGTGGAGCCTTGGATGCATATGCATGCTGTTGATCTCACCCGGTTAGCAAGCCGCGGCAAACCGTTTTGGCATGCCGAACATCAGGGCGGTCCGGTTTGGATGCGCGACTTTCAAACAGGACGTCCGCGCAATGATGGTCGTTTGCGTGATCCTGAAGACATTCGGCTCTCCAATTTGATGTCGATGGTCGGCGGCGCGCGTGGCGTCCTGTACCCTCGGATGCGACCGCTTTTGTCCGGTCCGTTGTTCGGCACGCTAGGACCGTATGGCAATGATGGACGCCCCACCGAACGTTCGGCCATGACGAGCCAGATGGCACATTGGGTGCGTGAGTTTGAGCCCATTGGCCTGTGGGACGCGATGCCAATATGCGGTGATCTTGCGATCCTGGTTGTTGAAGAGAGCCAACACCAGGCTCTTGCCATGCATGGCAGTACCGACTTCTACGCCAAATCGGCACGAGGTGCTTACCGAGGCTTTCACGAGGCTGGTTATCAACCCGACTTCATCACGCCCGATCAGCTAGACGAGCGTGACATTGTCTACCTGCCTTTTCCTGCCACGCTGCCGGTAGCATTGCGCATAAAACTGACAAACTGGGTGCTCGCGGGTGGTAGGCTCATCAGCGAAGGCTTTCCCGGTTACTTCACCGAAGAAGGCTGGGTAACACCGGATGAAACAGCCGATTGGCTCGGCACGCTTTTTGGTGTTCGCCAGGTGCACGAAGAGTTCTTCCCCGACATTCTTGATGATGTAACCTTCGTGTGGGACGGACAGGTCAGCCGTGGCGGCCTTTATACCCAAGCATTCGAGGTGCGCGGCGCTGAGCTTCTGGCGCATTACACCGCCGACGCTGGACCTTATGCAGACGGCCTGGCAGCATTGGCGAACCAAACCCATGGCAAGGGTCACACGCTTTTGTGCGGAACGCATCCAGGCTATGGCGCTTACAACGACGGCAGTTCCCCTTTCTTCGCACAGGCCGCCAAATGGGCGGGCTTGTCACCACGCTATGATCTACCTGCGCCATGTTTTGCCAGACTGTGCGAAGGCAATGCCAAGCGCTTCTTATGGCTGATCAATCCGTCCCATGAGGCTATAGACGTGGCCCTTCCTTTTGACGGCGCTGGCGAAACGCTGCGCGGGACAGCGAATGTGCAAGATGGAACACTGACCGCGCGCTTAGCAGGGCGAGACGCCGTGATCGTGATGAGTGATCAGAGGCAAGCTAGCATATGCTGATCGACTTTTTTCTCGTTGCTGTCGGCTTAGTGCTTTTGACACTTGGTGCAGACTGGCTGGTGCGCGCAGTGGTGACTGTTGCTCAAAGGTTGAACATTTCGACACTGCTGGTCAGCCTTACCATTGTAGCCCTTGGCACTTCGCTTCCAGAGTTTTTTGTCGTCATCCAGGCACAAATAGAAGATGCGCCAGGCATCGGTATGGGCAACATTGTCGGCTCAAACATTGCCAATTTGCTGCTCATCCTGGGCTTTGGAGCAACACTGCGTCCACTGGCGACTGAGCGAGGAACGCTCGCTCGCGATGGACTGGCGATGCTGATCGGCACGGCGATCTTTGTCGCAGGCACAAGCACTGGCCTTATCACACCATGGATCGGCGCTCTGTTCGTCGTGCTTTTGATCAGCTACTTCGCTTTCTGTGTTATGAAAGACGGAGGCGTCGAGGCCGATGATGACGCACTAGAACTTGGCCCTGCATTGGCCGTTCTCGTTGCTTTGGGTGGATTGGCTGCCCTCATCGTAGGATCAGATCTTTTGGTGCGCGGTGGCGTATCTTTGGCGCGCACGTTGGGCGTTGGTGAAACAGTGATCGGCCTGACTCTCGTGGCGGTGGGAACCTCCTTGCCTGAGCTCGCAACAACGCTCGCCGCCGTGCGACGCGGACACCCGGAAGTCATTCTCGGCGGCATTCTTGGCTCCAACCTTTTCAACCTTCTGGGCGTTATCGGCGTGGCCGCGCTGATCAAACCCATTCCTGTGCCCGAAGAAATTTTGCGACTCGATGTGTGGCTGATGGCGCTCGCGACAATTGTGACGCTCATTCTTTTGCGCACCGGCTGGCGGCTCGACAGGCGCGAAGGCGGCATGATGCTAGCTGCCTATGGCGCGTACATCGCTTTCCAGTTCGGTCTTTTCGGGAGTTAAACTATGGTTCGCTATTCCATTGCGACGATACCGGGCGACGGTATCGGTACTGAGGTCATTCCGGTCGGCCAACGTGCAGCTGAGGCCGCAGCAGCCAAGCACGGCATTGAGCTTCTTTGGACCCTGTTTGATTGGTCCTGCCAGCGCTACACGCAAACCGGGCGAATGATGCCCGAAGATGGCGTCGATCAAGTGCGTGACCATGATGCAATCTATCTTGGTGCCGTTGGTTGGCCCGGCGTTCCAGATCACATCTCCTTGTGGGGACTTTTGATCCCGTTGCGTCGACACTTAGATCTATGGGCAAATGTTCGCCCTGTACGACTGTTGCAAGGGGTGACGTCTCCGCTGGCAAACCGGTTGCCGGAGGATATAGACTTTATCGTTGTGCGCGAAAACGTCGAAGGTGAGTACTCAGAAATTGGCGGACGGCTCTATTACGGAACCGATCAAGAGATGGCGATCCAAGAAGCTGTCTTCACCCGACGCGGCACTGATCGCATCATGGATTACGCCTTCAAAGTCGCCGCCGAGCGCAAGATAGCAGGATACCGTGGCCATGTGACGTCCGCCACCAAGTCCAATGGCATCATGCATTCCATGCCCTTTTGGGATGAGCGCTTCAAAGCCGCGAGCCAGCGACATCCAGATATCAATACTGCACAGTTTCATATCGATATTCTCACCGCTCATTTCGTTTTAAACCCAGACTGGTTTGACGTGGTGGTTGGCTCCAACCTGTTTGGCGACATTCTAAGCGATTTGGGGCCAGCTGTGGCAGGATCGATTGGCATCGCGCCAGCTGCCAATATCAATCCTGATCGAACCGGACCATCGATGTTTGAGCCGGTGCATGGGTCAGCACCTGACATTGCGGGCCAAGGTATTGCCAATCCCGTCGCTGCGGTGTGGACGGCTGCCATGATGCTGGATCATTTGGGAGAATCGGAGGCTGCCAAAACGCTGGAACGGGCCATCGAAGTCAGCTTAGAAAGCGCTGAAACACGAACTCGAGATTTGGGAGGAACGGCCGATACGAAAGCAAGCGAAGCGGCGATTTTAGATGCCATCAGTTAATGGCGACGTCATCTGAATGATGCCCTAGCTCTGGCTCACTGGACGGTTCAGGATCAATCCGGCCCACCACACTCCGAGACCAAACACCTAGATGCCATCTCTGGCGGCCAAAGCCATGAGATCCAAGCAGTCAAGCAGTTCTGATTGCGTGATGTGTTCATTGACTTGATGCGCGCGGTGCCAATCTCCAGGACCAATCACCAGGGCTGGAAGACCTGAGGCTGCGTAAATTCCAGCTTCGGTTACAAATGGCAAAGTGATGGGTTTTTGGTTTGCGAACACTCTGGAACCTTTGGCAAACGCGACAACATGTTCGCGAGCAGCAAAGGCAGGCAGCTGTGTGACAACAGTATCCTCGCGTCGTATGTCGTTTGAACGAGGAAGCGAGGCTATGACGGTCTTGGCGCAAACATCTGCCCCATAGCGAAGTTCCCATGAAAGGCTGCACTTAGCTGCGACGACGTTACGTGCAGAACCTCCATCGATTGTTCCGATATTCAAGTGCGTTTGGGGCGGCATGTGGCGCGGTAAATCAACAACAAAAGCACAAGCTGCGTCGATCGCCGAGACTGTATTGACACTATCTGCTGCATGGCCAGCATGCCCGATAAAGACTGTTTCTAAGTCAGTGATCCCTGGATGAGCGATGCATGGGACAAGTCCGGTTGGCTCACCGACCAGCAATAAGTCCGGCGCAATGCCAAGGGTCCGTAGCTGGTCGGGAAGCGCATATGCCCCGGCCATGCTGGTCTCTTCCTCATGGGTGATCGCAATGCTTATAGGCCGAGACTTGCTATGTTTGGAAAAGGTTTCGGCTGTAGCAAGCAGGCACGCTAAGAAGCCTTTCATGTCAGTGGTGCCCCGCCCGACAAGTTGATCATCTATGTGGCGAAGCTTAAAGGGGTCACCGGTCCAGCCATCCTTTTGCGCAGCTGGCACAACATCAAGGTGTCCAGCCCACAACAAACCACCGGCACGCTCCTGACCAAAATGGGCGACAAGGTTCCCAAATCTGCTTTTCTCTGACGGCAGGATATGAACGCTCGCTCCTGCGGCGGTCAGTTGACGAGCCAGACTATCCAATTGATCAATCATCGGTGAGCCGCTTTGCGTGCGCATAGCGACCAATCGGTCCAGTTCTTGGATCGCGGACTGCAGCAATGCATGCCGGTCGTCGTTCATGTCTTTCCTTCCAGATGTGACGGCGACTTCCACCGGGCTAGCGTCAAGATTTCTAAAACACGCAAGCCTCTTGCCTTGCAGCTAAGCGCAAAGAGACACATGTTCAGAATGAGGTAGCTCTTGGCGGGTTACATCGGACCAAACGGGCTGTTGTTTGCCCTTATGCCAAGGCTTGCTCCCTGGCTGATGAGACCCCAAAACCATCGCTTCGCTCTAGCAGTGAGCTGATCTCGGATGCATTTGTTGATAGCAGTCTTACCATTTCGGTCAGACCGACTGACCCAGCCTTTTGCATTCGCGCTTTTGGCCCTACGACACCAAGTGCGCCGGCAAGCGTGTCTTTGAAGAAAACCGGCACGCACGCTGAGAAAACATCGTCGTCCAATTCGCTATCATTGATGGCGTAGCCGTCGGAGCGCACCTTTAAAAAGGTCTCTCTCAACCGGTCACGGTCGGTGATTGTGCCAGGCTGAAAGGCTGACAAATCATAGTCATCTGGCACATCGATATTTTGGTCCGAAGCGAAAGCATGGATAACTTTTCCCGCGGCAGTGGCGTGTATCGGAAACTCAAAACCTGGATGAATGAAGCTGGTCGCGCCCAATTCGGGTACAACAAAATCCAACAAGCGATTTCCGTGTTCCGATGCCGTGACGAAGAAGGCGGTCTCTCCCGATTCTCGAGCGACCATCTCTAAGACCGGCACCACGGCAGCTTCCAGCGTACGGCGACCAGAGATAAACAGGCTAAGCCGGTTGGCTCTCGCCCCTACCCCATACGATTTATTGCCCTTGTCGAACCGAAGCATCCCGCTTTCGACCAAATGGGTAAGGAGCCGGAACGTTGATGATTGTGGCAGTCCACTGATCTGGACAACTTCCACTAATGTGACTTCTCGATTGGAGCTGGCAACGATATCCAACACCTTAAAGGCGCGGTCCAATGGGTTGGATTTGGGCATGTTTTGGGTGGCTCAATGGGCAATCATGACGTGACGAAAAACACTATAGTCGCTTAGAGCATGGGCGGAAAGATCGCTGCCATAGCCCGACATTTTGAGCCCGCCATGCGGCATCTCTGTTGCCAGAAGTTGATGCGTGTTGACCCAGGTGCAGCCAAAACGAAGCTTGGCGCACAGCCGCGTTGCGCGACCAATATCACGGGTCCAAACCGATGACGCCAGACCATAGCGCGTGGCGTTTGCTTGTCGCAAAGCATCGGCCTCATCATGGAATGGCGTGACGGTGACCGCTGGCCCGAAAATCTCCGCATCCGATCCTACAGGTTCAAGTAGGATGGTCGGCGATACCCAAAAGCCCTGCGAAGCTGGCGGTACACAGCCTGGCACGACCAGCGCTTGCTCACCGGCATCGGCAATACGCTGCAACACCTTTTCCTGCTGAGCCTGGGTGATAAGCGGGCCCAGAACTGGACTGTTACTGGCATTTTCCAGGTGACTGAGCTGCGAAAGCGCGCGTTGTAGAGCTTCAACGAACCTGTCGTGAACAGAGGCCGCAACCAGAATTCGGCTCGCCGCGGTACAATCCTGCCCGGCGTTGTAGAAAGCGCCAAAAATGAGCCCCTCGACGGTTTGATCGATATCAGCATCCTCAAACACCAGAGCCGGAGCCAAACCGCCCAACTCCAAATGCGTTCGTTTGATTGTTGAGATCGCCGCTTCGAGCACCAGACGACCAGTGGCAATGCTTCCGGTAAGCGAAATCATGTCCACGCCATCGCTGTGGATCAATCGATCACCGACCAGGCTGCCAGGCCCCAACACCACGTTAAGAACACCCCTGGGGAGCAAATCAGCGGATGCGCTGGCAAACTTTAGAATGGAAAGCGGGGTTTCTTCAGAAGGCTTCAAAACAAGGGTGTTGCCTGCGGCAAGGCACGGCGCGATTTTCCAGGCAGCCATCAGCAATGGGTAGTTCCAAGGTGAAATCCCCGCGACCACGCCAACAGGGTCACGCCTTAAGTAGCTGGTGAAACCGCTAAGGTACTCGCCACCTGCCTGCGCAGACTGTGTCCGCGCAGCCCCGGCATAGAAACGGAAAACGTCGGCCACCATGGGCAGTTCCTCGTCGATCACCTGGCGTATCGGCTTGCCAGTATCGAGGTGCTCCAATTGACCTAGGCTTTGGGCGTGGTCTTCAACGCAATCTGCAAGAGCAAGAAGATGAGCCGAGCGCTCAGCAACGGGAATGCCGGACCATCCATCGAACGCTGCGCGGGCCGCCTGAACCGCAGCATCCACTTGTTCTACTGAGGCATCGCGAACCTCGGCAACGATCTTGCCTGTGGCCGGTGAAACCACGGCACGTGCGCTGCCTTCTGCCCTACAAAGCGCCCCATCAATGAGCATGCGATCTTGAACGGGCGAGAGCGTCATTGAGGAAGAACCTTTCCAGGATTGAATATCCCAAGCGGATCAAGGCTCTTTTTAATCGCGCGCATTACATCAGCTGCCGGTCCGTGGGCTGACTTCATCAAACTGCGTTTGCCAAGCCCTATCCCATGTTCTCCGGATATAGTGCCACCTAGATTGGTTGCGGTCTGCGCCAACCAGATTTTGAATCGCTCTGCACGGTTCAGTGCTTCATCGTCCGATGGATCAATAAGGATCGCGTAATGAAAATTGCCATCACCCAAATGCCCACTCAATGGAGCAAGCAACTGCAAGTCCAAAAGCTGCTGCGAGGCGGCTTCTATAATGTGAGGAAGTTCAGAAACCGGCACGCAAACATCAGTGACGATCACTGCTGCGCCAGGCTTGAGATACCTTTCAGCCTCGGCCGCTTTATGACGCGTTGCCCAGATTTCTGAAAGCTCTTCAGTGCGTGTTGCGGTTTTGATCCGTGTTCCACCCGTGTCGATGCAAATATCACGCGCCATTTCAATCTGCTCATCTACAGCGCTGGTCGGCCCGTGAAACTCCACGCATAACAGGTTGCGCTCTCTATCAGGCACGTTTTTCATGAGCGCCACGCCGCGCATCAGCACAGCATCCATCATTTCGGCTCGCGCCAATGGTAGCCCGGCAGCCGAGAGGGTTGTGACAGCATCAACAGCACCTTTCACATCGGTGAACTCAGCGCTGAGTGCCGTTCGCGTTTCAGGTTGCGGGTGAAGCTTCAAACGTACTTTGGTTATCAAACCCAGAGTACCTTCCGAGGCCACGAACAGCTGGGTCAGGTTGTAACCGGCTGATGACTTGCGCGCGCGGTTGCCCGTCTCAATCAGGGTTCCATCGGCCATCACAACTTCCAACCCAAGCACATTATCGCGCATGGCCCCATAGAGCGGCGTCAACGTTCCTGCCGCGCCTGTCGCGACCATTCCACCAATAGATGCATCAGCGCCTGGATCGACTGGAAAGAACAGTCCTGTGCCCCGCAACGCAGCGTCCAGTTGCAGGCGCGTGACACCTGCCTCGACCAAGCAGTCACGATCAGCTTCGTTGATTTCAAGGATTGTGTTGAGGGCGGATGTATCAACACTCAAACCGCCAAAGCTTGCGACCGTGCCACCCTCCTGACCCGAACCAACGCCAAAGGGGACAACGGGTAGCGCGTGTTTTGCACATATCGCCACAGCGTTCGCTGCGTCTTTCGTACTCGCTGGTATGTAGACAGCATCCGGCAAAGCGGCGGCGTTCATGCTCTCATCGCGACCGTGCAGATCACGAACGCTTGCCCCACGGAGCAAAGCGCCACCCAGACTATCGGTCAAATCATCAAGGGCCGCCGCAACGTCAACTGTCATTGTCAGACCAGTCATCAGTTTGACGCACATGAACAATGGTTGGCCGGTCTGCATTCAGTGCGATTTGAACAGTCTCCGTCAGCTCTGGGGCGGTATCGACACGCCTGTAGTGACACCGGAAGGCTCGTGCGATGTCCTCAAAGTCTGGATTTTCGGGGTAGACATCGACTTGGGGGATGTCTCGGGCCTGCATAAAATCGGCGATTTCAGCCAGGGCGTCATTGTCCCAAAGAACAATCGGCAGAGCTAAACGCTGTTCAACGGCGGTTGCCAGTTCTGCAAAAGTGAACTGAAAACCACCATCACCGACAACCACAACCGTTGCGCGGTCCGGACAAGCGATCTTGCCACCGATCGCAGCCGGCAACGCGTAGCCAAGCGTGCCAAAGCCCATTGGGAAGTGCCAGCAGGCGGGCTGCTCCACAGGGAACGTCACACATCCTGTGTAACCTATCTGGGTCATGTCAGCATAGACCAGCGCATCGGCAGGAAGCGCTGCGCGCAGTGCAATTAAAACCCTGCTGTGAGCCTCTTCCAATGAGGACAGGCTGGCGGCGTTTTCCTCTCTTATCGAAGCCAGCGTTTTGCTGATATCGGATCTGGCATTGGTATCACCGCCAAGCGCGTCCAAGATGCCCTCAGCTGCCAGTTTTGCATCAGATAATAACGCCACCTGTGGGCTGTAATCTCGCACCAAGACATCAGGATCTATGTCGATGCGCACGAAGGCTCCGCTCATGGAGAGAACAGGTTCCATGAGCGCCGGATCAATGTCGCCGGCTGCCTCAACGTCGGCGGTCACATAAAGATCTGGTTCCGCGATTTCCGTTCCGAACGCGACAACGAGATCGGCGTTAGCGACATACCGACATGTAGGCAGGCGTTGCAGCGTGGAACCAAGCGATTGCGGATGGCTTTCTGGCAAGATGCCTTTACCGGCGACGGTTGTCACAAAAGCAGCCCCTGTTCGCTCAACCAGCGTGCGCAAAGCTCTTGAGGCATGAACGGCTCCGCCGCCGGCCAGAATGACAGGAGACTCAGTTGTTTTGAATAAGGTGGCGATCTTTTCTACAATCTCAGGATCTGCCCCAGGCGTTGACGGTAAGGCCGGAACGCTCTGGTCCCAATCCAAGGGTTCTTCCAAAACATCCAGCGGCACGGAGACGTGTACTGGGCGCGGACGAACAGCTTTGAAGCGTGCAAAAGCCCTGGCCAAATGATCGGGCATCTGTCCTGCGCGATACGCCATCGCGCTGAGGCCCGTGATCGGCGAGGTCAGTCCGCGTTGATCGGTGATTTCGTGCAACATACCGCGCCCCAAACCTTCAGCCTGCGTGGAGATCGCCGCTGTCAGAAGCAAAACGGGAACACTGTCAGAATAGGCCTGCCCAACGGCGGTGGCGGCATTCGTGACACCTGGGCCAGAGATGATCATAGCCACGCCGGGTTTACGACTGGCGCGCGCGTAGCCATCGGCCATGAAGCCCGCACCCTGTTCGTGCCGGACACCGATATGGCGTATCCCTGCCGCCTCAAGCGAGCGATAGAATTCCAGCGAGTGCACGCCCGGCATCCCAAAAACCGTGTCGACACCATAGCTTTTCAGCAGATAAGGGATTTGCTCGCCGCAGGTGCGTGTGATCATGGTGTGCACCCTTTTGCAAAGCGAATGATGCGACGTGCCGCCTCTTCCAGGACTGCAACATCGACCAAGAAGCCGACACGAACGGTGTTCTTCATTGACGCGCCAAAGCCAAAACCCGGCACAACGGCCACATTTTCCCTATCAAGCAACTGCAGGGCAAAAGCCTCGCCATCAAGACCGGTAGCCGACACGTCGATCAATAGGAACATTCCGCCTTGAGGCGCGGCGAATTTCAGCACATCACTCTGACGCAAAGCATTCACAAAGGCATCACGCCGCGTTTGGAAGATAGTTCGGATTTGTGCCGGAACCTTGGCATCTTGCAGTGCCGTCACGGCGGCCAACTGCACGAACTGGTTGATCCCGAAATACTGCGCTTGGGCCAAATCAGTCAGAGCCTCAATCACGTTCTCGGGCGCGATAGCCCAACCAATACGCCAACCGGTCATCGCGTGTGATTTTGAAAGACTGTTGACCACGATCACGTGGTCACGCGTCTCACTTTGGCGATACGCTGAGCTATGCTCACCATCGAAACTGAGTGACCAGTAAACCTCATCGCTCACAAGCCAGATGTTGCGCGCTTTGCATAAACGGGCCAACGCATCCAGATCATCTTGCCGGAACACCGCACCTGAGGGGTTGCCCGGCGAATTGACCAAAACTGCAACGGTCTTATCGCTTATCGCTGCTTCGATCGAAGCCAGATTGAGCTGATAGCCATCCTCTTTGTCGAGCACGACGGATACCATTGTTGCGCCGCCAGCCTGCACAACACCAGGATAGGTCGCGTAAGAAGGCTCAAGCACGATGACTTCGTCGCCTAGGCCAGCAATAATGAGAAAAACTGAGAACAGCGCGCCCTGTGCCCCCGAGACCACCGCGACTTGCTCAGGCTTGACCGTGCCGCCATAGAGCCCCGACGCATGCTGTCCGATCGCCTCTCGCAATGCCGGTTCGCCAGCAAGTGGCGCATAGTGGGTTCGACCCTCACTAAGCGCAGTGGCCAAAGCCTCGCGTATAAAGTGCGGCGTATCCAAATCCGGATCACCGACACCAAGATGGATAATCTCTTGTCCTTGAGCCATACGCCGATACGCCTCATCACCAACAGCCCACGCGGCGGATGCAGGACTGGAAATGCGATCAACAAGAGGCGAGAGCGGCGGCATGGGCTAGGACCGTTTGGCGATTGCATCGGCCATCACACACATCAACTCAAACATTAAGTTTGCTGCGGTGATGCTGGTGATGCCTGTGGGATCATAGCAAGGTGCAATCTCGGAGATATCCGCACCAACCAGGTCAACGCCCTGCAGCGCACGGATGATCACCTGCGCATCGCGCGGTGTGATCCCACCGATTTCCGGTACTGGCGTACCCGGGCAAAAAGACGGGTCCAGTCCGTCTATGTCGATGGTCATGTACGTTCGACCAACACCGAGCACATCTTTAATTGTTTCGATAGCAGCGGCGCGGCCCATCTCCTCATAGTCGTCAAACGTGATGATGGTGAACCCTGCTTCGTAGCCAAAAGCGATATCGTCGGCGCTGAACCGGGTGCCGCGAAGCCCAAGCTGCACAACGCGTTTGGGATCAATCAGCCCCTCTTCCAAGCCGCGACGCATAAAGGTCGCGTGGTTGATCTTCGTGCCGCACAGCTCATCAAGCGTATCAGCATGACTATCGATTTGAAGGATGCCAACGGGCGCGTCACGTGCCAACCCGCGCAGAATTGGCGTTGGAATGGTATGGTCACCACCGATGGTAAGAGGGCGAATTTTCAACGCCGTTAGATCAGCAAAGAACGCCTCAATCGTCTCAATGCTTTCGTCTTTGTTGAGCGGGTTGACCGGCGCATCGCCCAGATCGGCGATGTTGCACAACGTGTATGGCTGAACACCTGAAGTGGGATGAACTTTACGGATAATACGGCTGGCCTGCCTTACGGCGGCGGGCGCTTCACGCGGACCACCGCGATAGTTAAGTCCGATATCAAAGGGTACGCCCACCAAGCCAATGTCGATCTCTTCGTTCATGTCGACCCGTTGGGTTCGCATGAACGTTGCGACATCTGAGAACCGCGCGACTTTGGAGGCGTCGACAGGTTCATATTTGGGGTTGACCATTGGAAGTCCTACTTTCGATTTGGCACGGTCACTTGCAGGCAACCGGCACACGCAGTCTCAGGTGTCTGTTGGATCGTTGGCCAAGCGCACGGCAGCATGCAACAGCACGTTAGCGGCAGCGGCAGCGTGGTTTGGCATTATGGATTCTGCTGGATTGTGGCTGATCCCATCCTTGCACGGGACGAACAGCATCGCCGTTGGACAAACGCGCGCGACATAGACCGCATCATGCCCAGCGCCGCTGATCAGCTCTTGCGACGCGTAACCGCATGCGTCACTGGCTGCACGCACGGCCGCAACACACGCTAAGTCAAATTGCAGCTCAGGTGAGGCGCCAAACTCGGTTCTCACGACGTCAAATCCGCGAGTACGCTCATCACTGGCCAACGTCTCGTAGGTTGCAATCAATTCGGCAAGGATTTCAGCTTTCGGGTGGCGCAGATCGAGGGTGAACTCCAAGCTGCGAGGAATGGTCGAATGTGATTGCGGGGTCGTGCGCACAAGGCCGACCGTAAAGCGAGCATCACTAAACTGCTCGGATTTGTCGTACAGCGCCGCGCTCATGCGCGTGAAAGCCGCGACGGGATCAAGCCGCATGTCCATTGGCGTCGTGCCTGCGTGGCTTTCCCGCCCGGTGATCGCAACGGTGTTGAAGCTCATGGCTTGGGCGCCTGTTACGACACCAATGGTCGCGCCGCTGGCCTCAAGCACTGGTCCCTGTTCAATATGGGCTTCCAAGAACGCTGCAAACTTCCGCTCACCCACCATCTCGGTGCCGTCATACCCGATGGCGCAAAGGGCTTCTAAAAAGCCTATATCTTGCGCGTCCTTCCAGGCTGTGGCGTCCTGGCTTGAAAAAACACCTGCATAGACCCCGCTGGCCGCCATTGAGGGCACAAACCGGCTGCCCTCTTCGCCTGTCCAGTTCACAATCGTGATTGAGCGCCGGGTGCGCTCACCGGCATCATGCAGCGTCCGCACGACCTCAAGTCCGGCCAGAACCCCTAAGACTCCATCAAACTTTCCGCCAAAGGGTTGGGTATCAAGGTGGCTACCTATGGCAACAGCCTTCAGCTCCGGTTCATGACCAGCGTAGGTGGCAAACATTGTGCCGAGGCTATCAATGACAATATCCATGCCCAAGTCGCGACACCAACTGGCAAAAAGATCGCGACCAGCTTTGTCCTCGAGCGTCAGTGCCTCACGGTTGATCCCTCCATCGGAGCGCGCTCCGATGGTCGCATGCGTCATCAAGCTGTCCCACAACCGCTCCTGCGAAACCCGCAAATCCTTTGAGGCGGTTGCGAACGGGTCAATCATGTGCTGCGTGCTCTTCATCGGCCAGTTCAAGGCCATAATCGAGCGCGGTCAAGATACCGTCTAACTCCGCTTCTGATATGATGAAAGATGGCGCCAAAAACAGCGATGTCTGTTCACCGCTGGTTCCGATCAGAGCACCAGCCTCCAACGCACGCGCCGACACACGCGAAGCAATCGGCACTTCACCGGTGTCATCAAGCCAGGTGCGCCAGTCGGGCCCGTGCAGTTCGACTGTCCAATGCAAACCGTCGCCGTCGACGCGAGAAACACTTGGGTGTTTTTTGGCGATCTCGACCAAGCGGGTCTGCATGATGCCTTCAAGATATTTCACCCGGTCGATCAGCTTGTCGCGCTTGAGAACCTGAAGGTAAGCTCGAATGCACGAGACTGTTAGCGAGTGGCCACGGAAGGTGCTGTAGGTCTGCCAACTCTTGTCGTCCATGAAGTCGACAATGTCCTTGGAAAGAACCACTGCGCCAACGGGTGATGAACCTCCGGCAAGGCCTTTGCCCAACGTGACGATGTCCGGACGTGTTTGGCCACCTTGAAACGCAAACATCCGGCCAACACGTCCCGTGCCGGTTACAACTTCGTCGGCAATCCAAAGTGACCCAGCTTTCTTGGCAGCCTTCGCAACGCGGTCCTGATAGGCATCGTCGTAATACATGCCGCCCTGGGTGTAATCGATAATGGTGCAAGCGGTGTCGGCAAGAATATCGTCGATGCCGGCCAAGCGTTCTTCCAACGGACGCGGATCACTCACCTTCCCGTATTTGGCACCCACGGGTTCAGGGATCTGTTGAACAGGGATGGTGTTCGGAACTGGCATTGATTTGCCGTTTTTCACTGCCAACCCACCATGCCATTGCGGCTGAACAGTAAGGTGCTGTGACATGCCGGTCATGCCATGCCATGCGCGCACCCGGGTGGCCAAAGGCGTGCGCCCAGTGACGGCTTGCGACAGACACATCGCCAGATCATTGGCTTCACCACCACTTAGGAAAAAACGCACGCCACCAACCCAATCCTTTTCGCCTTCAAAAGCGATATCGACCACGTCCTCAGCGGCTTGCTCACGTTCTTTCCAAAACCATCCTTCGTTGATGACCGGGTTTTCGGCAGCCTTGCGCACCGCCGAGACAATATCCGGATGCTTATGCCCGAGCGGCCCACCGGTGTTGCTGCCATCAAGCACCTTTCGCCCATCATCAAGATGGAAGTAGACGCCCTCGCCCCCAACCACCTTGAAGGACGTACCTTTGCCAGCGTTCAATCCGGTGTAAATCAACCTACTCATCGTCAATGTATCCTGCCCTAGGCTCAGCTGATCTGTTTGCGAAATGTGTCTTTGACGGCGATCTTGCCGCCTCGCAGAGTGAATATGTCAGTGCCGCGCACATCCACCGACGTCCCATCGCTTCGCGTACCGGTGAACCGCCATTCGGTCACAGCGCGATCTCCGGCGAGGATGTGGTTGATGTCGTTCCACGCAGCGTCGGGGAACATTTCCCAAACAGCAGAGAAACCTGCACGCAACGCCGAAATGCCTCGACTGGAGGCCCCATCGGGCTGCGGCCCGACCGACCCATAGAAAACGCCGTCATCGGTCATGCAATCGACCAACGTCTCAACATCATGAGCATTCCAAGCTGCAGCAAAGCGATCGAGGAGATCCAAATTAGATATCGTATTTCCCATTTTTCAGGATAATAATCTGAATTATGGATTTTACAAGTGAATCCAGTCAGCGATTTTCATTCAATCGTGCGCATGTGGCGGGTGAGATACCGCTCAACATGCTTGAGAATAAAAAGAAGGCCGTAGACGAGCACCAGATAGAAGACGGCAGCTGTGAGGTAGAGCTCGTAGTGGTCGTAAGTGCGGTTTGCCACCACAGTTGCCACGCCGGTGATATCCGACAACGTGATCAACGATACCAAAGCCGTGGCCTGTAGTTGAAACACCACTTCGTTGGTGTACGTGGGAATGGCATACGAGAAGGCCTGGGGGATCGTGACCAGACGCATGCGCATGAACGACGTCATGCCGTAAGCTTTTGCAGCCTCGCGTTGTCCGGTTGGAACAGCAAGGATGGAGCCACGAATAATCTCGGTCACGTAAGCCGTTGTCGACAGCGTGAATGCCAGGATCGCGCAGTTCCAGGGCTCACGGAAAAACCACCACATATTTATGGCTTCAAGGGCCTCACGAAACTGACCCGAGCCGTAATAGATCAAATAGAGTTGCACCAGCAGAGGCGTGCCGCGAAAAAAGAAGGTGTAGGCAAAAATCGGTGCGTTCAGCCAAACCGGTCCAGCGACGCGCGCGATTGCCAACGGGATCGCGAATAAAAGGCCCAGTACGACGGTGACCGACGTCAGCGTTAGCGTGACCCAAAGCCCATCCACGAGCTTAGGTATGGCGTCAATGATAGCTTGATAGTCCACTAGCCGCGCGCCTCGTTTCCGCGAAACGCTCGTATTTCGACCGTTTTGATCACCACCAGCGATAAAGCCGTGATGCCGAGGTAAAGAAACGATGCGGCCAGGTAGAATGTGAACGGTTCACGGGTGTTGGCAGCGGCAACATCGGCGGCGCGCATGAGTTCGTTCAACTGGATCACCGAGATCAGCGCTGTGGCTTTGATCATCACCAGCCAGACATTGCCGAGCCCAGAAATGGCAAAGCGCAGCATCTGCGGAAAAACCACCAGCCGCGCCAGTGTCCATCCGCGCATGCCATAGGCTTGCCCGGCTTCCACTTGCCCTTTGGGGATGGATTGAATGGCGCCGCGAAACACCTCGGTTGCAAAGGCCCCATAAATGAGACCCAAGGTAAGCACACCAGCGGAAAATGGGTCGAACTCTAGTCTGAACCGCGAAAGGCTCTCCGGTCCCAAATCACGAACCAGCGATTGAACGAGTGTTGGCGTACCGTAAAAGATGAGCAGGATGAGCACCAACTCAGGCACGCCGCGGATGACAACTGTGTACACTTCGGCAATCGTGCGCGCGATACGTCCACCACGGATTTTGGCCCACGCACCCACCAGTCCAAGAACGAAAGCAACAAGAAAAGATGCCAGCGAGACGCCAATCGTCATCGCTAAACCCTGCAGTAGGAGCGGTCCATAGCCGTGCAGCATCTAAAGAAAAGCCCTCAAAGCCATTGATGGGAGGGTCAAACCAACCAGGCTTGGCCCTCCCACCACTTTGCGGCGCTATTGGCCGTAAACGTTGAATGTGAAGTATTGATCGTTGATTTCGGCGTATGTGCCATCAGCAATGATCTGTGCCAGAGCTGCATTGAACGTTTCCAGCAGCTCTGTGTCTTCCTGGCGCAATGCGATGCCGTTGCCGGTGCCAAAATAGGCAGGATCAGAAAGCGCATCACCGCCAAAGCGGAAGCCTTCTCCAGCATCAGTTGATAGCAACGCTTCCTGAATGGGAATGGCGCCATCGGCATACGCATCGATACGCCCAGCGATTAGGTCTTGCAGGGCGTCATCCATCTTCTGGTAGCCGCGATAAGTGACGGTTTCTCCAAAGGTGTCGCGCACATAAGGCTCAGCTGCCGTGGCGGCGACCAGACCAATCACTTTGCCCTCTAAAGCTTCCATCAACTGCTCAACGCCCTCGCCTGATGTGGCCTCAACCTCATCGGCCAACGCATCACTCATTACAAAATGCTGTGGCACCTGGGCGTATTTGTCCGTGAAGGCGACGACCTCAGCACGTTCTGGAGTCATCGTCATGGACGCGATGATGACATCATAGCGCTCTGACAAAAGACCAGGAATAATTCCATCCCAGTCCTGCGCCACGATCTCGCATTCCAGCTCGGCCTGCGCGCATAGTGCATTGGCGATATCAACGTCAAAGCCGCCAAGTTCGCCATTGGCGTCCACAAAATTGAACGGAGGATAGGCACCTTCCGTTGCGATTCGCATGTCTTGCGCGACGGCAGGTACAGCGAGCGCGGCCACTGCCACGCTGGCGATCAATATGGTCTTGAGAGTCATGGTGTTACCTTTCACGGTGGTTAGTGATTGATGGTTGATAAGAATGTGCGGCAGCGTTCAGATTTTGGGTTCTGGAAAACGTCCTGAGGTGTCCCGTCTTCTTCCACTTGGCCTTGGTGAAGAAAGATCACGCGGCTTGAGACGTCGCGCGCGAAATTCATCTCGTGGGTAACGACCAGCATCGTGACATGCTCATCGGCAAGACGTCGCATCGCTTGCAACACTTCGCCGACCAGCTCTGGGTCAAGTGCTGAGGTTGGCTCGTCAAACAGAATGAGCTCTGGCTCCATGGCCAGCGCTCTTGCAATTGCAGCGCGCTGCTGTTGGCCGCCCGACAATTGGGCCGGATACATGCCCCGCTTTTCGGCAATGCCAACACGCTCCAACATAGCCAAGGCCAACGCCTCGGTGTCTTTTTGCGGCCGGCCTAGAACGTTGATGGGCGACACCATCACGTTTTGTAGAACCGTCATATGGCTCCAAAGATTGAACCCCTGAAACACCATCGGCATGCGCGATCTCTGGAGTGCTGTCTGCTTGGTCTCACGCCTTAGAGAATCTGCAGGATCGTTTGAGGTATAGACCGTCTCACCATTAAGAATGACGCTGCCGCTGGTTGGTACTTCAAGCAGGTTCAAACATCGTAAGAATGTGCTTTTGCCAGAGCCCGATGAGCCAAGAATGGAGATAACATCTCCGCGGTGAGCATCGACGGACAAGCCTTTGAGAACCTCAAGAGCGCTGAACGATTTATGAAGATCACGAGCGCACAACACCGGAACCGAGCTTGGGGCGGACGGGCGGGCGGATGGCACCTGAGCAGGGTTCACATCTTTCATAATACGGATTAATATGCCGTACTTCGGATTTCAAATCTATGGTCGATTGCCTTTTTCTGAGGCTTTTGTTGCCGACATTTATCGCAAACGCCCAAATTGCGGGCGCTTAGCAGTGCTCAGGGCACCGCCCTGTCTGAACGGATTTCTGACCAACACCCGGTTTGTTCCACGGATGAAGAAATGATCCTCCTCTACTCCACTCGACGCTGAAGACGGGTGCTTTTTCACTACGGTCTACAGGTGGGTGAGCGGCGGGTTGGGAAGATTTTTAAGCCAGTCGCCGACAGTCTGTGCACAGTCACAGGCTAAATGTTTGTCATTTCAATAGGCAAAGCGAGGTCTCTTGGCTGGACCAAATCTCGATCAACACCGACAGTTGACCCCAATCAACCATTGGCTTGACCAGCCGCGTTCAAAACGCTTATGCTTCTTAACAATGAAATATATTTTATAATAAGGGAGTAATACCATGTCATTCGCATTTCGAAAAAAGAGCCTCTTATGTGCGGCTCTCTTGTCCGGCGCGGTTCTCGCCGCGCCAGTTTCTGCGCAAACACTCAATGTTGCAATCGTTGGTGAGCCGGAAACCCTAGATCCAATGATGTCGACCAAGGATGTCGTCAGTATCGTCACCCAACACTTTGTCGAAACGCTCTACACCTTTGATGAGAGCTGGGCGGTTGCGCCGCTTCTGGCCGAAGACCTGCCTGAGATCAGCGATGATGGCCTGACCTACTCCATTGATCTGCGCCAAGGCGTCACCTTCCACGACGGATCGTCGATGGACTCCGCTGATGTTGTCGCCTCGCTTAACCGCTGGCTGGAAGTCGCGACCCGTGGCCGCGGCGTGGCCGAGCAGGTTGCGGGCGTTTCGGCAACATCAGACCACTCCATCGAAATTCAGATGAATGAGGCCTATTCGCCGTTGCTCTCACTGCTAGCGTTCTCCAACTCAGCCGCTGTGATCTATCCTGAGGAAACCCTGGCCGAAACGATGACGGATATTGTCGGCACCGGCCCTTACCAGATCATGGAACATGTGCCCGATCAGTATCTGCAGCTTGGTCGCTTTGATGGCTATGTGTCACGCGATGAACCGTCCAGCGGTGCTGCAGGCATGCGCTCGCAGACTGCTGACGAGATCCGCTTCGTGCCAGTTCCAGATGCCAACACCCGCGTTGAAGGTCTGCTATCGGGTCAGTTCGATTTTGCCGACGGCCTACCGGCTGAATCCCTCGCCCGCATCGAAGAAAGCGATGTGGCCGATCCACTTCTGCTGCGCCCGTTTGGCTGGCCGATCTTTGCCATCAACCACAAGGATGGTCTGCTGACCGATCTGCCAATGCGTCAGGCTCTGCAGGCAGCACTGCCTATCGATGACATGCTGTTCGCCGCGTTTGGTGATGACAATTTCTTCGTTGTTGATGGTCCGCTCTACCCCGAAGGTTGGTCTTGGCGCACCGATGCTGGTGCTGATCTCTACAACCAGAACGACCAAGGCGAGGCTGGCGGATTACTGGAAGAGGCAGGCTATGACGGCACACCACTGCGCATCCTCACCTCACGCCAGTACGAGTTCCACTTCAAGATGGCCGAAGTTGCCGCTGCTGCACTAGAACAGTCGGGCTTTGCCGTGCAGATGGATGTCGTTGACTGGGCCACTCTGGGTCAACGTCGCAACGATCCGGCACTGTGGGACATCTACATCACCCACTCGCCCTTCCTGCCTGAGCCGGCTTTGACCAGCATGTATGCGTCAACCTCCCGCCTCGGCTGGACCGATGAGGAGAAGGACGCGATCCTTGCGCAGTTCACAACCGAAACAGACCCGACGGTCCGTCAGGAACTGTTCGCTGATCTGCAGCGTCGCGTGTTTGAAGATGTCGGCTTCATCAAAATCGGCGGCTTCAACGCCCTGATGGGTCACCGTGCCGGACTGACCGGTGTGACCGCAACGCCTTGGCCGTTCTTCTGGAACGCCTCCGTCAACTAGGCAATACCGGCAACCGGTCCGCTGAAGGATCGGTTGCCGCACCGTATCTTCCCCGCATCCCCCATTTCTGTTTCGCTGTCTGTGCGTTCGCCTGCAATCAGGCATAGCTTTAGTTGCATGACCCTTACTCCGTGACCCTCAATTGATGACGTTGGCTCCATGACCCGCTATCTACTTCGGCGCATCTTTGGCATGCTTGTCGTGATCCTGATGGTTCTGACAATCGCCTTCGTCATCGTACGGCTTGCCCCCGGCGATCCTGCCGCGCTGATGCTGGGGCCTGAGGCAACACCAGCGGACGCAGAGCAATTACGGGCCCGACTTGGCCTGGACCGCCCCATTGTCATTCAGTATCTCACCTTTGCAGCCAATGCGCTGCGCGGCGATCTGGGCACGTCCATCTTCTTCAATCAGCCGGTGACGCAGGTTCTCGCTGGACGAGCCGAGCCGACGATCTTTCTGGCCCTTTTCTCACTTCTCATCGCGCTGGTGATTGCCACCCCAATCGGCATTTATGCCGCCTATCGGCGTGGGTCATGGCTCGACCAGAGCGCCATTTCTACCGCCATGCTGGCTGCGTCCGTTCCCAGTTTCTGGACCGGCCTGATGTTTCAACGCTATCTGGCAACCGAGCTTGGCTGGTTTCCAGCCTCCGGCTATGGCGGGCCGGACGCTGATTTTCTCCAGCGCATGGGGTTTCTCATCCTGCCGTCCATTGTGCTCGGCATAGTGAACTCCGCCATTATCTTGCGCTTCACCCGTGCCTCCATGCTCGATATTTTGGGCGAAGACTACATTCGTACCGCCCGCTCCAAAGGCATGGGCGAGCGCCGGGTGGTGTTGCGCCACGCTTTAAAAAACGCCGCTATCCCCATCATCACGGTCATCGGCCTAACCTTTGCGCTGCTGGTTTCAGGCGCGGTGGTGACCGAACGCGTGTTCAACATTCCTGGCATGGGCAATCTGGTTGTTTCGGCGGTGCTGCGGCGCGACTATCCGATCATTCAAGGAACGCTCATCGTCGTTGCCTCGCTCTACGTCATCATCAATCTGATCACTGACCTGCTCTATCTGGTCGTTGACAAGCGCGTGAAATATTGAGGCTCCGATGGCTGTTTCTGCTTTTGCCGACGAACCCAAATTCCTTGAGCTGCTGTTCTCGCGGCGCTCGGTTCTGATGGCGCTGATCGTCTTCTTGATCATTCTCCTACTATGCCTGACCGCCGATCTCATCGCACCGGCCGATCCAGCGCAAATGTCGGTGCGCAAGCGCCTCACCGCACCAGGTGCAGAGTTCTGGTTAGGCTCCGATGCCTTTGGCCGCGATGTTGCCTCCCGCCTGCTTTATGCCGGGCAGGTCTCGCTGACCATTGGGCTTGGCGTTGCCGCGCTTTCCTCGCTTGTCGGCATCGTCATCGGATTGCTCGCCGGATTTTTCCGGCGGCTGGATGGTCTGCTTTCGCGGCTGATCGACGCCATGATGGCGTTTCCTGATATCCTGCTTGCCATCGCCCTGGTGTCGATCCTTGGCGGCTCGATGATCAACGTCATTCTGGCGCTTTCTATTGTCTATGCCCCGCGCATTGCGCGCATCGTTCGGGCTTCGACATTGGTGATCCGCGAACTGCCCTATGTCGAGGCGGCCTACGCGTTGGGCACCTCGACACCGCAAATCATGATCACCCATGTTCTGCGTAACATCATGTCGCCGATCATTGTGCAGGGCACGTTCATCTTCGCCTATGCCATGCTTGCCGAAGCCGGCTTGTCATTCCTTGGCGTTGGGGTGGATCCGTCCACACCCACCTGGGGCACGATGATCAATGAGGGTCGGCAATACATCGACCAGGCATCTTACCTCATCTTCTTCCCCGGCATCGCGATCTCTATCTCGGTGCTGGCCCTGCAACTTGTTGGCGACGGCTTGCGCGACGCGCTCGACCCGAGATTGGCCAAGGAGGTCTAATTGGCACTCACTCTAACGAACTTTAAGCCTATCGCGTTCTCCGGTTCCGCTGAAGCGAGCCACCCAGATGTGATCCATGTGGATGACGATGGCATGGTCACCGCCGCGGCGTCTTCTGGCTCGAAGGAGATCGATTGCGGCGGCGCTTATCTTTCGCCGGGCTGGTGCGATCTGCATGTCCATGTGTGGCACGGCGGCACCGACATATCAGTGCGCCCCGGCGATGCGGGCCGGGCCACCGGCGTGACCGCGATGGCCGATGCCGGGTCCGCAGGTGAAGCAAGTTTCCATGGGCTGCGCGAATATGTGATCGAACCAAGCAGCGAGACGATCCGCGCTTTCCTCAACATAGGTTCCATTGGCCTTGTCGCCTGCAACCGCGTGCCTGAACTGATCGACCTGCGCTCTATCGATATAGATCGCACATTGGAGGTGATTGAAGCCAATCGCGATGTCATCTGCGGCGTCAAAGTGCGCGCCAGCGGCGTAATCGTCGGCAGCTGGGGCATCACGCCAGCCAAAATCGCCAAACGTGTTGCAGAGATCGCCGGCCTGCCACTGATGGTGCATGTGGGTGAGCCACCACCATTGATCGATGAGGTGTTCGACATCCTCACACCCGGCGACATTGTCACCCACTGCTTCAACGGCAAGAGGGCCGGTGCGATCACCGATACCGCAGCGCTTTACGCCCAGGCCCGCCAGCTTGCCGACAATGGTGTGCTGATGGATATCGGCCATGGCGTGGCCTCGTTCGATTTCACAACCGCCCGCAAGGCCATCGGCGATGGCATGGTGCCCTATTCCATTTCCACCGATCTCCACATGCGCAACATTGACGGGCCAGTGCATGATCTGGCGACCACGGCTTCCAAGCTCGCCGCCGTGGGATTGCCTTTTGAAGACTGCGTGCAGGCCATGACCAATCGTCCACGCAAGGTGCTCGCTCTGGGCGGCAGCGACGGCTTGGAAACCGGCCAGCGCGCCGACTTCACGGTCTTCGATTATGCCAATGCCGATATCCTGGCCACCGACAGCCAGGGCAACACGCTGACGCTCAGCAAGGCCTTTGAGCCGCGCATGACCGTCATCGGCTCCTCGGTGATGCCAGCTGCGCGTAGGCAGGGTTAGGCGGCAATGGTCAGCGCTCCGGTCCTAGATGTCACCAATCTCAGCGTTGCGTTCAAAATGCCACGCGGGCAGGTGCGCGCCCTGCGTGATGTCAGCTTCGCGCTTCAGGCTGGCAAAACCCTGGCGTTGGTCGGGGAGTCCGGCTCTGGCAAATCGGTGACATCGCTCGCGATCATGGGACTGCTGCCCAGCAATGGATTGGTGGCAAGCGGTTCGATCACCTATCACCGCCGCAACGGCAGCCAGGTTGAACTGACACAGGCCTCACAAGGTGAAGTGCGTGCCATGCGCGGCTCGCAGATCGCCATGATCTTTCAGGAGCCGATGTCGTCGCTCAATCCGCTTTTCACCGTCGGCGATCAGATCGGCGAGATGCTTCTGTTGCACACGCAGCTTGATCTCTCAGCCCGCCGCAAGCGGGTGCTCGAAATGCTCGATCTGGTGGAAATTCCCGCCGCAGCGCAACGCATTGATGCGTATCCGCACGAACTGTCCGGCGGTATGCGCCAGCGCGTGATGATCGCGCTCGCCATGGTCTGCAACCCGGCACTACTGATTGCCGATGAACCGACTACGGCGCTGGACGTGACCATTCAGGCCCAGATACTTGATCTGATGCGCCGCCTACAGGCCGAGCTTGGTATGTCCATCCTGTTCATCACCCATGATATGGGTGTGGTCGCCGAGATGGCAGATGATGTGGCCGTGATGTATGCTGGTGCTGTCGTGGAAGACGCAGCCGCCAGTGACCTCTTCGCAGCGCCGCGTCATCCCTACACACAGGGGCTACTGGCCTCGATTCCAAGACCGGGGCGCAACGCGGACGAACAGCTCGTTCCCATCCCCGGCTCTGTACCTGCGCTCTCGGCCATGCCGCCTGGCTGCGCGTTCGCGCCGCGCTGCTCCCTGTCCGACGAACAATGCAGCCAACCGGTGGACTTGCGACCCCTCGCGCCGGCCCATCAGGTGGCCTGCTTTAAGGCTGGCGGGGTGCGTGCTGATGCATGAAACTCGCAAATCTGAACCGCTCGTCCAGATCCGTAATCTCAGCAAGACGTTCCCGACACCTGACGGGCCGGTGCAAGCGATCAGCGATGTCAGTTTCGATATGGCTAAGGGTTCGATTACCGGGTTGGTCGGCGAGAGCGGCTCCGGCAAAACAACGCTTGGCCGCACACTGCTGCGCCTCGTCGAGCCGACGGGCGGCCAAACGCTGTTTGATGGACAGGACATCAACACCTTGTCGCCAGCCGAACTGCGGGTGATGCGCCAGCGCATGCAGATCATCTTTCAGGACCCAGTTTCCTCGCTTAACCCAAGGCTGCGGGTGAAGGCGATCATCGGCGAAGGGTTGGCGGCCCACGGCATCGGCACCAAGAGTGAGCGCCGTGACCGCGTGGCCGCTCTGCTGGAAGAGGTTGGCCTCAAAGCCGACCATATGGATCGGTTCCCGCACGAGTTCTCTGGCGGTCAGCGCCAGCGGATCGGCATTGCCCGCGCGCTGGCTCTGGAGCCAGAGTTCATCGTTGCCGACGAAAGCGTCTCAGCCCTTGATGTTTCGATCCAGGCGCAGGTGCTGAACCTGTTGCTCGATCTGCGTAAGCGGCGCAACTTGACTATGCTTTTCATCGCCCACGATCTGTCGGTGGTGGAGTATCTGTGCGACCAGACGGTGGTGATGTATCTTGGCAAGATCGTCGAGAAGGGCCCCTCGACTGATCTCTATCAAAACCCCTCTCACCCCTATACGCGGGCCCTGCTGTCGGCGATTCCGGTGCCTGACCCCAAGGTTGCCAGAAGCCGCCAAATCCTCACGGGCGACATTCCCAGTCCGCTGAACCCGCCGTCGGGCTGTGTGTTCAGGACGCGATGTCCCATTGCCGAGGAACAGTGTGAAACCGGCCTGCCAGACCCAATGTTCATTTCCCCATCCCATTCCAGTTACTGCAAACGAATCGAGGCGCTGCATGGCTCTGTCTGAGTCCGTCCAAGATATCCAGGGACCCGAAGCGCGCCTGAAAGCACGCGGGCTCCACCTGCCCGACATTGCGCCTTCGCCCATTGGCTCTTTCAAGAACGTCAAGCAGGTTGGATCATTGCTGTTCGTGTCAGGCCAGGGGCCCGTTCTGCCCGATGGTACACTGATGTGCGGAAAAGTCGGCCTGGACGTCAACATCGAGGATGCGCGAGGCCATGCCGAATTGGTGGCGCTCAACATTCTGGCAGCCCTGCGCACTCATGCCGGAAGCCTTGATCGGATAGCTAGCGTCGTCAAACTACTCGGCATGGTCAACGCGGTACCAGAGTTCTCCAGACACCCTTACATTATCGACGGTGCATCCGATCTTCTGGCTGACATTTTTGGCACTCGTGGTGTGCATGCGCGCAGTGCATTTGGTGTCGGCTCACTGCCCAACCAGATCACCGTGGAGATCGAAGCTATTTTTGAAATGCAGGCCGACTGATGCAATGGCCGACTTAAGCTGCCTCTCGGCCCAATGCGCGTTCCACCATCAAGGCTGCCTTTTGCACCTCTTTGGTCAGCTCCGGCAGCCGTTCCTGTGCCCGCTGCTCAGAAAGCACCACCGACATGGTCAGCACGCAGGCGCCCGAAACATCACGGATGGGCGCAGCAAGGCAAGCCACGGAGTATTCAGAGTTGCTCATCTGAATGGCCAACCCTTTTTCGAAATCGTCACGCGACTGCTCGGCCAATCGCTGCGGATCTGTCTCAGCGCGACCGGTTTCCGACGGCTCGGCAGCCACTTCAAAGGCTGCAAGCCGCTCTTCTGCCGAAAGATGACCCAGCAACAGACGGCCCGACGCTGTCCAGTTCAGCGGCACCCGCGTCCCCACATCGGACGTGACGCGCAAATGCCCGCCGCCATCAGCCATCGCGACAACTACCATCATGTTCTCATCGCGCGCGCACACCTGAACCGTTTCTCCTGTTCGCTTGCAAAGGACGTTCATCTCGCGCTTCGCTTCGGCAAACATGTCCATTCTGGAGCGATAAACCAGACCATACCGCATCAGCCGCGGCCCAAGCCATATGCGCGCATCATCCACGCGCGAGAGCATGTCGCGTTCCACAAGCTCATCAATCAAGCGATAGATCGTCGATATCGGCGCAGCGGCAAGTTTGGCCAGTTCATAAGCCGTCATCGCGCGTTGTTGTTGGGTCAGAATATCCATGACCTGCAAAGCTCGGTCGATCCCGCTGGTGCGTTTGCGCGGTGTATTGCTCATCGTTTGAAGCATCCTCATTTTGCTCATCCATTCTACTATTATGGAATTGTCTCACTTTAAGCAAAGGTAGCCTTATGACCCAGATTTCGAGCCCAAACGAACAGTGGGACTGGCACGAAGACCATGGATTTTCGCCTGTCATCAACGTCTCCGGCACGATGACCGGCCTGGGTGCTTCAGTTACCTCGTCGGGCGTGCGCGATGCGACGGCGCAGGCGATGTCTCGCTTTGTGAAGATGCATGAGCTGCAAGCCCATGCCAGCGAAGTGATCGCGCGTTTGACTGGAGCCGAAGCTGGCTGCATGAGCGCCTCAGCCAGCGCCGGCATTAGCCTTGCAATCGCCGGCTGCATGACAGGTCTAGACCCGGCCAAAGCTGAGGCCTTACCGGGGGTGACCGGTCGCAAATGTGAGGTGGTGGTGCAGGCCGGTCATCTATGCGGGTATGGCGCACCGATTGAGACCGCCATCGCGCTGGCCGGTGCAACCACGCGCAGCATCGGCCAGTCGACCCTCGTCATGGACCATCAATTGGAAGGCGCATTGGGCGAAGACACAGCCGCAGCACTCTATGTGGTGTCGCACCATGTCGTGCATTACGGGCAGATCCCGTTCGACCGTTTTGCGGCGATATGCAAGGCCCGAGGCGTGCCCGTGATCGTCGATGCGGCATCGGAGTATGATCTGCGTGGTTTCATTGAGGCTGGCGCCGACATTGCAATCTATTCGGCTCATAAGTTTATGGGTGGGCCAACCGGGGGCATTATCGCCGGACGGCGTCATGCCGTTCGCGCAGCCTATCTGCAGAACATCAGCATCGGTCGTGGCATGAAGATTGGCAAGGAAAGCATCGCTGGTGCCATCGCCGCCATGGAAGAGTGGATGCAGCGCGACCATGCTGCGATGCGCGCCCGCGAGGATGAGGTGCTAGAGTTTTGGCATGGCCGCCTGTCGCAACTGCCAGGCATTCGGCCTGTGATCGTGCCTGACCCCACCGGCAATCCGTTGCAGCGGCTGCAAATTGAGGTGGATACCGACGCCGCAGGGGCCACCGCCGCAACCTTTGCCCGAGTACTCGGCGAGCAAAGCCCCGCCATCATCGTGCGCGATCACGAAGTGGAGCTTGGCTATTTCCAACTCGATCCGTGCAATCTGCTAGCTGGGCAAGAAGAGTTGGTGGCTAACACGGTCCACGATGTGCTTCGCCGCGGCCATGACTTTGCCGAAGAACCCGATGACCTTGCTCGTGCCCGCAATGGCGGTGTGGAGGGCTATCTATCATGGCTGAACGATACCTAAGCCAACAAAACCAGACACAATCGCCATCATTCGGTCCGGCAAATCAAGGCCAGATAATCCAGACATACGCACATCAGACACCACGACATCTGGCGCAAGCCCTGGCAGGTGTTTGATGGCGCTTTGCGCATCGGCTCAGCGATAGAGCGTGATCGCCAAACTGTTGCTGATCTTCCACTGCCCGGCGCACTAAAGGCGTGAGCGGTTGAGTGAGACTGAAAGTGAGCGATTCATCAGAACTTGCCGGCACCACGCCGTCTGGGTTTGCTACAATCAACAGCTCCCCACTGAAAACAGGGGGCGGAACGTGCAGTACTCACCGACGAGAGACTCCGGTTGCTGACAATTCGAGGACGCGAGCGTCCTCCCGTCACTGTCCATCACGTAAACAAACTCAGCGCGTGCGCGCGAAGCAATGACGGCGAGCGCCGGGCTCAAGTCGGTATTGGTATCGGCTGTCAAACCCTCCAAGACGATTGGCATCTGGCTTAACACGAAAGGAAGATGGGTAAGCAGAGCAGGCTGGGCGTTTGTTTGCGCATGCACGATCCGCCTGACACACACAACGCCTAAGAAGAGCAGCGCCTTGCATCCTATTGCTTGAACAGTGTGGGATCAGGGTTGGCAGTGACAAAGGTGCCGCGACCAAGGGCATACACGGTGCCATCCAAATCACGGACCGTTACATCGGCAACACCCATTGTCTTACCAACCCGGCGCGCTTCGCCTTCCGCATAAAGATCGCAGTTGGATGGGTTTTTCAGATAGTCGATCCGCAAATTGGCTGTTGGCGTTGGGTGGCCTTGGATCACGGAGCATGCCATGGCTCCGGCGACATCAACCAGGCTTGCAATGACACCACCGTGATAGCCGCCTTGTTGCTTGAAGATCGTGTAGGTGGGGCTGAACGGCAGATGCAGGGTCACTTTGCCGGACGGATCGGCAGCAATCGCTTTGATGTCCAAGACTTTGTGGAACTCGGCCATAGCGATCAGCTTTGAAAGCTCTTCAAGGGTCATATCACACTCCAAAAACGAGGTTGGGCAGCCACACAACAATGAATGGGAAGCCCAAAAGGCACGCCATCACAAAGACTTCTGCCAACAAGAACCAGACGACACCGCGAAAAATGGTGGGCAAGCCGATGCCATCGGGCGCAACGGATTTGGCTGCGAAAACGTTCAAACCGACCGGCGGCGTAATGAGCCCAATCTCGATGTATTTGACGATGATGATGCCGAGCCAGATGAGGTCGAAATCCAACCGCTCAAACACCGGCAGCAGCACCGCTACCGACAGAAGCATGACACCAAACGGGTCCAAAACCATGCCGAGCAGCACGAACAAAAGAGATGCGCCCAATATCAAGAGCAGCGGCGAAACAGACCATGCCTCCACCAAGTCGGCCAGAGCGAAGGGCAGGCCTGTGAGCGCCATGGTGCGCGTCAACATGAAGGCGCCGATTGCGACGAACAAAATGGACGCCGTTTGCCGTGCAGCATCGGCGAAGGCGGCAGCTAGCTCTTTCCAACTGAAGCTTGGTCTGGGCAGAGCAATCAAGATCGCTGCTAAAGTACCGACGGCACCAGCCTGCCCAGGGGAGAAAAGCCCGCTGTAGATGCCACCCAAAATGATCACGGCGATAATCGGAAGCGCGATCACGCCGCGGTCGGTTGGCTGACGCACAGCCCCGGCCGCCGGACGCGGAGCAAGGCTGGGGTTGAGATGGCAGCGGATGGCGATCATGGCAGCATAAGCGAAGGCCGTCAGCAGGCCTGGCACAACACCTGCCAGAAAAAGGCGGGCCACGGATTGCTCAGCCAGAATGCCATAAACGATCAGCGGAATGGATGGTGGGATGAGCGCCGCAAGCGTTCCCGCGCACGCTGTAACCGCTGTTGCAAGCGCAGGGTCATAGCCAGCGCGCAGCATTTGCGGTGTGGCCATGCGCCCGATGGCGACCGTGGTGGCCAAGCTTGACCCGGATGCCGCGCCAAACGCTGCGCCTGCAAAGTTGGTGGCAATCGCAAGGCCTCCCGGCAGCCGAGCCATAGCCCTGCCCGCCAATGCAAAAAGCCCTTCTGCCATACCTGCGCGGACAATCACCGATCCCATCACGAGGAACAGTGGCACGGCGGCAAACTCCCAACTGGCGGCAAACTCATAAGGCACACGCGTCATCAGGCTAATGGCCGCAGGCATTGGCAGCAGGATTGCAGCGCCGCAAAAGGCCGAGAGACCCAAAGCCAGGCCAACCGGCACCCGTAGGAAAATGAGCACCAGAACCGACACCAAAACGGCTATGCCGGTTTCCAGTTGGGAGAGGTCAGGCATCATGGGCGCACGGCTCGCGCAAACGCGGCGGCACCGAGCAGAGCGAAGCCGATGGGCAGAATGAGTTTGCCTGGCCAACTGATGATGGCGAAGGCACCAAGCTCAATACGTTCTTGGATTTGAATGGCCCGCAACGCCTGCTCGCCAGTGTGCCAAGCAAGCCAGAGGGCAGCGACAACCACCAGCACCTGCACCAACCGATCCAGGAACCTATCTAGTGCTGGCGGTAAGATCATGCTGATGAGATCAACGCGAATTTCTTCCCGTCGCTTTTGCACTGCGGCCAGTGCGCCAAACACCACAAAAGGCATGTAAATTTCTGAGACGATTTCGCTGGTGCCTCGCAAAGGCAGATCGAACAGCGCTTGCAGCGCAACGTCTAAAGCTATGTGCAGAACCATCATGCCAAGCACGAAAGCTCCAAGAGCTTCTCCGGCTGCAAAGAGCCAATGAACGCGTGGCGAAGATGCGCTCAAGCCTTCGCCTCAACAACCAGAACTGCGTTAGCAGCATCGGTTGGTGCAACAAGAAAGCCATTTTTGAGCGCATGCGTTTCAACGCCTGCTTTGGTCATCACATCGCGCGTTTCTGAAAGTTTGTCCGTCTCAAGGCGCATACCAACCAAGCCGGGCCTGGGCGGGGTCACACCAAACTGCTCGGCAAACATCCCTGGCGAGAAGATTTCCAGATCAACCGTCCCGAGTGTCAAAATCACCGGGTCAACGCCTGTTTTGTTTGCTGGCCACACACTCTCATAATGCGCAGCAGCCTCCAGCGGCGCATCGTGTACCGCAAGCACGGCCGTGAGGCGCGTGATGCCATTGCTATGACCCGTGAAATCGTCGCGCACGTAGTGCTGTGGCGTTTTGTGCTGGCAGTAATTCCAGTAAAAGGGTGACTGATCGAGATCTGGGATGGCGACCGCAAAAGCTGGTGTGATGGTTTCGCCAGACGGCAGATGCCAATCACGCTGAAGGTCCAGTGCCGGGCCGAGCGCCATACCGCCTTCCACTAAGCGCTCGCGCGCCGCTTTGACATCATCGGCGCAAAGAACCGTCGAGATTGGCCCAAAAGGCCGTGACAACAAGGTGGGCATGGGAGGAGGGGCTATGCTTGGGTCCGTTAGCCCCATCAGCTCGATATAGTTGCAAACTCCGCCGGCCGCGTCGGTATCAGAAAAGCACACCAGCCGGTTTTCGAGCCCCGGCATGCCGCTTAGCGGTGTCACGGTGAACCCCATGGCCTCGAAGGCTTCACCCGCACTCTGTGCATTGGGAACATTGATCATCAGATGATCGATATCGAGAAGTCTGTCAGTCAAACGATTTCTGCCTCTTCTACATCCAAGCCCAAGCTACGAACTTGGCTTGCGTCAGAGTGTGTAAGTGGATGAAGCGCAACGCGTAACGCGCCGCCCTCGCCTGCTTTTACGTCGATGGACGTCGCTGTCTCAACGATCTGGGCGACCGCTATCCGCGTGGCTTCGCGGCGCAGCGCCGGTTTGTCGGGCTTGCCCACAGTGGTCAGCGGCAAGGTTGCCAGAACAACCACATCACGTGGGCGTGCAACCGGATCGCTGATGGCGGGATTGACCTCGGCGCAGATCGCATCCGCATCAAGCGATACACCCGGAAGGCCTGTCAGAAAAACGATCGGTACCTCACCCACGCGAGCATCGGGTTTACCGACAGCGATTGCGGCGCTGACATCCGGGTGTGCCAAATAGGCAGCTTCGATGATGCCGGGGTCGATGTTGTGACCACCGCGCAAGATCATGTCCTTGGCCCGTCCGGTGATGGTGAGGAAGCCATCTTCGTCAAAGGTTCCCAAATCGCCAGTATCGAGCCATCGCTGCCCATCTGGCCCCTCAACCAAGCCATCATCGTCAGCGCCGACATAGCCAGCGAAGACGCCAGGTGACCGAGCGAGGATCAGGCCCGTTTGTCCAGAGGGAAGAAGGTTTTTGGTTTGCTGGTCCACGATACACAGCTCGCAAAAAGGCAAGCGCTGACCAACCGAACCGACGCGGGTTTCACCACCCGGCGGCATGAAGGAAAGAACCAAGGTTGCCTCGGTCATGCCCCATGCCTCTTTCACCTGAAGCCCTGTGTGGCGGGTGAAGGCCTCATGGGTGGCTTTGGGTAAGGGCGCTGCTGACGATACCCAATGCCGCGCGCTGGCAAAAGGATTGGGCTCGGTGGTGCCAAGAACATCTATTGCTATGGTGGGTGGCGCAAACAGAAGAGTGGCTGCTTCACGGTTTGCGACGGCTGGAAGAGCCGAACGCATGGCGGGATCACGGAAGCCATCCTTGCCAAGCTGTACGATACGCCCACCAGCGGCAATCGGTGCCAAGCCGCCAAACACCAGCCCGCCAACATGGAACAGCGGCATGCCGCAGGGCATCACATCTCCCTCACGCATCCCTCCCCCAAAGGCTGCAAGAAATGCCATGAACGCCAGATTGGCATGGCTAAGCCGGGCAATTTTTGGAGCGCCAGTGGTGCCGCCGGTATGCACATAGGCAGCGACATCTTTCGGCATTGGAGCCTTTGGCGCACCCCCTGACAGCCCCCAGCCCGCAAAGACACTGCCGACTTCGAGTTTGATATCTGGCACTTTTGTAACGGCCAACTCAGGTCGATGCTG
This sequence comes from Pseudomonadota bacterium, assembly GCA_039814945.1. Classification (GTDB taxonomy): domain Bacteria; phylum Pseudomonadota; class Alphaproteobacteria; order Rhizobiales; family MH13; genus MH13. Next base: position 363,183 of record JBCCAF010000002.1, read on the forward strand.
GCTTATCTGATCGATCCGATCCGCATCTATATCGCTTGGACACAGCAGAACATCAGCCTGCGCACGGGCCAGCATCTGCCCTATCGCATCGGGCGTCAGCATGGGATTGATGGGCATGTAGATGCCAGCCTGCATCGCCCCAAATGCTAGGGGAAGCGTGGCTGGAAGTGCCGGCAACAGGCTGGCAACCACTGGACTCGGGCCAAGTGACGCAAAGGGGGATGCCGCAACCTCGCTCAAACTCTGAAGATCGTTGAACGTGGTGTCGATAGGCTCTGCATCGGGCGTGCTGAGGAACCGATGGGCGACAGCTTCCCCATAGTTTTGTGCAGCAGCTGCGATGACTTCCGGCACGGTGTGCCCACGCAGCCAATGCTTGAGCGGTTGAGCCTCAATCTGCTCAATCGTCCGGAGCCCTTCATGCGGTGGCCAATCCGGCCGCTCCATCAGGAAGGGTCCTGCGCAGTGATCACGATCTTGCCGAACACATTGCGCTCTTCGAGCATCGTTATGCCCTCTCCTGCGCGCGACAGAGGCAGAACAGTGCCAATTTCAGGTTTGAGCTTTCCTGACGCGACCTGAGCAAGACAGGTCTCAATATCGGCGCGCGAGAATCCGGTCGATCCACGAATGTCCATCTCCGCCATAAAGATGTAGCGAATGTCCGTCGGCGGGTTGTAGCCAGCGGTCGCGCCACAGGTGAGCACCCGCCCACCGCGTTTGACCGATTTCAGCGTGGGCACCCATGTATCGCCGCCAGTGAAGTTCACCACGACATCAAAACCACCGCCGCGAAACAGCGAGCCCGTGGTGCGTTTGGAGTACGCATCGATGGTCTCCGCGCTGTAGTCAAAAGCTGCGTCTGCGCCCAGCGCGATAAGCCGCTCGCATTTTTCCGGCGATCCCGCAGCCACGGTTACCTTAGCGCCCAGACCTTTGGCGATCAGCAGTGCTGCGGTGCCAACACCTCCGCTCGCCCCCAAGATCAGCACATGGTCGTTGGCCGTCACCTCGCCACGGGTCACAAGCATCCGCCACGCCGTGCCATAGGCGACCGGCAGTGCGGCGGCATCTTCGTCAGTCACAGATTCAGGAATGGGGATTAGCTGTTCGGCGCGGGCTGTGACATACTCAGCAAGGGCTCCGGGCCTGGTCTCGCCCAACATCTCGAAGTGGCCGGATTGATCATCGATGTGGGCTGGGTTGATCAATGCTCGATCACCGACCGCAAACCCATCAAGAGGTCCATTGCTCGAAACCACCTCGCCCACGCAGTCACCGCCGGTGACCATGGGAAAGGGTACACGGATGCCTGGCATGCCATTGCGTGTGAAGACATCCAGATAGTTCAGAGAGGCCGCGCGCATACGCAGCAGCACCCAGCCAGGAGCAGGTTCAGGTGTCGGCAGATCGCCCCACACCATGACGTCTGGCCCACCATGTTTTTCAAAATAAAGGGCCTTCATTGAAGTGTCTCCATGCGATTGAGGGCAGCGTTGATATGGGCCGTGACACCATCGACGAGCAGATCATCAGCGGGCCCATTTGCGATCAGAAGAGGCAGCTCGGTGCAGGCGAGCAGAACTTTGTCTGCGCCGTGATCAACGACATCATTGATGGCATCTTCCAAAGCGCCGCGTGCCGAAGGCGACATATTGCCTTGCGTGAGATCACCCAGAATGGCGTCGTCGAGACGGTTTGCGGGGGGCGCGTCGGCCTGCACAACACGCAGACCACGCTCCTGCAACCGCGCTTTGATCACACCGGCATCAAGCATAAATTGCGTTCCCAAAAGGCCGACGGTTTGATCGGCTGAAACAGCATCTGCGAACGCATCACCGGCGTGAACCAGCGGCAAAGGCAGTTGCTCTTCCAAGGCTTTTGCCGCGCTGTGTCCGGTAAAAGCCGTGATCATAACGAGGTCAGCCCCTGCATCGGCACACCGGCGCGCAGCCGTTACGATCTGCCGGTTTACCTCATCCCAATTACCCGCCTGACCGGCAGCCAAGAGATCAGCAAAGCGCAGGGTGAAGAGTACCGTTTCAACCGTTGCGCCAGATCCATACCGGCGCTCGGCTTCTTTGTTGATGCGTCGATAATAGAGGGCGCTGGCATGCCAACTCATGCCACCAACAAGGCCAAGAACGGGCACGCCGGAACCTCTCTACTGGCGTGCTCAGAAGTCGTACTGGGAGAAGATACGTTCTTGAGCAATGCGCGCAAACGCCTCTGGATCGCCCTCAAATTCGGGAAGCAAATCCTCGTGCCAAACCCGGAAAACCTCAACAATGGCGTCAATCAGTTCATCGCTGTTTTCTATGCCACGGCTCTCGGCCAGCGCTTTAAGGGCGGCAGGTTCTCCTGCTTGGAACTCGCCCCATGCTGAGCGCAGAGCATCATCACCTGGCGTGAAAGCAATGCTACCTTCAAGATCAGACCGCACAGCCACATCCGGCGCCACATAAGCATCGGCCACATAATCCCACAGCATTTGCGGCATCAGATCGACCATGGCCTGACGATCTGCTTCACTGATGCCATCCCAGGTGTCCTGATTGAAGGCCATCGGCACGGCGCCAGCAATAATGCCCTGGGGCATCTCGATGACGCTCGTAACAGTGTCCTCAAGTCCGTAGCTGCGGATCCATGATGTGCCCACAAGCGTGCAATCGGTTTGACCGAGCTGGAGACCCGTTAAAATGTCAGAGATCGAGGTGCGCACCGGGGTCATACCGATCTGCTCGGCCCAACGCATTTCTGGCTGGCCAATGGTCGAAACGCGACGCCCCTGAAGGTCGGCCATCGTTTCAGCCGGATCAGTGCACTGCATCGTCAAAGGCGTAGCTGACTGCATCAACAAGGGAACGATGCCAAGTTCGCGCATGTCTTCGCGGCACTCTTCACAGGTAACAAAAAAAGCTTCGTTGAGCGCGCCAATGGTCGCGTAAGGATCAGTGCCAAGACCTGTGATCTGCGACATCATCGAGGCAGATGGCAGTTCAGCGGGATGAAACTGGGTGATGAAAAAACCAGCGCCAACAACACCGTCTTGAATGCTTTGCAACGCACCAGGAATTGAAACCAATTGGCCACCCAAAAGTGGTGTGAACGAAACCTGCCCATCGGTCGCGGTTTCGATCCGTTCCATCATCGGTAGAACGCCAAACCGATTGGCGCCGGATCGCTCTGGAACGCCAGAGCCATACGTGATGTTTTGAGCTGTTGCGCCAGAGGCTGCCAGGCAGCCCGCAATGACAAGCGCGCCTGTCCGCAAAAAGTCGGTCATGGTTCTGTCTCCCAATGTTTGAGCGGCGCTTTTGCGCTTGCCCTAAGGAGAAGTGAACCACTAACACAATCAGTGTGTCAACTATGTTGACAAAAGAATGCTGAGCTAAACTTTAGCCAATTAAATCAGGCTCTTCGTCGGCGCCAACCTGCCAATGCGTGATGATTTTGCGACTCAACAGTGCGTAGCAAAAGCGCTCGCAGAGCTTCACGCTCTTGCGCCCCAAGCGCTGCGAAGAATGTTGCTTCAGCAACACGCAATGCCAGCACGCCTCGCTTGAGCAATTCCTTGCCGGCATCGGTGGCGAAAACCTGCCGCCCCTGACCCCCACGCCATTCCACGAAACCCCATTCTTCAAAGACGGCGACCAGCTTACTCATTGCTTGTTTGGAGATGCCAGCACGCTCTGCCATATCGGTCAGGGTAGAGCCATCGATACGCATGGTGCGCAGCACATGGGTGTGAGCAGCTTTGAGGTCGGGATAGCCAGCCTCATGGAGATAGTGCAACGCCAGCTTGTCAAAGCCGACATGCACCTCGTCGAGCAGCTTGCCAAGATTGGTGCGGCGTAGTTCGTCCAACGCTTCGTCAGACGGCAGCGTATCAACGGCGAATTCATCAGCGAGTGTATCAGTCATCACTGTGCCTATAGCGCTGTGATGGAGGCGAGAAAAGAGGCGGGCCTAATTCTACGGCGCGACCAAAGCTGCCATTACGGATGCGGCTACGGGGATCAATCGGTCGTTAAAATCATAGGCCGGGTTGTGCACCATCGCCTGATGGTCGTCATCACGCTGGCCAAGTAGCACATACGCGCCGGGCCGTTCTTGCAGCATGAAAGCGAAGTCTTCGGCAGCCAAAAGCGGCTTGAAAGCATCATCCAAAGCATCCATGCCAAGGGCACGTGTCACTGCCCCGCGCAGTGTTTCCGTCGCTTCAGCATCGTTGATAAGCACTGGGAATTTGCGCTCATAGCTCACATCCGCCGAAACCCCACGCGTGTCGGCAACACCTTTGCAAACCCGTGACAACGCAGTCTCTAAAGTCTCCTGCGCACCAGCATTCAGCGTGCGAACGGTTCCAGCAAGCCAAGCTTCTTCAGGGGTCACATTGTGGGTCGTTCCGCCATGGATTTGAGTCACCGAAAGCACCGAAGCAATGTGAGGATCGATTTCTCGTGCGGGCAGCCCCTGGAGAGAAACGCAGGCTTCAGACGCTGCAAACACAGCATCACGCGACAAATGAGGCATCGCGGCATGACCACCTTTGCCGCTGAATGTCACCTTGAACTCATCAAACGAGGCCATGGAAGGTCCGGCCTTCACAGCCGCTTTGCCCAAAGGCAGCAATGGCATGTTGTGAAAACCAAAAATTTGCTCGCAGGGGAACTGTTCAAAAAGCCCCTCCTCCACCATCACACGACCACCGCCTAAGCCTTCTTCAGCGGGCTGAAAAATGAAAACCATCGTCCCGGCAAAGGCACGCGTGTGCACAAGATGCTCGGCTGTCGCGAGCAAGCTAACCGTATGACCATCATGGCCGCAGCCATGGAACTTACCTGTGATGGTCGATGACCAGTCTTGGCCGGATGCTTCTTCCATCGGAAGCGCGTCCATATCTGCGCGCAGTCCGATCATTGGGCCATCGCCATTTTGCAACGTGCCGACAACGCCGGTTGTCGCTAACCCGTGATGCACAGTGCACCCAATCTGCTCTAGCCGCTCGGCAACCAAGGCCGATGTGCGTGTTTCCTCAAAGCCCAGTTCAGGGTGACGGTGCAGATCGTGCCGCAGCGTTGTCAGAGCTTCCAGATCGGCTTCAAGTGTCACGGCATCACCCTTTGAACATTTTTGTCAACTTTGTTGACGATGAAGGTGTGCGGTGCCGGTGTCAATTCATTGGTACTGCAATGTTGGCTAGTCTTTGAGCGTCTTCAGCAGATCGCGATTGTTGCAATATTCTGGTGGCTCGCTTGCCGCCTTGTCCTTCTCATCGAGCCACGCCAGGCATTTGTCTGGCGACGTGCAGTGCGTGCAGTCACGCAAGGCTTTGCGATAGGTTTCAGGCGCCAGTTTTCCATCCAAAGCGGCCTGTGACAGATCCGCATCGGTGGTCTCGGCCATACGGCCCAGCAGTTCGGCGTGATCATCAAGCTTCTTAAAGGGGTTCTTCATGACGGTACCTTTCATCCCTGTGACGGTGGATCAGATTTTGCCTGTTTGAGGGCTGGTTTGAGCAGGTTTGGCCCCAAACGGAAGACGACGAAAATGATGATGACAAAGGCAGCTCCGCCGCCATTCAGCCAAGGACCAAACGTGAAGCTGAGCGGAGCGAGCAACGCCACACCGGCAAAGCTGAGCGCCAGACGGTGGACCATCGACAAAGGCACCTGAAGCCATCCAACGGCAGCCGCTGAAATGAGATAAACACCCACCGCTGCCGTTACGACATCAATGCCGATCACCAGCGGCTCACCCTTCAGGACGAGTGTTGGAGAAAGCACGAACAGGAAGGGGATCACGTAAGCTGTCCAGCCATAGCGCATGGCAACGAACGCCGTTTGCATCGGCTTGGCTTTTGCAATGGCGGCGGCAAAAAATGCGCCGATGCCCACCGGCGGTGTGACCATCGACATCATGCCGAGATAAAAAATGAAAAGATGCGCTGCGATGGGGTCCACACCGCTTTGCACCAAAGAGGGCGCAATGAGGACGGCCAGCAGCAGATAGACACCAACCGTTGGCATGCCCATACCGAGAACCAGGCTGACCGCAGCGCCGATGAGCAACAGGGCCATCAAGCTTTCGCCGCCCAAGGACACCAGCACGAATGTAAGGCCAAAACCGAGACCAGAGATGTTCAAAACACCGATGATGAAACCTGCGGCAGCGGCAATCATCACGATATCAACGACTGAGGATCCAGTTTCGCGCAGAGCGCCCCAGATCTCAGCGAAGCTCATGCGCCGTTTGTAACCTTTGACGAGACCAATCAGCAGCGCGGCTCCACCACCATAAAGAGCCGCCGTCTCAGGACGTTGGCCAAAACTGAACAGCGCCAAAACAATCGCGGCGAAAGGAACAATGAACACCCAGCCATGCTTCAAAACCGAGCTGGTGTCTGGGATTTCACTTTCATCAACCAACGCGATGTCATCACGCGCCGCCTGCAAATCAACCTGCGCGAAAACCGCCACATAGTAGAGCAGCGCTGGAACAATCGCGGCAACAACAATTTCGGTGTAAGGACGCTGAAGAATGTCGGCCATCAAGAACGCAACCGCACCCATGACGGGTGGCACAATCTGACCACCGGTCGAGGCCACCGCTTCGATGGCCGCAGCCTGGTGTCGCCGGTAACCGGAGTTGATCATCATACGGATCGTCACCACGCCGGTGGCCACGATGTTGGACACGACAACGCCAGAGATAGACCCGAAAAGGCCTGAGGCAACAACTGCTATCTTGGCCGAACCACCACGCCTGCGGCCCATAAGGGCAATGGCGATATCGTTAAAGAAATCCGCGCCGCCAGATTTTAGAAGCAATTGACCGAACAGAACGAACGCAATCACCACTGTCGCGGCGACATTGAGTGTCAGCCCAAACAGCCCGTTGGCGTCATAGGACACATACATGAGCATGCGTTCGGGCGCGACTTGCCGTGTTTGCAATGCGCCGGGAATGTGATGACCGATCAAGCCAATCAGCGCGATGGAGGCCACCACGATGACCAACGGCCAGCCGGTGCAGCGCCGCAAGGATTCCATGATCAGGAGGAATAGGATGGCACCGGCGATCATGCCATCCAAAGGCAAGCTCATCTGCTCGAAGATAAGGCGTGGATAGTTCCACATTACCCAAAACGCGGTGATGAAGCCAACCGCACTCAACAACATGTCCAAGCCAAACCAACGCGACGGCTTGAGCACAAAGACCAGCGCCAATGACAGCGCCACCACAAGTGCCAGAAACTGTTCGGTGTAGGGCGCAAGGCCAAACGTGCGCGGCACATCAGCCGCCCAGGCAACCGCAGCGAGCGTTAGAAGCGCCGCAGCCGCCTGGCCGAAAAATGTCACACGCCTGCGAAGAGGCGAAGGCCCGTCATCATGTTTGGCCTCGACCCCTTGCGTCATGGATCAGAAATCCTGGCGCTCAATGCCGCGTTCGTCGTAAAACGCCACGGCCCCAGGATGGTAGGTCGCGCCGGGATAATCCACATAGGCCCGGTCGATGGAAAACGCGCCGAACGGTGGAAACGCCGAGGCCATGTCCGCCTGACGATCTGCCATTGAAGCGAGTAAAGCTGCTACAGTTTCATCTGACACGTGAGCGCCTGCAACCAAAACATTGTCCCAAGTTACCATGATCATCGGCTGCTCAATGCCAGCCCGGAAGGGTGCCGGCTGAACTTCAGAAAAATAGAAGGCTGGACGGATAGCTTGGATGGCAGCCAGCGTTTCATCATCGCTTGCGCCGGTTAGGAAGCGCACGCCGTCAACCGTGGCATTCACTTCAGCGACTTTGGGTCCACCAACAGCAAAGAAAGCAGCCTCGGTGCGGCCAGCGGCAAGATCATCCGAGCCGCGAATGAGACCTGGGGTCGGAACGCCTTCCACATCGTCATAGCTCAAACCGCCCGTCGCCAAAATCGCGCTGACATGAGAGTTGGCAATGGGGAAACCATCCCAGCCGGAGGAAACGCGTCGCCCTTCAAGCTCACTCATTTCCGTCATGCCACTGTCGTTACGGACATAAAGCCCGATGGGAAGCGGGTTGATCTTGGCAATCACGCGCAAGTTTGAAAGCGACTGACCATCGTAATAGTCGATGCCACCGCCTGCGGCGATCACGTCGTTTATATCGTTGATGGCAAACTCAGCAAGTTCCTGTTCCAAAGCCTGCATCATGGCCAGATTGCCACCATAGGGCTGAACAACCATGCGCACGCCATCTTCACGCACGGCGCCAGCAATCACATTGCCCATCGTGTTCCACACCGAGCCTTGCGGCAACGTGGCAATGGAAACGGTTTGGGCTGAGGCATGTGCCGGCAATCCAAATGTTGCGCCGAGTGCGAGTGCACCGGCAATCAATTGCTTTTTCATCTTTTTCTCCCGGTCAATATGTCCGCGCAGTTAGCCTGCGTCGGGTTGGTTTTCCGGCATGGCGTCCACAAAAGCAGGCAATCCCATGCAGGCATCAAAAACTCTTTGAATGGTCGGATAAGGTGTTAGATCAACATTGAAGCGGCGGTTGTTGACGACCTGCCCAGCAAGACAGATATCAGCCAAACTGGGCGTATCGCCGTGGCAGAATTGGCCGGTCTCCTGGTCACCAGCAAGCCGCTGCTCTAGAGGCCCAAAAGCCTCTGCCACCCAATGACGGAACCAGCTCGCCTGTGCATCGTCGTCTGCACCAAAATGGTCTCGCAGGTAGAACAGAACCCGCAAATTGTTGATCGGATGGATGTCCAGCGCGATCATTTGCGCCAAGCTACGCACTCGCGCTCGACCCATCGCTGTATCGGGCAAAAAGGCTGGCTCAGGGTGTGTTTCGTCCAGCCATTCGAGCATGGCCAGCGATTGGGTGAGCACCTCGTCTGGCGTCTCCAACGCTGGCACCAAACCTTGCGGGTTGATGGCCAAATAGTCCGCACCGCGCTGCTCGGCTTTGCGCAACACGTAGGTTTTTTGGTCGTAACCAAGACCCTTCAAGTTTAACGCCGCCCGCAGCCGATAGGCTGTGGACGAGCGAAAGAACCCGTGAAGGGTCAAGCTCATGCCCGCTCTCCAACGGTGATAGCAATATCCGCCAGCCCATCAACGGCGCCGGTCACATGATCGCCAGGCACGATGGGCCCAACACCCGCGGGCGTGCCGGTCATGATCAGATCGCCTGGGGCCAGAGCCATAGAGTGTGAAAGGATCGAAACATGCTCATTCACCGACCAAATGAGATCAGCGATGTCTGCGTCCTGCTTGATCTCACCATTGACCGCTAGCCAGATGCGCCCTTCGGTTAGGCTTGGAACATCGGCCATCGGGACCAGCGGAGAGATCGGCGCGGACTTGTCGAACGCCTTGCCCCAATCCCAGGGACGCCCCTTGTCACGCGCTTCCAGTTGCAGGTCGCGGCGGGTGAGATCAATGCCGACGCTGGCGCCCCAAATATGGTTCGGCACATTATCTTCAGCGATGTTTGCACCACCTTTGCCAATGGCGACAACAAGCTCAATCTCATAATGAAAATTGTTGGTTTCAGGTGGGTAAGCAAGGGTCGCGCCGTTCTCCACCACCGCATCGGCCGGCTTGGTGAAGAAGAAGGGAGGATCGCGATCAGGGTCCTTGCCCATCTCTCGAGCATGGGCGGCATAATTGCGGCCAACGCAAAAAATACGCCGCACCGGAAACCTATCTTGCGTGCCGCGCACAGCAACGCTTGCCTGCTCAGGGGGAGAGATAACGAAAGTGGTCATGCATTGCCTCGGCGTTCGCGGAAGAGACCCAGTTTTTCCTGGATTGGACGATCTGAGTAAGAGAACAGAACCGCGTCTTCATCCGCCTCATGGGTGATTTCGTGCCAAGACGGCACGACGATTACATCGCGCGGACCCCATTCGATCACTTGATCGCGCACCTTTGTGCGGCCCCTGCCTTCAACGCCGACATAGACGGTGGCGTCCGTGGAGCGGTACGGCATGGAGGTGAAGCCCTTGGGCAGCATCTGCAAGCACGTGCCGATGGTGGGCATCGCCCAGCCGCCGTCAACCGGGTTCACGTAACGCATTTTCAGCCCATGACAGGCATCCCACGCATCACGAACACGCATCTGCTCCAGAGCTTCGCGCGAGCGCTCATAGGGGTAGTTGAAAATCGGCGAGGTCGGCGCTTTTTTCTCGTAGCCTAGTGGCATCATGTTGGCACCATAACGCGCAATGCTATCACCAGTCGGCGTGGTGATGTCCTGCTGATCCTCGCCCATGCCTTCTGCAAAGGAGGCATCCAAGAACTGCACAACGGGGATATCAAGGCCATCGAGCCAGAAGATCGGCGCGTCTGTGTCATTGGAGTGGTCATGCCACTCCCAGCTTGGGGTGATGACGAAATCACCAAAGGAAAGTTTGGTGTTCTCGCCACCAACAGCGGTCACACCGCCATGGCTCTCCAGCACAAACCGAAGAGCGCTTTGTGAATGGCGATGCGAAGGGGCCACCTCGCTCGGCATCACGCACTGGATACCGCAATAAAGGCTAGTTGTGACCTTTGAGGAGCCTTTCAGACCGGGATTTTCAAGGATCAAAACCCGACGTTCGGCTTCCTTGGCCGTTATCAGGCCGGCTGCCTCGATAAGGCGCGCGCGCACGCTGTCATAGGACCATTTGAACGGCACACAGTCGGACTTCGGCTCCGGTGTGATGATACCGGACATGACTGACCAAAGCGCACGCATCGATTCCGGTTCTATGGAATCGTAGAAAGCTTCGCGCTCAGGACTGGTCGGCGGTGGGGCATCTAAGCTCATCTGATATCTCCTCGTTTAGGCGGCGCCTTGGCGCTGCGACGATTGATCAACAAGCGGTTCATCATCTTGATTCATGGCGCGCAAAGCCTGACGGTCGATCTTGTCAGTGCCTGTCTTGGGAAGGGTTTTAAGGAACACAATCTGACGGGGATATTTGTGCGGCAAAAGGCTCGCCTTGGCGAAATCCTTCAGCTCGCGGACCAGCTCATCATTCGCATCATTTGCGCTTTTGGGCGTGACCCAAGCCGTCAATGTCATGCGCTGATCAGCCATCGGTAGAGCCTGAACACAGACCTCACGCACTTTGGGATGCTCAGCCAGCGCCAGCTCGATCTCCAGTGGATAGACCCACTGACCGGACACTTTCACCAAATCATCAGCGCGACCTTTGAAGAAGTAAAAGCCATCTTGATCGCAGGTGAAACGATCAGCGGTGTAGAGCCAGCCATTGCGCATGGTCTCAGCGGTTTTATCGGGCCGGTTCCAATAGTACTCGGCACCTGAAAGCCCGCAGACTTCCATGATACCTTCTTCGCCCGGAGCCACACCGTCACCTTCGCGGGAGACAAGCCGCACCTTGTAGCCGGACACCACGCGCCCAGCTGAGCCAGGCTTTTGGTTCTCCTGCGTGTTCGACAGGTAGATGTGCAGCATCTCCGTTGACCCGAGACCTTCCACGATCCGGTGACCGAACCTGTTGTGCCAGCTTTGTGCCAACTCCGAAGAAAGAACCTCGGCAGCCGATATGCACAGTCTGACAGAGGAGAGATCCGCATTTTCCGAAGCGGGATGGCTCATCAAAGCGGTGTAGACCGTTGGCAGTCCGAACAGGATCGTCGGCTTATGGCGCTCAATCACTTCAAAGGAACGATCCGGTGTCGGACGACCCGACAACAAAACAGCCGATGCGCCAACGCTCATCGGGAAGGCAACCGCATTGCCGAACCCGTAGGCGAAATAGATTTTCGGCACCGAGAAGCAGATGTCATCGGCCGTCAGTTTCAAGATGTTCTTGGCGTAGGTATGCGCCGTGTACGCTGCATCTTCATGCTTGTGCACCACGCCTTTCGGGCGACCTGTCGATCCAGACGAATACATCCAAAACGCCATATCAGTGCGCGTTGTGGGTGCTTCATCGAGGTCTGGTGAAGCGTCTGCTATTTCCGAGGCATCACTTTTTATGACAGGAACATCGACATCGCCCAAGGCGCCTTCAAAGTCAGGGCTGATGATAGCGGCCTTGGCATCGCTGTCGCTCAAGAAGAAGGCCAGCATGTCAGCGGGCGAATGGGTGTTGGTTAGCAGCGGAACCAGACCCGCGCGCATTGCTCCCATGATCGCTGCTGGATAAGCCGGTTCATCATCCAAGAGCAGCATCACTCGGTCACCTGGCTTACAACCACGCGCCAGAAGCGCATTGCCGATGCGCCCTGCAAGCGCTGCCAACTTGCCATAGCTCAACATGCCGCTGGCATGATGAACCGCCGGACGGTCAGCATTTTTCGCCAAATTGTCCCACAACAGTCGCGAAGCGTTGTATTGCTCGGGCAGATCAAAATCTGACTGTCGCGCAAGAGTGTGTGCCATCACGCTCATGCGGCATCATCCAATGTCAGACCCTCTGCATCGAGTGCGGCGGTGAACTGCGGCGACATCGCGCGCAAACGCTGCGTGCTCAAGCGCCCTGCCCTGCGAATGTAGGAAAGGGCAAAGGGCCAGGGATCGAGCGCCATATGTGTTTCAAAATCGTCGTACCAATCGGATGACGTGCGTGCCGCTGAAACCAGCTTGGCAAGCACCGGCGCGCGCGCCTCCTGATAAGCTGGCAGCGCAGCAGCCACATTCCATTCGTTGGATTTCAGCGCCTCCACCAGGGCGATGACATCTTCCATCGCCAAGCGTGTTCCAGAGCCAATGGAGAAATGCGCGGTGTGCAGGGCGTCGCCCACCACGACTTTTTTGCTATCATGCCAACGCGCGCAAGAAAGATTGGGGAATTGCCGCCAGTTAGAATTGTTCGGGATGAGTTTTGCCCCGCCCAGAACATCGGCAAATGCCTCTTGGCAGGCGGCGCGATAGTCCGGCTCAGCCATCTGTTCAAAGCCGCTCTTCAGAAACGTCTCTTCAGCCAACTCAATGATGAAGGTCGCCCGGCCCGGTGCGTAGGAATAGTGATGGGCATTCATCGGTCCATAGTCGCTTTCGATGAATGTTTGCGTCAGCGCGTCGAACTCGCGGTTCGCGCCATACCAAACAAAGCGGTTGGTTTGGTGTGTGATCTCTACGCCGAAATCACCTGTTTCCCGCACCCGAGAGTTCAGTCCGTCAGAACCAATGATAAGGTCAGTGTCTAACGCGTCGACATCATCGATCCGCGTTTCATACTCTGGTTGGATGCCCAGATCGGCTGCGCGTTGCTGTAGCAACTGCAACAATTCAAGCCGTCCGACACCGGCAAACCCGATGCCATCAATGGTGATGGTCTGGCCGCGGTGGACCACATCAATGTTCGACCAGCGCACCATGTGCGGTTCGATGAAGTCAGCGGTTTCAGGATCATCTTTGCGCAAAAAAGCCAGAGCATCGTCGGAAAACACGACACCGAAGCCAAACGTTGCATGACGCGCATTTTGCTCAATCACGCGAATATCAAGGTCAGCACGCGTGCGCTTCAAGAGAATCGCGGCATAAAGCCCAGCCGGCCCCGCGCCGACGATTGTAACCTTCATCACGACCTCCCGTCCGTGGTGGAATACTTTTTCATTTTGCGTAATCAATTACGTTATGCGAAAACTGTCAAGCGAGTTTTGGAGGAAATCCTATGTTTGAAGTTACGCGTGACATTGAGTGGGGCGAGTGCGATGCACTGGGCATCGTGTTTTATCCCAGTTTTTTCAAATGGATGGACGCCGCCTTCCACGCTTTCACGCGTTCTGAAGGGTTTGATCAGGCGAGCCTTTCCCGCGACCACCAGATATGCGGAACACCGCTTGTGGATGCGGGTTGCACATTTCTATCGCCGGGCCGCTACTATGAACCGTTGACCATTGCCGTGAGCGTGACCAAGCTTGGGCGCAGCAGTGTGTCGCTTGCTTACAGCTTTCACATTGGCGAGACGGCGATAGCCGAGGGCCGCGAAACACGCGCCTTCGTTAAAAGCGATGAGGATGGTTTGCGCAAAGCGGAGATACCAGGGGATATTCGCAACCGATTGGAACGCCATGTTGGACAAACAAGTGCCTGAGGAAACCGCCACACGCAGCAAGGGCGTGCAAAGCGTTGAGACAGGCATGCTGATCTTGCATGCGTTTTGCCAAGCGCGCGGACCTATGTCGCTGACACAAATTGCCCAGGCGGTGAACATCCCCCCGGCCAAAGTGCATCGCTATTTGGCAAGTCTGGTTGAATCCGGCATGGTCCATCACCGCAAAACCGGCACCTACGATCTTGGCCGCGCGGCAGCGGAAATCGGCATGGCCGCCGTGGCGCGTTTTGATGTGGTGAACCGCGCTGCGGATGCTCTGCCAGACCTTGTGGAGGCCACTCGTTGCACGGCCATGCTGTCGGTCTGGGGAACTGAGGGGCCAACGGTTGTTCGTTGGGAGCGGGCAAACCCGCCCCTGGTCACTGCGTTGGGTGTTGGCACGGTTCTACCGCTCTTGACCTCCGCGACCGGTCTAGCGTTTTTAAGCTGGAGCCCGCCTCGTTTGGCGGAAGGCCTTTTGCCTGAACCAGACATCGCGGCGGCAGCCGACATGCGCGATTCCATTCGCACCGCCGGTTTCGCCGAAGCACAAGAAACCTTTATCCCCGGGCTCTACGCCTTGGCCGCGCCGGTTCTAGACTTGCAAGGTCAGGCAGCGGCAGCGGTGACCCTTGTTTCAACCGATCAGACCATCATTGCGGCCAACTCGCCAGCACGTGATCATCTTGTTCGTGCCTTCCCGGCAACCGAAACCGCACGACCTGGCAGCGCTGTGGGTTAGACGATGAGCGGCGAAGATGCTCAGGGCGTACAGTCGGTGGAAGTTGCAGGCACAGTGCTTACCGCCCTGCAATCGCTTGGCGGGTCCGCGAGCTTGGGTGAGATCGCACAGGCTGCTGATCTGCATCGCGGGAAAATCCATCGCTATCTGACCAGCCTTGCCCGCAGCGGGCTCGTTCATCAGAACAGCGACTCCGGTCACTACGAGCTTGGTCCGCTGGCGCTGTCGCTTGGTCTAACGGCTCTACGGCGACAGAACCCGATCGCCTTAGCAACCCGTGCGCTTAGCCGCTTGCGCGATGCCACCGACCAAACGGCGACACTCGCCGTTTGGGGCCAGAAGGGGCCGGTCGTGGTGGCGCTGGAGCAGTCGCGACGCCCTGTGAGCATGAATGTGCGCATCGGCACTGAACTGCCGGCTGAAACAACGGCGCTCGGCCACGTGTTTCTCGGGCAAGGCAATGCGCTCTACTCCGCTATCCAAGGCGATCTCTTGCCAGGTATTGCTGCCTGCGCCGCCCCCATCTTTGGCTATGACGGGGCGCTTTTGATGGCTGCGGGCGTCGTTGGGCGCACGGAAGATTTCAGCCCTCTCGCTCCTCTCGCAAACGCCGTAACAGACTTCACCCAAAGCATCTCCCAGTCGCTTGGTCATGCACCATCTTGTTCCGAATAACATAACATGTTACGCATTGCGAAACATGTTATGTTATTCGGGAGGAAACAGGCCATGGACAGCGAGACAGCGACCATCGAGGCTGAACGCCAGGACGTCTACGACGCGCTACGCGGGCTTCATGCTTACGGATTCTGGACCATTCAGGGAGATATGGAGCCGTCGGAACCAACGGTGAAAGAGGTTCCGCACATCTGGAAGTTCAAAGAGTTTGAGCCGCATCTGTATCGCGCCGCAGAGATCGTACCGCACGAATTGGCCGATAGACGGGGGATCATCATGCACAATCCGGGCTACGATATGACCCGGCCTTTCACGACGAACACGCTGTTTGCCGCCTATTCGATCTACCGGCCTGGTGAGATTTTCGAGCCGCACATCCACACGCCTGCGGCAAGCCGCATGATGTTGCGCGGCGACCAAGGTGGCTACACCACGGTAGAAGGCGAGAAGGCTTATCTGCAACGCGGTGATTTGGTACTGACGCCCAACAGCACATGGCATGACCATGGCAACGAGGGCACCGAACCGATGATTTGGGTTGATATGCTTGATATCCCCCTTGCCCGTGCGTTCAACGCAGGTGTTTTCGGCTTCGGCTATCAAGAAAACGGCGTGTCACGCGACCGACAGACCCCAAGCCGTGCGCACGACTATTCCAGCCGCTATTTTGGTGCCGGTGGCGTGCGCCCCCGCTTTGCTGAAACGCGTCTGGGTAACGACAATGGCTCGCCGCAGATGCATTTCCGTTACAAGGACATACGGCCTGTGCTGGATGATCTAAAGTCCGATCCCGGCGATCCGTATGAAGGCGTGATCCTTGACTATGTAAATGTGATGACAGGCGGGTCGGTACACAAAACGCAAGGGTTCTCCGTCCAGCTTCTGCGTCCAGGTGAGGAAACCCTGCCGCATCGTCTCACACCCAACTCGATTAACATCTGCCTGGAAGGCGAAGGCGTTTCTGAGGTCGGTGGCGTGGAACTGGCGTGGGAGGAAAACGACACGTTCGTCATCCCCAGCTACGCCTGGCACACGCACCGCAACACCGGAAAGAGCGATGCTGTCATCTTCTCTTTCACCGACAAGCCCGCGCTGGAAAAGCTCGGCCTTTATTGGGAAGAGCGGAAAACCAAATCGGGCGACATCCTCCGACTGGGGAACGTTCTTCCATGAGCCAAGCCAGTGACAGCACACTTATGGTGACCTGCGATGGCGGCACCATGGGCGGCTATTTAGCCCTGCCACCGGGTGGGTCTGGGCCTGGCATTGTGCTGCTGCAAGAGATTTTCGGGGTCAACGCGGCCATCCGCGCCAAATGTGATCGGCTGGCGGCTGAAGGTTTCGTTGTTTTTGCGCCAGACATGTTTTGGCGCCTCGAACCAAACGTCGATCTTGGCTATTCGGAACCTGAACGCCAGCAAGGGTTTGGTTACCTCACCGCCTTCGATCAGACAAAGGGCGCGAAGGATATCCAGGCAGCCTGGCGGGCTCTCGCTGATCATCCAGCTTGCACCGCTTCACCCGCCATTGTTGGCTTTTGCATCGGTGGCCGTATGGCGATTCGCGCAGGTTCAGCCCTGCCTGAAGCATCCGGCGTGTTTGCTTTTTATGGTGTGAAGCTGGATGAGATCGCTGACGAAGCCGCATCCATCGACGTGCCGCTGCGGCTCTATTTCGGCGATCAGGACAGTCATGTGCCGCTGGATATAGCCAAAAGCCTCACCAACCTTCTGGCTGACAAACCAAATGCCGAGGTCCACATCTATGAAGGTGCAGGTCACGGGTTCTACAACCCGGTGCGCGAGGCTGTTTACAACGAGGCTGCCGCCACCAGCGCCCATGCCAACATGATCGCAACGCTTAAGGGTCAAGGCACCTAAGTCTGTCCACTCAGCACTATCCAGCGCACGATCTCGCCTGCTCTTCCAACCGATTGAACTCACGATTTTGAGGTCGAAACGCGTAGATTTTCGTTTTCATACGCATTCCTGATTAGTTGACTTTTCTCTGCAACAATTAAAAGTTGTCATTGAAATTCAACTTTTCAAGGACATAGCATCATGGGTTCTGACCGTTGGCGGTTTGCGCTTCCTTACCTTCTCGTAGCCACCGCAATGGGCGTGATTGTCGCTGCTTCGGCGGTGCAAGCCGAGCAGCGCACGCTCACCGATCAGTACGATCGAGACATCACCTTTGATGCGCCCGTCGAGCGCTTAGCCACGGTGCCAATTCCGGCAGCGGCTATGTCTGTTGCAGTAGCTGGTAATTCCGATGCCTTGGTGGCCATGCATGGCCTCTCTAAGACGGCCATTGTGAATGGTGTTTTAGGCGAGTTCTTCCCCGAAAGCCGCGATATTCCAAGCGATATTGTGGGCGATGGTTTCATGCCCAACATTGAGGAGCTTTTGAGCGTCAACCCACAGCTTGTTCTTCAATGGGGGACGCGTGGTGATGATATCATCGCGCCCATCGTAAATGCCGGTTTGCCAGTGGTGACTTTGCGCTACGGAACGGAGGAAGATGCCGCGCAATGGCTCGGCATGATGGGGCAAATTCTAGGGCGGGAAGATCGCTCCGATGCTATCCTGGCGTGGCGTTCTGAAGCGCTGGAGACCATGAGAACTGCGACCGCGAGCATTCCGGAAAATGAACGTCCTCGCACGCTCTACTTTCTGCGTTATCTCTCCAGCCTGCGGGTTGCTGGTACTGGTACCTACAATGATTTCACAATTGATCTGGCAGGCGGTTTTAACGTTGCTGCTGACCTCAACCGGTTCAACGACGTCAGCCCAGAACAGATTTTGGCTTGGGACCCGGAAGTCATTTTGCTCAATGGGTTCGAAGACAATCTCTCTCCGGAGGACGTCTACGCCAACCCGGTGTTTGCCGATGTCTCGGCGGTGCGCAATCGACGTGTCTATCAGCTGCCGTTAGGCGGCTATCGCTGGGATCCGCCCAATCAGGAAAGCCCGCTGACATGGGCATGGGTTGCTTCGCTTTTGCACCCTGAGCGCTTCGACACCGATATTCGCGCAGAGATCGAAGAGCGTTACCAACTGCTCTATGGGCAGGTGCCAAGCGATGATCAAATCGACGGAATCCTGCGGCTCGCCCGCAATGGAGGAAGCGCGCACTATGACCGCTTCGCACGTTGAGGGTCTAAGCATGAAGAGCGATGACGCTATTATGTGCGAACAGTCTGTCGGCGTCGGCTTTTCCGACACAATGCCGCTCTCCAAAGCCCTGCATCATCTTGGCGAAGCCGGTTGGATAGTTGGCGAGCGCAACGGCTATCACACAATTGGGATTGGAGAGGCACGGCCTGTGGCTTTGCCTTTGGGTCGCAATGCCAGTGATGATCTGCCAGTCAACGGTCATGGCATTCTACGCGCCGTCGGTCGTGGCGGGCTTGATCGTGATCTTGCTTTGTCGGTGTCATCAGACGCCGTGGTTGATGAGGTATTGGTCGGGCTCAACTGGACCCTGGTCACCGCCGGGTCTTTGACCGGCATTGCCCGTTCCCCAGATCGCGGAACCGAAGGTGCTCGAACAGCGCGAGATGGCGAGCCGATTGCCGGTCGTCCACTTCGCGAGCTGGCTCTGTGGATATGCTCACTGGACCCGCTGCGTCGCTCCATTGGTTTGGCTGCGGTCAATGCCTATTGGAACCGGCAAAGTGGCGTGGTCGGAACAGGACCGCATGACAAAGGCCCGTGGGGATTTGCGCGATTTGATGCGCCTGGCGAAGGCCTGATCATCATTGGTGGTTTTCGCGGCGCGCTCGAGCGCCTCAACCGGGCACGTGTCATTGAGCGAGAGCCCAAAGGCAACGACATCCCGGCCACGCAAGCTGCCGAAGCACTGAGAGAAGCACCGGCGGTGGCCATCACCGCGCAAACCCTGATGAACGGTTCACTGGAGCCTTTATTGCATCACGCTGCTGGTTGCCCGCGTATTATGCTCGTTGGGCCAAGCACACCCGTGGCGCCAATCCTTCACGCCTACGGCATTGCGGAGATTTGCGGCTTGGGGATCACCGATCCTGATCGGGCGGCCCAATTCATCAAAGAAACCGGCACCATGGTCGCGCTGGACAGCATGACCAGCCAACTGGGTCTCGTACGATGACGGATCTGCCCGAAAATGCGGCTGCCTACAAAACCACGCGCGTGTTTACACCAGAAACTGTACCTGCGGCCCTGCTTGCGATGCATCGCACCAAACCAGGTGTTTGGGGGCGAATTGATGTTCTGGTTGGCGGACTGACCGTCTCACGGTTTGCCGATGATGGCGCGCCGCTACGTCAAGATATTTTGCCAGCCGGTGCGCACGCCATTGTTGCGCCGGAAGAACCCCACGCCGTGGCCTTTACGAAGGCCGGCCAGTTCACCGTGACATTCTACACAACGCCATAAAGGAAAACCGACGCCAAGGAGGCGTACCATGTCCCCCCGATTTGTGCCCCGCCAAACTCAACCCGTCTCTCGTGCGCGGGCACTCCGCATCTCCTCACATACTGCCAAGGCAACGCTTCTGGTGGCTGGTGTTCTGGCAGCGGCAGCCGTTGCGGGTGCGACGATAGGTAAAGCCGATGATCAGCCGATCACGATCACCGATGTAAATGGCAACTCGGTCACACTCGCCGCGCCATCGATCCGCTCAGCGCCTTTGCCGCCACCGCTTGGAACGTTCGCAATCGCTATTCCCGGCGATGCGGATCATCTGGTGACGGCGCATCCTTGGTCGAAGGCGGTGATGATGCAGGGGTTATTGTCCAGCTACTTTCCGCAGCTTGCCGATCTGCCCACGGGCGCTATTGGCGGCGGTTTCGTGCCCAACATCGAAGCGTTGCTGGCGACCGATCCAGACCTTGTGTTCCAAGTCGGGTTTATGGGCGACGATGTTCTTACACCGATCATAGCAACTGGCCTGCCGGTGCTCACCATCAACGTCACGGCCAACGACGACGCCGTGGATTGGATCCCAATGATGGGCGCGGCTTATGGTGTGGACGAACGAGCCGAAACCATTTTGTCCTGGCGGCAAGATACACTTACATCCATCACCGAAACTTTGGCCGACCTACCCGATGCTGATCGTCCGACCGTTGCGCATCTTGCCCGCTATGGCGATGCACTCCGAGTGGTTGGCGGTGTTCACTTTCGCAGCTGGCAAATAGAGGCCATGGGCGGCGTCAACGTTGCCGCGGAAGTGCCTCAGCGCTCAGCGGAAATCAGCGCAGAGCAACTGATTGCCTGGGACCCAGATGTCATTCTGCTCAACGCCTTCCAACCGGAGCTGACACCGCAGATGGTCTACGACAATCCAGTGCTGCAATCGTTGACGGCAGTTCGCGAACGCCAGGTCTACGCTTTCCCGATCGGTGGTGATCGCTGGGAAGCGCCGGTTGCAGAGAGCCCGTTGGGATGGATGTGGCTATCTGAGTTGCTGCACCCCGACCGGTTCCAATGGGACTACACAGCGGAGATCACATCCGCGCATGAACTGCTTTATGGCCATGCGCCACAAGCGGGTGATATCGCGCGCATGCTCAGGGTCGACGCCAACCAAAGTTCGGCAGGGTATGAGCGTTTCAGCACCTTCTGAGACCGCAGCCGGGTCAAGCACCGCGCCTTCGATTGGTGCTGCGCTCACGGCAACCATGCTCGCGAGCAGTGGTTGGCTTTTGGCCTGTGCGGCTGTAGCAGTCATTGCGGTGATCGCACTTGGGCTCGGTCGTTACGCCATCGAGCCTTTGGAGGTGGTGCGCATCCTTTTGGCACGCCTCGGAATCATCGAGGCAGATGTGCCTGATACGGCCCGCCGCGTTGTGGAACTGGTCCGCGCGCCACGCATCCTGTCTGCTGCATTGGCAGGAGCCATCCTCGGCATGACGGGTGCCGCTTTGCAGGGCATTTTCCGCAATCCCTTGGTTGGTCCTCAGATCATCGGTGTGACCTCTGGCGCATCGTTTGGTGGCGCGCTTGCGATTTTGCTCGTCGGAACAACAGCAGCGACAGTTGGCTTTGCCTTTGTCTTCGGGCTTATCGCTGTGTTCATCGTCTATATGATTGCTCGCGTCGGTGGCCAAGCGCCGGTTTTAATGCTGGTCCTCGCCGGAGTGGTGGTTTCAGCTGCCTTCACCGCCTTTGTAAGCCTTATCAAGTATGTGGCGGACCCAAACGATACTCTACCGGCCATTGTCTATTGGCTGATGGGGTCGTTCGCGACAGCGACGTACGATAAACTCGGCATCCTGGCGTTGGCCGTGCTCGTCTCAGCTCTTGTGCTGCACGCACTGCGCTTTCGTATCAACATCATGTCACTGGGTGAGGAAGAAGCAACCGCGCTCGGTATCCGTGTCGAACCGACACGCTGGGTCATCTTGGCTGCAGTCGCATTGGGCGTTGCCGGTGTCGTCTCGGTGGCGGGCGTCGTTGGGTGGGTTGGTCTGGTGATGCCGCATCTGGCACGCATGATCGTCGGGCCTGATCATCGCAAGCTTTTGCCCGCGGCAGCGCTGGCCGGTGCTGGTTATCTCATCATCGTCGACACGTTGGCACGCACCATGTCAGCAGCTGAAGTTCCGATTGGCATTCTAACAGCCTTGGTTGGCGCGCCGGTGTTCGCGGTGCTCTTGCGTCGCCTGCATCTGAAAGGTTGGGGGCGAGGATGAGTGCAATTCTAAAGAGGTTGATCGTGCCAGTTCTGATTAGCATTGCAGCGCTTGTTTCAGCCGTTCAGATCAAGGGCGGATTGCCCTGGAGCGCGGCGAGTTTTGTTGCGATCTTCCTTCTTATGATGGTCATTCGAACCTTGTTTGAGGTTCGCCTGGGGCGATCAGGTGAGGCCTCCGACACGTTGGAACGGGTGCTGCTGGTGATGGTGTTCCTTGGCATGGGGCCAATCCCATTCCTTTTCGTCGCAACGCCAGTTTTTGGCTTTGCTGACTACGCGTTACCGGTTCCAATCAACACGGTTGCTGCCATTATTGGCGTTTTGGGTCTTGCGCTTTTCTACCGCTCTCACGTTGACCTTGATCGGCAATGGTCAGTGTCGCTGGCGATACAGGATGGTCACGCGCTGGTTGATACCGGTGTTTATCGGCTCATGCGCCACCCCATGTATTCAGCGCTTTTTCTGATCGTGATCGCCCAAGCTGGTCTGCTGTCCAATTGGTTGGCGGGTTTTGCCGGTCTCGTGACGTTCGGCACGCTGTATGTGCTGCGCGTCGGTCGCGAAGAAGCCTTGATGGCATCCAGTTTTGGTGAGGCCTGGCAGACTTACGCCAAGCGCACGCCACGGCTGATACCCCTAAGTTGGGGAAACCGCGAACGATGACGTCTCTTTTATCTCTTTGCGATGCCAGCGTTCGCTTTGATAAGCGCGTGATTTTTGATGGCCTGGATATCAGTGTATTCCCCGGTGAAGTTTTGGCAATCCTTGGCCCCAATGGTCGCGGCAAAACCACCCTCATTCGCTCGCTGGTTGGAACGCTGACGTTGACCGCCGGATCGCGCCACGTTTCGGGCACACTTGGTTATGTGCCCCAATCGAATGCGCCAACCTTCGACTTCACAGTGCGCGATATGGTTCTGATGGGACGGGCACGGCATATCGGCGTGTTGGGATCGCCTGGGCGGCAGGACTTTGCTCGCGCTGACTCAGCGCTTGACCGGCTTGGAATTGGCGCCCTGGCGCAGCGCGGTGTCGCCAGTCTTTCAGGTGGAGAACGCCAGCTGGTGATGGTTGCCCAGGCGCTTGCTGGAGAGTGCGACTGCCTGATCCTTGATGAACCGGCATCTGCCCTGGACCTGAAAAATCAAGCCATGCTGTTCGATGTTTTGGCCAGCCTAGCCCATGATGATGGGCTTGGGATCGCCTTCACCACGCATGTGCCAGGCCATGCGTTGGAAGCTGCCGATCGCGCGCTGCTTCTTATGGAAACGAAACGCCAAAACGGGCCGGTGAGCGAGGTCATTACCCATGACAACCTGACCGCGCTCTATGGCACGCAAGTGCGTGTCCTGCGGGAACAATGCGGCGAGCGCGCCTTGGCAGCAGCAGTCGCGGTGCCGGCACGTTCCCGTCATCAGGCTGGGGCATAACCCATGGGCCACTTCATTTTTTTGCAAAACACAGTGTCCGTTCCCGCAGGCATAGCAGCACCGCCGGGCGATCACGCGGTTGATGTTATCGACCAGTATGAGCTGGCCGGTCACGATCTTTCCAATGCTGATGGCGTGCTTCTCAGCCAGCATCTTGATGAGCAACACCTGATTGAATGCGCTCCAATGCTCGACCGTTATTTGCGCCAAGGCGGTTCGATCAGCCTGAATGGCCCGGTTTACCAACCCTATCTGAATGGCCTGGGCTGCTATGCGCCCCTGCCAAGCGGCAAAGCTCAAGATTGGATTTTAAGGTTTGAGACCAAGCATCGCATTACGGATGGATTGATCGCCGACGACCTGACCTACCGCCAAGGCGTGATTGGATTTTGGGCGCGAGGCAGCTTTCCACCACCGCTCAACTCAACGGTGCTGACACGGATGATCGGTGACGATACAGCCGCTGATTTTGTCTGGCACCGTGATGGCGGCGGACGGGTTGTGGTGCATCCAGGCAATGATGTTTGGTTCGTCCACAATGATGCAACAAGCGCAGGCCGTTTCTACGCCAACATGCTCGATTGGATGGCAGAAGAGAGGTCGGCATGCGCTTAGCCGTTGTTGACGCGGGCCTTGCCTATCAGCGCAGAACCTTTGCCGACTTTAAAACGGCGAACATTTTCTCAGACCTTATCCCTATTTCTGACCTGGGCGACGTCAACTTGGCTGGCCACACCGCGCTCATGATTCCGTGCCGCACCCCTGGGCACCGTCTGACCCCGCACAAAGATCTGCTGGAGCGTTACGTGCGTGAAGGTGGTCTTTTGTTGGTGATGGGCGAGACCAACCCGGAGCTCTTTCTCGACGGTTTGGAAGTGACGCCGGAGCCAACGAATTTCTGGTGGTGGCGAGAGCCTGACCTTGATCTAGGCGTACAAATCGACATGCCATCTCATCCGGTTCTGTTCGGCCTAAAAACACAGGATTGTGCCTGGCACGTTCATGGCACTTTGTCGGTGCCTGAGGGTGGCCAAGTGCTTTTGAGTTGGCACCCTAAACCTGCGGTCAGTGCCAAAGGTGTCCCTGGTGCCTTGATGGTGGACTACCCGCTCGGCGAGGGGCGCGTGCTCGTTACCAGCCTCGACCCGATCTACCATCATGGGTCGGGATTTATGCCAGCCACGACGCGCTTTCTAGAACGCTTTCTGCCCAATGCTGTGGCATACACCGCAGCGCACCGAAAATTGTTGACATTAAATAGCAACAATTAGATGCTCCTCGTAAATCATGTCGAGAAGGAGTGATCGATGAATAGTCTTGGGTTGCGGCAGTTGTTGATTGCGTCCGTCGGTTCGGTTTCAGCGGCAGTGGTTTTGGCTACGCCGGTGGCGGCCGCTGACTACCGTGTCAGCCTCACGGAAGCCGGCACGCGCGACTACTATTGCACCACCACCATCGAGATTGAAAACATGTCCGATGCGCCCCTGTTGGGCATCAACACATTTGTCGATTTGGTTGGCACGGACGGTTTGATCAATACCTCACGCGGCGTGTTGGCCGGCCCCATCGCGCCAGGAGAAACGGCGCAAATGACGATGGATGCGCCCAATGAACCCTGTGCAGATATAGAGAGCTATGTGCTGGTTGTTGGCACGTGCCAGTTGGAGGGTAGCTTCCGCAACCGCGATGCGTGCGCTGCCGCGTTTGAAACAATTGCCCCCATCAACGGCGCGCGTGGCCGATGATCACCCTCACCCAGCGGCAGGCTGTTAAGCTCGGTTTGGGTGGGTTCAACCAAGCTGCATTGAGTTTTGGTTCCGCGCCGAGGTTCAGTCACTTCGCACATCGCAATCCCAATACGCCCAAAAGCCGCAGCCTGCGTATTGCACGCATTGGAGCGTTCGATACCGGGACTGAAGATGGCCGATGCAAGCACTCTTGGCTGTTCGCCCGATTTCCTCGCATATTGGTGGCGTGATGAAGCTTAGCATGCGACCGATTTGGAGTTTGTTAGGCGCGCGTTTTCGCCGGATCAATGCGCCTCTGGGCGACAGGCCATGCTGCCAGGAAGCAGCGTTTCGTCTTGTCGGTCGTTGTGATGATGGGTGCTGTACGGATTCCCAAATCCATCGTTTGATCGAAGACTTTGCCGATAGCAGTCGGCAAAGTCGACCAGCTGAATTGAAAACACATCAAGGGAGATGTTGAAGCCATGTACATCGCGATGAACCGCTTCAAAGTGAAAAAAGGCGAGGAAACTGCCTTCGAAGATGTCTGGCAGAACCGGGAAATCCATATCCACAAAGAGCCCGGCTTTGTGCGCTTCGCTATGCTGAAGGGGCCAGAGGCAGAAGATCACACCTTGTATGTGTCCCACACCACTTGGGCCGACGAGCAATCATTTTTGGATTGGACGCGCAGCCAGTCCTTTCGCGATGCCCACAAAGGTGCAGGGCAAAACAAACCACTTTATCTGGGCCATCCAAATTTTGAGGGCTTTAGCGCGATTGAGGGGTTGGAACTGGAACTTGCTGACGCGTAAAGCGGCGCAGGTTTTCCATCTTCAAAAAGAACCTTAGCGCCACCAAACTGGGCTCAAAGACGATGTGCCGCGTTACATTTTAAGGCTGGTTCTCAGAAAGTTTTCCTTGAGACGCCGTACCGCCAACCGTTTCGGCGTCGGGCCGTGTGCCAATGAAAAGTGCTGCACCGGCCACGCAAAACGCCTGCAAACCAATGATGTACAGAGGTGCGTTCAGCAGCGCTGAAAGACCCAAGAAGGTCAGCATAATGGCATAAGCCAACAGTTTGGCGCGCCGTGGAATAGCGCCGTTCTGTTCCCAAGCCTCAATTATCGGACCCAAAGTGCCATGCCGCAGCAACCAGGAACGTAACCGCGGGCTGGAGCGACCAAACGCGGCAGCGGCCAGAATGAGAAAAGGCGTTGTCGGCAACAAAGGCAAAACAACACCCAGCGCGCCTACGCCGACACACGCCCACCCGACAACTAGCCAGACAAATCGATCTGTTGAACGCTTGGATGGACAGTGTAGTGGCGGCATTGCGATGCCTATTGATGCGCTGAAATGAAACACTGTCCGGCGCCAGAGAATGCCCACAGTGCGCTCCTCTGACCATGGCGAACTACCGGTCAGTCTTGCGAAATCTCAAATAGTTGAAATTTATTTGCTGATATTTGCGTTTTAATCGCAAAACGCTTCAATTAGCATTGCCTGATGATACCGTGACTTGTTACGGTGAAACCGGTTTTGAATATCGCGGACCTGGCTCACTGTCTGATGATCCAACGTGCTTTCAATCGGAGTTGTTGCACCATGCTTGAGTTCAAAAATGTGTCAGTCACCGTCGGTGATCGCGAGGTGGTACGCGAGCTCAACCTGAAGATTGCGCCAGGAGAATTGCATGTTTTGATGGGCCCCAATGGCTCGGGCAAATCAAGCCTTTTGGCCGCTGCCATGGGACTGGATGGGTACCACGTAACCAACGGCGATATTGTTCTGGACGGGCAATCTGTTCTTGGCCTCTCGCCCGATAAGTGTGCCAAACGCGGTATGGGCTTGGCGTTTCAACACCCACCCTCGCTTGACGGCGTGACATACACCGCCTTTGCCAAAGCTATCGGCGCCGAGAACGCGCTGGAAGAAGAAGCGCAACGCCTCGACTTGGCGCAATTTGCAGATCGAGACCTCAATGTCGGCTTCTCTGGCGGTGAGAGCAAGCGATCAGAGGTGCTTAAACTCGTCCTGCAAGCACCGCGCGTGATGATGTTTGATGAGCCTGAAAGTGGCGTCGACCTGGAGCATGTGGCGGTGGTTGGCCAAGCTATCAAGCGAGCCGTTTCAACGGAAACCTCTGATGCCCCGCTACGCAGCGGCATCATCATAACCCATACGGGCCTCATCCTCGACCACGTCGATACGGCTCACGGACATATCATCAGCGATGGTCGCCTGCTGCATAGCGGTGACGCACGCGCCCTGTTTCGCCACGTTCAAAGCCACGGCTATCGCGCACCAGCTGCTTGAGCTGATGCATACGAAAATCTGACACGAAGGGGTTCGCATGACAGAGACCAGCACGCTTAACGCACAAGATGATTTTCAGCTTAGCAACGAAGAGCGCGCCATTCTGCATGATGTCGGCTATGACGATGAAACCCAGCGTTCAGCCACATCCATCCTCATCGATCGACAGATGCGTGTCGCACAGTCTTCCCACGATGATGTGGTTATGATGCCTCTGGCCGAAGCGCTGCGCACGTTCGACTTCGCTCAAGACTTAATGTTCGGGCAGGTTTTGGCCGAGGGCAACGAGGATTTGCTGGAAATTTCCGCCCATATGGATGACCCGCTTGGGCACTTTACCTGGGTTAGACCAGGGGCAAAAGTCGCCTTGCCGGTCCAGAGCTTTACCGTGCTGGAAATGCCGCAGGGCCGCCAATTCACACACGATATCACGCTAATCGATGAAGGCGCTGACGTGGAGATGATCTCTGGCGCCACCGTTCCGGAATTTGTTCATGCCGGGCGACATGTCTGCCTGTCAGAAACCTATATGCGTGCCGGAGCGCAAAGTCGTTCCGTGTCGATTGAGCACTGGGGCGGTAACATGGAGGTGCGCAGCTACAGTTACAGCCAAATGGAAAAAGGCGCGCACAGCTCATCAACAGCGATTAGCCTTGGGACCGTTCGTGATCACCAGGCGTTCTCACACATAAATTTGGGAGAAGATGCGCATTCGGTATCACAGTCGATTGTGTTGGCTTTGGAGGGCACCACAAAACGGATCGATGATGAGATCACTCTATCTGCGCGCGGTGCACGCTCTGAAAGTGTGACCCGCATGGTCGCGGCGGGCGGCACCATAATCAACAATGCCGTGCTCATTGGCGATGCTGCTGAGACAACAGGTTTTTTGGGTTGTGATGGCCTGAAACTCACCGAATCTGGCGAAATCATCGCCGTGCCGGCTTTGCGAGCAAGGGCAGAAGCCGCCCAACTCAGCCACGAGGCCTCGGTTGGTATGGTGAGTTCAGAGAAGCTTGGTTATCTGATGGCATCGGGCCTTGATGAAGATACCGCGCGGGGGCTGATCGTTCAGGGTTTTCTGTCACTTAACAGCGCCTACATTCCCAAAACGGTGCAGGACCGCGTCACAGAAATGATCCTTCAAGCCAAATCTGGCGGGATGTAGGTGCAGTGTGTATTGCCCCGAAAGAAGCATTTGTATGTTGGTCCATTTACGCTTGACAACACATGCTGAATCCAATGGTCTGAACTCAGATGGTTCTGATCTGGCCAACAGGCGGATCGGATGAAAAGGGAACACGGTGAGGAGTAGCCATTAGGCGCCAAATCCGTGACTGCCCCCGCAACTGTGAGCGGTGAGTCTGTTTGCATCATGCCACTGGGTACGACGACCCGGGAAGGCGCAAACAGCCAAAGACCCGCAAGTCAGGAGACCTGCCATCACCCAACTGAAGCTCGGGCGGGGTGCCCCGAGGTGGTCGGTGATGTCGTCGGTTTAGGTTCTGCCAAGCAGCAGCACCCCCTCCCATAGACACTGCCTATACCCTAGGGCCCTTGCCTCTCGCTTGGAGAGGACACAGCCTATGGCTGACCGAAAAGGTGCAACGCTCAGCATCTGTACCCGTTGCCGGGCAGAGGGTAAGATGGTGCCCGATGACATGCGCCCAGGCTACCGCCTTGCGCAGGCTATCTATGCCAAGTTCGGTGACAGCGAAGCGGCTCGAAGCGGCATGGCTTTGCGCGGCGTACGTTGCATGAGCCAGTGCAAAAGACCGTGTGCGATTGCCCTCTCAGCGCCAGACAAATTCACCCTTCTCTTTGGCGACCTCGATCCAGACGAACACGCAGATGCAGTGTTGGAACTGGCTGCTCAGTTTGCTGACCAGCCAGACGGCCTGGTCGCGCGTGCAGACCGTCCCGAACCGCTGCGCGCGGGCATTTTGGGCCGGATACCGCCGCTCAGTCTGCACGGCGATCCCATCGATCCTGACTTTAGCATCCCATCCAATTTTGAACCATCGTAGGAGACTTCATGACCCCCTTCACTCTCGCATCGCGCTTGCGCAGCACTTCTCCTGTCACGCTGGTAGGTGCCCTTCTGATCACTATGGTCAGTGCTGGCGCATCTGTGGCAAAGGCCGAAAGCGTGACCGTCGGCCAGACATTCATTGCCTCCGGACTTGACCCTGCTGAAGGATCAACCGGCTGGGCGCTGGTCACCCACGGGATTGCTGAGCAGCTGTTTAACGTGTCGCGAGAAGGCGAAGTTATTCCTAATCTGGCGTCCTCTGCAAACGCCAATGTTGACGGGTCATGGACGGTAGAATTGGCGCCAAACCGTTTCTTTTCAGATGGCACGCCAGTAACCGCAAATCTGGTGGCAAGCGCTTTGAACCGCACTGGAGAGGCCAACCCATCGGCGCGCGCAACGGCCGGTCTGCTGACCTTTGAAGTTGTCGATGAGACCACACTGCGCGTGACCACCGAGCAGCCGACCACCATCCTGCCCTCGATCCTCGCCGAGTGGGCGTTCCCTGTCTATTTGGAAACAGACGATGCACCGATCTTCACCGGCCCTTTCGCCGTGGGTGATTTTCAGGCCGGTTCAAGCATCGCCATGGTGCCGAATGCCTTTTATGCGAACGCTGAACAGCGTGCAGACGTCACAATCAGGCGCATTGCCAATGGCCAATCCCTGGCCTTGGCTTTCGCTTCGGGCGAACTGGATATGGCGTTCAATCTGCCTGTTGAGAGCCTCTCCATGTTTAGCGGCACCAATGGTGAAACGGTGAACTCTTTCCCGGTCGCCTACCAATACATGATGTGGATGAACACAGACACGCTGGCACTCAGTGATGTGCGGGTACGACGCGCTATCGATTTGGCAATGAACCGTGATGATCTGGTGACCGCCGCACGTGCCGGTGTTCCAGCAACCGGTGCCTTCTCCACCGCCTATCCATTTGCCGCAGAAGGTCCCCTGCCCTACGATCCGCAAGAGGCTGCGACCTTGCTTGATGAGGCTGGTTGGGCGCTTGGTGAGGATGGCATCCGGCGCAACGATGACGAGCCGCTGGAACTGGTGCTTTGGGCGTATCCACAACGCCCTGATCTGGTGACATTCCAACCGGTGGTACGCGCCGCGCTGGCCGACCTTGGTATTGTCGTGACCACCCAGGTCACAGAATCCCCAAGCCAGGTGGCAGGTGACGGCGACTTTGACCTGTTTCTCTGGGCGCAACACACCGCACCAGCGGGTGATCCTGGCCTTTTTCTATCTCTGTTCTTTGAAACTGATGCAGCGCGCAATTACGCTGAATGGTCCAACGCGGACTATGATGCGCTGATTGCAGAGCTTCGCGCTGAAGGCGACCCTGATGCTCGCGTTGCACTTGCCTTGCGAGCGCAAGAGTTGATCGCCGAGGAAGCCCCCGTTTCTTTCCTTGTGACACCGCAGTGGCATGTCGGCCTGTCAGAGCGGCTGGCAGATTATGAGCCCTGGGGTTCGGATTACTATGTTATTCGGCCCGACTTCACTGTTCGACAGGATTGATAGCGATGCTCGCGGCGGCGCGCTTTTTTGGCCTGACGTGCGTGTCTTGGCTGGCCGTTGTCGCCGGGAGTTTCGTTTTGATCCGGCTTGTCCCCGGTGACCCGGTTGAGGTGTACATCAACCACGTCAACATCCGCGCCAGCGATGACTTGGTTGCCACCTATCGGCGGGCCTGGGGTCTGGACCGCAGCTTGGTGGAACAGTTCCTCATCTGGTTGAGAGGCTTTACCACCCTCAACTGGGGGACATCGTTCGAAACTGGCGGTCCCGTTGTTGATGAACTGATCCCCCGACTTGGATGGTCGGCAGCCATCGGATTTGGTGGCATGGCAGTGGGGGTGTTGATAGGTTCAGCCCTTGGGTTTAGAGCGGCGCTCTATCCCAAGAGCTGGGCAGACTATGCGTCACGGTGGATGGCCATCGCAGGGCAGGCTCTGCCAGCCTTCGCCGTCGGCCTGGTGGCGTTGTGGGTTCTGGCCGCTCAGTTGCAGGTGATCCGACCGTTCTCAGGTGGACCGGTGGAACGTCTTGTATTGCCGATCGCATTGGTCGCTTTCTTCTCTATCGGCAGTGTGTCGCGCCTCGTGCGCGCTGGGTTTACTGAGGTGGCTGAGGCTCCCTTCATGCGGACGGCACGAGCCAAGGGTCTGGCGCACTCAACGGCCCTTTGGCGCCACGGTCGCCGGCATGCTTTTATCGTTTTGCTCGCTGGTGTCGCGCCCGACCTTGCCTGGATTGTCGGCGGAACAGCGGTGGCAGAGATTGTCTTCGGTGTGCCCGGCTTGTCGGAGCGCGTCATCGCGGCGGTTGCCGCCCGCGATTACCCGGTGCTTCAGCCCTACATCGCTCTGATCGCCCTATGGATCGTCCTGGCCTTGCACCTAACCGCAAGCATACGACGCACACTTGATCCGAGACTGAGCCAAGCGCTGGAGAAAACCTGATGGAAAGGCATCACTCTGCTTGGGCATTTGGTGCGGTGTTCTTGATCGGGCTTGTTGTTCTGGGAGCTGCTTGGCAGCCCCATGATCCTCACGCTGTGGATATGGGCCACGTCCTTGCAAATCCATCGCTCGATCATTGGCTGGGCACCGACCATCTGGGGCGCGACCTGGCGTCGCGTCTTTTGGTGGGAGCACAACCTTCACTGATCGCGATCGCCATCGTGCTGTGTTCAAGCATCGGCATCGGCGTATTAGCAGGCATGATGATTGCCTTTGGGCCAGCTGGGCCTGCGCGCTTTGTACGTTGGCTGGCGGAAACCGTGCTCGCACTGCCAACGCTTATCACGGCCCTTCTGCTTGCTGCGCTGTTTGGTGCCGGCATCACCGCCATTGCTGCTGCTTTGATCATCAGCACGTGGGCACCTTACGCGCTGAGCATAGCGGCGCTTTTTGAACGCTTGCGCGCCGAGCCTTATTGGCAAGCAAGCATCGCCTTGGGATCAGATATCCCCGGGGCGTTGAGACGCCACATGCTGCCCAACACCTGGCCGATCATTGGTGCATTGGCCGGCGCCGATGCCGGCAGAGCGGTGGTTCTGGTCGCGTCCTTGGGCTTTTTGGGTTTGTCAGCTGACACCGGTCGTCCGGAATGGGGCGCGATGATCTACGAGTATCGTTTGTTCCTGTTCTCTGAACCGCAGCTGGTTCTGGCGCCAGTCCTCGCAACCAGCATCACAGCCTTTCTGCTTCATCGCATTCTGGACAAGAGCTAAACGATTTCCGCAGCGCTGAACTGCGGCCAGCTTCAGCCGCTGTAACTTCAGTCCCAAGATCATCCAACTCGGTGTCGAGTGGAGCTCAAACCACAACTGGCAATCATAGGCTGAACTGGCGAAGTATGATCCGCTGATCCGTGCGCCAGGTTTTTACCAAGCGCCTTTCCATCAGCCCTCAAGATTATCGCGCACGCTTCAAAAGCGCCATTCGCAGCAGGCCAAAAGAGAACAGTTCCCTTCAGTCGATGTCCTGAACTGTCGGATATCTGTCCTATGATGCCCAATCCTTCTCCGACATAGTCGCAGCCGTAAACTTTTAGGGGTGCGAACCAACGCGCCTTGGATCTGTGGTGGGGTCACGCGTGCTGGATGAGTTAGGTGCGGTACCGTTATCAACCGGCAATACACCTCTCCGCGCTCGGCCTTTCGGACTCTCCGTGATGCGTTGGTTTGTGGTTTCGTGTGCTCTGGCTGTCGCAGGTCAATTTGTTAGCCCAGCGCACGCTGATATCGCCTTTGCGGATCTGGTTGGGGACTGGACGGCATCCGGTCAAGTGGTTGCTCAACCCAATGCGCCTTTAGAAAGCAGCCGCTGTAGGGTCAGTGTTTCTTCAGGCAACAATGGACGCACGCTAACCGTTCAGGGACGTTGCGCCATCGCTGCCGGGGTAGCACATGTCACAATGACTGTTGTTGATCGCCAGGATGGCACGATCGGTGGCTCCGTCACCCTATCAACCTTGGAGGGGGCCGTTCAGTTGGCGGGCAGTCGCCATGACGACGTGATTTCGCTTACAACGCAAACGGCGATGTTGTTCGAAGGCCAGCACTATTGGTCTCGCCTGGACATTACCCTCAATGACACAAGGCAGTTTTCGCTCAAAGAATGGACGGCGGTGCAATCCACTTCCGACTGGCAGCTCACGCGAGATTTGCTGTTTCAGCGCCAGGGTGGAGCGCGGTGAACACCAAGCATGAAACCGAAGTGCTACATGCTAATTGGCTCATTGCGCTGCCGCTGATAGCTTGGGCTGGTAACGCGCTTTATGCACTTGGAGAGCCGCAAGGGTGGGTCAAAGACTACTCACCCGCACTGGTTGCCTCAGCGCTGATCGCCTATGTTTTTCTGCACGGTCAGGCGCGCTATGGCGGGCGAGCACTCGGACGATTTGTGCTGATTGTGTTTGCTATTGCTTGGATTTCCGAGACGATAAGCATGATCACGGGTTTCCCGTTTGGGAACTACCACTACACCGAGATTATGGCCCCTTACCTTTGGCACGTGCCGGTGTTTGTGCTGCCTGCCTATGCGTTGATGGGTTACGCCTCTTGGTCGTTCGCCTGCCTTGTGTTGGATCGCCGCGGCGCGCGCCCTGACCGTTTTGCCTTGCTATGCGTGCCACTTTTGGCTGCCTCAGCCATGGTCATCTGGGATCTTTCCATGGATCCTTTAAGGGCGACCCTTGAGGGACGTTGGATTTGGCTGGATGGAGGCGCGCATATGGGTATCCCGATCAGCAACTATCTTGGCTGGTTCGGTGTCACATGGCTGATGTTTCAGAGTTTTGCGGCCTATCTCTACCTTCGTCCAAAGCACCGCTTTCCCAAGCTGGTTCGGTCGAGAATGTATTGGATTTCAGTGCCTTTGGCCTACTCAGCTTTTGCAGGCGAATACCTGTTGAATCCAGTTGTCGGCAGTTCACAGCTGGAGATGACCCTTATCAACCAAACGCTCGTCCCAACCAATTCGCTTTATGCCGACGTGGCGGCACTTTGCTTGTTCACAATGATCCCCTTGGCAGCCTTGGGGCTTGTGATGGCGCTTCGCTCGGCTGCATCAAAAAGGATGGTGACACAGATAGGTCAAAGGGAAGCGCGATGAGCAAACCTTGGTTGTTGCGATGACATCTCCTGATGCCAGAGCGCAGGAGGTTCTCCCTCTGGTGGAAGAAACGAAGCGCCGGTTCAAGGCCATGCCGGACGAACCGGGCCAGCAGGTGCACTGCCTTTTTGTCGGCCTATACCGCGAAACAACATCGCGATGGCTACAGGCGCTTGGGGATGTTGAAGATCCACTTTTTCCATATCTGGTGGTGCGACGCTTTTACGACATTTATGACAGGTCCGTTCCTGGCCATTTGACCGGTGAACACACACAAGCCCCCATGCCCTGGCGTCGCTATCACTGGCTCGCAAAACGCCTGACAATGCGCTCGCCGATCACATCACATCTTCTTTTGATATCACTGGGCGTTCAGGCGCACGTCTATCAAGATCTCTCAGTGGCTATCGGTCTTGCGGCTCAGGACTATTGCGACATCGTTGGTCATGCTGTCGATTTTCGGCGGGAGCGCCCAAACGTCATAGGGCCAATCTCGGAGAAAGCCTTTTTTGTTGCTGCACTGGATTACATTGATTGGCATCGCACGCGGCAGACCGGCTGGCGTCGGCTCGTCCTGACGATTTATGCCAAAACCCTACGGGGTCTTGGGCCTTTTTGGCTTCGCATCATGGAGGGATGGCGCAGCCATGCCTGGGACACTGCATTTAACGACTCAGTAGCGACCAACACACACCGCCCTATGCCCGGCTTCTCGTGAATGGCACGGCGCTGCGCAGCGGTTGTCACTTTGTTTCTCTGCCTATGCGTTTTGCCGACCTAAAGCCGCTCGAGACAACCATCATAAGTGCTGGCAGGGCCACCAAGACAGACAGCAGGGCCAGGGCGAAAACGGCGATTGTGAGCGAACCAAAATATTTGATGGTGGGAATGTTGGCGAACTGCGTTCCAAGCAAACCAAAGCTCAACACCAGTGTTGTCGTGACCAACGCAGGGGAGATTTCCGTGAACGCTTGTCTGATCGCGTCAAAGTCGAAAGGCTTATCGATGGGCGCCGTCAGTCTCATACGATTGAGAACATGAATTGTGTCATCAACCGCAATGCCAAAAGCGATGGTCAATGCGATTGCGCTGGAAAACTGAAGTCCATTTCCGCTGATTGTCAGCCAAGCGCCAACGCAG
Source organism: Pseudomonadota bacterium (assembly GCA_039814945.1). Lineage (GTDB taxonomy): Bacteria > Pseudomonadota > Alphaproteobacteria > Rhizobiales > MH13 > MH13. The sequence continues at coordinate 399,108 of JBCCAF010000002.1, forward strand.
GCGATTGGAAGCACATTGGGCACAAGCGCGATCACGCCATAACCAAGGCTACGATACCACAGCGCGATAAACACCCCAGCAGCGACGACTGCTATGCTGAAGCTGACATTGAGATGCCGGATCATGGTCAAGCTGATCTCTGAGGACATGGCCAACAAACCCGTTGGGGCCTGCGCTGCTTCGCGCGTTAGCTGGTTCTCGCCAAAAGCGGCGGTAAGCTCGGCACGTGCACGCTGAGTTTCACGTGCCCCACGATCTGGCAAAAACACGCGAACCAGCGCCATTGACTGGTCCTCGGAAATCAACCGTAACTGCTGTGAGGGAGAGAGGTCCTCAAAGACGGAACCTGCCCGAAAAAAGCCAGATATCTCGTCGGGATCGGCAATCCATTGAACCAGATCGTCGAACGACGTCACGCTGGCGTCAGGCAATGTCGTTTGCGCAATCTGTGCTGCGGTTTTGATCACGGATAAAGAATGGGGATTTGACAATCCACCCACCGGTAAGGTGATTGGAATATCGATCGTTGCTGTCGCAGTTAAGTGATCGCCGACCTCTTCCAGTGCGATCATTGCCGGATCGGACTTGGATAGATTTTCCAGAAATGAATACTCAGTTTTGGCAAACGCAAACGTACCAACGGCCAAGACCAAAACAGTCAGTGAGCACATCGACACCAAACGAGGAAACCGGAAGGCGAACCCATACAATTTGCGTCCGCTGAAGATGGCTCCCTCAGATGGGCGACTGGCACGCAAAGCCTTATCAAGGCGGGGAACTCTCATCGCGATCACAAATGCCAGCGGATGGATCAAGAGAACCGAACAGAGCGAGACGAGCGTCCCCATTCCACCAGCCCATCCAAGGCTGCGGACGAGTTGCGAGTCAGAAATGCAAAGCGCGGCAAATGCGATGGCAGTTGTGAATGAAGTCAGGGCGCAGGCAGGTGCCACGCGTCGCATGGCGAGGCTAACAGCCTGCTTGGAGGTTACGCCAGATCGCAAATGTCGTCGCAGGTCCAAAGTTAGGTGGAGACTGTCCGCCAACGACAAGACCAGGATGAGAACTGGCACCACATTTGTCAAAAGGTTGACTTCCAGCCCAAGCAAACCCATCGCGCCAAGAACCCAGAAGAGTGAGATCGTCGCTGGAAGTCCTGTCAGCATCGCAAGTGGCACCGAACGAAGGGCCAGAAGACAAAGCAGAGAGCCCAACACGATGCCGATGGCGTTCAAAACCAGAAGATCGCTTATTTGGCCATCGATAACGGACTGACGGATCGGGATGAGACCGGTCGCAACAGCTGAAAGCCTGCTGGAGTTGCGGATGCTCTCGAGAAAACCATTGAGTTCAGCAAGTGTCTCACGTGCTGGTTCAAGCTCACTGTGCTCCTGCAGCAGCGATACGATGACAATCGTGTAACGGAAGTCCTCCGACACAAGGCGCGCACCGCCGAGCGCGTGCTCTCGAGCGCTGGTAAGAAGCGTCGGTAGATCGTCGATCGCCTGCAAGTCATCGGGAAACAGCGGTGTGGTGCGATTGTTCTCATCGGGGGAGGAGCGAAGAGAGAACAGCGAAAAAACAGACTCCACATGAGTGGCCAGAGAGGCATCAAACACGAAGTCGCGGATGGTACTCAGGTCAGACGGCTGCAGGGCTTCCGGTCCGCTGAAGAGGACGACAATATCCGATTCCGACGTGGTGAACCGCTCCTGGTGGTCCAGGAAGTTTTGATACGCTGGCGTATCTCCAGCAAATGCGGTCTGCATGCCATCATTCACACGCAGCTGCATCGCACCATAGCCGGCCAGAAGCGAAACCAACACGACCAGACAGAAAGCAGCCAACGGCCTGCGCACGGCGAACTGGCTGAAAAGTTCAACCATTAGTTCGCATCCGGCTGGTTTGAACGTCCAGCAATTACGATGATCCGACAGTTGACGAATGCAGGTCTTGGCTTGGCCGGTGCTTGGCGTACCAGTCGGCAGTTAGGGCTCGCTCTGCCGGCGTTGCCAGCGTGCGGTCCCATTCTTCAAGCGCGGGTTTGGTGATTTTGAAGTACAATGGCGGGATCATTGCCAGTGCCAAAACGGGAAATGGACCGTAGGGCAAAGTCGGTGCGTGGTTGGTCAGACGCAATTGCCAGAACGGTTTTTGTGCCGAAATATGGTGATCGCTGTGGCACGTGAGGTTGACGGTCAAGCTGCTGGAACCTTGGCCCGACAACTCCCATGCATGCGCAGCCCTAACCGGTGTTCCTGGAACCCGAATGAGGCCGTAATGGCCGACATATTGGAACAGTTCCATTATGATGAGGGCGATGATCGTTGCCACGAGATAAGCGGCAAGCCCGATCCAACCTCCAAGCATAAACGCTGCTGCGAAAAGCGCACTCTGGATTGCTATTCCATGGATAGCTCGATTCTTGAGGAGGCGTGCGATCCCACCATACCGCGATGTGCGACGATGAGCGATGCGAAAAGCGTTGCGATACGTTCCCAGAAAAGACCGTCCAATAAAGAACCAGAACGGCTCGTTGCGTCGTGCCGTCGTCGGATCAAGGCGCGTCCCGACGTTTTTGTGGTGCCCATACACATGCTCGATGGGAAAACAGGAGTGAAGAGACAATGTGCAAATGATCTGCCCAGCTAGCAGATGAAGTCTACTGTCACAGCGATGAGACAGCTCATGACCGATGTTGAAAGCTGCTGCCATCAGCATGCCGACACCCAGAGCACCACCAGCCAACGCCCATAAAGGCTGTGGTTCAAAAAGAGTATCCGGGAGCAGCACCATAGCGGCTTGATTGTTGCCTGCGCCCAATGACGAGGAGGCGATTATCACAAACACGGCGGCAACGACCAAAGCCAGAGTAGCCGTCAGAAGAAGGGGTATATCAGAATAGATGCTGGGCTCTTCGGCCTCTTCAAAATCTGGCGATAGCTCATCAAGGACGGCGGTCAAGAAGAAGATGGCGATCGGTATCAGCCATAGCCAAATCCCACCCAGAGCGAAAAGGCCGAGCGCGAAGAGGTGTATTGCCGGTTGATAATAGTACCGCACCCAACCCATCTAGCTTGATCCGGATTCGATGCGACCAAGCGCGGGCAAGAGGTAGACCCAGTGTGGGCTGTTGCGGTCGTTTGCACGCAAAACAGTGTGAACCAACTCATCCAGCACGCGTGACCCCACCACAGACCAAGGCGCGTTGCTTCGCACCCCAAAGGTTTACGGATGTGACTATGTCGGGGAAGGATTGGGCATCATAGGACAGATATCCGACAGTTCAGGACATCGGCTGAAGCGAGTCGTTCTCTTTCGGGCTGCTGCGAATGGCGCTTTTGAAGCGTGCGCGATAATCTTGAGGGCTAATGGAAAGGCGTTTGGTAAAAACCCGGCGCATGGAGTCGGCCGAGCTAAACCCGGCACGATCCGCGACCTTTTCTAGCGTCACTTCAGAGTCTTCAAGGTGCATGCGAGCGTGGCCGAGGCGCACCTCTTCAACAAAACGGGCAATGGTCATTCCAGTGAATGATTGGAAGCGCCGGGCGAGCGTACGCTCGGTGAGGTTGAACTGTTCTGCCAGGGTGGACCGCCGCAGGTCTCTTGCGGGATGCAAGCGGACAAGATCAATGATCCCTTGGATGCGCAGGTCCGTTGGGGGCGCTATTTCCTTGGTATCGGCAATCGGATTTTGAAACTGCGCCTGTCCGCCAGGACGGGCCAGAAACATCACCATCATGCGCGCCACACTGCGTGCTATATCCGCACCCAAGTCGTTTTCTACCATCGCCAAAGCGAGATCGACACCAGCGCTGATACCACCTGAACTCCAAATTCTCCCATCATGGCAAACCAGCGCATCCGCATCGACTTTGATCTCTGGATAGTCGTGGGCAAGGCGGTCTGCGACACGCCAATGCGTGGTGACAGCGTATCCATTAAGAACACCTGCCTCTGCAAACAAGAACGCACTTGTACAGACCGAAGCAATACGCTTGGCGTGTTTGGAAGCACGTTGAATGAAGGCGATGACATCTGGCTCGGCACGTAGACTGACCGCGGAAAACCCGCCGGCAATCATAAAGGTGTCAAGCCGTGCAAGTTCTTCGTCGGTGATCTCTGAAATGGCGTGATCAACATGAAGGCGTATGGCCCCGCCATGCGTGCCAAGGACACCGCTTTGAGGCGCTACCAGTTTGATATCATAACAAAGGGCATTGCCGCCACGGTCTTGGCTAACCTCGTTTGTCATCTGCAGAGCATCGACTGGACCAGCAACATCGAGTGCTTGGCATCCCGGATACGTCAGGACCATAACTTTCTTTGACAACTCGCTCACCCCCCACTTTGATGTCTCACAATGGCGAAACTCGAGCTAAGATGCCAGGGTATCGGGCAATCCGCCCGGCACTCAAAAGCTGCGACCTCTGCCAAACCAAGTGTTTGGCCGACGTGATCAACACCAATGATCAGGTTAGTTTTGCGCGCCTCGACGATCGAAAATGAGAACTGCTCCACGCCTGGCTCTTCAATGATTTGGCTCGGCAGGTCGATTGTGATCGTCGCGCTATAAAAGTTGGCGATGGTTGGCGCTATAATAGCGTGGATACGCTTGCCGGGCGGCCATATCGGCATACGCACTTATTCGCAATGAAGCCTTTTGGCTAAAACGTCCATCCAAGTTTTCTCAGCTTATTCAATTGTTTAAATTCAAAGACTGACGACTTCAAGATTAACAATAATATTATTGACAAAAATATCGATGCAGAGAATAGTCAGCTTCGTGGTCCGTGAGAGACCGAACAAGGGAGTTGTCTCAATGAACAGAATTTTGAAGGCGTCGGCGCTCAGCATCGCGGCGCTCAGCACGACCACAGCCTTATCGCAAGCACAAACCATTTCGCTTTGGAGCCACTGGGCCGATCAGCAAACCAAAGTCGATTTCGTTGAAGGGGCCGCACGAGCGTTTGAAGCAGCCAATCCTGGCGTGACCGTCGAAGTCACTTGGTATCAGAAGGACGCGTTGTACGCTGCCCTTCGCACCGCACTAACGGCAGGCCAAGCGCCTGACATTTTTTATGCCGAGCCAGATCAGACTGAGTACATGGCCAATGATCTGATCCTGGACCTTTCTGACCAACTGAACTGGGACAATATCGAGCCTTGGGCGACAGAAGTCTGGGGCTATGAGGACGGTGTTTATGGCTTTCCGCTAGAAGCTTGGACGGTTGAGTCTTACATCAACACCGACGTGATGTCGGATTTGGGCGTGGACTACCCCGTAAGCGGACTTGAGGGTGATGCTTTCATCACTGCGGTTGAAGCCGCTGCCGCTGCCGACGTGACACCCCTTGCCCAGGGCGTTGGCGATCGCCCATACCCTGGCGCGTTCCTCATCCACGAAATTCTGCTCAAACGCGTCGGCGTTTATGACTACCGCTCGCTGCTTCGCGGTGAAGGTGTGGCGTGGACCGATCCTCGAGTGCGTGAAGCTTTGGAGTATGCGCAGCAAATCATCGAAGCGGGCGCATTCCCTGCCTCCTTCTCATCGCTTAAGTTGGGTGAAGCGCACCGCTACTTCCACACCACACCTGGTGCCATGATGTTCCAGATGGGCTCGTTCTACCCATCGCGTGCATTCACGACGCCCGATGAGGGTGGCCAGCCAGACGACTTCCCACTTGGCATCGTCAACAGCCCTATCCCGCCCAATGCGCAATGCGCTGAGTGCAAAACCATCGCCGTTGGCGGCTCCTTCGTCGTCAACGCCGCCACCGAACACCCCGATCTTGCCGTCGGCTTCCTCAACTCCATGGCCACGCCCGATATGGGCAACGCTTGGCTCGAAGCCAACCTGGTGCAGACGGGCATTCGCGCGGACCCCTCATCCCTCACAGGTGACAACGCCACCTATTTCCAAATGCTGGCAGCGGCCAATGAAGGCGCCCAATACACCTTTGGCATCCCTGTTCAGCAAATGACGGGCGAAGCGCGCGAGACTTTCACGCAGACCATCAACCAAGCTTTTCCAGCCGGATTAATCGGTGTGGATGAAGTGATCGAGTTGATGAGCGCGGCTTACTAGAACGCCGTTCACCACCAGGTCCTCCCGACGCCCGGCTGTAGCATTTCTGCGCCGCAGCCGGGCAAGTCCCCCCTTGCTCGCCCCACGCGCCTGATCGGTTGCGAAGGATCCAACCCGATGTCCGCTGTAGATATGCCCGACAAAAAAGCTCAAGGCACAAAGCTCCGTGCCAAGGCATTGAAGGTGCGTGATCACGCCAATCCGGCCTCGGCTATTGCCACGTTCCTTCTGCCAGCTTTGCTCATCTACGCGGCATTGACAGCGCTGCCGGTGTTTCGAACCTTTTACAATTCAACCCACTTGGTCGTGCCCAACCGTGCCGCTGAATGGGTGGGCTTCACCCACTACATCGATCTTTGGACCGACCGCATTTTCTGGAAAGCCGTCGGCAACACCCTCACCTGGGCGGCGGCGGCGCCCCTGCTTGAAGTGTCGATCGCAACCATCTTGGCTTTGGCGCTTTACGCTAAGGTGCCGTTTGCTCGTTTCTTGCGCGTTGCCTGGTTCACACCGGTTCTGATGTCCTACGTCGTGGTCGGCATCTTATGGATGTGGATCTACAATTTTGAGTGGGGTGCGCTGAACACGTTCCTACGTTTTGTCGGTCTGGGTGACTTGGCGCAAGCGTGGTTGGCACAGCCAGATACCGCTTTGCCGTCGCTGATCGCGGTCACCACCTGGATGTGGACCGGCTTCAATATGGTGGTGATTTTGGCTGCCATGTCCTCATTGCCCTCCGAGGTTTTGGAGGCGGCAGAACTCGACAATTGCGGCTGGTTCGCCAAGTTGTGGTTCGTGATCCTACCGCTGATCCGGCCGACACTTTTGAACCTGATCGTGCTGTCCTTCATCGGGAAAATGAAGATTTTTGATCTTGTCTGGGTCACCACGCAAGGCAATCCGCTTTGGGCAACCGAAACGGTCTCCACTTACGTCTACAAGCGCGCCTTTCAGTGGAACACTTTCGATCTCGGCTACCCCTCAGCGATCGCTGTGATCTGGTTTGTGATCGTTATGATCGGCGTTCTGAGCCTAACCTTCCTGTTCAAACAAAGTGACAAGGTGGAGTACTGATGCGCACCACCGGTCTCGCCACACCTGCCGATCAGCACAGAGTATCCAGTCGTCTGCGCAATTTAGCGTTGATCATCGGTCTGGCGCTTTACACCATGTATGCCGCCGGGCCGTTTGCCTGGGTGGCGTTGATGTCGCTACGCACCACTACGGAGATCGCTGCCGACCCCTATGCTCTGCCTTGGCCTATGCATTGGGATAAGTTCCTGTCTGCCTGGGTGGACAGCAATTATGACGTCTACTTCCTCAACTCGGTGACGATTGTTTTGTCAGCGGTGGCAATCCTGACGGTTGTCGGTGGCATGGCAGCGCACTGCTTTGCCCGGTACACGTTCCGCTTCAAAGGCCTCCTCTATTTCCTTATCTTTTCCACCATCATCTTCCCGCCCCAGGTGACGGTGATCGGGCTGTTTCAGATCCTGGTGGAATACGGACTGTTTAACAATCGCCTGGGTCTAGTGCTGGTCTACGTCTCCATCCAGATGCCGATCACGATTTACATTCTAGAGGCCTTTTTCGCGCGCATCCCCAACGACTTGTTCGATGCCGCGCGTATGGATGGCTACTCAGAATGGGAGATTTTCTGGAAAATTTCTTTCCCCGTGGCGCTCCCAGCCATTTCCACGACCATCATCCTCAACACCATCCTTTTGTGGAACGAGTTCCTCTACGCCGTCGTCCTCATCTCTGACGATGACAAACGCACGCTACCGCTGGGGGTCCTGCGCTTCATGGGGGACCAGCTGGAAGATGTTGGCATGCTCGCCACAGGGCTGATGATCGCCATCGTGCCGGTCGTTCTCATCTACATTTTTTTCTCCGAGCGGTTGATCCAAGGCATGACAGCCGGTGCGGTTAAATAGGAAGTCTCAATGGCCGTCGTCACCCTTGAAAACATCTGCAAAAGCTATGTCGCCGGAGAGGAGCGCGCTGTCGATGACGTCTCGCTTACCATCCAGGACGGCGAGTTCATGGTCCTGCTTGGACCATCAGGCTGCGGCAAATCCACCACGCTTCGAATGATCGCCGGGTTGGAATCGATCACTTCAGGCACCTTGTCCATCGATGATGAACCGATGAATGCGGTGCCTGCGAAAAATCGCGACATCGCGATGGTGTTCCAATCGTACGCGCTCTATCCGCACATGACCGTGCGCGACAATCTTGGATTTGGGCTGAAGCGCCGCAAAATCCCAAAAGCCGAAGTTGCGAAGCGGGTTGAGGCTGTCGCCCAGTCGATTGGTTTGAGCGACTACCTTGAACGTAAGCCACACGCCCTATCTGGTGGCCAGCGCCAACGCGTTGCCCTCGGCAGAGCTATTGTGCGCGATCCAAAAGTGTTTCTGTTCGATGAGCCGCTTTCCAACCTTGATGCGGCATTGCGAGTCTCCACCCGTGCAGAGCTCGTTCGCCTGCATCGAGAGCTTTCCGCCACAATGATCTACGTCACCCATGACCAGGTGGAAGCCATGACGATGGGTGATCGGGTTTGCATCATGAGCAAGGGCGAGGTGGCGCAGGTTGGCACGCCAATGGATGTGTACCTCAATCCAGCATCCACGTTTGTCGCCTCGTTCCTTGGCAATCCTCCCATGAACCTTCTTCCCTGCGTTGCCGATGAAACGGGCGTGAACGTTGCCGGTCGGCATTGGACCGGTAACACCAACAATTCCTCGCCGGGAACTGATCTGGTTTTCGGCATCCGTCCAGAAGACCTCGTTCATCTGGAAAGCGAAGACGGCGCGAACATCTCTGGCGAGATTTTGTCGGTGGAGCCGTTGGGTGCTGAAACGCTGATTTACGTCCAGACCCAGGCAGATGATCAGCCTTTGATCGTGCGCGAAGGCCGCGCCACAACTGCCAAACTCGGCCAGACCATTCACCTTGCATGCAAACCGGGGATGGTGCGCCTGTTCGACGCCCAAACCGGTCTAGCTCTCACACCCCCTACCGGAGAAACACCATGAGCATCGCCGATGTCTTAAAGGCAGCGCGAACGATAAATCGCGCCAGCGCTGAGGATTGCCAATCGTTCGACGGCGCTATGGTCGGCAACATCGTGGATGCGTTGGGTCGCGTTGGTGCGTTGGAACCTGCCGTTAAACCTATCACAACGGCGAAAGCCTTTGTTGGGTCCGCGCTGACCGTCGATGCCGGACCACGCGATAACTTGGCACCTTGGGCTGCTTTGCGCTTGGCCAAACCGGGTGACGTTTTGATGATCGCAACAGGCGGGCATATGGCTGCATCGGTTGCTGGTGACCTGCTGATGGGCATGGCCAAGAACGCTGGTATGTGTGCCATCGTTACCGATGGTGTCGTGCGTGATTTGTCAGGTGCAGATGCTGTTGGCATTCCCGTCTTTTCAGCTGGCATCAGCCCCAACTCACCACAGAAAAACGGCCCTGGATCGGTCGGGCTTCCCGTTGTGATGGGCGGCATTGCGGTCCGGTCCGGTGACATTGTCTGTGGTGATGAGGACGGTGTGGTGGTGATCCCGGCAGACCGCATTGACGAGGCGAAAAAGAAGCTGGCCGCTGTGCAAGAGAAAGAGGCCGACATGGAAAAGGCCGTGCAAGCAGGCGCCACTGCGCCTGCCTGGCTCGCGGACGAACCGCTGGATGCCATTTTCACCTTCGTCGATACCAACGGCCAATAAGAGCAAGAACCATGGGTGAACCGCTTACGATCTTCTACAACAGCTTCGGGTCGCCGGACATGTACCAGATGATCCGTGGGCATTTAGGTCCTGATATGGACTTGGTGACACTGGAGAGTGACGATGACGCAGAGCGCCGCGAAAAAATTGCACAGTGTGACGTTGCTATTGTCGCCGCCAAACCATTGACCGCACCAACCATAAAAGCTGCGTCCAAGCTAAAACTCGTCCACCATCAGGGTGTCGGTTACCACGACACCATTGATATGACGGCGTTGAGCGAACGCGCGCTGCCACTTGCGTTGACGCCAGATGGCACGACCATTTCCGTGGCTGAACACACAGTCATGCTTGCCCTAGCGGCGGCGCGACGCGCTGCCTTTGCTGATGCGGAACTGCGCCAAGGACGGTGGCACATCAATGCGCTAAGACCTGTATCCGTTGAGCTTTTCAGCAAAACAATTGGCTACATCGGCTTTGGACGGATCGGTCAGGAAACCGCCAAGCGGTTTGCGGCTTTTGGCACGCGCGGTTACTATTTCGATCCTGGCGCAGTGTTGCACGACAATGCGAATTTGGCTGAGCCAAAAGACTTTGACTGGATCATCAAAAACGCCGACATCATCTCTCTGCATCTGCCGCTCACCGAGGCAACTCGCCACTTGATCAACGCCGAGGTAATCGCCCACATGAAGCAGGACGCTATCCTCATCAACACCGCGCGTGGCGGCATCGTCGATGACAAAGCCCTTGTTGCTGCACTCACGTCCGGCAAGCTTTTGGCCGCCGGTCTGGATGTGTTTGAAGGTGAACCCATTGGCCAAGATCACCCCTTGTGCGCCCTACCAAACGTGGTGCTGACGCCGCACATTTCCGCCGGCACGCGCGATGCACTCTCACAAAAAATGGCCGCGTTGTTCGCCAATGTGGCCCGCTTCCAGCGCGGCGAGCCTTTGAAAAATCAGGTGAGCTATTAGCGTTGCACCCAACCAAGCCCGCCATCGATACGCAGGTTCATCTTATAGATCCAAAGCGGTGCCCGTTTCATGAACCACCCGCCGGGTATCTGCCAAAATCGGATGAAGTTGGCACGCTTGCATCCCTGATCCGCACCCTTGACGCACACAATGTTGAACGCGCCGTTCTTGTTCCTGCCAGCGTCTATGGATCAGACAATCGCATTTTGATCGACGCCGTGCGCCGCCATCCAGATCGCTTTCGCGCTATCGCAACCGTGTCCGCTAAGCGTGAGTTGCAAGACGCGGTTGAGGCACTGGGCGTCGTTGGCGTGCGCCTCAATCTGGTGGATGGAAAAACCAATCCGAGCGATGATGCCGGGTTTGCCCAACACATCGTCGATGCAGGCTTAATCCTTCAACTTCAAGCCGCACCGGGTCTGGCCCACCACCTGCTCGACACGATGGATAGGCCAAACGCTCCTGTGGTCTTGGACCATTTTGGGCGGGCCGACCTTTCGAAAACCGCGGGGGACTTTGATAGCCTTCTGGCTCTTTCGCAAAGACCCAACACTTACCTCAAGGCCTCGGCAGCCTTCCGCCTAAACCATCACCCCATTTCTGGCGTGAGCAATGAACAGGGGCAAAGAAGACTGATCGAAGCGTTCGGCCGTAAGCGTGTCCTGTGGGGATCCGACTGGCCCTTCATCAACTTTACCGGGCCCAAGCCAACCTATGACGCCACGCTGAATACGTTGACATCGCTGATGGGTGCGGATTGGCAAACCGCAGCCGACGCAAACGCTCAAGCACTTTTCGGATGGCCATCGTGACCAGTGATTTGCGTATTGGACTTGTCGGCGCAGGCATGGTCGCTGAGCATCATGTGAAGGCTTGGCAAGCCTGTGAAGGCGCCCGGTTGGTCGCCATTGCGGATCCCAACAAACAAAGAGCAGGGACCCGAGCCAAACAGGCGGGCAAGCTGCCAACTTTCACTGATCTGCAAGACATGGTGTCCCATCTTGACCTCGATGCGGTGGACATCGTCGCGCCTGTTGGTCTGCACGCTGCGCTGATCAAACAGGCCGCCGACCTTGGCATGCATGTGCTGTGTCAAAAGCCTTTGGTCGCCAGCGCGCACGAAGGCAATGCATTGCTTGCAGCCTTACCGAACACCCCATCTTCGCCGCGTGTTATGGTGCACGAAAACTGGCGATGGCGCTCGCCCTATCAAGCTCTGAAGGCTCTGCACCTGGAAGACATAAAGAGCTTTGAGATGCGCGTTGAAAGCGCTGGTCTCCTGGAAGACGCCTCTGGCAATTACCCTGCACTAGAACGACAACCCTTCTTCGCCGATTTAAACCGTTTCTTGGTGTTCGAAGTACTCATCCACCATCTGGACACCCTGGCCTTTTTGTTCGGTCCGCTCAGTATCAAGAGCGCGGAACTGTCGCGCCGATGCCCTGATATCCAAGGCGAAGACTATGCGCGGATCGATCTGATGGCTGGTGGTGTGAAAGGAACGCTCACCGGCGATTTCTGCGTTGAAGGAGCCCGGCCACTACCGACGGACATATTAAGGGTGAGCGGGCGAATAGACGTGCTCATTGATGGATGGAGCCTGACCGTCGGTGGCCAGCCGACCCAACAATGGGCAGCCGAAACGGCCTATCAAGACGGCTACACGGCGACGATCCAGCACTTTGTCGACGCGCTGGGATCGGGCAAGCCATTCGCCACATCGGCTGCAACTGGCGTGGAGCTTTTAAGGATTGTTGAGCGCATTTACAGCCTGGCAGACTGGCAACCCCAAAGCGATGTTAGATAGGGCGCAGGTGGCGTCCCTGTTCTTCAAGATACTTGTCGCGAGACGGCTCGATATGCTCTACGCACAGTTTGAGCAATGTCTCACGGTCTCCAGCTTCCGCCGCTTCAATAATGGCCAAATGCTCGCGCTCAGCCTGCGCCAGCAGCCCCGGATCACCTATCCGATAGGAGCGGATCGCGTGTGTCATCCAGGCATGGTGACGAATGCTCTCAGCGAGATATCGGTTCTGGCATTGATCAAACAGGACATCGTGAAACATGTTGTTCTGCTTGATCACGTCAGCCAAATCACCCTCGGCAATCGCTCGCCGGTGAGCCTCATAAACCTCGCGTAGATCGCCAATCACCTCCGCAGCCAGCGGCAGTGTCATGCGATCGACGGCCATGGTGTGAAGCAGAGCGCGAAACTGATAAAGTTCATTGACCTCTTCGGGTGTGTATTCGCGCACCACCGCACCACGGTTGGGGCGGCGGTCCACCAAGCCAAGGCGTTCCATTTCTGTCAGTGCAGAGCGAATGACA
>JBCCAF010000048.1:0-1928 GCA_039814945.1 Pseudomonadota bacterium
ACTGTATCGTGACCGCGCGCCGGAGGACTGGCCCCGTGACGCAGAGGGCAACCTGCAGCCTGCTGGCGGCTGCCGGGACGCTCACCATCATTCCAGGGGCAATCGTGATCTACTTTGTGCGCAACTACATCGCCAAAGGTTTTGCGCTGGGGAGAGTGTGATGCATCGACTTACTCTGATTTTCGTTATGTTGGCGACAAATCCGGCCCTTTCCCAAGGCTGGGGGAATGTCGCCAAAAAAGAGGAAGAGACGGGATTTTCCTGGACAGCACCGCTGTGGCCCTCGTTCTGGATGGCTTGGACACCCGCGACCTTCGCAGTGTTTTGCGCCATTTTTGGGGCCATCGCAGTCATCGGCATACTGGAAGGGGTGAAATACCGTGACGGGTTAGAGCGTAAGGGCATCCTTGGCCTGACAACGACGCTTGGGGATCGGCTATTCATCACATTGTTGGGGACGGCCTATATCTTTCTTGCGTGGCTCGGCCTTGTCGGGCAACCCCTGTGGTGGCCGCTTGGGATATCTGTGGTCTGGGCTGTCTTCTGCTTTCGCAAAGTCTGAGACGTGCTCGGAACACGTAAATCCAAGGGGTTTATTAATTCTTGCGTAAATAGTGTGCAATCGCACAAGGTAGACAGGCGATGAAAAAGAAAAAGAACGAGCTTCTGACTGAAGTTGAGCTGGAGTTCATGAATGAACTTTGGGCACTGGGGGAAGGGACTGTGCGGGACGTGCTGGACAAGCTTCCAGCCGGGCGCGACCTTGCTTACACGTCAGGGGCCACCATCCTGCGGATCCTTGAACAAAAGGCGTTCGTCACCAGTCGGAAACTTGGCAAAAGCCATATCTACACGCCGACGCTGGCCAAGGATGCATATCAATCGCGCTCGCTTAAAAATCTGTCGATGAAGCTCTTTGACGACACGCCGGTCTCACTGGTTGCGCGTTTGGTGAACGATGACGCATTGACGGAAGAAGCATTGGGGGAAATCCGGGCACTCGTTGATCGGAGGTTGAAAAATGACAGCGGCTGAAGCACTGCTCGACGCATTTATTAATGCCAATATCCTGTTCGGGGTGGCACTGGGTCTTTGGTTTCTTGTGCGCGGCGCGATGTGCCGGATCGGCTTGAAACACGCATACGCCACGCAATTGCAGCTGTTGAATGCGGGCTTTCTTGCGATCATCGGCGCGCCTTTGGTGGTCGCTGTATTTGCAGCTTTGCAGGGGGCAGGGGTGGCCAGCGGCGTGAATGTCAACCTGTCCGATATGGTTGTGTCTTACTACCTCAACGGCAGTTTTGAGATGAAGGCGTCAGACTTCGAAGGTCTGATTATGATGCGTGACACATTCATTCTCAATGTGATGGGGGCCAACGGCCTTTTCGCTAAAGCTTTGATCATACTCTTTGTTTGTGGTGTCTGCCTCGGTCTGCTGCGCCTCAGCTATTCGATCTATTGCCTTTGGCGGCTTGTCGCCACCAGTTATGATCTGCGCTGCATCGGGCGCATCCGCATCCGTCTGTCTGATCGAACACTGGTGCCGTTTTCCACCCGAGGACTTCGGAACTACTACGTGGTCATACCGTCTCACATGCTCGGCCAACATCATGAGATAAAAGTGTCCATCGCGCATGAGTTTCAACACATCCGTCAAGGTGATCTGGAATGGGAGGTCGCACTGGAGGCCCTGAAGCCACTCTTCATTCTCAACCCGGCTTACCACGCGTGGAAGCGGCAAGTTGAGCATCTGCGAGAGTTAAGCTGTGACAGCCAAGTCATCTCGCTTGGGCGCATCAATGTGCGCGACTATTGCGATACGTTGTTGGCGGTCTGCCAACAGACATTGCGACGGGATCGCGCCTTCTACGTCGCCGTTCCAAAAGTCACGCTTGTGACCGCAGACCGGACCTCAATGAAGCCGGGCA
>JBCCAF010000031.1:0-9728 GCA_039814945.1 Pseudomonadota bacterium
ATATTAACACATTATTTATCATAAGATTTGAAGCAAATTGCTCAATCTGCGTTAACGATGCAACTTAACCGTGTTTGTTACGGAGTTGAGCGCCATGGCCTCTTCAATTCGCTGGGCTATGATCGTCCTTTCCATTTTGGGTCTTTTGATCCTCGTTACGTTTCCAGTCAGCTCGCAGGCGCAGATGGTTCTGTCAGCCGGTGCGATCTTGGGAATGCTTGTTTTTTGGCCCCTGCGCAGACACCGGTTTACCCGCTACATTTTCTTGGCTTTGGGCAGCGTTATAGTCATGCGCTACCTGTTTTGGCGATCAAGCCAAACGCTTCCGGCCATGGGAGACATTGCCGATTTTTCAGCGGGTCTGGTGCTATTGCTGGCGGAAATTTTCTGCATCACGCTGTTCTTCATCAACCTATTTATCGTTGTAGATCCGATCAAGCGCGCGGATGCACCATTGTTGAGCGAAGAGGCGTTGCCTTCGGTTGACGTGTTTGTGCCCTCCTACAATGAAGACGGCGCTCTGTTGGCTTCCACACTTTCAGCAGCCAAGGCGCTGGATTATCCGGCGCATAAGCTCAACGTCTATCTGCTTGATGATGGTGGCACGGATGAACAGTGCAGCCAAAGCGACTTGCAAAAGGCTGCTGATGCGCAAAACCGCCGCCGTGAACTGACCCAGCTTTGTGCTCAGCTCAACGTGCATTACGTCGCCCGTGAGCGCAATGTGCATGCGAAAGCTGGCAATCTCAACGCTGGCATGGCTGTTTCAACCAGCGATTTGATCGTCGTGTTTGATGCCGATCACGCGCCGGTACGAGAGTTTCTTCGCGAAACCGTTGGCTACTTTGCCAAAGACGCTAAGCTTTTTCTGGTGCAAACGCCCCATGTGTTTCTTAACCCCGACCCGGTGGAGAAAAACCTTGGTACCTGGTCGCACATGCCATCTGAAAATGAGCAATTTTATTCTGTTGTCCAATGCGGCCTCGATCGCTGGAACGCCGCCTTCTTTTGCGGATCGGCTGCGGTGTTGCGCAGGCAAGCGCTTGATGAGGTCGGCGGCTTCTCTGGCATCACAATCACTGAGGACTGCGAAACGGCCTTGGAGTTGCACGCCAAGGGTTGGCACTCGCTTTATGTCGATAAGCCTCTGATCGGCGGGCTTCAGCCGGAAAGTTTTGGCGATTTCATTGGTCAGCGTTCGCGCTGG
Organism: Pseudomonadota bacterium; assembly: GCA_039814945.1. GTDB lineage: Bacteria > Pseudomonadota > Alphaproteobacteria > Rhizobiales > MH13 > MH13. The sequence goes on from JBCCAF010000031.1 coordinate 1,208, forward strand.
TGCCGTGGCATGATGCAGATACTAATTCTGAAGAATCCATTGCTGAAGAAGGGCCTCTCGCTGCCGCAGCGCGTTGGCTATCTGTCATCGTCGCTGTTCTGGGCATTTCCGTTTCCCCGTCTCATCTTCACCATCGCACCGCTGTTCTTCATCTTTTTTGAGATGCGGATTTACGTCGCAACCACATTCGATTTTTTCGCCTACACCATCAACTATCTGCTCGTTGCATTGATGCTTCAAAACTACTTGTTCTCCCGCGTGCGGTGGCCGTGGGTATCTGAACTTTATGAGTTTTTGCAATCACCTTTCCTGGCGCGCGCGATCTTGTCGGTGGTGAAAAATCCGCGCAAACCAACGTTCAACGTGACCGCCAAAAACACGACGCTGACCGAGGATCATTTCTCATCTTTTGCGACCCCTTTCGTGGTGATGTTCGGTGTTCTTTTGGCGGCGATGGCTTTGGTCATTTTTCAGATCATGGACGACACAACCAACAATGACCTGCTCTACGTCGTTGCAAGCTGGAACGCCTTCAATCTTACACTTGCAGGCGTTGCGTTAGGCGCCATCACCGAGCGCAGGACGTTGCGTCGCACGCATCGCATTTCCAGCGTTCACAAAGCTATTTTGACGGTTGGTTCACGCCATGTGCCCGTCAACATCCATGATGTCTCCATTGGTGGTTTGTCGATGACGCCTATCGGCACGCAGCGGTTGGGTCTTCATTCAAGCAACCAACTTGGGACGATTTCATTCATTCGAACGCCGGTTGCTGGTATGTCCATAAATGAAGCCAAAAAGCCGGCTGTGGAGCGGTTGTCGGTGGTGCTACGGCGCGTTGACAACGGTCCTGATGGTGTGGAGGTAGGCGCGGAATTTGTTGGCCTTGAATCACCACATTTTATTTCGATTGCCTACCTCATGTATGGCAGCGCTGAGCCACTCAAAGCGTTTTTGCAGCAGCGTCGTAACGGCAAAAACATCTTCGGTGGCACGTTCAATCTGATGCGATGGTCTCTACGAGAGCCAGCTCGAGCCGTGCGGTTGTTCCTACAACTGCGCTTAACCAAGCGCGACTCCGCCAAGCAAGCCGCCAACACAGGTGCTGACCATCGCCAAACCGCGCCACAGCGAACCGGCACAGTTGGCGCTTATGCAGCATCACCGTTTGCGGAGCTTTCTGAAAAACTAGGCCTGCGCGAGGTCCCCGCAACGGATGATGCGTCTGCACGCAGGCATTCAACATCAGACGATGATCTAGCGCAGCTTCTCGGTGATCCATCACCTGAACCGGATCTCGCCTAAGTCACACCATACTCAACCAAAGAGCCTCTTCTCCGCTGGAAGACAGAAATCATGTCCGCTTTGTCCCTTCCCAAGTCTATTGCATCGCTTGCTAGTACCGCACTCTTTGGGCTGGCATTTGCAACGCTGGTTCCAGGCCCAGCATCTGCAAGCGATACTGTTTTCCATCCGCTGGCATTTGGTCAGCCAACCGTTCGCTTTGACGGTGAGATGGATCAGACAGGTCACGCGTTCTACCTCACGCAGGCTATGTTGCAGCAGCCGTTGGCATTCCAAGTTGCACTAACCTCTGCGATCTCGGTCATGCCAGAAGCTTCTTGGATGCGTGTGCAGATCAACGGCCATCCTTTGCAGCCAATCCCGTTGGGGACTGATAGGGCGACGACGCGGCATCAGCGCATCGTTAGCCCCACGATGCTGCAACCCGGCTGGAACAGTGTGCAACTTGCTGTGGATCAACGTCACCGCGTGGACTGCACGTTTCCGGCAACATTCGAGCTTTGGACCGATTTGAATGCTGCCTCCACGGGATTTTTGAGTACCGGGATCCCGCTTGCCAACATGCACGCGAACTCAACAGTCGAGCACCTGGTTGGCGCGCCGCGTAACAGCGAAGGTCGCACCGTTCTGCATGGTGTATTGTCTAACGGCGCTGATGATCGCGCCACACAGGCGCTGGGCGATGCCTTGGCCACTCTGGCCTTGGCGCTCGGCGTTCAGTCACCACAGACCTCGCTATCCCACAGTCAGGTCGGCGATGGCATCAATGTGCGCTTGGACGCGACAGGGGAGGTCGCGCCTGGTTTTTATCGGCTTGATGAAAGCCATGGCACGCTTCAGGTCACGCTGGGCGGCTCAACGGCAGAGCAATGGGCGCGTGCATCAGCAGCTTTGTCCACGGACCTTGAGCCCTACCAAAATGAGCGCGCTGCGGCAGGGCATCGTCTTGTCAATGGAGCAGACCGCTTCACGCTGGCCGATTTGGGCCTTCCATCGCAGGAGTTCTCAGGCCGACATTTTGAACAGTCGTTCACTTTGGAGTTGCCTGCCGACTACTTCGCATCCGATGTCGGTCGGGCCGAAATTCGCTTGGCAGGCGGGTATGTCGAAGGCTTGGCCGATCACGCAGAGCTCTCTGTACAGGTGAATGAAAAGCTTGTTGCCTCGATCCGGTTGGATGGAAGCCAGAGCGAGGTGTTTTCGGGCCGCTCGCTATACGTTGATCTTGGCCACTTTCGCCCTGGCCGCAACGAGGTCGCGATTGTCGCCGACGTTACCCACACCGACGATGCCGCGTGTGACAGTGCAGCCCTAACCGACGTCACACCACGTTTTTTGCTTCTTGATGAAACGCAAATCTCATTTCCTAAATTTGCGCGTTTGGGGCAAGTGCCACGGTTGGCACCAGGCTTAGGCCACACGCTAACGGGGCGCGATGGCGTCACGCATATTTATGTGCCCCATCCAGACGTCCAAACCCTCAGTGCGGCGACGGCTCTGCGTGTGCAGCTGGCCATCGATGCTGGTCGCGCAGATGGCGTCGAGATCGTCTTCAACGCTCCTAGCGACGCAAACACTCTTCACCGCAGTGACAATAACATCATCATTGCCGCTTTTGATGACTTGCCAGATCAAATGGCACAAGCCGTCAATCTACCAGTCAACGAGCTGACGTTGGCCTGGGCGGCGCCGGATCTCTTTGCTCCGAACCTGCAAGACGACGCCATACTCACCGCCAGCACTACGGCCCCGGCCGCAGGTCCAAGTCAGCAACCTTTGCCGCCTGCGCTCAACATGGCAGTACCAGATCAGACTTGGTCCACATGGTCGGACAATCCTGTTGCCCAACGTCTGGCAGTTCTACGCCAGGAACTGGCTCAGCCGTTGTCAAGCGATGTTTCAACAACAGCATCCATCGGGACAGTTGCGCCCCTGCAAGCTTTACCATTGGCACCACGATTTCCTTCTGCCACCAATAGTGATGATCTTCGCGCACGCTGGGAGCAGAGTGTCAGCGATACTTCGGCCATCGTGCGTTCCGCCAGCGAGCTTGGGCAACGTTTGCAAACCTATATTGTTGGTTTGATGGGCGAGCCAGAGCACACACCAGATATCTCCGCCAATGCGGATCTGGTTATCCAGCAAATGGCGCACTCGCCTTGGTCAGATGAGCCGCTCACGCTTATCACCGCTTCAGAGCCAGCACGGCTTCAGGCAGCAGTGCAAGCCTTGTCTCAACCGCGCCATTGGCAACAGCTCAGCGGCTCGCGAGCGGTGTTCAGCCAAGCCGAGCAACGGCTGGATGTTTCCCGCGGATTGGCTGAGGCGCGGTATGTGGTGACGCAGCCAACATCCATCAGCAACTGGCGCCTGGTGTTTGCTGGATACTATTCCAACAATCCACTGCTCTACACATTTGTGATCCTGATGATCGCCCCGGCCATCGGTGTGGTCTTAGGGCGTGCAATTCACTGCTCAGGCCAAGGTCAAGAACAGAATGAGGCAACCGATCAGGATGGTGCCCATGCGTAGGCTTGCCTGTTTCTCCATCCTCTTCCTGTTGACGGTACTTCCTGCAGCGACGGCCAACGCGTTTACCGCTGACAATGCCGCAACGCGCTTGGCCGATCTATGGCCAGATTTCAAAACGCGTTTCGTGGAAGAAGACGGACGCGTCGTGGACACCGCCAATGGCAGGATCAGCCATTCAGAAGGCCAGGGCTATGCGATGCTGCTTGCCACTGCCATGAATGATCGCCAAGCGTTTGATCGCGTATGGCGATGGACTCGGCAGACACTGGGCGTGCGCAGCGATGATTTGTTCGCCTGGGTCTACGACCCACAAACACAGGCCATCCGCGATCCAAACAACGCCACCGACGGAGACCTGCTGATCGCTTGGGCTTTGGCACGGGCCGGTGAACGCTGGAATGAGCCCGCCTATCTGCATCGTGCCCGCATTGTCACCCAGGCCATCCTAACGCACGGCACCGTGGAGACAGACACTTACGGTCGCATGATCACGCCCGGCGTTGAAGGTTTCTCCGCAGCCCAACGCACCGATGGATCGGTTTTCAACCTATCCTACTGGGTGTTTCCAGCGCTTGAAGATTTGGCAGTGTTGTTGGGGCCAGCCACCTCAGCGGACATCAGGCAGTCTGGTTTGCGTCTCCTGGAAGATGCGCGCTTTGGCGAGCACAATCTGCCGCCAGACTGGGTGGCCGTGACCTCAAGTGCAACTGGCCTGGCAGATGGTTTTGAGCCGGTGTTTGGCCACAATGCCATTCGCATCCCCCTCTATGTGGCGTGGGGTAACGTTGGCACGCGAGGTCACTTGGCGCCGTTTGTTTCTTTATGGCCGCAAGACGCCGCATCAAGCGTCGCGCAAATACACTTGGTCTCGGGGCAAGTCGACCTTCTACCGGAGGTTGGCTACCGCGCCATTGCCGAACTGACGGCGTGCGCGATGAACGGAACCTCTTCGACCCAAGCGATGCGTGCCCCCCTGGACGACAATTATTACCCTGCAATGCTGCACCTGTTGTCATTGCTGGCCTTTCACGAGCGGGGGCTATCATGCTGACCACCAAAACAACGCTGCTTGCCACCGCGAGCGTGCTGTTGATCGCAAGTCTCATGCAGCCAGCGTGGGCTGATGCGCGGTCTGCACCTCGCGTGGTTTTGCCAGCTCAAGCGTCTCAGTCGCACCAGGTGCGGAGCCCAACTGTCAACGTGGATGAAAGCGCGCTCTATTATTATGCGCAGAACAACCAGCACGGTCGCGTTGAAGCCGAGGTGCGACGGTTGCAGACTATGCATCCTTATTGGACTCCACCCTCAGACCTTTATCACGGTGGCGCGTATAACCGCGACCAGCAGCTTTGGGACATGTTCGCTGCGCAAGAGATTTCTGAAATCCATGAGGAAGTTGCGCGCCGTGTTGCCGCAGAACCGGGCTGGCAGCCTCCTTTGGAGCTCATGGAAGCGCTTGAGCGCAGTGAACATCGGCATCAACTGGTAGAAAATTTCAACGCGGGGAACACCGGCCAAATCATCTCTGCGGTTGAAGACGATCCATCATTGCTCGCCGCTGACGATTTGGAAGTGCTTTGGATCGCCGGCGGCGCATACGCCAGGGAAGAGCAGCACGACATCGCTGTCCAAATGTTCGACATAGCCTTGCGCGCCGTGCATTCCCCAGATGAACTCAGCGGCACGCTTTACAACGCGCGTGATGCTTTGCCGTCCGCGCATGTCCAACCCCTTTTTGCAACGGCAGAGGCTCACCACGGCAGTCAGGCTGCATATGCCAATGTGATGGCGCAGTTTGCGCTCGATCTTCAGCGCGATCAGCTAGGTGCTGATCTGGAGGCTTGGCGTATTGATCCTGATCGAGCCCATGCGCTTGACCAAGAGGCGATGGTGGCCATTGAGGCCAATTGGCAGGCTGGAGCGTCCCTTTACGCCAGTGACGCTGATTTGGCAGGTGATTATGAGCTGGTCGGCTGGGCCTACTACGCGCAGGGCAATCATCGTCAAGCGCTCGCCCTTTTTCAACGGGCGCTGGCCTCTGCTGATGTGCTGCACGCGAACACAGCCGCACGGTACGGCGCAGCGCTGGCGATGCGTGACGATGGCGATATCGATGGTGCACTTAACGTTCTCGCTGAAGGACTGCCCGAGACAGCGAGCTCTCAAACTCACGTGCTTGCAAGCCGAAACACCGGTCACACGCCGCACACTGATGATCGTTCAATGGCGCTCTACATTGAGCTGCTCAGCAACGCTCTTTACGGTCTAGAAAACGCGGTAACACTCTCCCCGCAAAGAGTGGCACGGCATACGCGGTATGTTGGTGTGCTCGAAAGTGCCTCAGGCGCCGAGGCGTTGGGTTGGTATGCCTATCGCAGCGGGCAATTAACCCCCGCATCGGCTTGGTTTGCCAAGTCATTGGAATGGCAACCCAGCCAATCAGCCGTCGAGGGGCTGGTTCGCAGCACTTGGAGGCAAGGTGAGCAAGATGATGCGCGCGCGCACCTGGCATCTTACACGGCCGCTTTCCCCGATGTGGCGAGCTTGGGTGATGAACTGGCAGCGCAGCGAACAGCCTCGACGGCAACAACAAGTGCAGCAGCTCCAGCGCGCCCATCTGCCGTTGCAGCAGCCTCGCAAGCTCAGCGATCTGGCAATCCACGTCGCTGCCTCAGTCTTTTGCAAGGCGCGCGCTCAACTCACGAGGCCAGTCTCGTTCGGGCCTGGTGCCTGCTGGATCTTGGTCGCTCGCATGAGGCAGCAACATCCTTTGCAACAGCACAAACAAGTGGTTCGGGTCGCATCGCGCAAGATGCAGGCTACGGGCACGCCCTTGCCATGCTGCGTCAGGGGCGGACATTCGACGCGCTTGCCATCGCGCGTGATGTTGAGCTCTCTGAAGAGCAGCGAGGCATAATCGCGCGCAGCGCACTTGCCGATCAAGCCAACCAGGCATTCAACGCTGGCCATTTTGGCGATGCCATCGCGGCGCTGGATCGACGGACGCGCTTTGCCCCAGAAACGCGTGACCTCACTTTGCTGCGCGCTTGGGCGCTGGTGCGTCTCAATGCACCGCAACAGGCACGTCAACTTTTTGAAGCTCTGGACCGGCAGCTTTCAACGCGTGAAACGCAAAGCGGCCTGGCCGCTGTCCCTTCGCCCAACGCTGCATGGATGGCCAACTGATGGATAAGACAGTGACCAACAGAAGCACGCAAATCCGTATTGGTCTTGGTATCGCGTTGTCGTTGCTTTTGGCGGGCTGTGCGCAAGGCCTTGATGGCCTGGTGGCGACCCATGACAGCGACACGTTCTTACGCACAGGTTCCGTAACGGAAACTACACTAACCACGGCGCTCGCATCTTTGCCGCGCGAAGCTGGACGTGTGCTGAGTGTGCGTGAGCAGCGCCGGACCGATGGCTTGCAGCAGCATATCGTGTTGTCCGGTGACGCTTTGGCCAGCGGCGAGAACTGGATAAAGGTTGATATTGCCGTGCAACAGCCCTCTGGGGTCGCCAGCCACCACCAAGTGCATCGAGAAATGCAGGCCGTGTTCAACGGCCATGCGCTTCCAATTCATAACTACATCCTCACCAATGAGCATGGCCCCGTGGGCTTGGCATTTGGACCTGTGCCCAACCAAGGCAATTGCGCGTATATCTGGCAGGAAGCCGACCAGGCCGATGTTCAGGCAACCGATCAACTGCCCTTTGCACGGGCGGCAGGGGTGTGGTCAGTACGCGCGCGTCTATGTCGTGAGCGTTTGACCCAAGATCATTGCGTTGCGTTTGCCCAAGGGCTTTCGCTTGGTGCTTTCAGCGATCCGCTTTACGCGCCGCTCGCATCAAGCCCTTCAAACCCTCAAGACGTTGCTTCCTCATCACTTGCGTCCTTGGATGAAGTGCCAGTTGTCCGCGTAGCACAACGATCACAAACACGCACCGCACCACCTAATCCTGTCGCGCGTGCACCGCAAACGCTATCGCCTTCGCTTGCTCAGGCGTCAGAGGGTTCAACTGTTCCAATTGCCTTACCTCAGGACCAATCTCCCCAACGACAAATGCCGACAGAAAGCCCTGTTATTCAAGAAACAGCGATTGTTGTTCCCTTGCCGCAGTAGCGGTTCCAGAGGGTTATCTTATTGTATGTTCGATGCTGCCCGTCTGGCAGCCTCCGCCATCACGGGGATCAGTTTTTCCGGTTTCTGGTAGAGCAAAGCAAGTCCTGCTTTTTGCAATACGTCGAACTCCATCCAAGGATAAGCCTCTTGGAGTTTGGGGACTGAGCCAATGTCGACGGTGGGATATTCTTCTGCAAGGAAGATGTGCACGCGCATATCGCGGGTGGCCATAACGCTATCGCTCCAGTCCGTTTGGAACGCCATATACTCCCTGGCAAAGGCGCGCGCAGCGTTCGTTGATTTGCCGGCCATCAGGCTGATATTCGCCACAAGAATTTGCTTCATTTCCTCTGTCTCCAGCAGGATCAGATCAGCTAGCGAATCCTTGCAAAGCTGGCGTAGCATCGCCTCTGGACCGATGCGTTTGTGTCCGTCATCAGGGTTTTTGGGAGCGATTGCGGCTTAGATTAAGCGAGAGATCAGCTCATCTGTTTCTGATGTTATGCGGCTTGATTGCGGTATTGCAAACGCCGCTGTTTGAACGTGTTTCGTTTGATCCTTTC
>JBCCAF010000028.1:0-23326 GCA_039814945.1 Pseudomonadota bacterium
ATTGCTCTTTTGGCGGCCTTTCTAGACACCGCCATGTGCTCCGTTTTAGGGTCGCGATCCACGTCGTCTCTCCAAGACAAAGCAAAACGGACGCGCCTTGACCAGCCCCAACGCACCAACCACCACGACATCGCCGCCTTCCTCCATCGATGCGACGATCAGCATGCTGGCTGGAGAGAACTATGTTTGCGGACGCGACCTTGCGACCGTGGCGTTTCTCTCGCTCTCGCTTGGCAAGCCGCTGTTTCTGGAAGGCGAGGCGGGCGTCGGTAAAACCGAGATCGCCAAAGCTTTGGCCAGCGGGCTTGGCCGCAAGCTGATCCGCCTGCAATGCTATGAGGGCTTGGATGCGGCCTCGGCGATCTATGAGTGGAACTTCGCCGCGCAGATGATCACCATCCGCACCGCTGAAGCGGTGGGCAATGCCGACCGCGAAGAGCTTCAAACGGAACTGTTCTCCAGCGACTACCTTATTCGCCGTCCGTTGCTTGACGCTTTGCAGCCGCACGCCGAAGGCCCACCTGTACTGCTCATCGATGAGGTGGATCGCACCGATGAACCCTTTGAGGCGTTCTTGCTGGAGGTGCTTTCCGATTTCCAGGTGACCATCCCGGAGCTTGGCCCCATAAAGGCGACTGAGTCACCGATTGTCATCCTCACTTCCAACCGCACACGCGAAGTGCACGATGCGTTGAAGCGCCGCTGCCTCTACCATTGGGTGGATTATCCAGCGTTTGAGCGCGAGCTGGAAATCGTGCGCGCCCGCGTGCCGGAGGCCACCGAAACCCTGTCGGCGCAGATCGTGGCGTTCGTGCAGGGCCTGCGCAACGAGGATTTGTTCAAAGGGCCAGGTGTTGCAGAGAGCATCGATTGGGCGCGGTGTCTGGTGGCGCTTGATGCCGTCGCGCTATCGCCCGATCTGATCACCGACACGCTGGGCGCAGTGCTGAAATATCAGGACGATATCGCCCGCATCGCAGGCGCTGAAACCACCCGCCTGCTGGACGAGGCGCAGGCCACCCTCGCCAAGGCTTCCTGACCCTAATGGTCCAACCCACCCGCCATCTGTCTGATCTTGATGGGCGTTTGGTGGAAAATGTCGTCCACTTTGCCCGCGCGCTACGCAAGGCGGGCATTCGCGTTGGCACGGCACAAGTGGAAACCGCGCTGCGCGCCGTTGAACAAGCAGGGTTCACCAGCCGCATCGATTTCTATCACACTCTGCGCGCGACCATGATCCACCGCTCCGATCAGTTGGAGGTGTTTCACCAGGTTTTTGCGATGTTCTGGCGTGACCCGGAATTCTTGAACGCGATGATGCATATGCTCTCGCCACAACTGCAAGACACCACGCCGCCGAAAAAACGCGATGCCGGTGCCCGCCGAGCGGCCGATGCGCTGGGCGATCCACCGCCCCCGCCGCAAGATGTGCCGGAAGAAAATCAAGTTGAAACCGAGGCAGCGCTTAGCTGGTCGGCGCTTGAGGTGATCCGCACCAAAGACTTTGAACAAATGTCGGCCGCTGAGCTGCGCGAGGCTGAAAAAGCCATCGCCACGCTTTCGTTGGATGCGCGCGCGCTTGCCTCGCGTCGCCTTCGCCCCACCACACGGCGCGCGCGTCCTGATGCGCGTGCGACCCTGCGTGCCTCCATGCGTCGTGGCGGGGAAATGGTGCGCATTTCACAGCGTGCGCCAGAGGTTCGCCCGCCTGATCTGGTGGCGATCTGCGATGTCTCCGGCTCCATGGCCACCTATGCTCGCATGGTGATGCGCTTTCTGCACGCTCTTGGTCACGCATCGGTAGCGAGCGGTCGTTCCAGAAGAACGGAGCGAGCGACCAAAGTACATTGGAACACACTCCACGCGTTCACCTTTGGCACGGAGCTCACCAACATTTCCCGCGCCATGGCGCGTGGCGATGCGGATGCGGCGCTGGAGCATGTTGGTCGAGAAGTACGCGACTGGGAGGGCGGCACGCGCATTGGCCCGGCACTGGAACAGTTCAACAAGCGCTGGAGCCGTCGTGTGTTGGGCCGCGGGGCGGTGGTGCTGCTCATCACTGATGGGTTGGAGCGCGATGATCTTGAGCTTCTGGATGCGCAGATGAAGCGTTTGGCGCTCTCCTCACGCCGCCTGATTTGGCTCAATCCGTTGCTGCGCTGGGATGGGTTTGTGCCCGTGGCCGGCGGCATCCGCACCATGCTGCCGCACGTCGATAGCCTGCATGCATGCCACTCTGTGGGATCACTCATGGAGTTGGCGCAGGCACTAAATATGCCCACAAAACAAGCAACAACGCGTTTTGATTTTGCACCGCAAAATAATGGTGCAGTGCATCCATCCTAACGTTGCATAAAACATGGTGATCTTGCGCCGCGTTGTCGCTTGATTTCTTCTCTTCAGAAGATACGCTCCTGGCAACGAGAATAAGATCGGGAGGTTTTGCAATGGACATGCAAGGCGAACACCGCATCGCTGCCCCGCGTGAAGCGGTGTGGGCGGCGCTGAACGATGACGACGTTTTGCGTGCCTGTATTCCTGGCTGTGAAAGTCTGGAAAGAACCTCAGACAATGAGTTGCACGCTGTTGTCGTGCAAAAGATTGGCCCGGTAAAAGCGCGCTTTGAAGGCGAGGTGGAACTGGCCAACATCAATGCGCCGGAAAGCTACACCATTCAGGGTGAAGGCAAGGGTGGCGTGGCCGGCTTTGCCAAAGGCGGTGCCGATGTCACCCTGAGCGAAGACGATGGCGAGACCGTCCTTTCCTACACCGTGCACGCGATGGTTGGCGGCAAGATCGCCCAACTTGGTAGCCGCCTGATCGACTCCACCGCCAAAAAGCTGGCGGGCAAGTTTTTTGATAATTTCCAGGCTCACCTCAACCCTGAGCCTGTTGAAGAAACCGCCTGACCACTCAGGTGATAAAAAATTCGCCGGGCAAACCGGCGCGGACAAAGGATACGAGGGGGTCAACCCTCGTTTGATTGGGAGAACATGCAATGACCAACGTCTCAATGACGGTGAACGGGAAGGCTGTCAGCGGCGATGTCCCGGACACCACTTTGCTTTCAGAATTTCTGCGCGAGGCCTTACGCCTGACCGGAACGCATGTTGGCTGTGACACCAGTCAGTGCGGTGCCTGCGTGGTGCATGTGGATGGCAAGGCTGTAAAATCTTGCACAGCGCTGGCGGTCTCGCTGGAAGGCTCCTCGGTGACCACAGTTGAGGGCGTTGCCAATGGCGATATGCACCCCATGCAAACCGCGTTCAACGAGCACCATGGCCTGCAGTGCGGCTTCTGCACCCCGGGCATGATTATGACCGGTATTGATATGGTCAATCGCTACAAATCCGAAGGCAAGACGCTGGACGAAGCTGCCATTCGCGATGAGCTGGAAGGCAACATCTGCCGCTGCACCGGCTACCACAACATTGTCAAAGCAATCGAAGACGCCGCCGCCAAAATGTGAGCGAATTTTTAGGGAGATATGAAATGAGCGATGGAATTGGCGCCCGCGTAAAGCGCAAAGAAGACAAGCGGTTTCTGCTCGGTAAGGGCAAATACACCGACGATATTCGTGTTGAGAACCAGTCCTACGGGGCTTTTGTGCGTTCGCCGCACGCCCATGCACGCATCAAGGGCATTGATGCCTCCGCTGCGATGGCGATGGATGGCGTTATCGCTGTTCACACCGGCCCTGAGCTGAAAGCCGATGGCATCGGCGATATCATCACCGGTTGGGCGATCACGTCCAAAGATGGCGAGGGAATGAAAATCGGTGCTTGGTCACCACTGGCCACGGAAAAGGTGCGTTATGTCGGCGACTCTGTTGCCATCGTGGTGGCTGAAACGCAGGCGCTGGCGCGCTTGGCCGCTGAAGCCGTTGAGGTGGACTATGAGGAGCTCGCACCGGCGGTCGCCACCGGCAAAGCGATGAACCCAGGCCAGCCGCTGGTGCATGATGAGATCTCCAGCAACATGTGCTTCGATTGGGAAGTGGGTGATGAAGCCAAGACCGATGCGGGTCTTGCAGGCGCCGCGCACATCACCGAGATCGATCTGATCAACAACCGTCTGTCGCCCAATGCCATTGAGCCGCGCTCGGCCATTGCGGTTTATGATGATGCTGAGGATCACTACACCCTCTACTCGACCAGCCAAAACCCGCACGTGGCGCGCTTGGTGCTCTCTGCATTTTACAATGTCGCGCCAGAGCACAAGCTTCGCGTGATCGCGCCGGATGTTGGTGGTGGCTTTGGGTCGAAGATTTACATCTATCCCGAAGAAATCACCTGCCTTTGGGCTTCCATGAAAACCGGTCGTAGCGTCCGTTGGACGGCGGAGCGTTCTGAATCCTTCATGACCGATGCGCATGCGCGTGACCATGTGACGACGGCGAAAATCGGCTTTGACGGCGACGGCAAGATCGTTGGCTTCAAGGTCGACACCATCGCCAACATCGGCGCTTATGCCTCGCTGTTTGCGACGGCCACGCCAACATACCTCTATGGCACGCTGCTTTCGGGCCAGTACGCCATGCCCGCCATCTACTGCAATGTGAAGGCGGTCTACACCAACACGGTGCCGGTGGATGCTTATCGCGGGGCAGGGCGGCCCGAAGCCACTTACGTGGTTGAGCGCATCATGGAAAAAGCGGCCCGCGAGATGAACATGGATGTGGCGGAGCTGCGCCGCAAAAACTTCATTCGCGAGTTCCCGTACCAAACCGAAGTGTTGCTCGCCTATGACGCCGGTGATTTCGACGCCGTGCTCAACATGGCGCAGGAAGCAGCTGACGTTGCAGGTTTCCCTGCACGCAAGGCAGAAGCTGCCTCGCGTGGTAAAATGCGCGGGCTCGGCTACTCCTGCTTCATCGAAGCCTGCGGCCTTGCGCCGTCGGCTGCTGCCGGGTCGCTTGGCTCCGGCGTTGGTCTTTGGGAGTCCGCTGAGGTTCGGGTGAACCCGGTGGGCACCATCGAAATCCTCACCGGCGCGCACAGCCACGGTCAGGGTCACGAGACGACCTTCGCCCAACTGGCCGCAGAACGGTTCGGTCTGCCCATCGACAATGTCGCCATCGTTCACGGTGACACCGACAAGGTGCAGTTTGGCATGGGCACGTACGGGTCGCGTTCCGGCCCGGTGGGCATGTCAGCGGTGATGAAAGCGCTCGATAAGGTTGAAGCGAAGGTGAAAAAGATCGTCGCTCACAGCCTGGAAGCTGCCGAGGATGACATCGTCATCGAAGGTGGCGAAGCGAAGATCGCCGGTACCGACAAGAAGATGGCGTGGCACGAGATTGGCCTTGCAGCTTACATGGCGCACAATTTGCCCGAAGGCATGGAGCCCGGCCTCAAAGAGACCAGCTTCTTCGATCCGGTGAACTTCTCCTTCCCCTCCGGCTGCTTCATCTGCGAGGTGGAAGTGGACCCCGATACCGGTGTCACCGAGGTGGTCCAGTTCGTGGCCGCCGATGATTTCGGCACCATCATCAACCCGATGATTGTGGAAGGCCAAGTGCATGGCGGCGTGACCCAAGGTATCGGGCAGGCGCTGATGGAAGGCGTTGTCTACGATGATGACGGGCAGCTGCTCACCGGCTCGTACATGGATTACACCATGCCGCGCGCTGATGATGTGCCCAGCTACACCATCGGCCATGGCTGCACCCCATCCCCCAACAATCCGTTGGGCTTGAAGGGTTGCGGTGAAGCCGGCGCCATTGGCTCACCGGTCGCGGTCATCAATGCCATCGTGGATGCGACCGGCACCGATATCGAGATGCCTGCAACACCAAGCCGTGTTTGGGCCGCCATTCAATCCTCGGCCATGCCGCAAGCTGCAGAGTAGGGAGACGCACCATGTATGCATCCAACTATCATAAGCCATCCTCGCTCAGCGAAGCGGTTTCAGCCCTGTCTTCCAACGAAGACGCCAAAGTTCTGGCCGGTGGGCAGACGCTGCTACCAACCATGAAGCAGCACCTGGCCGCCCCGTCCGATCTGGTGGACATTCGTGCCATCGACGGGATGGTCGGCGTGTCGGTCTCCGGTGATACGGTAACCATTGGCGCCGCCACCACCCATGCCGCGGTTGCATCCAACGCCGATGTGCAGGCGCACATTCCAGCGCTTGCATCGCTGGCTGAAGGCATCGGTGACCCGGCGGTCCGCCATATGGGCACGCTTGGCGGTTCCATCGCCAACAATGATCCGGCGGCGGATTATCCCTCTGCGGTTCTTGGCCTCGGCGCCACGGTGGTGACATCGAAACGCGAGATCGCAGCCGATGATTTCTTCGATGGCATGTTTGCCACCGCGCTTGATGAAGATGAGATCATCACGGCGGTGAAGTTCCCCAAACCTGCCAAGGCTGCTTACGCGAAGTTCCCCAACCCCGCGTCACGCTATGCGATGGCTGGGGTGTTTGTTGCCCAAACGGGTGGGGGCGTGCGTGTCGCCGTCACCGGAGCAGGCTCTGATGGCGTTTTCCGCCATGGCGGCATGGAAGCGGCCTTGAACAGCAACTTCTCGAGCGTGGCAGCTGATGGCGTCGCCGTTTCAGCCGATGACATGCTCTCGGACATCCATGGCGATGCGGCGTATCGCGCCAATCTGGTGAAAGTTATGACCAAGCGCGCTGTATCAGACGCGCGCTAACCAACCACACCATCGCTAAAATAGTTAAGCCGGCGCAATTTAATATCAGCGCCGGCTTATTTATTGTTCAAATTTACGTAAGGTCACCAAAATAGACTAAATAAGAAGACTATAAATTGAAAAGTGAAAGCGTATTCATATGAGAAATTTCGTCTCAAACTATTTTTTACTAGGGATGCATTAATAAATTTCGGAAAAAGGTAACTTCTCACGTAAGGGGAAGACACCATGACCCGCATGATGCTCAACGTTAACATCTACACGCGTATTCTCGTTCTGTGCATGATACCGCTTTTCGCCTTGATTGGGCTAGGTGCTGCAAAATTGATCAACGAGCGCAAGTATATTGCTTCCTCGACATCAGTTTTGGGTGTTGCTGAACTTGCGCCAACCGTTTCTCACTTGGTGCACGAACTGCAAAAAGAACGCGGCATGTCAGCTGGGTTTATCGGATCAGGCGGGCAAGTCTTTGCCGACACGATTGATGAGCAACGTGCATCGACCGATCGCGAGTTGGCGGCGTTTGAAACGGCGTTGTCGCAAATCGAATCCGAAGCAAAGATCCATGTGATTGACGAGCCGGTGCAAAGCGCCCTTACCGCGCTGA
Source organism: Pseudomonadota bacterium (assembly GCA_039814945.1). Taxonomy (GTDB): domain Bacteria; phylum Pseudomonadota; class Alphaproteobacteria; order Rhizobiales; family MH13; genus MH13. The sequence continues at coordinate 7,267 of JBCCAF010000028.1, forward strand.
GTACCCTGCGTGAGCGTCGCGCCAGCATCGATGCGCTCGACAGCAGCGTTGCTGAGATGGCGGGCTATTACACGCCAACAATACGCGATCTTCTGCGTGTGGTCTCAAGCATGGCAACCGTGATTGATGACGCCACCATGTTGCGTCCAGTGCTTGCCTATATTGGGCTCTTGGAAGGCAAAGAGCGTGCCGGCGTGGAGCGCGCCATGGGCACGGCAGGCTTTGGTGCGGGCACGTTCTCCCAAACGGTGTACGACAACTTCATGCGCCTGGGTGCCATGCAGGAAGTCTATTTCGACATCTTCCACTTCAACGGTCACCCCGATGATATTGCGTTTTTTGATGAGCAGATGGCAGGCCCGGTCGGAGCCGATGTAGAAATTTTGCGCGAGTTGGCGGCTGGCGCGCCCTTTGGCGCAGACATTTCTGCGGTGACAGGTCGACAATGGTTTGATGTCAGCACCCGCCGCATTGACGCCCTCAAGCAAGTTGAAGACCGCATCGCCGTGCATCTTGGCGAGGCCGCTGCCTACAATGTTGCCGTTGCACAACGGGAATTCTGGGTGATGACGGGCATGTTGGTTGCCTTGATCGCCTTCACATCGTTCGTTTCCTACTATGTTGCCAAGTCCATTGCGCCACCCATTCGCAAGTTGGCGGCAACAATGCGAATGATTGCCAGCAACAATTTCGAGATTGCCGTTGAGGGCGCTTGGCGTTCCGATGAAATTGGCGAGATGGCCAAAGCCGTCGAAGTGTTTCGTGAGAATGGCATTGACCGCCACCATCTTGAGCAAAAAGCACAGAGCGACCGCGAGCACCAACTGCATCGGCAGGAACATGTTGAAGCGATCGTCAAAGGCTTCCGCGAAAACATCGCCACGTCAACTGGCCAAGTGGCCAACCAAACCAGTGAAATGCGTGACCTGGCCGCCCGCATGATGGGTGTTGCTGAGAGCGCGTCCGAAGAGGCACAAACGGCCCACTCGGCATCCACGGGTGCATCATCCAACGTTCAGACTGTGGCTGCGGCCACCGAAGAACTGACCGCATCCATCCGCGAGATTGCCAGCCAAACAGATCGGGTAAGCACGCTTATGGACGCCGCGGCCGAGCGTGCAACCGCCACCAATGATGATGTCGGCCAGCTGTCGCAGTCGGCTGATCGCATTGGCACAGTGATCGGACTGATCAGCGACATTGCTGAACAGACCAATCTGCTGGCCCTCAATGCCACCATCGAAGCGGCGCGTGCTGGCGATGCTGGCAAAGGCTTCGCGGTTGTCGCTTCTGAGGTGAAGGAGTTGGCGACACAGACCGCCAAAGCCACTGAAGAGATTGGCCAGCAGATCGCTGGTATTCAGACCTCTACGACCGGCACGGTGGAATCCATCCAGGCGATCACGGACTCCGTTGATGAGATCCGCCAGCTCACCACGGCCATCGCCGGTGCGGTTGAAGAGCAAGAAGCAGCAACGCAAGAGATTTCCAACTCCATTGGCGCAGCCTCCAACGGAACGGAGACAGCAGCCGACAAAGTCGCCTCGGTGAGCAAGGCCATTGATGAAACCGCTGCCGAGGCCAACACGGTCAACGACACGGCGGACATCCTTACCGAGCACTCCAAAGACCTGATGGTCCAAGTGGAAGGCTTCTTAGAGGAAGTCTCCAAGGACGTGGAAGAGCGTCGCGGGGCTTTGCGGGTGAAGATGTCTGAAATTGTCATCATCTGTGACGCTGGTCGACGGCGGCGAACGCAGTTGGTGGATGCCAGCAAGACGGGTGCAAAAGTCGCGCCATTAGAAGGCATGGAAATTGGCCAGAAGGTTAGTGTTGAAATGGCCGATGGCCGAACGCTGGTGGGCACCGTTCGGCGCAACGGTGAGGATGGGATCGGCTTGGAATTTGACCAGGCGATAGACGACCCGACCTTTCTCGTCGGTCAGGGCCTGGCGGAGGATGAGCGGCAAGCCGCCTAGTGTCCTGAATTTGAAGTTCGTCACATTATACGGCACACGCTAAACGAACTTCAGATTCAATCAGGACACTACCGATTCCCGCTGCCCTGGGTTTGTTCCATCCCTGCCCAGGGTGGCGATTTTGCCCCCATCTCCACAATTTTGTGTGGGATGCGCCTGCAACAGCAGGACGCAAAGTGGTGGCAAACCCCCGTGACCCGGGGCTTCTGAGCTTTAGCACCTTGCCCTTGGTGCGCCGAGGCTCCTACGCTTGTTCCATCAGATCGCACAGATGGAAGGGCTCGATCATGCGACGTTCAACGCTCGTAGCGGCGTGCTTTGCAGCCGGCTTATCGTCTGCTCAAGCAGCAGATACCTATTCATTCTCACCGACGCCAATGGCCTACAATTGGACTGGCTTTCACGTCGGTATCGTGGCTGGTGCCGCCGGTGGGCAGTTCCAAAACAATGTCCCAACGAACCCTGGGCCGCTGGATGAAGGTGGCGGTTTTACCGGCGGTGCAGTTGTCGGTTACACGCACCAGCTCAGCCCTAATTGGGCGGCGGGTATCGAGGGTGACATTTCCTACCTCGACATTGATGCGCGCACTGGCACCGCCTCCTTCGAAGAGCAATGGATGGGCACGTTGCGCGTGCGCGCTGGCTACACCTGGGACCGCTATTTTGCCTACGCTACAGCAGGTGTCGCGATGACCAGCGTGGAGGCCGCCATCGGCACCTCATCCAACGATAACACGGTTGTCGGTTTTACCGTGGGTGCGGGTCTTGAGGGGCATGTCACTGGCAATTGGACGGGGCGGATTGAGTATCTGTTTGTCGATGTGCCCGAAGAAACTTTCGCTGTCACTGGCGGGCCCATTGTTGGCGGCTCGCACAACCATGTTGGCCGCGTTGGTGTGCTGTACCGCTTCTAACCGCCTGTCTTAAGGAGACTTCCCATGCTTAAAGTGCGCACTTTTGTTGTCCTCACATCCCTGTCTATCTTGCTGACAGGCTGTGTCGGCGGCATGTCCTAAGACTCTGTCGTAAGGGTCTGCCTTACACGTACCGACTGACCAGATTCTCCAAAATCTCCTGCTGCCCGGACCTTGGTTCGGGCCGCAGATCGTTTGATGTGACATGGGCAAAAATCGCCCCCAGATCATCATCGGCCAGCATCGCTTTGGCCTGCGGTGTGTCCCAGCCCGCATAGCGCGCCTGACGCAGCGCTTCCAGCTTGCCATCCTCCAGCATCGCCGCAGCAGCTTTCAGCCCGCGCGCGCACACATCCATCGCCCCAACATGGCCAAGGATCAGGTCTTGCGGGTCAAGCGACTGACGGCGCAGCTTGGCATCAAAGTTTGTTCCGCCGGTGGTGAAGCCACCAGCCTTCAGAACTTCATAATAGGCAAGCGCCACCTCTGGCACCGAGTTGGGGAACTGATCGGTATCCCAGCCAGACTGATAGTCATTGCGGTTCATATCGATGGACCCCAGAATGCCCAATGAGGCGGCCAACGCCAGTTCATGCTCAAACGAGTGCCCGGCCAGGATCGCGTGGCCCTGCTCAATGTTCACCTTCACCTCGTTCTCAAGTCCGAAGCGTTTCAGGAACCCGTAGACGGTCGCAACATCGTAATCATATTGATGTTTGGTCGGTTCCTGCGGCTTGGGTTCAATCAGGATTGCGCCCTCAAAGCCGATCTTGTGCTTATAATCGACCACCTTCGCCAGCATGCGCCCAGCCTGTTCGGCCTCGCGGGAAAGGTCCGTGTTGAGCAGTGTTTCGTAGCCCTCACGGCCACCCCAAAGCACATAGTTCTCGCCGCCGAGTTTCAGCGTTGCGTCCATACAAGCCTTGATGGTCGCTGCCGACCAGGCAAAGACATCCGGGTCAGGATTGGTGGCGGCACCGGCCATAAAGCGGCGGTGGGAGAAGAGGTTCGCCGTGCCCCAGAGCAGCTTGGTGCCGGTCGCTTCCATCTTTGGGCCAATATAGTCGACGATGCCCTCAAGGTTGGCCAGACTGTCGGCAAAGCTCTCGTCTTCCGGGCGGATATCCGCATCATGGAAGCAGAAATAGGGTGCGCCGAGAATAGCGTACATCTCAAAGGCGACATCGGCTTTTAGGCGCGCCATTTCCATGCTGTCGGCACCGAACCAAGGGCGGTCGAACGTCTGGCCACCAAACGGATCACCACCCGGCCAGGCGAAGGAGTGCCAATAGGCCACCGCAAAGCGCAGATGGTCTTCCAGCCGCTTGCCGAGCACCATCTCGTCGGGGTCGTAGTGCCGGTAGACAAAGGTGTCGTCACTGTCTGGCCCAGCATAGCGAACGGCTGGGATGTCGCCGAAAAATTGGCTCATGAGAGTGTTCCTATCGCATCGCGCGCCGCAACGTAGCGCGCATATCCATCATCAAAGGCGTGGGTGAGGTCAGCATCAGGTTCGACCGACCGGGCCATGGCCGGTTGGGTCGCGATCTCCGCGCCCGCGCCTGTGGCCGCCATCAGGCCAAGCCGCGCGGCGCCGAACGCGCCACCCAAATCACCGGCAACCGGCACATCGATGCGCACACCGAGCGCTGTGGCGATGGCGGCAAGCCAATAGTCCGACGCGCTGCCGCCCCCAACCGCGATCACGCTATCAAGTGTGGTGCCTGTGGCGGCCAAGGCCTGTTGGCAGTCTTTCAGTGCAAACGTCACGCCTTCCAGCACCGCGCGCGTGGCAGTCTGTCGGTCGGTGGCGTGCTCCAGGCCAAGGAACGCGCCGCGAATGGCCGCATCATTGAGCGGTGTGCGCTCCCCGCCCAAGTAGGGCAGGAAGAGCGCTTTACCCGGCGCCTGAAGGCCGCCCAGCGCACCAGTCAGACTGGCCGGATCATCGCCTACCAGCCCAGCATACCAAGCCAGTGCGTCCGTGGCGGCCAAAATCACACCCATCTGGTGCCAGGTGCCCGGAACCGCATGGCAGAACGTGTGCACCGCCGTGTCTGCATCTGGCCGGTAGCTATCGTTGGCGGCAAAGAGCACACCCGATGTGCCCAGCGAGACGAACGCTTCGCCGGCCTTCACCACGCCCACACCGATGGCAGAGGCTGCATTATCGCCGCCGCCACCCGCAACCACGACACCTTTGGAAAAGCCAAAGCGCTGCACCAAATCATCGCGCAATTCGCCAGAAACGTCTGACCCTTCAACCAGCGTTGGCATGTGATCGCGGGTGAGGTGACATTTGGTGAGCAGCGTGTCCGACCAGTCGCGCCCACCGGTATCAAGCCAGCTGGTGCCTGCCGCATCGGACATGTCGGACGCGTAGGTGCCGGTGAGCCAAAGGCGCAGATAGTCCTTGGGCAGCAGAACTTTCGCGATTGTCTCGAAGACTTCCGGGCGGTTCTTGCGCAGCCACTCCACTTTGGGTGCGGTGAACCCTGGAAAAACGATGTTGCCGGACAGCGACCGGAAATCGGGGTCAGCATCCATTGAGGCAGCTTCATCCGCAGAGCGTGTGTCGTTCCAAAGAATGCTTGGCCAGAGAACCTTGTCGGCAGCGTCCAAGGCTGTGGCGCCGTGCATCTGGCCGGACAGCCCTATGCCGCGAACGGCGGCCATATCGATGGATTGGCTCAGCTCACCCAGTACCGCCTCACAGGCTGAAATCCAGCTGTCTGGGTCTTGCTCCGACCAACCGGGATTGGGGCGTGAAACCTCCAAATCGGCCTTGGCTGAGGCGACCAGCGTTTGGGTGTCATCAATGACAACGGCCTTCAGGCCGGAGGTTCCAAGGTCAAGTCCAAGATACATAATGGTCCATTCACTGCGCTGTTGATGCGATCTGTTCTAGCAGACGCGCCACAGCCTCGGCACCTGGATCATTGTGCCCGGCGAGCTTTTCCTCAGAGATATATGTTGCACGACCTGCCTTCGCTTTGGTGATCGTAGCCGTGCCATCGGCCCCAGCGCGTGCGGCGGATGCGGCAGCCTGCAAACCATCAGGCAATGCATCCAGCGCCGGTTGCAGCGCATCAATCATCGTGCGGTCGCCAACGCCCGCACCGCCCACTTGAGCGATGCGATCAAGCCCGGCTTTCAGCGCATCCACAGTGTTGGAGCCATTGGCCGACGCATCACCTGCGGCGGCAAAGAAGATGGCAAGCAACACGCCCGATGAGCCGCCCATAGTCTGGGAGAGTTCTTGGCCGATGGCACGATAAAGCTGGGTTGTGTCCGCCAGTGGTAGGCGTGGCATGGCATCAATTAGCGCGCGCGACGCGGTGGCCAAAGTCGAGCCAGTGTCGCCATCGCCTGATTTGGCGTCCAACGCGTTGAGATCGGCTTCGGCACCGATCAAAATGGTGCAGCAGCGGTTCAAAAAGTCTTCGGTACGCGCATGGGCTGATGGGGTCGGCTGAATGGGTGCCAAACCATCAGGCAGTGGCAGCACAGCCTCGGCGGCAACGGGCAGGCAGCCTGGCCAGGCACGTGGCGCAACCGGCGTCATCAGAGCTGTTTGCCAGACGCTCTCAATCGGCAGCAGCGACACCGAGAAACCCTGCATATCCAGTGATGTCATCAGCGGCGCCGGACCCACCATCCAAGTAATTTGATCGCCGATGGAAGAGCGGGCAAGCTCCTCGGCCAGCACCGACATTTCCAGCGGGGTGGCGCCACCCAGATTGTTGAGCAGCGCAACATGTGGGCCATCGCTGATCGTGGGCGCGAGCTTGTCCACCACCATGGCCATCGCATCTTGCGCGCCGGAATAATCCACTTGCTCAATGCCTGCTTCGCCATGGATGCCAAGGCCAAGTTCGGCTTTGCCAACCTCGATCCGTGCCTCTTTGGGAGAACCAGGAATGGTGCAGGTGTCCAGTGACATGCCGATGGAGACCACTTGAGAAATCACCGTCTCGGCGGTTTTTGTCACCAACTCAAGGTCAGCGCCTTGGTCGGCCAGCGCGCCAGCGATCTTATGCACAAACAGCGTGCCGGCCACACCGCGTGCCTGCGGCAGATCGGGCAGCGCCACATCATCATCCACCACGACCATGGAAACCTTATGCCCGAGCGCCCGAGCGCGCTCGGCAGCAAGGCCAAAGTTCAGCCGGTCGCCGGTGTAGTTTTTCACGATCAGCAAGCAGCCAGCCGGGCCAGTGACGGCCAGAATGCCAGCCAGCACGGCGTCCACTGAGGGCGAGGCGAAGATATCGCCACACACTGCCGCCGTCAGCATGCCCTGTCCGACAAAGCCCGCATGGCTAGGCTCATGGCCTGACCCACCGCCGGACACCAGCGCGACCTTGGATTTGTCCCAATCGGTGCGCACGACAACCTTGATGTGCGGATAGCCATCCAGCCGCGCGAGCTTACCACCAGCGGTGCGCAAAAGGCCGTCAATGGCTTCGGTGACCAGCGTCTCTTTGGCGTTGATGAACTGTTTCATGGGGTCGTCTCCTTAGGCCTAGGCCAGGCGGGTGCCATCGGCGGCGAAGTAGAGGGCTTTGCGCGGTTGAATGGCCAGTGTGTCGCCGGTTTCCAGCGTGGTGTGCACATCGCTCAAGGTGATGATCTCGTGGCCTTCCAAAGTAAGATGTAGGCGCGTCTGGTCGCCCAGATGCTCCACGCGCACCACCTTGGCGGGCTTGCCAAAAGACCCTTCCGCCCCTTGCTGGATATGTTCTGGGCGCATGCCGATGGTGGCAGCACCATCCGGAGCGCCAGCAAACAGATCGGCGGGCAACAGATTGATGCGTGGCAGGCCAAGGCGGCCGGCGACATAGTGGCTGACTGGGTTCTCGTAAATCTCGCGCGGGCTACCAAACTGCACCAGCTTGCCTTCGTCGAGCACGCCCACATGAGTGGCCATAGTCATGGCCTCAATCTGGTCGTGGGTCACATAAAGCAGCGTTGCGCCAAGGCTTGCCTGGATGCGCTTGAGTTCCACACGCAGATCAGTGCGCAGCTTGGCATCAAGTGAAGAAAGCGGCTCATCCATCAGATAGATCGATGGGTCGCGCACCAGGGCGCGGCCAATGGAAACACGCTGCATTTCACCACCGGAAAGCGCGGTGGCCCTGTTGTCCAGCTTGTGCGGGATTTGCAGCACCTCGGCCACCTCGGCTACCTTTTTGGCGATCTCATCCTCTGGCGTTTTGAGGATCGGCGAGCGCAGCGGAAACGCCAGATTGTCCCGCACCGTCATATGCGGGTAGAGCGAGTATTGCTGAAAGACCATCGCCACATCGCGCTGCGCGGGCGTGAGGTTGGTCACTGAATGCCCGCCAATGCTGATCTGCCCGGCGTCTGGTTTTTCCAGTCCGGAGATCAGCCGCAGTGATGTGGTTTTGCCTGCACCCGTTGGACCGAGCAGCACCACAAATGCCCCGTCCGGGATGTCCATGCTGATGCCATCAACCGCCCGCGTTGATCCGAACGCTTTGCTGACGCCTAAGAGCGATACCTCAGCCATGGGCGCCTCCGGGGCGATGATCGCCTCCCATACCCAGAACGCCAATGTTGAGATTGGAGCGCAGCGCGTGCCCGGTCTGGCTGTTGAACAGCGTCAGCGTGGAGGCATTGAAGGCAAGGCCAACACTATCGCCCACCGTGGCCCGGCGCTCAGACCCGATGCGCGCCTTCAGCTCACCGGCGTCGGTCGCCAAGGTTACGATTTGCGTGGTGCCCAAATACTCGGTCGTAAGAATTTCCCCGCGATAGGAGCCCTCGTCTGACAGGCGCACATGCTCTGGCCGCACCCCCACGGTGATATCGCCATCGAACGGCTCGCGCATCTCTGGAATGAGGATTGAATGGTGATGCAGGTTCACTGCCGTCGCGCCAACATCCAGCGTGCCATGGCCTTTCAAAAAGTTCATCGGCGGCGAGCCGATGAAGTTGGCCACAAACATGGTTGCTGGCTTGTCGTAGATATCCTGTGGTGTGCCGAACTGTTCGATCACGCCATGGTTCATGACAACGATCTTGTCGCCCATCTGCATGGCTTCCAGCTGATCATGGGTCACATAGACCGTGGTCGCACCCATGCGGTCGTGCAGGGCGCGCAGCTCTTCGGCCATATGCTCGCGGAACTCAGCATCCAGCGCACCAAGAGGCTCATCCATCATGAAGGCTTTGGGGTCGCGCACGATGGCCCGGCCAAGGGCAACGCGCTGACGGTCGCCGCCCGATAGACCACCAACAGGGCGGCCCAAAATATCTTCAATGCCGAGAATTTTCGCAACCTCAGCCACCTTCGCTTTCACCTGGGCGCGCGGCATGCCCTGCGAAACGAGCGGGTAGGAAATGTTCTTGCGCACATTCATGTGCGGGTAGAGCGCAAACATCTGGAAAACCATGGCGATATCGCGCTGGCTGGCAGGCTTTTGCGACACCTCTTCGCCATCGATGTAAATCTCGCCGGAGGTTGGCAGTTCCAGCCCGGCGATCATGCGCAAGGTCGTGGTCTTGCCACAGCCAGACGGTCCGAGAAGCATGAAGAACTCGCCGTCTTCGATTCTGAAGTTTGAGGATTGCACGGCGGTGAAATCGCCAAACTCTTTGCGCAAATTCTTGATAATGATCTCAGCCATGCTGCGCTCGTTTTCTGCTGTGATAGGTAAGCGCAGACGCGATGCACATGGAGAGCTCGTCGGTCGGCAAAGGGCCTTTAGGGTCGATCAAAACGGCTCGGTTTCCTTCATAGGAGAGGCGCCCCCCGTGCGTGCTGCGCCACTCATCCACCAGGGACGTTTGGCAATGCACGAACAGCTTGGCGCCGCCGGTTGTTTCATCAGCGCCAAGGCGGATGGTCGTGCCGGAGCGTCCAGGTACGTAAGAGGGCTGGCCCCATTTTAAGGTTTCTTCGACCGGCGCGACGCCACGCGCATCGGCTTCGGCAAGCACCAAGCTGCGCAGTTGCAGAACGCGCGTGCGTGATGGGTCGGGCATCGCGTTGATCACGGCTGCAACCTCGGCAGGCATGTCAGCGGGCATGGTAGGGGTTTGCTCAGCCACATCGCTACTCCCGGAAATGGCTGACGATGATGAACATCACCGTGCCCACCAACGTGACGATGAACGAGTAGGTGTAGAGCTCAATCGCGAATGGCTGCATGAGCATGACCACACCCGTGGCGATGAGGATGGTGGCGACCATTTCCCATGCGCTACGGCGAAGGCCAAAGATACCGGAGAAGAACTTGCTCATTTTCGGACGGCTCCGAAAGTTATTCCTCTCAAGAGGTGTTTGCGCAGCAGCACCGTGAAGACCATGACGGGGATCAGGAAAATCGTTGCACCGGCGGCAACCGCTGGCCAGTCTTTGCCGGACACGCCGATGATGGTGGGGATGAAGGGCGGTGCGGTTTGCGCGTTGCCTGAGGTCAGCAACACGGCAAAGGCATATTCGTTCCAGGCAAAGATCAGACAGAAGATCGCGGTTGAGGCGATGCCGGTAGCGGCTTGTGGCAGGACGATTTTGTAGAACGCTTGAAAGCGCGTGTACCCATCGATCAGCGCAGCCTCTTCATACTCGATGGGTATCTCGTCGATGAAGCCTTTGAGCAGCCACACTGATAGAGAGAGGTTCACAGCCGTGTAGAGAAAGATCATGCCCAGATGGGTGTCGCTGAGGCCAAGGTTCCTGAACATCAAAAAGATCGGAATGGCCACGGCGATAGGGGGCATCATGCGCGTTGAGAGGATGAAAAACAGCAGGTCATCCTTCAGCGGCATCTTAAACCGGCTGAACGCATAGGCAGCCGCCGTGCCAAGGATCATGCACAGTGCGGTGGATCCAAACCCTATGATGACGGAGTTCATGAACCGCTCGCCATAGCGCGATGGACCGGTGATCACGGTGCCGCGGTCGCGCGCGATCTGCTCGTACCATGTTTCTGGCGGGCCAGCGCGCTCAAGCATGTCATCGGTTGCGCGAGTGCGATCAGTGAACAGGTTCACATAGCCCTCAAGCGTCGGCTCAAACGTCACCACGGGCGGGTAGGCGATGGAATCGGCGGGCGATTTGAAGCCAGTTGCAATGATCCAGAGCAGCGGGATCAAAGTGATGATCGCGTAGCCAACAACCAGCGTGCCAGCCACCCATTTGGTGCGTGTAGAAGGGTCGGTAACTGAAAAGCTCATCGTTCTTTGACCTTGTTGAGCGCCTTCACATAGACCGAGGCGAGGCCAAAGACGGTGACAAACAGGATAACCGCATAGGCGGAGGAATACCCCGTTCGCCATCTCTCAAACGCCTCGCGCTTGAGGTCGATGGAGGTCAGCGTGGTGGTGTTGCCGGGTCCGCCGCCGGTAAGTTGCACCACCAGATCGAACATTTTGAAGTTCTCAATGCCGCGAAACAGCACAGCCAGCATCAGGAAGGGCAGCACCATAGGCACGGTGAGCGTCCAGAATTGCCGCCATTTCGACGCCCGGTCGACTTCGGCGGCTTCATAGATGCTGTCGGGGATGGATCGCAGCCCGGCCAGACATATGAGCATGACGAACGGCGTCCACATCCAGGTGTCGGCGATGACAATGGACCAGGGCGCAAGGTGAACGTCGCCAATCATGGAAAAGCTAGCCGGATCAACGCCGGTGAACAGCGCCACGGCGTAGTTGAACAGGCCGATTTGCGGCTGGTATAAGAACGTCCAGAAATTGCCGACAACCGCGGGCGACAACATCATCGGGAATACGATAATCGTCGTCCAAAGATCGTTGCCCTTGAACTTCTTGTTGATCAGGTAGGCCAGCGTGAAGCCGATCAGAACCTGCAGCACAATCGTCCAGATCAGGAAGTGCGCCGTGGCCTGCATGGTGTTCCAAATGTCAGGATCACCTAGGATGCGCTCATAATTGCGTAGGCCCACCCACTCCACATCGTTGTTGGGGCGGTTGACGCGAAAATTGGTAAAGCTCAGCCGGATTGTCCAGATCAGCGGAAAGATGTTGACGGCGAGCAGCAAAAAAAGCGTCGGTGCAACAAAAATCCATGCAATGGCGCGGTCAGAGAGCCCGCGGATGCGCCGTGCCATAGGCTTGGGTGTGTTTTGGGCGACCTTCTCAGCAACTGATTTGGGCATGGGACATCCTTCGCTAGCGGGTCCTATTAGTGGCACCAACTATGCACATTTGCCAAAAGGTGGGGGAGAGGTGCCCAGCCGACAGACCTCAAGAGGCCCATCGGCTGGAGGGAGGATCGTGTTACGCCGTTGCGGAGTTAGCTCTCTTGTTGCGGCGCTAGGCGAAGGGTGCGCGTTAAAGCTTGCCTTCATCCTCAAAGATTTCGGTCCAATCGCGAACCAAACCATCAAGAGCTTCCTGTGCAGTGCCATCGCCCGCGATCACGTAATTATGCACGCGGTCCTGCATGGCGAGCAGAAGGTCCGCATAGGCAGGCTCTGCCCAAAAGTCCTTCACGATAGCCATCGAGTCCAGGAAGGTCTGGGCGTAGGGCTGGCTGGTGGCAAAGCCGGGGTCTTCAACAACCGCGCGCAGGGCTGAGTAGCCGCCAAGTTCCCACCATTGTGCCTGCACCTCAGGTTGCGCAAACCACTGGATGTATTCCAGCGCGGCATCCTGCTTATCTGAATAGGCAACGACGGAGATGCCTTGGCCGCCCAGCTGAGCAAACTGACCTTCAGGGCCAGCAGGGTTGGGGAAATAGCCCGATCGGCCACCACCAACGGTCTCATCGGCTTCAACGCCTGGCCAGATGAAAGCAAAGTTCATCTGCATGGCAACCTGACCGGAACGATAGGCGTCGATGTTCTCGCCCATGTACCAGTTGGAAGATCCTGGAGGTGCACCGGCCTCATAAAGGCTGCGGTAGAACTCAAGGCCGGCAACCGCACCTTCAGAGTTCACAAACCCGTCCAGATCGTAAGGCTGATCAGGGTTTTCGTACAAGAACCCGTAATTATACAGCGCGTTTGTTACCCCCATCGTGATGCCTTCAGACCCACGCTCGGTGTAGATCGCAGCGCCATAAACGGTTGTGCCATCAATGTCGCGGCCCTGGAAAAATTCAGCGATATCGCGAAGTTCTTCCAGTGTAGCAGGCACACCCAGCTCACGGCCGTAGGTTTCTTGGAATTCGGCTTGAAGCTCAGGGCGCTCAAACCAATCGCGACGGTAGGTCCAGCCCACCACGTCGCCAAAGGCTGGCAGGGCGTAATAGTTGGGTGTATTTTTGGGCCACTCAGCGTAGCCGGTCACCGTGGCAGGAATGAAATCATCCATGGTGATATTGTTGGCATCGAAAAAATCATTCAGCTTCACATAGTGGCCGTTCTCCGCGCCACCACCGATCCATTGGCTGTCGCCAATCATCAGGTCGCAGAGCTGGCCGCCGGAGTTCAGCTCGTTGAGCATCCGATCAGCAAAGTTGGGCCAGGGCACGAACTCAAAGTTCATGGTGTGGCCGCTCTCTTCTTCAAACTGCCTGGAAAGCTCCACCAGCGCGTTCGCAGGGTCCCAAGCGGCCCAGCATAGCGTCAGGTCTTCTGCGTGTGCGGCTGTGGCGGGCAGGCCAACGGCACCTGTTAGGCCAATCGCGCCGGTCAGCGCGGTCGCGGCCATCCATTTCACTGTCTTCATAGGAAAGTTCCTCCCGTTTTGTCCTCTGCCGCCTTTTGCGGCCTTTTGCGGCGTTTCTTGAGGATTGGGTGGAGCCTAATTGAGGTACGCACCTCAAGGCAAGCGAAAAATGAGGTGCGTACCTCAAAAGATTGGTGATCTTCGTAAGAGCAAGGGGAAAACAAGCGGTTTTCCTGCGGCTCAGAGCAACGTCAGTGCCCTGCGTCACTGCCAGGAGTCGACAGGAAATCATCGCTAATAAAGGTAGCAATACTGGCGAATAACAACTTGTGGTTTTACTTATTAGAGAGAGATTTTTGCTTATAAATCAACGGATTGTTAAAAGTGTTCGCGTCAGATTTCGTGCAGAAGAAACCAGCGAAAGCGACCCCCCCGATTATGACCATCGCATCGACGCCAAATCCGAGCGAACGCGGCTTGAAAAGGAAGCCGATCCTGATCGCCGGTCAGGTCCGCATAGCCGGTTTTCTTTTGGCGGCGCTGGTTTTGCTGATCTCTCCATTTGACACCGTCTTTGGTCTTTTCGATGCGCTTTATGCTGCCGGGGCTGCACCGCGCACCCACCCGCTAACATGGACCTGCCTGCTGCTGGCCATGATCGCAACGCTCTCCCAGCGCCCATTGCGCACGAGCACGCCCTTAGAGCGGTTTATGTGGATGGCGGTGTTGGTATTGGCATCGGTCAAAACCTGGGTTGGGCCAGCCGTTGACCAGTTGGTGCCGGATGTGCGCTTGGGGTCCATGGGCTGGAACACGGCACTTGCCTTTGGCTTGGTTGCTCTGGGTCAACTCTTACGTCAGCGGCAGCCAGCGCTGGCGATGATCTGCGCCATTGGTGGTGTGTTTTTGGCCTGTGTCGCGCTCAACGGGCTGGTGCTTGGAAATCACGATTTTTATGGCGAGATGGCAGCGCCAACGGCTTTTGCGATCTTCGGTATCGGTTTGGCCAATCTGCTGCGCTTCTCTCGTCGCTCTGGCTTCAGACTGATCCTGAGTGACACGCCTGCCGGTCGCTTGGTTCGCCGCCACGTCATGCTGTGGGTTGGGTTAGCCTGTGTGATGCCGCTGGCCTTACGCACCATGCAGTTTTCCGACGGGGCAAGCTTCGCGCTGCTCTACACCGCGCAGATGGCGGCGGTGCTTGTTGGCATCTTGTATTTCGGCGTGCGGTTTGCCGGGTTGCTGGATAACGCTCAACGGCTTGAACGTGAGCTTGTGCGCGATGCGGAAACTGACCCGCTGACCGGCGCGGCCACACGGCGTGCCGCCATTTCCTACTTCGTCAAAAACAGCTGGCGCACCACAATGGGCGTTGTACTGCTGGACCTTGATCACTTCAAAAGAGTCAATGACGAGCATGGCCATTCGGTTGGCGACCAGGTGCTTCAGGCCGTTGTTCGTGCTTTGCGCAAAGAGTTGCGGGTCACTGATTTGATTGTTCGCTGGGGTGGCGAAGAGCTTTTGGTGCTCATCCCTGCCAGCGATATCAAAATGCTGCGCGTTCGCGCTGATGCCCTGCGCATTGCCATTCAAATGGAAACAGCGGCTGACCCATCCATTCCAGGGGTCACGGCTTCCTTCGGCGTCAGCATCGCCAAGGCTGGCATGGAGCCAGACATGGCGGCGGTTTTGGATCAGGCCGATGAAGCGCTTTACCAAGCCAAAGAGCTTGGCCGAAACCGTGTGGTGATGTTTAGCGATAAAAAGACGCCGCTCACCATCGTTAAGGCAGCTTGATAGAAAGCGCCCGAGAAGACGCTTCACAGTGTTCTTTACTGCGCGCGGGTCACAGGGACAGCTGAGACTTGCGACCCAGCCAGGCGTCTGACCAGAACGCAACGTCCGCGTCATAACGGAGTCGCCGGGACAAGACACTCCCGTGGGCTGATGCCCACACGCTGAGATTGTGCGCCACGAAACCACTCGCAAAAGCACGTTCTTTCTTGTGATGAATCAGCAACATAGTCTCGCTTTACCTAACGTTTCCACCCTTCTTTGCTTGCCCGTTCTCGACAGCAGCGGATGCCCATGGTCAATCGGCCTGGGGTCTTGGTATGCGCTTGCGAAGGGTTGGTCGCCGCGTTGTTGTTTGAGGTGTATGGCGTATGGCGCAGAGACGTATCCCCGCAGGCTCTCGTATGGGCGGCGTATCGCTGGCGGCTTTGATGATCGCCGCGCCAATGCTGCTAGCCACATTGCAAGAGGCATTGGCTGCCGTTACTGTCCCGGTCTTGCTGAAGGCGGGCTTCAACATTGCGATCTTGTCGGGCCGCGCCGTGCGCGGTTGCTCGTCCGAGTTGATTGTGGTCAAGCCCGACTTCCGGCGAAGTTCAATTGGAGCAATCTCTGCCTCAAGAATCTGCGCCGCTTTGAGCGACCGCGACAGCGACGCAAGCGCGTATTCGTCCTGCTCTTCCCGGGTAAACCGATACTTTCCCGCACAATCCTCAGCGAAGGCCCCCATCAGCGTGCCCGGTGCGTAGGCATCCTCCAGCCCATCAA
>JBCCAF010000032.1:0-9266 GCA_039814945.1 Pseudomonadota bacterium
CCACGGCATCGCGCTTCGTGCATGCGGGCGTGGTGAAATTGGTAGACACGCTGGTTTTAGGTACCAGTGGCGCAAGCCGTGGGGGTTCAAGTCCCTCCGCCCGCACCAACAACGCGATTAACGTGTGTTTGCCGAACCGCGGAGGGCTAATGTCCTTCGCGGTCGTCTGACACACATGTTATGATAAGGAACTCGGCCCAATGCAGGTCACTGAAACGCTCGCCGAAGGCTTGAAGCGCGAACTTACAATCACCATTCCCGCCACCGATCTGTCCAACAAGCTGGATGACAAGCTGTCCTCGCTGAAAAGCCAGGTGCGCCTTCCAGGCTTCCGTCCAGGCAAGGTTCCGGTGTCGCACCTGAAAAAGGTGTACGGCAAGCAGGCGATGGCCGAGGTGATCAACGACACGTTGAACGAGTCTACCAACGCAGCAATTGCCGAACGCAAAGAAAAACCAGCCAGTGAACCAAAGTTCACGCTGCCTGAAGATGAAGACAAAGCCGAAGATATCATTGCCGGCAAACAAGACCTGGAAATCGCGGTCGCCTACGAAATCATCCCTGATTTCGAAGTGAAAGATTTCTCCAGTGTTGAGATTGAACGCCCGGTTGTTGATGTCACCGACGAGATGCTGGACGAGCGCCTTAAGCAAATCGCCTCCTCCAATGCCACTTACTCGGCTGTGAAGCGAAAAGCCAAGAACGACGACCAAGTCACCTTTGACTTCCTCGGCAAAGTCGATGGCGAAGCGTTTGATGGCGGCGCCGCTGAAGGGTTCAAGCTGGTGCTTGGCTCCGGTCAGTTCATCCCAGGCTTTGAAGAGCAGATGGTTGGCCTGAAAGCAGGCGATGAGAAAACCCTCGATGTGACCTTCCCCGAAGAGTACGGCGCGGAAAACCTTGCCGGTAAGGCAGCAACTTTCGATGTGACTGTGCACGAAGTTGGTGCACCGGACGAAGCCGTGGTTGACGAGGCGATGGCCACCAATCTTGGTCTGGAATCACTTGAAAAGCTCAAAGAAGCCGTCAAGGGCCAGCTTGAGAACGAGTACGGCCAAAAGACCCGCATGAAGGTGAAACGTCAGCTGCTCGATGCGCTGGATGAAGCCTATGATTTCGAACTGCCGCCAAGCTTGGTGGAACAGGAATTCGAAGGTGTCTGGAAACAGGTCACTGACGATTTGGAACGCGCTGGCCGCACGTTCGAAGAAGAAGACACCACCGAAGACAAGGCCAAAGAAGAGTACCATGTGCTCGCCGAGCGTCGCGTGCGCTTGGGTTTGTTGCTTGCCGAAGTTGGCGGCCAGAACGATGTTCAGGTTACCAATGAAGAGCTTCAGCGCGCCGTGATTGCACGCGCCCAGCAGTTCCAAGGCCAGGAACGCGAAGTGATCGAGTTCTTCCAGAAGAACCCACAACAACTCGCTGGCATCCGTGCGCCGATCTTTGAAGACAAAGTGATCGACTTCATTTTGGAACTGGCCAAGGTGACCGACAAAAGTGTCGACCCGGCTGATCTTGAAGATGACGACGAGGACGACCACGATCACTAAAATCTGGTGGCGCGGCTTGGTGTCTTGAAGCCGGTGACGCGTTCACCATATTGCCAATTGATGGGCCGTGATCGTACCGATCGCGGCCCTTTTCATGTTTCCAAGCCTTGCCCCGCCACGATCAACCGCTAGGCTCCGCTAAACCGGGCTGAGTCGGATACTCTTCCCCAGCCCGCGATCTTTCTGAACAAGGACGTTTTTTCCATGCGCGATCCCATCGATTTGACCATGAACACCCTCGTGCCCATGGTGGTCGAGCAATCCAACCGCGGCGAGCGCGCGTTCGACATCTACTCGCGCCTGCTCCGCGAACGTATTATTTTTATGACCGGTCCGGTTGAGGACAATGTTGCCTCGCTGATTTGCGCGCAGTTGCTGTATCTGGAAGCCGACAATCCCACCAAAGACATCGCGCTTTACATCAACTCGCCTGGTGGCGTTGTAACGTCGGGCATGGGCATCTATGACACGATGCAGTTCATCAAACCGTCGGTGTCGACCATCTGCATTGGCCAGGCAGCGTCCATGGGTTCGCTGCTTCTGACGGCTGGCGCCAAAGACTCCCGCTTCGTTCTGCCAAATGCGCGCGTCATGTTGCATCAGCCATCTGGCGGCTTCCAAGGACAGGCTTCAGACATTGAGCGCCACGCAGCTGACATCATCAAAATGAAGCGCCGTTTGAACGATATTTACGTCGAGCACACTGGCCAGGACTACGACACGATTGAAAAGACGTTGGATCGCGACCACTTCATGACGGCGCAAGAGGCCAAAGACTTCGGCATTGTCGATGAAGTGATCACCTCGCGTGCAGCACTCGAAGAATCAGCAGATTAACATACGCACGTGTTCTCGCCGCTTTACGCGGTTTGAACCTTCTTTTTGTGCCCGGTAATCCACAGCACCGGGCACAAACTCATCTGCGACCCTGCGTTGCGCCGACAATGGTTGACAGAACCGAGAAACCCAAGAACTCTGAGGTGCGGCGGGCCCCTAAGCGTGTGTACAGCCCAATTGGCTGAGTAGGGTCACTTGAAAACACGTCTGTAAAGCGTGCTGCGTGTTAACCCTTGGGCCGGACAATGGGTTTAATCTGGCCCGATCGTCTGATTTGGTCGCCGTAGCTGATGGCGTCTCATCGGATGTGAGCTTAAGGGGGCAGGCAAACCTGTCCCGACCAAAGGCGGAACACGTTTCGCCGACCCGGTACGCGTGCTGCGTGCCGCTATGGAGATAAGATATATGAGCAAGTCTGGCGGCAGCGATTCCAAGAACACGCTTTACTGTTCGTTCTGCGGGAAGAGCCAGCATGAGGTGCGCAAGCTTATTGCGGGCCCAACCGTATTCATCTGCGATGAGTGTGTTGAACTGTGCATGGACATCATTCGCGAGGAAAACAAAACCTCGCTGGTGAAGTCCTCCGACGGCGTACCAACACCGCAGGAGATTATCGCAGTCCTTGATGATTATGTGATCGGACAACCGCAGGCCAAGCGCGTGCTCTCAGTTGCCGTGCACAACCACTACAAGCGGTTGCATCACGCGGCGAAGAACGCCGACATCGAGCTTGCCAAGTCCAACATCATGCTGATCGGCCCAACCGGGTGCGGTAAAACGCTGCTTGCGCAGACGCTGGCGCGTATCATCGACGTGCCGTTCACCATGGCTGATGCGACCACGCTGACTGAAGCAGGTTACGTCGGTGAAGATGTTGAAAACATCATCCTGAAGCTTCTGCAGTCCGCCGACTACAATGTGGAACGCGCCCAGCGTGGCATCGTTTACATCGATGAGGTCGACAAGATTTCCCGCAAATCTGACAACCCCTCAATCACCCGCGATGTGTCGGGCGAGGGCGTTCAGCAGGCGCTGTTGAAAATCATGGAAGGCACGGTTGCCTCGGTGCCACCGCAAGGTGGCCGCAAGCATCCGCAGCAGGAATTCTTGCAGGTCGACACGACGAACATTCTGTTCATCTGTGGCGGTGCCTTTGCAGGTCTTGACCGGATCATCTCTGATCGTGGCCGTGCGACCTCCATTGGCTTTAAGGCTTCCGTTGAAGATCCCGATGCCCGCAAGGTCGGTGAACTGTTTGCCGAGGTTGAGCCGGAGGATTTGGTGAAGTTCGGTCTGATCCCTGAGTTTGTAGGCCGTCTTCCGGTGCTCGCAACGCTGATGGATCTGGACGTTGATGCCCTGGTTTCGATTCTCAAAGAGCCGAAAAACGCGCTGGTGAAGCAGTATCAACGACTGTTCGACATGGAAGAGGTTCAACTTACCTTCCAAGACGAAGCGCTTGAAGCGGTGGCCAACAAGGCCATTGAGCGTAAGACAGGCGCTCGCGGTCTGCGTTCCATCATGGAAACGATCTTGCTCGATACCATGTACGAGCTTCCAGCTATGGAAGGCGTGGAACAAGTTGTGATCTCTGATGAGGTGGTCAACGGCTCGGCCCGTCCGCTTTACATCTACGCCGACAAAGAAGAGCAGCAGACCGCCGACGCGTCCTGACGCTCTCTTTCACCGGGTTTAATAAGCGGCGTTCCAACCAGTGGGACGCCGTTTGTGTTTTGCATTTCGGCCTGCAAACAAACCCGTTTCATCGGTGTATAGCTTGCCAATTACGTGGCTAACGCATCACCAACCGTTGAAATCCATCCAAGAAGCGCCCAAGTTCGCTGCAACAACGTAGCTGCGTGATTCACCGCTTCTTTCAGATGCGTACAGTTTCGTAGCGTTGCGTTCCCCCCTGCCGGTGCATGTTTGCCGGACAGCGATGCCAAGGCGACGGTAGTAAGAGGTCTTTCTACCAGCCGCCTCGACCGACCATCAGGCCGGTTCGATCCGCACCGCTTTTCGGCTTGGATATCCTTCCGCTCATGCCCGATTGCTAAAGGCCTGATTATGACTGAACAAACCCCTGACTACACCGCGGCCTATCGCGACGCTGAACCCAGCGTGCATCCGGTTCTACCGCTGCGCGACATTGTGGTGTTCCCCCACATGATCGTGCCGCTGTTTGTGGGCCGCGAGAAATCCATCGCAGCCCTTGAAGAAGTGATGCGCTCTGACAAGCAGATTGTACTTGCCACGCAGATCAACGCCTCTGACGATGACCCTGCTGCCGATGCCATCTACAATGTCGGCACCATCGCCAATGTCTTGCAGTTGCTCCGCTTGCCCGATGGCACCGTAAAGGTACTGGTGGAAGGCACCGACCGCGTGGAAATTGTGCGCTACCACGAGCGCACCGACTTCCATGAGGCAGATATCCACGCGCTTATCGAAGATGAAGGCGAAGAGGTTGAAGTGGAAGCTTTGGCCCGCTCGGTGACGGCTGAATTTGAGAGCTATGTGAAGCTCAACAAAAAAGTCTCTCCGGAAGTCATCTCTGCGATCAGCCAGATCGAAGGCTTCTCTAAACTTGCCGACACCGTTGCTTCGCATCTTGCGGTGAAAATTGCCGACAAGCAGGACGTGCTTGCCACGATTTCTGTCGTCGAGCGGTTGGAGCAGGTGCTTGCGCTGATGGAGAGTGAAATCTCCGTTCTCCAAGTGGAAAAACGCATCCGCAGCCGCGTGAAGCGTCAGATGGAGAAGACCCAGCGCGAGTACTATCTCAACGAGCAGATGAAGGCGATCCAGAAGGAGCTGGGCGAAGGCGAAGACGGCAAGGATGAGCTGTCTGAACTAGAAGACAAGATCGAGAAGACCAAGCTTTCTAAGGACGCGCGCGAAAAAGCGACCGCTGAAATGAAGAAGCTGCGCGCTATGAGCCCGATGTCCGCTGAGGCAACAGTTGTGCGTAACTATCTTGATTGGCTGCTTGGCCTGCCTTGGGGCAAGCGCTCGCGGATCTCTGTTGATCTGGGTGCGGCGCAGGAGATTTTGGATGATGATCACTATGGTCTGGACAAGGTCAAAGACCGCATCATCGAATATCTTGCGGTGCAAGCACGTTCCAACAAGCTGCGTGGTCCAATCCTCTGTTTGGTTGGCCCTCCAGGCGTTGGTAAAACCTCGCTCGGCAAGTCCATCGCTAAAGCCACCAAGCGCGAGTTTGTGCGCATCTCTTTGGGTGGTGTACGTGATGAGGCGGAAATCCGCGGTCACCGGCGCACCTATATCGGCTCGATGCCCGGCAAGGTGATCCAGTCGATGCGCAAAGCCAAGAAATCCAACCCGCTCTTCTTGCTCGATGAGATCGACAAGATGGGCATGGATTTCCGCGGCGATCCGTCGTCGGCTTTGCTCGAGGTGCTTGATCCGGAACAGAATTCAACGTTCGCCGATCACTATCTTGAGGTCGACTACGACCTTTCGAACGTGATGTTCGTGACCACCGCCAACACGCTCAACATTCCTGGGCCACTGATGGATCGTATGGAGATCATTCGCATCGCCGGTTACACCGAAGATGAGAAGATCGAAATCGCCCGTCGTCATCTCATTCCCAAGGCGATCAAGAATCACGGCCTGAAGCCTGAAGAGTTCACGATCGACGATGAGGCTTTGCGCCTGGTCGTGCAGCGCTACACCCGCGAAGCTGGTGTGCGTAACCTTGAGCGTGAGCTGTTCTCACTTGCCCGCAAAAGCGTGAAAGCCATCATGCTTGGCAAGATGAAAACGCTGGATGGCGACGAAATCGAGATCGAAGTTGCCAATATCACGGCGAAAAACGTTGGCGATTTCTTGGGCGTACCACGCTTCCGTCACGGCGAGATCGACGATGATGATCAGATTGGTGTTGTCACAGGCCTGGCCTGGACTGAGGTTGGCGGCGAGCTGCTCACCATCGAAGGCGTCATGATGCCCGGTAAAGGCAAAATGACCGTCACGGGCAATTTGCGCGATGTGATGAAAGAGTCGATCTCAGCAGCGGCCAGCTATGTGCGTTCGCGCGCGGTTGATTTTGGTGTCGAGCCACCCTTGTTCGACAAGCGTGACATCCACGTCCACGTGCCAGAGGGCGCAACCCCGAAGGATGGTCCGTCGGCTGGTGTGGCTATGGTGACAGCCATCGTTTCGATGATGACGGGCATTCCCGTTCGCCATGATGTTGCGATGACCGGTGAAATCACGCTGCGGGGCAGGGTGCTTCCTATCGGTGGCTTGAAAGAGAAGCTGCTCGCAGCGCTGCGCGGTGGCATCAAGAAAGTTTTGATCCCAGAGGAGAACGCCAAGGACTTGGCGGACATTCCTGAAACGGTGAAAAACGGTCTTGAGATCGTTCCGGTCGCCCGCATGGACGAGGTTATTGAGCACGCGCTGACCGAGCAGCCACAGCCCATCGAGTGGTCTGGTGAAGAGGCTGCAGCCGATTCGCCGAAGGGCGAAGAGGTGGATGCAAGCGGTGCGATTGTGGCCCATTAGCCGGATAAGCATCGGCTCAAGGGACAAGAAAGCCATCTGATGGCGACACCTTGTGCACAAATGAGCGAAAAACCCCGGTTTTCCGGGGTTTTTTGTTGTCAGAACGGTCGAATATCTGCACTGTTTTCTGGCATTAGCCGCAGATTCGCGGCGTGAGCGGCAGAGCCTGGCGGAAAAGCTGAACGGCGCGCCGAACCTATTGGAGACAAAGAAATGAACAAGAGCGAATTCGTTGCCGCAGTTGCGGAAAAGTCCGACCTGGGCAAAGGCGATGCCGCCAAGGCGGTTGACGCTGTTTTTGATACGATCACGTCGGAGCTCGCCTCAGGTGGCGACGTTCGCATGACGGGTTTCGGCAACTTCAGCATCACGCACCGCGCTGAAAGCAAAGGCCGCAACCCTTCGACTGGCGCTGAGATCACCATCCCAGCTGCTAAGCGTCCAAAATTCACCGCCGGTAAGGCGCTGAAGGATGCTGTGAACAACTAAGTCTTGTTCCGATATTCGCTGCGCTTCGCGCGTGGCCAAACGCCTGGGTCGATAATCGGCTCAGGCGTTTTGCGTTTAAGGCCGGTGTCGATCAAAAGTGGTCTTTCAGCACGCAACAGCGCTTGCATTTGCGCGGTGCGCAACCTATTCAACTGCTTCGCATTGGTCCGATGAATTTACGGGCCGGGCAGGGCGGTTAGCTCAGCTGGGAGAGCATCTCGTTTACACCGAGAGGGTCGGGGGTTCGAGCCCCTCACCGCCCACCAAGGTTTTGCTTTGCAAAACCGTCGGCATGGCAGGCGTTTGCGGAGCAAAAAGCTAAGAATGCGATTTGGCTTTGGTTCGAGCCTCTCACCAACCATCATCACGCGTTCCACCTTTTCTTGAACCGGCAGCCAGTCGTTGGCGTAAAGTGACTTCGACGGTGCGTGGGCAACAGGTGCTTTCCCGCAGCGCGGTTCCTTGCAATGATAGCGACTCGCTCTTGAGATAATCGTCAAGTTCAATTGCCCGCTGAAAATGTTGGATGCCATGGCTGAGACAGCTCCCACTTTTGGAAAACATCCACAGTTTGAAGCGGCAGCCCGCGCGACTCATTCGCGCCCCGCGCTACCAGTCAAAGCACCAGCTGAAATCAATCATTCTGTCATTTTGGCGGGCGAAACCGACCATGGCGCGGACCGGCGAACGTTTATCGACGCGGTTGAGCAGATCGGTTGGGAGGTGATCCAGGAAAGCACTGGCGAGGTGTTGGCCGTCAAAGATCGCAGCACCATGAAGTGGGAGCGGCACACAGAGTTCATATCGCTCACGGCTGTTGCTGGCCAAAAGCTTGGCAACACCGAAACCTCGCAAGCCTTTGAATCAACGCTTCAGGAACTGGCGCAAGATCACAAACCTGATGAGGATGAAGATGTTGGCGTGCTCACGCGCACCCGCATTCTTGTTGGCATGCCAACCGACGGTTTAGCCATCAACCGCGGTGACCGGCCTGTGCAGCGGGTTTTGGTGGTTGGTGACAACATACAGGTGGAAACCACCTTGCTGCATGACAGCACCCATATGGTGGAGTACCGCGCCACACTGCTCAATGAAGACGCTGCGCCGATGAGCCCAAGGCGCGTGGGCCGTTTTGTGCAGCGTTTGATAGAAATTGAGAGCTATCGCCTGATTGCCTATCTGGCCGTACCGATGATGCAGCGCATTGGGCCACGCGTGTCTGCGTTGGAGGCCAAGGTGAACGAAATCGCCGAGCGTGCGGCAGCTGACCCAAGACCACATGAAGAAGCTGCGATTCTCAACGAGTTGACCAACTTATCGGCGGAACTCCAGTCCATTGGGTCAGCGTCGGAATTTCGCTTTGCGGCCTCGCTCGCCTACGCGGCCATTGTTGATGAACGCCTTGAGTCGCTGCGTGAAAACCGCATCGAAGGGGCACAGCGTCTTTCAACAGCCATCAAGCGCCGGCTCGATCCGGCAATGCGCAGCTGCAACGCGTTGCTGCGCCGCCAGCAAAAAATTGCTGAGCGCATTGGGTATGTCACCGAGCTTTTGCGCACACGTGTTGATTTGGCCCTGCAAGATCAAAATGCCGCAGTGCTGCAAAGCATCGACCAACGCGCGCGCGCTCAGCTTCGCTTGCAGCAAGCGGTTGAAGGCCTGTCTGTCGCTGCTATTACCTATTACACGCTCGGCATCATCTATTATTTGGTGAAAGGCGCCCCGCTGGAAGCCTGGGGCCTGTCAAAAGACGTGGTTCAGGCATTTTTTGTTCTGCCGGTTGGTCTGTTGGTTTTCTACGGTTTGCGCCGCGTGCGCGCCCGCAATGAGGCCGCTGACGGAGATGCTGAA
>JBCCAF010000041.1:0-2350 GCA_039814945.1 Pseudomonadota bacterium
CTGGCCTGTCACCTGGCTATATGAGTGACTTTGTCGGCGATTATGACAAGGCCCTGCGCAAGCGTGAGGCGCCATATGCGCTCTCTCTGTTTCAGAACACGCCGGCACAAGTCGAGCGTCGCCTGTTCAAAGGCTCCTATAAGGGCGTGACCGATCTGGTCACCAAATATGCCTGGCCCGAACCGGCCCTGCATGCGACGCGGTTTTGTGCGAATGTTCGTTTGACGCCGAATATGGTGACCACGGCCAGCCTCGCTCTGGTTTGCCTGGCCTTTTACTATTTCTGGATCGGGGCCTGGATCCCGGGCATTTTCGCCGGATGGGCAATGACCTTTCTGGATACGGTAGATGGCAAGCTCGCGCGAACCACAATGACCTATTCCGCTTGGGGCAATGTTTACGATCATGGCATCGACCTGATCCATCCACCGTTCTGGTATTGGGCGATATATTCGGGTCTGTTGGCGACTGGCATATCTCACCCCTGGTTGTTTCCAGCCCTCGTCATCATTATCGCCGGATACGTGTTGGGACGGATCACCGAGGGGATCTTCTTGCGTCAGTATGAGTTCCATATTCATGTCTGGCGCCCGGTTGACGCCTTCATGCGGGAGATCACGGCCCGCCGCAATCCGAACCTCCTGATCTTCATGATCTTCGCGCTGATCGGGACTCCGCTTTGGGGCTTCATCATGGTCGCCGCCTGGACCTTGATTTGCGTTCCCTTCCACATCGTTCGCCTTGCTCAGGCGATGGCGACCAAAACCCCTGTTACCTCATTCATGGATGGATGACGGCGATGCCCGGGACCGCCATATTCGACATGGATCGTACGTTGACGCGATCAGGGACCTGGTCTCGATACATGTTCGAGGTGAACCGGTCACGGCCGCTCTTTTATCTTAGACTGCCGTTCCTGGCGCTGCATGCCATTGCGTACAAACTTGGCCTCCGGTCGCGCCAATCGGTGAAAGAGCATGGTGCTGAGAGGATGGGTCTGGCGCGTAGAAGAAGCCATCCTTGGTGACAGCGTCAGACACAGCAAGATTGGTGATGCCCACCTGCACAACGGCTGTACGATTGGCGTAGTTGATCGAAACAACGGACCGCATCTTGGACAGGCCGATCACCACAGCATCTTCCTGCGGGATCGCGCCGCCGGCCAGCGATGTTCCAGCACCGCGTGGGATGACCGGAACGCCATGAGCACCGCAAAAGCGCATAAGTGCAGAAACTTGTTCAGTCGTCTCAGGTAAAACGACGGCCAGCGGCACGCGACGGTAGGCGGTGAAAGCGTCGGTTTCGTAAGGCACCAACTGCTTGGGGTCGGTGATCACCCCTTCGCCCGGCACGACAGAGCGCAGCCCAGCAACAATTTGCTCTCGCTTGTCGACGATAGCCGCATCTGGTTGCGGCATTTCGATGAACCCCATGGCCCCCTCCTCATCGCGGCTTTGTTTGTCCGAACACCGCTTGGCCACGTTTCCTGGCCAGATTTTTTGAGAACCTTAGCATCCGAAAGGGTTCTCAACACGTAGTGGTATGGATTGAGTGTTTTTTGTTTTGCTAGGCTTCATGCCTCAAGTGAGGCTGAGTGGTCAAGTTTTTTTACCTCTCGACGATGTTTGCAAAATATTGTAGAAACTACTTATATAATGAAGATTGCATGTTGGTGCGGCCACAACGCCTACACTGCCAAGGCAACCCGGGCATGCAAATGACAGGTCGATTAACGCCGCCAAGTATGGTCTTTGCGGTGCAAAAGAGCCTCTGGAGTGGCAATGATGGCACGCTTCGCGGCTCGACTTAGGTAGGATGGGCATACGCAGATGAGCAACTTCCTCGATCTGGAGATTTTCGCCCGCGTGGTGGCCGCCGGTAGCATGTCGGCTGCGGCGCGCGATATGTCGCTGTCCCCTGCAGTGGTCTCTAAGCGCTTACGCCGCCTTGAAGATCGCCTCGGCACCCGTTTGCTTCAACGCACCACACGACAAATTGCGCTGACCGAAGCCGGAAAGGGCTTTTATGAGCGCGTGGTCTCGATCCTTGCCAGCGTAGAGGAAGCTGAAAGTTTTGTGACCCGTCGCTCAGCGATGGCATCAGGGGTGTTGAAAATTTCAGCCCCCACCAGCTTCGGACGCATGCACGTCGCGCCACACCTGGCTTCCTTTATGGCAGCAAATCCAGAGCTGACGTTGCAATTGGTTTTGTCGGACGATTTTGTGGATTTGGTCGGCGAAGGTTTCGATGTTGCCCTACGGATCGCGGAGCTTAACGATTCAACACTGGTGGCACGCAAGCTAGCTCCTATCCATCGCGTCCTTTGCGCCTCGCCAAAATACATTGAAAA
>JBCCAF010000052.1:0-1518 GCA_039814945.1 Pseudomonadota bacterium
CCGGGTTTTCCGACGCGCTTCAACCGCGATGGCGCGGTCAACAACTTTTGCACGCCTCCGCCAAGTTTCATCAGCTTCACGGCAGTACCGTGCTCAAGATGAAATCAACGCGCAATCGCGTCGCGACACGAAACCAGTGGGGTCAGGCACTTACCGGCACATTCCTGGATTTATCGCAATCTATCTCCATTCACCGGCCAATAGGCTGAAATTCCTGGTTCGGCAGGTCTAGTTTGATAATGTTAACGACTGAGCGCAACCGCCTCTATCGCTTGGTCGGGGTCAGCGCAGGCCTTCGATTGCAGCAGGGACAGAAATACAGCTGAACATACCGTGTGTGGCAACTCCGCCTTGCGCTGACTCGATAAGCAGCTCAATTCGGAATACGGCTACGCGAAATTTTATGCCCGGAGCACTTGGTCCAAGCGACGCCTGGTCAGATCACCACGCCGATGGATGCGAAAGCGCAACCGCTGCGGACGAAGCTGGTCCTGCCTCCATCGCGTCTACGCAAACCGCCTGGCGCTCCTCGAAAACACCTATCAGAACGGCAACTGAACATTCAGCAATATCAACAAGCACGTCATGCTGAGCGCTTGGCTCAGCCGACCGACGCATTACCTGAGCAGCTGGTCGAACGACCAGCTGCATTTCTTTTCTTGCAGCAGTCATCAGTTTCCAGCACGTTATCGACCGATCAATCAACGTCAGACAGGAATACAAACCCCGAGGCCACGGCAAAGGTTCACTGGAGACCATGGACAATCTGCATTTCAAAACGGCCAAAGCATTGGCAGCCCTCATCAAGACCAAGCAGGTCAGTAGTACAGAGCTTCTCGAACATTTTCTAACGCGCACAGCCACGCACAATCCGAAGCTCAATGCCATCATCTGGATGAATAAAGATGCCGCAATGCAACGCGCACGTGAGGCAGACGATGCCCTCGCACGAGGAGAAGACTGGGGGCCACTGCATGGACTTCCCATGACGATCAAAGAATCCTACGAGGTTGCCGGTTCACCGACCACCTGGGGCGTTCCTGGCCTCAAAGACAATGTTACCGAAACAAGTGCATTAGCTGTGCAGCGTTTCGAAGCGGCCGGTGCCGTCATCTTCGGCAAGACCAACGTGCCCATCCATCTGGCCGATTGGCAAAGTTTCAATGAGATTTACGGCACCACCAACAATCCTTGGAATTTGGCACTGACCCCAGGAGGATCATCCGGCGGGTCGGCCGCCGCTATGGCGGCCGGTCTCAGCGGGCTGGAAGCTGGCAGTGACATCGGCGCGTCAATCCGGGATCCGGCCCACTATTGCGGCGTATTCGGCTTGAAGCCAACGTATGGTGTTATCCCACCACGCGGGCAGGCCATGCCTGGCGTTGTGGCAGCAGGCGATATTTCGGTGATTGGCCCGATAGCCCGCGGCGCGGAAGATCTTGATCTCGCCCTCGACGTCATGAGCGGACCTGATCTGCTCGACCAAATCGGCTGGCGTTTGGAACTGCCAGAGGCGCC
>JBCCAF010000013.1:0-114484 GCA_039814945.1 Pseudomonadota bacterium
GCCATGGTGTGAAGCAGAGCGCGAAACTGATAAAGTTCATTGACCTCTTCGGGTGTGTATTCGCGCACCACCGCACCACGGTTGGGGCGGCGGTCCACCAAGCCAAGGCGTTCCATTTCTGTCAGTGCAGAGCGAATGACATGGCGCTTGGCATTGAATTGAGCAATCAACTCATCTTCGATCAGCCGTTCACGTGGACGAAGGCGGCCAAGGACCACATCAAGCTCCAACGCTTTGACGACTTCGTCGGACGTCGGGCTGGAATTGGAAGAACGTTCAGCACGCTGAGCGTTGGAATTCATGGTCAGACCTCTAGATCAATCGCGTCACTGCGCTTGGCGATATGCGCCAGCATCGCCAATGTTGGACTGCGCCCCGGTGTTTTAGAAATGGGGCGACCGTTGCTTGCAACTCTTCCATTGCGACCGTGACCTGTCCAGTCGTTCGATTGAAACAACTGCAAAGAGATACTGCGCTGTTCGCCTGGTATCAGCCTCGCAGGCCAGGCCAGATTTCTTCAATCAGCTATCAAGCAATCGCATGGTTTTAACGCTCTTGGTCTCCACCATATCGGCAACCGTCCTATCGAACTCATGGAAATGCTCGCTCTGGAGATGGAGATCAAAGGCGGCGCGATCATCGTAAACTTCGTAAAGAAAGATCGCATTGCGATCACCTTCCAGCTCACACACATCAAACCGGCGACAGGCAGGTTCCCTTGCCATCGAATTGCGGGCCTGCGCGCGCATCAACTCGCAGAACGCTTCGTGGTGCTCAGGCTTGATCTGAAATTGCACGGTGACGACGTACATGGTCTGCCTCTATTGGAGTGCGTGTTGGGTGAGAAATTCAGATATGTCGGCCATGGCTTTGTCCGCTGCATCCAAACCTTTCACGTAGTGCAAAAAGCCATGAACAACGCCGTCGTAGGTTCGCGCAGTGTGGGCGACATCGCTGCCGTGCAGTTTCCGTGCCAGCCAATTGGAATCATCTAACAGCGGATCAAGCGCAGCCGCGCCGATATAGGTCGGGGGAAGACCACCAAAGCCTTGGCTGGAGAGGTCACCAAACGACACATCATCCCGGTCGCCCAAGTAAAGGGACCAAAACAGCTGCATCCGTGCACTTGTTAGCCCAAAGCGACCATCGCCAAACCTATGATGTGACTGCGTATCCGATTGGTTGCGATAACAACCATACATCAGCACCAGTGCGGACACCTGATTGACAGATCCTCCTGCAGACAACCTTAGCGCGGCCGCCAAAGCCAAATTCGCTCCCGCGCTGTCTCCCGCGAGGATAAGCGGACGTTGGGTTTGCCCGATAAACGCAACCACATCGTCCAATGGTGCTGGGTAGGGGCACTCCGGCACCTGTCGCGGATGCAACGCGATAACCCTGCGTGATGTTGTTTCAGCCAGTGCGATGCAGATTGCATGGTGTGTGTCAAGATTGCAGATTGACCACCCGCCGCCGTGCACGAACAAAATGTCCGTGCCGGTGGTCAGACTTGGCGTGTAGACTCGCATTAGCCGCTCATTACCGCCGAGGGTCACAGCATCGGACGTCACCGCCATGCCATCAGGCAGATCGACATCATTCCAGATTTGTTTCGATTGCACTGATGCCTGGCGAAGCTGCTTGATATCTTCGGTGGGGGGGATCGCCACCGCGTCATTCAAGATCGCCTGCATCTGAGGATCAACCCAGGGCTGTCCAGATGCGCGAACAACATCTTTTTGAAGATCGGCGCTGCTCACGACGCTTCCAACGCGACCACACCTTGCAGATCAAGCTCATCACCAAGATGGCAAGCAACTGCGCCGTGCCCTGTCGCAATCGACTTCAACTCAGGGCGCCTCGCCTGACACTGTTCTTGCGCATAAACACAGCGCGGATGGAAAGCGCAGCCGGGCGGGCGGTTGGCTGGATCGGCAATCTCACCCGGAGCAAGCGTGCGCGTTTGCAACGTGCCAGGCACCAGCGATGGCGCGGCGTTCATGAGCGTCTCGACATAAGGGTGCGCGGGTTGGCTGAACAAACGGTCCGTTGGACCAGTCTCAACCACGCGTCCGGAGTACATCACCATCACCCGGTCGCAGAGATGTTGCACCACACCCAGATCATGAGAAATGAACAGATAAGTTAAGCCGAGCTCGGTTTTCAGACGGTCCAAAAGGTTGAGAATCTGCGCTTGCACCGAAACATCAAGCGCTGACACCGGCTCGTCAGCGACCAGTATCTCCGGCCTCAACGCCAGCGCTCGGGCCAAGCCAATACGCTGGCGCTGCCCGCCAGAAAATGCATGTGGAAACCGATCCATCAGGCGCGGATTTAAACCCACCATATCCAGCAAGTCCGAAACCTCGTGGCGCAGAGCTGCACCAGCTAGGCCTGTGTTGACGTAAAGCGGTTCACCGACGATCTGCGCCACCGACATGCGCGGATTGAGCGAGGAAAACGGGTCCTGAAACACCATTTGGATGCGCCGACGCGCGTTTTTTAGGCCGGTGCGATCCAGCGCTGCCAGATCAACCTGGCCACCGGCCTCGTCGTCATCCAGCCATATCTCGCCCGCACTTGGCGCGATGGCGGTCACGATCATACGTGCTAGCGTTGATTTTCCGCAGCCCGACTCGCCGACAATGCCAAGCACCTCTCCGCGTTTCACCGAGAAGTTGACATCTTCCACTGCGTTGAAACTGCGTACCACGCGCCGCAACGGACCTTTACGGATGTCGAAGCCGCGGGTCAGCCCCTGAACCTCCAGCAATGGCTTCTCTTGGGCCAAGCTCATGGGACAAGCGCCTCGCGAACATCGCTATGGAGAAAACACCGCACGCTACGATCCTCATCCAAGCTGGAGAGATCCGGCACGGCGCGCTCACAGCGCCCGGCCATCGCTTCATCACAGCGCGAGTGGAAGGCACATCCAGAAACCACATCACCCGGTCCCGGAACAGCGCCTCGAATGGGCTCAAATGCGCCCTCACGGCGAACACCGAGCAGCGGCACCGAGCGCAGCAAACCACGCGTATAGGGATGCATCGGTTTAGAAAGCAGATCACGCGTTGGAGCGGCTTCCACAACGCGGCCCATATACATCACCGCCACAGCGTCGCAGGCCTGCGCAACCACGCCCAGATTATGCGTGATCAGCATGATCGCCATACCGTTCTCGCGCTGAAGATCTGCCAACAGTTGCAGGATCTGCGCTTGAATCGTCACGTCGAGTGCAGTGGTCGGCTCATCAGCAATCAAAATCTCAGGATCGCACGCAAGCGCCATGGCAATCATAGCCCGTTGCCGCATGCCGCCAGAAAGCTGAAAAGGATAGGCGTCCAACTTGGCACGCGGATCGGGAATACCAACACGCTCAAGCAGATCGCCAGCACGCTGGCGTGCATCAGCCTGGCTCACGGTTCTATGCAAACGAATGGCTTCAACAATCTGGCTACCGACAGTGTGTACCGGGCTAAACGAAGTCATCGGCTCCTGAAACACCATAGCGATGCGATCACCACGCAGACTGCGGATAGCCCGTCCATCGCTCGGCAAGGCCGTTAGATCGATGTCGCCATCGTGCTCGTGGAAAAGGATACGTCCTCCTGACACGTGGCCAGGCTCGGGCGTGATGCCAAGAATGGCGCGAGCCGTCATGCTCTTGCCGCAGCCGCTTTCACCGACAACACCAAGCGTTTGCCCGTGACGCAGTGTCAAATCAACGCCGTTGACCACCTGGACAGCGCCATGTCGCGTGGGAAAAGACACGACGAGATCGCGGATCGACAGAACCGGTTGGCCAACCTCAAACATGGTGATTGTGCGGGTCCGCCGCATCACGAAGGCCGTCGCCGACGAAGTTGAAGGCGAGCACGGTCAAGATGACAAACACGCCAGGCAACAGCAGCCAGGGGTAGAGTGCGACCGAATGAATGTTCTGCGCTTCCTGCATCAGGACACCCCAGCTTATCACCGGCGCCCGCAGCCCGATGCCCAGGAAAGACAAAGCCGTTTCAGCAAGGATCATTGCAGGAATGGCAAGGCTGGCTGAGGCAATAATGTGGCTGTAAACGCTGGGCACCATGTGCCGCGTGATGATCCGCCACTGACTGCAATTGGAAAGCCGGGCGGCCATGACAAACTCTTCTTCCCGTAGGGCGAGGAACCTGCCTCTCACTTCACGTGCCATGCCGGTCCAGCCGATGGCGCTTAAGATGAGCGTGATGGCGAAATAAACGGTGATCGGCGACCACCAAGTGGGCAAAGCGGCGCTCAGTGCCATCCACAAGGGAAGCGACGGAATAGCAATCGCCACCTCCGTCAGGCGCTGCACCCCATTATCAACCCACCCACCAAAATAGCCTGCCACACCGCCTATGAGAACGCCGAGCACCAAGCTGATCGCAACCCCCAGCATACCAACCGTCAATGATACCCGTGCACCATGCATGATGCGCGAAAGCGTATCGCGGCCCAGCCGATCTGTGCCAAGCGGATACCAAACGCCCTCAGCCGTGCCGAAAAGGTGCCGATCCCATGTGATTAGCCCCCAGAAGTCGTAACTGTCGCTCTTGCCGAACAGAGTCAGCGGCAAGTGGGTGTCTGTATCGAAAGTCCAGGTGCGCGTGCCGGTGGCAATGTCGAAACTGCGCTCCATCGGGTACACAAACGGGCGCAGATGAAAGTTGCCGTCGGCATCCATCAGACGAGGCATTTGCGGCGGTGCGTATTGATAGGTGGCGTTCACCTTGCCCGGATCATGCGGCGCCAAGAACTCGGCGAAACCGGCCATCAAGAACGCTCCGATGATGAAATAGAGGCCCAGCATTGCAAGCTTGTGCTTTCGAAACCGAAGGCGAAACAGTTGCCCTTGCGAGAGGTCTTCAACACTCTTCTGACCGGATCGCTCTGGCGCATCAACGCCTGAGAGGTGCGTCGCATTAGTCATAGCGAATCCGTGGATCAAGCCAGGCGAGCAACACATCGGAAATTACCGTGCCGATCACCACCAGCACACTCAAAAGCATGATGATGGAGCCGGCCAGATACATGTCCTGGCTCATCAGAGCGCGCAAAAGCAGCGGCCCGGCAGTGGGCAGGTTGAGCACGACACTGACAATCGCTTCGCCAGAAATCAGCGTCGGTAAAATCCAACCAATGGTGCTGACAAAAGGATTGAGGGCCAAACGAAGAGGGTAACGTGGCAGCAGTTGCGCCCAGCTCAAACCTTTGGCGCGTGCTGTTTCAACGTATGGCTTGCGCAACTCATCCAACATGTTGGCGCGCATGACGCGGATCAGACCTGCTGTACCCGCTGTCGATATCACAACAATGGGAATCCAGATGCGGGTAAGAAAGTCGAGAACCTTGCCCCAGCTCCACGGTGCATCGCGATATTCAGGCGAAAACAATCCGCCGACGGAAAACCCGAGCACATCGAAAGAGAACCACATCAACACCAGCGCGAGCATGAAGTTGGGCGTGGCCAGACCGATATAACCGAGAACCTGTGCAGCGTAGTCACCGGCCGAATACTGTCGAACCGCCGAATACACACCAACAGGGATCGCAATCAGCCAGATCAACGCCAGCGACGACACCGACAAAGCCAACGTCATTCCCAGCCTATCCCAAACCAACTGGCTGACCGGCTGACCCCATTCGAACGACCAGCCAAAATCACCGCGCAGCATGTTGGTGAACCAAGAAAGGAACTGAACGTGCCAAGGGTCATCCAAACCGAAGCGCAAGCGCAACGCATCAAGGCGGGCGTGATCAATGTTCCCGCCTTCGGCCATGCGCGCCATCATCGTGGTGAGATAGTCACCAGGCGGCAACTGAATGATGATGAAAGTAAAAACCGCGACGATGAACAAGACGATGGCCATGTTCATCAGCCGGGTCAGGGTGAAGGTCAGCACGCTGATGGTCCTTGCAGGCCGCGCAGGTAAGTGGGCCGACAGATGTCGACCCACCATCGTGGCTTCTACTGGCTGAAGTACCAGCTTTCCGGGTGGAAAACACCGGGCGCTTCTAAGCTGTCGCCAAAGGCATCAGGAATGTTGCGCAGAGCGGTGTTGGCCACGGCAAACTCAGGAGGGCGCGGCGCGATGCCAAGAACCCATACATTGTCAGCGGCAATGGCGATAATCTCGCGCATCAAGGCAGCCTGGCGATCAGGATCTCCGGAGACGAGCACCTCATCAAACAGCTCCATCGCCCGGCGCATATCACCCTCCGGTTCGCGGCCACTTTGCCCCCCGGACACGCGCCACTCAGCGTAATCCATTGCCCATGTGGAATTGGTGTCCATGCTGTACGGCAGATAGGTGCCTGGATCAAAGAGCACATGGTTGGTCGTTCCACCAAGGGCGGACCACAGCCAAACGTCGAAATCCCGGGCAAGACGTCGCTCTTGATGCAGCTCGCGGCTTTGCACCGAGACGGTAGTTTGAATGCCAACTTCGCTCCAGTAGCGCGCCACTTGTTCGGAGGCATCAATGCGGTTCTGACGACCAGCCGGTGCTTGGATCACCAAACGGATTGGTTCGCCATCGGGGCGTAGACGAATGCCGTTGGCATTGCGTTCGGTCAGACCCAGCTCATCGAGCATGGTACTGGCCAGTTGCGGATCGAAGGTGATCGCGGCGTTGGTCAGGTTTTCATCATAGAACGGCGTGTTCTCGAATGGAGAAGGCTGCCGTGGCGAGGTGATGCCAAAATGGACCAGCTCAACAATCGTCTGCCGATCAATCGCGTGCGACATTGCCTTGCGGAAATCGGCTTGGTGGAAAAGCTCATTAAGGAAAGCATCGCCATGGCTGAGATTGAAGTAGTAGGCTGCAAAGGCCGAAACCGGCGATGAAACTTCAATCATACGGTAGCTGCCACGCTCTTCGTTCTCACGGAACATGGAAAGCTGGTCGAGCGGTGCAACGTCTTTCAGTTGCCAGTCAAACGCACCGTCAAGCGCCATCAGATTCAGCACCTGAGCGTCTTGCACCAGCTGGATTTCAACCCGATCAATATAGGGCAACTGATTTCCGTCCGTATCTACCTTCCAGTAGTACGGGTTGCGTTCATAAGCGACGCGATCAAGGCCGTCGCCGAAGGGCTCAACCAAGACCCAAGGCCGCAGAACTGGTCGATCAGGGTTCAACAGCGCATTCTGGCGCAGCTCCCAAAGCTCGGTCCATGTCGACAAATCTGCCTCAGCAATGCGAGCATCCAGATCAGCGCGGTCGACGTGGTCAATGTGGTACCGGCTGAGATAATGCGCTGGCATCGGCACATCGACGGCGTTCCAGCGCGCCGCCTGCAATTGAAACAGGGCATTTGGCTGACTGAAGGTGATGGTCACGCTGTAAGGATCA
The DNA here is from genome assembly GCA_039814945.1 of Pseudomonadota bacterium. GTDB lineage: Bacteria > Pseudomonadota > Alphaproteobacteria > Rhizobiales > MH13 > MH13. The sequence goes on from JBCCAF010000013.1 coordinate 7,377, forward strand.
TCAGATGTGAACACACCCACCTGTCCGTCAACGGAAATCCAATCGGGCGGTGTTGGGGTGATGCGGGTGTCCGTTAGCACGCTTTCGTACCAGAACATGAAATCATCGGCCGTGAGCGGCGCCCCGTCGGACCAGCGCATCCCTTCGCGCAAGTTCAGTGTGTAAGCCGTGGCATCAGCGCTCGCATCGATGCTCTGAACCAGGTTGGGCACCACAGACCCATCTTGCGTGAGGCGCGTGATGCCTTCATAGGCAACGAAATTGAGATAGGCCTCATCAGCGCCGCGCGCATCGCCAAAACGCCAGGTGCCGCCATACTCGCCGACGCCATCCAATGGATCGACCACGAAGGGATTGCTTGGCAGGCGCTCCTCCAATTGCGGCAGACTGCCATCAGCGACCATAGCAGCCAAGCCCGGCGCCTCGTTGTTGGCGTGAGCGGGCAATGTGATGGCCAGCCCAACAGCCAGCGCTCCGCAAAATGCTGCAGTTCTCATGTTCATGCAATCCTCCCATACTATGGCTTTGCGCCACTTATCTGACGAGCATGGCAGAGTGATTTTATTTTATCAATATTTTTCTCAATATTATTTTCGATGGTGATTTCGCAAACGTTTATCGAAAACGAAGGGGCTTGTTTGGCTCCGTTACCCGTCGCGTCAAAAGTGGAAAATGGGCTCGCTTTGTTACGGCGCGCACGGCATCGCGACGATTTTCGCGCTTTCAAACGTGCTTAAAGGATAGAGGCGAAGGCTGCCTCATAGACGGTTATACGCTTCATAGCTTCAAGTCTGAACTTGAGCGCCCGACAAAGGCCTAGGGCCGATGTCGGCAGCTTTAGGTTGCCGGTAACGCTACATGTATCGCCATGGATAGGGCATTCCTAACCAGCGCGCGCAGCTCCACAAAGATTGACGTTGATGCCTAGCTTTGCTGCCAGCGCTGCACGAGCCTGCAGTGCTGTATCGGCCCTTTCAGCATCGCGTGCATAGACGACCTGAATATGGTTGGCGCGGTGGCGGCCCATCATCTGGTCACGGGTTACACCATTGAGAACGCCATGCATGATCGGCCACTGCTCGGTTGTGGATTGCAATCGATGCTGCGTTTCCTTGTCTGGCAAGCGAACGGCTTGACCGCGGCCAATGTCCATGTGCAGAGCACCATCTTCCACAAAGATGCGCGACCAGATGATCTCCCCAGGCTTGGCTACACCGCGCAGCGTGCCACCACCCAAAGGGAAATACATGGGCGGCTGCCGCAGACTATCCGATCCCGCCCATCCGCCTTCATGATGGGCCGGTGGTGCGGCGCCGGAGATCTCAAACACCCAGACAAAACGATCTTCACCCGTTGAGCTCTCGTTGGCACCCCAGCGCAGATCGTGCAGTGTTGTTTCTACCGGCTCACCCAACGCCCTGTGCACGCGGTTGATAAGAATGGCATCCAGCCCAGCGCATTCATCCACCTCGTTGAAATGGACAACCGCCTGACCATGGCGAATGGGCTGGCCATTGGCGGCAAACACCGGAGGACGGTCATCATTGTTGAGCATACCCTCGACGAGATCAGAGGCGGGCAGAAGGTCTTTGAGGCCTTGCTGGTACTGGATACCAATGGCTTCGCAGCCGAACTCATCGGCAATCTGAACCGCCGCGTGATACATGCGGCATTGGTCAAGCACCTGATCTTCGGTGAGGTCCGTGGTAGGGTCCTGGCCAAAATGAAAGGTGAGGCCTTTGGCCTTCAGCCAGTCTAGCGTGGCGTGAACGGTCGCATCGTCTATTTGCTTGCTGGCATGATACAGCGCGGACTGGGAAAGGCGTTCTTTGAACACACCCATCGACATCAGCAGCTCATCGGGGATGATGGCATTGTACATGCCCATGCAACCCTCATCGAAAATGCCGAGGATCGTTTTGTTGGTGCGAAGATCATTAGCTATGCGGTCCGCCAACGCTTCCGACTCATCGGGAAGGTCACTTCCATTCCAAGGTTGGACATGGCTTGCATCGTGGCTGCACGTGCCGGTTGTCAGCCACGCTTCCAAGCGATCAAGGAAATAGGCATCGATGAAGTCTTCGCTCCACAGCGTGCTGAACGGTACGCCAGCTTTGACCAGTGAGCCGTTGAGATTGAGCATGCCAACCAGTCCTGGCCATCGCCCTGACCAGTTGGCGACGGTGAGGATGGGCCCACGGTGGCTTGTTAGCCCAGGCAGCACATGGTGCGAATATTGCCAAACAGCTTCAGCAACGATGATTGGCTGATGCGGATCGATGCCAGCAAAGGCATCCATGCCCTCGCGCTGAGACGCCAGAAACCCGTGGCCACGCGTCTCATCATACGCATGAGCGCGCTGCACGCTCCATCCGTACTGTGCCAGCGCGGCGGCAAGCTTCTCTTCCATCTGCGCCTGCGCAGGCCAGCAGGTCTGGTTGGCACTTTGCCGAAGATCACCGCTGGCAAACAGCGCAACACATTGATCGGTCATTGGGACACCTCTCCGTTCGCCTTTTGGGTCGCCATAATCTCGGCGTAGATGGCGTGGTCATCAAGCATATGGCGAAAAACTTTGTACTTCGCCTCGAGGAACTCACCCGTCTCAGCATCGGGCTCAATGCGCTGCGTAACGGCACCTCCCATGGCTTGCATGGCAGCTGCAAGATTAGGTTGTGCCCCGCTTGCGACAGAACCAAGCATAGCACTGCCAAGCAACACAGGCTCAGGCGTTGCAGGGATCAGAACTTGGCAGCCCGTGACGGTTGCTGTCTCCGCCAAAAACAGGGCATTGTGAATCAACCCGCCACTCACCATGATGGTGGTGGGGCGCACGCCGTGCTCGCCCATCTGGTCCAGAATGTGCCGGGTTCCGCAGGCCAATGCTTGGATGCCAGCCAGATAGTCCAACGCCAGATCTTCTGGACCGTTTTCAAGGCCGAAACCCCAGATCGCTCCTTGGCGTGAGGGATCGGCCAGTGGTGAGCGGTTGCCAAGCACGTCCGGCACCACGTGGCGCGAGCGCGTCAAAGAACTGACGGCACCGTCACCCGCCATCTGCTTCAAAATCTCAGCCAACTGATCATGAACATTGCCATTCTGCGCCAGTTCAGCAGACGCCGCATGGCGGGCGATGATCACATCCAGCAAAGCTCCGCAGGCTGATTGACCGGCTTCCAATGTCCACTCCCCAGGAAAGATCACATCAGCATAGGGACCCCAGACACCAGGAACAGGCTTGGCTTGCGGCGTCTGGACGATATGGCAGGCTGAGGTGCCAGCAATGAGTGCCATGGCGCCTTGGCTGACATCAGCAACGCCTAACGTACCTAGGGCGCCAGCGTGCGCGTCTATCAGGCTCACAGCGACCGGTGTGCCTTCTGCAAGGCCAAGCTCGCTGGCAGCATGTGCGGTTAAGTGGCCTGCACAATCGCCCGGTGCGCGCACATCGTTGCCCAGGCGTCCTGCGCCACCGGCCACAAGTGCGCCGAGCCCAAGGCTGTCAAAGAAAGCTCTGTCCCAGCCAGGCCCATTGCCATTGTATGTCCATTTACAGACCAGCGAGCACAAGGAGCGAACCTCACTACCCGTCGCGCGGTACACCAGCCAATCAGGCAAATCATAGAAGCCGCCAGCATTCGCCAAAACATCTGGCTTATGCTTCGCCAGCCAGGTCAACTTGGGCACCTGCATCTCAGGTGAGATGCGCCCACCCACCGCTTGCAGCACCGCAGCGCCGCTAGCGTTAACGGCTTCGGCCTCTCCGACGGCGCGATGATCAAGCCAGGCAATGCTATCGCGGCCTTCAATACCGTCGTGATTGACGCTGACCGGACCATCGGCGCCCGGTGTGATGACCATAGAACAAGTCGCATCGAACCCGATGCCGGCAATCTGATCAGGCGCTACCAACGTCTCGGCCACCGCCGCCTTCACCGCCGAGCAAACAGCCTGCCATATTTCAGCGCTTACGTACTCGGCTGAACCTTCAGCAGTCTGGTAGAGTGGGAACTGCTGGCTTCCTGAACCCAGCAATCGACCATCAGCATCAAACACGCCCGCACGTGCGCCGTTGGTGCCAACATCAATACCCAGAAAAAGGCTCATTCAATTGCCTCAAGGTCGACTTCCAGCTCGGCCATGTCCTCACCACCAGCCATCAGGTTGAGCAGTTCATCGCGGGTCACCTCTCCGCGTTTGAATTGGGCCGCAACTTTACCGTGGATGAGGACAGAAAAATCATCACCAACCGCCATCGCATGGCGAGCATTGTGGGTGATGAACACCACCGCAATGCCGTCCTCGCACACCTGCTTCATCATTTTCAAAACGATCGCCGACTCTTTGACACCCAAAGCTGACGTTGGCTCATCAAGGATCAAGACGCGGGCGCCAAAATACATGGCACGACCAATGACAAGCACCTGCCGCTCACCACCTGACATCGTTCCCACAAGCTGTTCAGCGTCTTTGATGCGGGTAATACCAAACCGCTGCATCTGCTCAAGTGCAATGGCGTTGGCCTTGGCCTTATCCAGCTGACTGAACGGCCCGAAACCTTTTTTGGGTTCCGCACCTAGGAAGAAATTGCGCCCAACTGTCATCAGAGGAATGGTACCAACGTCCTGGTGCACGGTGGCAATGCCCAACTGCCTGGCGTGGCGCGGACTGGCGAACGTCAACGGCTTACTGTCAAATGCAATCTCGCCGCTGGTTGCGCCATGATAACCAGACATGACCTTGATAAGTGTGGACTTGCCAGCGCCGTTGTCACCTAAGAGACAGTGGATGCGACCAGGTGTCAGGCTGATGGAAACCTTGGAGAGCGCATCAGTGTTGCCGAAACGCTTGGTGACGTTCTTCAGTTCCAGAATGGGTTTTTGGGCCGACATGTTAGCGCCCTCCCGATAGCGCCATTTTGCGCACATAGCTATTGGCCAAGACGGCAGCGCCGAGAAGCGCACCGAGGAAAAGCTGTATCCAGTCCGTGCTCCAACCAGTGTAGAAAATACCAGTTGAAATCACGCCAAACAAAGCAGTCGCGACCGCGACACCACCAACGGTTCCATAGCCACCACTAAGCAACACGCCACCGATCACAACCACGATCGGCGCCTGGAATACATAACCCATGCCATAGGTGGCATTGCCTGAGTTCCACTGGACACCCAGGATGATGCCAACCAGCGCCGCTGCAAAACCGGCGGCCATGAACAGGATGATTTTTACCCGTTCCACCGGAACCCCTGCGCCGCGCGCAGCCTGGAGATTGCCGCCGGTGGCGTAGATCCAGTTACCGAAAACCGTGCGAGATAGAACCCACCAGCCAATCACGGCAGCCAAAAGCCACCAAAGAATGGAGATGTTGGCCTGCTCCCAACGCCCGGCGAAAACCAGTTTTGAACTGGCACTGCTTTCAATGGAGCTGGATGTCACATTGGTGAGCAAGCGCGAGATGCCCATCGTGCCGCCGATAACGATGAAGTTAGTTGCCAGCGTCACGATGAAGGATGGCAGGCCGGTGCGAACAACTGCCAGACCGTTTGCCAAACCAATGAGCACGCCAATCACGAGAGCCAGGCCAATCATTGGCCAGATAGGCGCATCCATATGTGTGGTGCCAATGGCCAACACCATGGAGGATGCCCCAACTGTTGACCCAATGGACAGATCAAATTCGCCAGCGATCATCAGAAGCGCGACTGGGATTGCAACAATACCCAACTCGGCTGCCAGATTCATCCACCCAACAGATCCATTCCAGCTAACGAAACCATTGCTGTGCGTGAACACGGCAAAGAACAAGTAAGTCATCAAAAAAGCTGCGATTGCGCCGATTTCGGGTCGCCTCAACACGCTTGCCATCATCAAAATCTTCTTCTTCTGGGCAGTGTATAGTTCCAGCCTATCGACTGCATTTTCTAGCGGCCAGAGAAAGGGAGAGCAATTTGCTCTCCCTTTTCCTTCACTCGATAGATCGCGAGGACAGCAATCTTAGGATGCACCTCGGATACCGGGATGTTCCTGGTTCACTTCCAGCGTGCGTTCGACATTTTCCTGATCAATTACCAACGGCCCGGTGGTGATGGCGCCAATCGGATGCATGCCGTAGTTGAGATATTGATGGGCCACCTGCATGGAAATGAAACCCTGAAGGTAGGGCTGCTGATCCATCGCGAACTCGATATCGCCATCACGGATGGCTTCTAGAACTTGGTTGGAAAGATCGGCCGTACCAATCATAACCTCGCCAGCACGGCCAGCATCTTCCACTGCACGCAACGCACTCATGGCAGGGACTGCGTTCAAGGTGTAGATGCCATCAATGCCCGGGTTGGATTGCAAGGTACCACTTATCGCCTGCGCCATGGCTTGCGGGTTGGTGGCATCACCAGTGCCAATGGTCTGGTAAACTGTTTCAAGACCAGCAGCTTCCATGGCATCAACATAGCCAGTACAGCGCTGCTCAACGGTTGGGTTGCCAGGCACCTGGTTAAAGCAGAGCCCTTCTGTCACACCGGCGTCGGCCTGAATTTCGCCAGCGCGGTATCCCATCTGGTAGGGGTCTTCACCAACAAATCCGAGTGAACCATTGCCCTGCCAAAGCGCCTCACCAGAATTGTGAGTAAGCACGGGAATGCCTGCCGCTGTGGCTTCAGCGATCAACGGATCCATACCGTCGGGAAAGAAGTTGCCAACCAGTAGCATAGAAGGGTTACGGCTGATCGCTTGCTGGAGGAGACGCGGATAATCCGATGTCATGTTGGCGGTGTCGGTCACCGCCACATATTGATAGTCCAACCCAAAAGCTTCTGCACCATCGTCAAAGCCCTGCTTAACGGCAGCGAAGAATGGCCAGGAAAGTGGGCCGCTAACGACAATGATGGGACCGTCATTCTGTGCGGCGGCTGGTAGTGGGGCGAGTGCGGTAAGCGACAATGCGGCAGCGAGAATGCCGCCTCGTGTCAGATGGCGCATGGTGGTTGATGTACTCATTCTGGTTCCTCCCAGTTCGGCTTTTTCCGTGATGTGTCCCCGCCCTATTGGTGGCGGCTTCGACGCAAAAACCAACACAGTCATTAAGCCATGTCAATAGTTATTCATGTTGAATGATTATTGATGTGGTGATTGGTTGCTGCTAGGAATTGATCAATGGGAGGTCAGCGTCAGCGCACGCTGCAACCAACAAGAAGAAGGAATGACCTACGCATGAGAAGCGTTCTTTGTTACGGCGATTCAAATACTTACGGACAAACATCGGCTGATCGGCCCGCTGACCGATTTGGACCCACCGAGCGCTGGCCACGGTTGATGAGCAACCATTTGGGCAAGCAGTGGCTGGTTATCGAAGAGGGCCTCAGTGGACGCACGACCGTTAGTGATGATCCTATTGAAGGGGCCTATCGCAACGGTCGCACCTATCTCACACCTTGCCTGCTCAGCCACCGGCCGCTGGATGCGATTATCCTCATGCTTGGCACCAATGACCTGAAGATCCGCTTCAACAAACCGGCGAGTGAAATCGCCATGGGTGTTCGCGCTTTGATTGAAGATATCGCGACCACTGATGCCGGCCATGATGGCCGAATGCCGGAGGTGCTGCTGGTATCGCCACCACCAGTGCTAAAAGATCTGCGTGGATGGGAACCCGTCTTTGCTGGCGCCCATGAAAAGTCCAAGGACTTGGCGCACGAGTACGAAAAAGTCGCCGACGCGATGGAAGTTCACTTCTTTGATGCCGGCAGCGTGGTGACGTCAGGAACCGACGATGGCTTTCACCTCGACCTTGCGGGCCATTCCAAACTTGGTGAAGCACTGGCAGCACAAGTCGAGCTGATCGGATGGCCCGAATCGGCAACGCGCTAGCGCATGCTAGTGTTTTAGATGCATGCATAGAATCAGGAGTTCTCATGCCCGATATGCGATTTGCCCCTGCCCCTGTTCTGCTGGCACAGAAAAGCGCAGGCGGTCTCAATCAGATGAGCGTGCGCGGGCACAATGAACGCCTGATCCTTGACCTTTTGCGGCGTGAAGGCACCCTCTCCCGATTGGAAATTGGCCAAAACACGGGCCTGTCTGCCCAGACGGTTTCAGTGCTGGTGCGCGCTTTGCTCAAAGAAGGCTTGTTGCTGGAAGGCGAAACAAGCCGTGGGCGGGTCGGTCCACCAACCACGCCTTTTTCGCTTCATCCCGAAGGGGCTTTCGCGCTGGGTATTTATGCTGGTGCGCGCGTGCTGGATGCTTGTTTGATGGATTTCACCGGCGTCTTACAGCAGACACACCGGCAAGCGATTCAAACCGGGAAAGATGTCGCCGATCAAGTAACCGATTTGGCTGCCGATCTCCTTTCCACCGCACCCGTTGCGGCACGCGAACGCTGCCTTGGTCTCGGCCTTGGTGTGAATCAAGTGCACTGGTCTCGCGACCGTGGAATTGGCCAAAATGGCTGGCACCCAGGCTCTGGTTTGGACGCCGTGGAACCTCAATTGACCCATCAAACGGGCTTGCCTTGCTACATCCTGGACGACACGACCAGCGCGGCGACAGGCCACGTGCTCTATGGTGGCAAAGAAACAGGTTCAAGCTTCCTTTACTGCCATGTCGGCGCGCGCACCCAGGCGCGCGTGGTGCTACATGGGCAGGCGCAAGTTGGTCATGATGAGGGCCTGTCAGTCCTTCCTGGTTTGGCCACGCTGGAAGAGCAGTTGATAGCAGCCAGGCTAGGCTCGACAGACGTTTGGATGGGCAATCAACTGCCGGACAGTGCGAGGGGTGTTTTTACCGGCTGGGTCGGCGACGTCGCGTGCAGCCTTGCCTCAGTCGCCTTTGGTCTGCTTGCCTTCCTAGACATTCCGCGTGTCGTACTCGTCACATCACTCGCAGAGGAAGATAGGGCAGTCCTTTGCAAAGCTCTAGAGGCCGAGCTGAGCAACCGCAAACTCACGGTGGACACTACCATCGGCCACAACCCACAATGGGCGAAAGCCTCTGGAGCAGCAGCGTGCGTTCTTTCCAACCGCTTCACCCCGGACTGGGGCAAGAACGCAGCAACTTGAACATCATCCGAGTTGAGCGGCCAATTTGGTGGTCAGGCAGCGTGGCATCGTTAAGCCATGTGAGATGGAAAATGAAACGGATATCAGCTTTTTGATGAGCAACATCGCAGTGATAGATCGGTGATCAAACAGCAGTTTTTGATCCGAAACCATCGGTTGTCGCCTGGCAATCTCTAACCATGTGAACACTTCAGCAAGCACGGCGCGGATGCTGAGTGGGCCAGTTCTCTATCACAAACCTTTTTTACGACTGTCATTCAGCCTTCACAAGCAACCCCCATAAACCGGGTGTGTACACGTGTACATTCGTGTCACCACGCCATTTTTATGAGGGAACCGATGACCATCACTCGCACTGCAACACGTCTTTCACTGGCAACTGCTCTGCTTGCCACGACCGGGTTCGCGGCGTTCGCCGAAGACTACACGTTCCGCGTCTGGGCTGGCGGCTCCGGCCCGGTTGATGACTACCGCACAATCGCCATCGAGATGGCGGCTGACATTCTTGAGCGCGAAGCTGCTATTCGTGGTGAGGAGCTCACCATCACGATTGAGGGTCGCACCACGTTCGATGGATGGGACGATTTCAAGCAGGCTATTACGCTGGCGTCTGAAGCAGGCGATGCACCTGAAATCGTTGTCACCTCGCACACCGATATTGCGCCTTGGTCGCAAGCTGGCATTATTGTGCCGGTTGAAGACTATGTGAACCTCGACGCCTGGCCGCTCAACGATATCTTCCCCAATCTCATGGGTATCGGCTCGTTCGGCGGCACCGTATGGGGCATTCCGCAGGACTCTGAAAGCCGCCCCTTCTTCTTCTGGAAGGAGCATATGCGCGCGATCGGATACACCGACGACCAGATCGATGCGCTGCCAGCTGCCGTTCAAAACGGCGAGTACACGTTACAGAACGTTTTGGAAGACGCGGTCGCCATGCAGGAAGCTGGCATTGTTGAACCAGGTTATGGCTTTTACCCACGCGTTTCCAACGGCCCAGACTATTGGCAGTTCTATCTCTCCTTTGGCGGTACCATTGAAGAAGATGGCCAACTGGTCTTTGACCGGGAATCCATGCAGAATTTTTATCAGTTTTTTGCTGATGCAGTGGATGCAGGTATCACCCGGCAAAACCACATCGGCACACCCTGGGACCAGTGGTACGCCGAAGTGGCGTCAGGTCGTGCAGGCATGTGGCATGGTGGCACCTGGCACTACGCGCGCTACACCGGTCGCGAAGGCTTGGATGACTTTTTCAACACCATTCAGTTCACGCTGATCCCTGCTGGTGATGAAAATGGCGCTGCCAATACGATCACCCACCCGCTGATGTATCTGATCACCGATCAGGGTGACGAGGATAAGCATCAGATTGCGGCTGAGCTGGTGACCATCGCATCGGAGCCGCGCATCAACACGCTGCATGCGATCCGTTCTGCTCACTTGTCTATTGCTCGATCACAGTCGGACATTGATCTGTTCGCCAATGACCGTTGGGCCTCGCAAGCGACCGAGCGCTTGCTCCCCTATGCATCGGCACAACCCAACAACACCGATTTCGGTGCGTACATCGATGTGATGTGGTCAAATCTCGAAGCGACCTGGACCGGTCGCAAGACCGCTGAGGAAGCTGTTGCAGACGCCGAGGCTGAGCTCCTTGCCACACTGGGTGATGCCATCAGCATCCGCTGATCCATCTCGTCGGGGCGGCCAGATAGAAGGCCGCCCCGGCACCCCCTCACCGTCCCGTTTTCTTGGTCCATGCTATGACGTCACGCCAGCTCGGCTTTTTGTTCCTCGCGCCAGCGACAGCTTTCATTATTGTCCTCTTTCTTGCACCGGTTCTTCTGACGGCCGTCTTCGCGTTCACCAATATGTCGACAGCCACCGGCATTACCGGCGGCGCTTGGCAGGTGAACCCGGGAGCGATGCGGCGACTTGCTCTTGAGCACGAAGAACCACAGCTTGCTGAGGCCCTTCAAGTGCAAGTCTTTGCGGTTGACGAGCTTGGCTTGGAGCGATTGATCCAAGAGGGTCAACCAGAAGCTCTGATCCGCGAGATTGATGCAGAGCTCCTCGGACAGAGCTTTGCCTCGCGCCGAGAGATCGCCCGCGCTTTGCGTGCCTTGGAAAACCGGCCACGCTCAACCCGCGAGATCAACGCGCTCGCTTCCACCTTCGAGCGCTCTTTGGTTGGTAATCGGTATGAGAGCGAACAGGCGCTGTTCGATGCCATCGCAATCAGCGGGTTTGATCTCAACGCCGATCAAGAACAGGCGGTCGCGGAGGCCACTTGGACGGGTTGGAATTGGACCACCGAAAACTTCCAGCGCATGGTCAGCCTACCTGACAACCGCACGATCCTCCTCAACACCGTGTTCTATGTCTTCACGACGCTTATCATCTTCAACACCTTCTTCGCGCTCGTCCTTGCAATCACCACTCACTACATGCCCGAGCGTGCTGCCGGTGTTTTCCGGTCCATGTGGTTGTTGCCGCGCGTTTTGCCACCGGTTCTTTATGTCCTGATGTGGAAGTGGTTGGCCTGGGACACGGGTTTTCTCTCCTCCCTCCTTGGCTATTTCGGTGTTGCCCCACGCAATTGGATGCTCCACGACGCACCAAGCGCATGGACCGTCGTCATTATGATCAACGGGGTGATCGGCGCGTCGATGGGCATGCTGATCTTTGCCTCTGCCATCAAGGCCATCCCGCAGCCAATTTTCTACGCATCCGAAGTGGATGGTGCCTCACGTTGGCAACAGATCCGCCATATCATACTGCCCCAGCTTAAGTGGCCGATCCTGTTCATCACGACTTATCAGTCGCTGTCTCTCTTGACCTCATTCCAGGAAATCTTACTCGCCACAGATGGGGGACCAGGCGGTGCTACAGAGGTGTGGGCCCTGCACGCTTATCACACCGCTCTGTCCAACTATGCGGGCAACCTTTCCTATGGCTACGGGGCGGCTTTGGCGCTTGTTTTGGTCGTGATCGGAGTGATCTTGTCCCTCGCCTACCTCTTCTTTTTTGATTTCAAGACGCTGGTTCGTCCGCCGAGAATTGAACGTTGAGGAGGATGCGATGAGCCAGAACCACGCCCCATCACGCAACTACAATCCTTGGCCGATGATGATCCTGCTGGGTATCCTCACGGGGCCGTTGGCGCTGATGTATGTCTATCTGTTTGTCGACACGGTCACGAACACGGAAGCCGGATCGCTCATTCCTTCAGAGTTCACTCTGGAGCATTGGCGGTTCCTGCGAGAAGACATTGAAGGGCGTGCCAACATCTGGGCCGTGACGCTCAATACGTTCATTTTCGCGCTATCGCACACCGCTGTCGTGCTCTCGATTTCGATGACGGCGGGCTATGCGCTCTCTCGGCTCAATGTGCCCTTTCGCGGATTCTTTCTCGCCGGGGTGATGGTGCTGCACGCCTTTCCAACCGTCACGTTGTTGATCGCCATCTTTCTGGTTCTTCAGTTCCTTGGTCTCTACAACACGCTTGGTGGCGTGATCTTGGTGAAGGCTGCGCTGCTGCTCCCGTTCGGTATTTGGATCATGAAGGGCTTTTACGACACCGTGCCCTGGGAGATAGAGATGGCTGGCATCCAAGATGGCGCCAGCCGCTTTACAGTTTGGCGGCTTCTGGTGCTGCCCCAGGTCCAACCGGCGCTCTTTGCGCTTGGCCTGTTCGCCTTTCTCGATGGCTGGTCGGAGTACATTCTCCCACAGGTCTTGGCGCCTGGTCAGGAGGTGCAAGTGCTGTCGGTTTATCTGGCAGGTCTGATCGCTGATGATGCCAATTTTGACATGAACCTCTTCAAATCGGTCGGCGTTTTCTACGTCATACCGGTCCTGGTTCTGTTCGCACTGTTCCAAAAACGACTCTTGAGCATGTATGGCGGAGGCACGAAGGGCTGATGGATATCAAGCTGGAAAATTTCACCAAGCGCTTTGGGCCGGTCACAGTTATCGAGGACATGAACCTCGAAATCTACGATGGCGAAATGCTGGCATTGCTCGGCCCATCTGGATGCGGAAAGTCAACCACACTGTTTGCTGTTTGTGGCATCCATCGCATCGATGGTGGACGGCTTTACTTTGGGCAAGACGATGTAACCGATACATCCAGCCAAGAACGCGCGGTTGGCGTCGTCTTCCAGTCTTATGCGCTTTATCCGCATATGACTGTGGCGGAGAATATCGGTTTTCCTTTGCGGGTTCGCGGTGATGACAACGCGAGCCGTAAGCGTGCCATTGCGGAAATGGCGGAGCTTGTGCAGATCACGCCCTATCTGAAACGGCGGCCAGCTGAGCTGTCGGGCGGTCAGCAGCAAAGGGTGGCACTGGCCCGCGCGCTCATTCGCAGGCCAGATGTGCTTCTGCTCGATGAACCACTGGCCAATCTGGATGCTAAGCTGCGCCTTGAAATGCGCTCGGAGATCCGCCGCATCCAGCGTGAAACCAGTATCACCGCGGTGCTTGTGACCCATGATCAGGTGGAAGCCATGTCCATGTGCGACCGTATCGCGATCATGGACCAGGGCAAGATCGTCCAGATCGCAGCACCGATGGATATGTACAATCAACCAGCCTCAGATTTTGTCGCGGGCTTTTTGGGCAACCCGCCCATTTCGTTTCTGGATGGCTGCATCGAAGATGGCGCTTTCATTCATCGCGAGAGCGGGCTGCGTATCCCATCCAACGGTGCTGCGAACCAAGAGAAGGTGCGAGCCGGCGTGCGCCCTGAGCATATTCAAACCAGTGGCGGCCTGCCAATCGAGGGTGAAATCACGTTCTTGGAAGCGCATGGGCGTGAGACGCTGTATGAATTGAAATTGGCAGGCGGCGGCAGTTTGCGTTCCATCCAGGCCAGCACACCGGATAAACAGATCGGCGAGCGTGTGAACTGGGGCATCAATCGCAAAGGGGTCTTTCTGTTCTCCGAAACGGGAGAGCGTCTGTGAGCGGCCCGAAGGACTTTCTTCAACGGTTCGGATGGACCGGTTGGCCCGAAGACGCTTTGCCAGTGGCGATTGCCCATCGTGGCGCGTCGGACTATGCGCCAGAAAACACGCTCAAAGCTTTTCGCATTGCGCATGAACTGGGCGCGGAGATGTGGGAGCTTGATGTGCGCTTGGCCGCATGCGGTACTGTTGTGGTCAGCCATGATGCCTCGCTGGAACGCGTGGCCGGGGACGCTCGCCCCATCGCTTCGACTACCGCAAAAGCACTGAAGCAAACGCGTCTGCCCGATGGGGAGCAGATACCGACCCTTAGTGAGGTCATTGCCCTTGCAGAGCAGACCGGTACGGCGCTCTATATCGAGTTGAAAGATGCCCAAAGCGGCCCTGCGACATGGCAGCTTCTTAACGAAACAGGCTTCAAGCGTGCGGTCATCGGTGCGTTCGACCCAACTTGGATCAAGCCGCTGCGTGACCAGGGCTGCGACTGGCCGCTTTCTGTTTTGGTGCCAAAGGACAAAGACCCCCTCGCCTATGCCGCGCTGGCAAAACCCGACATCATTCATCTGTGTTGGGAGAAGGCTGCACCGCGACCAGACACCTTGCTGACCGAAGACCTCATTGCCGCCATTCATGCCACCGGCGCTGCTATCGTTGCCTGGCACGAAGAGCGCACAGAAGTGGCTGAAGCGCTTCGTTCCAAACCGCTTCTTGGCATCTGTTCCAACCGATCGGAAATGCTGAAACTAGCGCGGCATTCGCTCCCCATCGCAACTGTTTGCCATCGCGGCGCGAACAGTTTTGCGCCGGAGAACACGCTGGAAGCTGCACGTATTTGCTTCGATCAACGGCTCGACTTCGTTGAGCTTGATGTGCGCACGACCAAGGACGGTCATCTCGTCGTCATGCATGACGCGACGCTGGAACGCACCACCAATGGCACGGGTCTGGTCACCGATCTCACGCTTGATGACGTGCGATCTTTGGATGCGGGCAGTTGGTTTTCCGAAACGTTCGCTGGAACGAAGGTGCCAACACTGCTTGAGATTCTCACCTTAGCGCGTGATCATCCTTACGCTGGGGCGGGGATCTACATTGAGATCAAATATGCCAGTCCGCGCCAAATACTTGATGAAATTCTCGCCACCGGCATGCAAGATCGTGTCTTCCTCTGGGGGTCTGACATCGATGCGCTGGAATGGCTACGGGCTCAGTCAGACGATCTGCAATTGATGGCACCAGTCTGGCTTTATGGCTCTGTGGAGAAGGCCCATGCGCATTATGGCGCTCAAATTATCGAGTTCGACGTAACCCGGGACGATCTTGATCAGATTGCGCTGTGCAAATCCTTAGGTTTGAAGTCGATGATCTATTCTCAGACCCATGATTGGGATGAACTTTCCAGCTATCTCAAGTATAAACCAGATCTGGTCAATCTAGACCGGCCAGATCGCTTTAAGCTGCTGGCCGACTATGCTTGGCGAGAACGCGGGCAGGCATAGGGGCTGGGTGTGAGCGCGAGCGAACGACGCAAACAAGCCGTCACATCCCATGATGTGGCGCGTGCAGCCGGTGTGTCGCGTGCCTCGGTCAGCCGGGCTTTTGCGCATGATGGTAACATTTCGCCGGAGCTGCGCACCCATGTGCTGCAGGTGGCTCAAGATATCGGTTACAGCGTCAACCAGATCGCTCGCGGCCTTAACCGGCAGCGAAGTGACCTGGTCGGCATCATCGCATCACGTCTCGACAACCCCCATCGCTCTGCCCAAGTGGAGGCTCTAACCAAGGCGATTGTCGCCGAAGGCTTGCGCCCGCTTCTGTTCTGCATTGAGCGTCACGAGCCAGTGGGGCAAATCCTCCGGCTTCTGCTCGACTACCAAGTGTCAGGTGTCATCATCACATCTGGCTCTCCTGACGAAAGCATCGTTGAACGGTGTGCGACAAATGACGTGCCGCTGATCTTGGTCGACAGACCGGAAACAGCATGGGAGCGTGTTGACCACGTAATCGGTGACAACCTGGCTGGCGGGCGCATCGTTGCCGAGGCCTTGCACGCCAAAGGGCGCAGCACAGTGATCGCGCTAAGACCCAAAGCCACCACGTTTGCAATGGGCGAGCGTGTGGACAGCCTCCATGCAGCCTGCGGTGATGGACGCCTCGCGTTTCAAACCGTCCTTATGGATGGGTCTGACTATGAAGCGGCGCTGCGTGCCGCCACCGATTTGTTTGGTTCCAATACTTCGCCGCCACGCGATGGCAGCACGGCGCTTTTCGTTCCCAATGATGTCTCGGCTCTTGGTGCGCTTGATGCGATGCGCCAGGCAGGGGTTTCGGTTCCTGATGAAGTTGGCCTGATGGGCTATGATGATATACCCCAGGCCGCGTGGGTTGGATCGAGTTTGAGCACCGTTCGGCAAGATCCCAAGGCAACTGCAAAAACTGTCCTCACCTTGCTTAAACAACGCATAGCCTCACCAGACAGCCCAAGACGTGTTGTCCGGATTCCCGTTACCCCTGTCCTGCGGAACACCCATTGACATCAAATCCTGCCACAACCGCCCCTGTCAGTCCTTCCACGCCACTCGATCCATCCACCATCGAACATCGGTTAGCCTTTGCGAGCGACTTGGTGCGGCGCGCTGGAAAGGCCGCGCGCGTGGCATGGCAAAGTGGCAACCTCGCCGTTGAGGTGAAAGGGCCACAGGACTTCGTCACGGCCATCGACCGCGATACCGAAACCCTGATCCGCACAGAGCTGACCCAAGCCTTTCCCGGTGATCACGTTTTGGGCGAGGAGTTTGGGGGCGCTGAGACAGATGGCCCCTTGTGGGTGGTCGATCCCATTGATGGGACCGCCAATTTCATTCGCGGGCTCACGGATTGGGCTGTCTCCCTCGCGCTGGTTCATCGCGGAGACATCATCCTCGGCATTGTTTATGATGGAGGACGTGATTTGCTTTATTGGGGACGCGCTGGGCACGGAGCCTTCTGCGAGGGACGCAAACTGCAAGCGGCAACCACAGATAAGCTTAGCCAAGCCTTGGTTATGATGGGTACCAACCAACAGACAGCCCTTGATGACCATTTAGACGATCATCGCGCGTTGAGGGCGCTGGGCGCAGAGTATCGCCGTCATGGTTCGGCTGCGACCGGTTTGTTGATGGTCGCTGATGGACGGGTGGATGCGTACTACGAGCGCTACCTCAACGCCTGGGATGCCCTTGGCGGGCTTTGCCTGGCACGAGAAGTGGGCGCAGCAACCATTTTTCCACCTATGGAGGCTTTTCTACGGACAGGTGGACCGGTTCTATGTTCGGCACCCGGTGTGTTCGACGCCTTGCCTAAATCTTTGAAGCACTGACGTACCGGCGAATTTTCCACAAGACGCGTCATAAGCGCTAACAGCCTATGCGTTAAGGATAGCGACTCTCAGATGGCTGTGTTTCTTAGGTCGTAAACTGGGTACAACACGCCCGCAAAGGGATCGACCGATTGCCAAAAAACCGCCTTTTAGATCACGTGATCCTCATCAGTGGCGTTCTTTTCATGATGGGGCCGCTCGCCGTTTTGGCGTGGCGGTTCGCAGCAGGCGTTGAGCCCGGCACACTTTGGATAATCATCACAGACGTGTGGTATGGGCGCTCGAACACGGCAATCCTGCCCGCCTGGGAAATGATGCGCAATTCGTTCATCGTGGCGCTCGGCATTGCCACCATCAAATGCTCGGCATCTATTCTTGCTGCCTATGCGCTGGTCATGTTCCGTTTGCCCGCGCGTGAATGGATTTTCGGCATCATTCTGCTGAGCATGTTCTTCCCCATTGAAACCCGTATTTTGCCCACCTTTGCCGTGGTCAATGAATTGGGGCTGCTCAACTCCTACTCCGGTATGATCTTGCCGGTTGCTGCGAGCGGGCTTGGCGTTTTGGTGTTTCGCTTGTTTCTGCAACAGATGCCCGGTGAATTGCTGGAAGCGGCGCGCCTGGATGGGGCCGGGCCGTTGCGGTTCTTCATCGATATCGTTCTGCCGCTCTCCATGCCGATGCTTGCAGCGCTTTTCGCAATCCTGTTCGTGCTTGGATGGAACCAATATGTTTGGCCCATCATGATTTCGACCACCAGCCAAGGTCACGACACGCTGCTGCGCGGTATGGCGGGCCTTGCGATTGAAAGTCGACCTGGCATGGCCTTGGTGTTTATGGCGCTCGTTCCGCCCACCCTCGTTTTTCTGGCTTTGCAACGCTTCTTGGTGCGTGGCCTAACGGCTGGTATTCACTAGCGCTCAACCTGCCAGTGAGAAGTTTGCCGTCACAGCGTCGTGGTCGCTGAAAGGGCGGCCATTGTTGTCAGTTGAGGGCACGATCCGATTGTCCTTGCTGCTCACGCCACGTGCCGCAAACCAATCGAGCTTCATCACCGCTGATGGATTAAGGGTGATAAGGCTTGGGCGCGTGGTGGTGCCCTGCGCGTTGGCATCCCAGTGATAGGCAGCTTGCCGGGCAGTTTCGAACAAAGTTTCTCTGCGCCAATCAAAATCGGGCAGATGATTTCCAGTGTTAAGATCACCACCAATGATCACAGGCATATCGGGCGCAAAATCTTCCAGCGCGTCGAGCAAGACGCGCATTTGCCGATCACGATGCTCCACTCCTGCTGCACTTTCCAGATGGGTTGTGACGAAGCAAGCTTCGCCATAATCGACTTTGATGACGGCCGCGATGGCCATGCGTCCGCCAACACGCGGTTGGTCGGAATCAGCTGCTCCATCACCTGGCACAAACCAATGGCCGTGATCGTCCAAGCGGATTAAGCGCAGCCGCTCAAACGGTGCTGCGGACAGGATGGCATTGCCGTGCCAACCTTCCGCATTCACATCATCATCGCAGAATTGCCTTTCGGATGGCCCGCCTAAATCCATCTCGTGGAATTCAACGCCATAAACATGGTGCATGCCAAGCTTTGCTGCCATTGCCGCGGTGGTATCGCGCTGCTTGGTGCGCGCCATGCCCTTATCCATCTCCGACAGCAAAACGACTTGCGGACGAAAGGGTGCGATGTGGGCCGCACTGTCCTCCGGGAACAGACCGCGCTCAAGGTTCCAAGCAACAACGCTCACCGGCCATGTGAGGGCTGAGGTAGATCCGGTTCCACCCACTTCCAGCATGTTCATCGCTGGCAGCCCGGCCATTAGCTCACGGTGCGCTTCGCTTGTGCGCGGCGCTTGAAGAATGCTCTCACGCTGCGCATCGGTGATGAGCGGCAGCTGCGCAACCTGTTCGGTCAAAGACGACGGCCTGTTTCGCCATGGAACAGATGCAGCGCTTCAACTGGCAGTTCGACCGCCAAGGTATCACTTTCCGGCGTGGTGGTGTTGGGCACATTCAGCGTGAAAGAATGTCCAGCCAGCTTGCCATGCAGCAAGCGGGTAGCACCGAGTTCTTCAATCAGATCGAGATGGAAGGGTGTCGCGCCGTTGTCTGACAGTTGCACCTCTTCAGGACGAATGCCCAGTTGTACGTCACCGGCGTGGTCAGTGTTGGCTTCAACGGGCACGGAAATTTCATCGGTTAGCGCAACATGGCCATTGCCATTATACGAGGCGGGCAAAAGGTTCATCGGCGGGGCACCCATGAAGCTCCCCACAAAAGTTGATGCCGGGCTGTGGTAAATGTCCGACGGCGTGCCGATCTGTTCGATCTCACCATTGTTAAGCACAATGATCCGGTCGGCCATGGTCATGGCTTCGACTTGATCGTGGGTCACGTACATGGCCGTCACACCGAGGCGACGCTGGAGAGCACGGATTTCAATGCGCATCTGGTTGCGCAGCTTAGCGTCGAGGTTCGACAGTGGTTCATCGAAGAGGAACAGCTCCGGCGAGCGCACAATAGCGCGACCCATAGCGACACGCTGGCGCTGGCCACCAGAAAGCTGGCTTGGGCGGCGGTCGAGATACTCCGTCACGTTGAGCATCTTAGCGGCGTCGCGAACTTTTTGCTCGATTTCCGCCTTGGGAAGCCCGCGATTTTTCAGGCCATAACCCATATTCTTGGCGACCGTCATATGCGGATAGAGCGCATAGTTCTGGAATACCATTGCGATGTTCCGGTCGGCTGGATCGACGTCGTTGACGACGCGATCACCGATGGAAAGCACGCCATCGGTGATTTCTTCTAGCCCAGCCACCATGCGCAGAAGCGTGGACTTGCCGCAGCCTGATGGTCCCACAAGCACGACGAGTTCACCATGGGGGATTGCGAAGCTGGATGGCTTCACCGCTTCCACACCACCGGGGTAAACCTTGCGCACGCTCTCAAGCGTTACTTCTGCCATTGTCGAGTTATCCTATCTATCGGACCGATCACTTGTCGGATTCGGTGAGCCCTTTAACGAACCAGCTTTGGAAGAAAAGGACGATCAGCACAGGCGGCAGCATCGCGATGATGGCCAAGGCCATGGCCTGCCCATATTCTGGGATAGCGTTGCCATCAGCGAATGCTTGAATGATCTGCCGAATACCGCGCACCAGGGTGAAAAAGCCCTCTTCGGTGGTGATCAGTGTCGGCCAAAGATACTGGTTCCAACCGAACACAAACATGATGATGAACATGGCCGCGATCATTGTGCGGCTGAGCGGCACCAAAACATCAATGAAAAATTTCACCGGCCCTGCGCCGTCGATGCGTGCAGCTTCCACCAACTCTTCGGGCACCGAACGGAAGTACTGCCGGAAGAAGAATGTCGCTGTTGCCGAAGCGATCAACGGCACAATGAGGCCAGTATAGGTGTTGGTGAGTCCCATACCCTGGATGACCTCGTACGAGGGCAAAATACGCACTTCCAGCGGCAACAACAGCGTTGTGAAGATCACCCAGAAAGCAAGTGTGGCGAACTTCAATCGGAAATACACGATTGCGTAAGCAGCCATCATGCCGACGATGATTTTGCCGACGGCGAAGCCGATACCCAGGATGAGCGAGTTCATCAGCATGCCCAGGCCATCAACACTGTCGGTGAAACCACCTTTTTCAAACAACGCATCGCGGTAGTTGTTCACCAGCTCATCGCCAAACCACCACTGCATGCCGTCGCGGTGGATCGTCAGCTGGTCATGGGTGGACGTCATGAATGTGAGGAACACCGGCAGCACCATGAACAGCGAGCCGACGATCAACACGGCATGGTCGCCAACGACGCCCCATTTGATGCGGCTAGCCGGAGCTTTAACGGCAGGTGCGGCAACTGTTTGGGTGGATGTGATGTCAGCCATATCGTTGCCCCCCTACGTGTAATGGATTCGGCGTTCCATAAGGCGGAACTGGAACACGGTGAGTGCAAGGACCAACACCATCAAAATGACAGACTGAGCCGAAGAACCGCCAAGGTCATTGCCGCGGAAACCGTCGATGAATACCTTGTAGACAAGCGTCATCGGGTTGTTGCCAGGCTCGCCTTTCACCAGCGTGTCAATGACGCCAAAGGTGTCGAACAGGGCATAGGTGATGTTTATGATCAGCAGGAAAAATGCCGTTGGCGCAAGCAGCGGGAAGATAACATCCCAGAAGCGTCCAGACGCAGATCGATTATCGATCAGAGCGGCTTCACGAACCGAGCGCGGAATGGATTGCAGGCCTGATAAGAAGAAGATGAAATTGACCGGAACCTGTTTCCAGACGGCCACCACAACCATAGCAACAGCTGTGTCGTTGTAGTTAACGCCCAGGCGATAGTCCCAGCCGAAAGACTGGAAAAGAGCTGTCAGGCTGCCAGTGCTCTGGTCGAACAACATGACACCCATCAAACCTGCCACAGGCGGCGCCACTGCGTACACCCACATGAGTAAGGTGCGGTAGGTTTTCGCTCCGCGCAGAACATTGTCGGCCTTCACGGCCAACAGAAGCGCAATCGCCAGGGAGAAGAAGGTCACCAGCAGGGTGTAGATAACGGTGAACCAGGCGACGCGGCGGTATTCGCGCGAGGCAAGAATATCACTGTAATTCTCAAGACCGACGAATGTGGAGCCGAAACCAAACGGGTCTTGCAGATAAAATGAGGATTGGATCGCGTAGCCAGCAGGCCAGTAGAAGAAGACCATGATGATGGCCAACTGTGGCACCAGCAAAAAGACTGGAAGCCAAGGATGGGCAAAGCCTGCTCGTTTCATGAAATGCTCCGGGCACTTTTGGGCAGAACATGCGGATGGGCCGCCTACAAAATGAAGTACAGGCGGCCCAAACGCTATGATGGATTGTTACTGAGTGCGGGCGAAGCGCGAGAGAAGCTGGTTGGCTTCTTCTTCGATGGTCGCAAACGCTGTTTCCACATCGGTTTCACCGGTGAGGATGCGGCCATATTCGCGGTTCATCACGTCACGGATCTGCACGTAGAAGCCCATGCGATAGCCACGTGTCCACTCGCCACTTTCCAAAGAAAGCTGCTGGATGCCAACTTCAGCGGCAGGGAAACGCTCATAGTGACCATCAGCTTCGGCAACTTCGTAGGCGGCCTGGGTGATGGGCACATAACCGGTGTCGCGGTGCCACATATACTGTGCATCGGAGGAAGCGAGGAAGTCGAAGAACGCAGCGGTTGCAGCGTTTTCTTCATCAGCCATGCCAGACATCGCGAAAAGGGCAGCGCCACCGATAAAGGTCTGGGTTGGTTCTTCGGTCACAGCTTCCCAGTATGGCAGCATCGTTGCAGAAAACGGGAAGTCCACAGTCTGTTGAAGGCCACCAAAGGAACCTGACGAACCGAGCCACATGGCAACTTCGGCAGTTTCGAAGCGCGTTTGGTTGTCGCCCCAGCCAGTGCCGTACCATTCAAACAGGCCTTCTTCCTGCCACTCGGTCAGCGCGGTGAAATGCGCTTTGATGGCTGGATGATTGACCAGGATTTCGGTTTCGCCGCCATCGTAACCATTGTTGTTGGTTGCGAACTGAATGTTGTGGCGAGAGAAAAAGTTCTCGGTGAAAATCCATGGCAGGTGCGACTGAGCAAGCGGCACATAACCCGCTTCAAGCAAAGCTGGGCCAGTTACGTCCTGGAACTCTTCCCACGTTGTTGGCGGCGTCACACCAGCGGCTTCCAGAGCATCTTCGTTGAAGTACATGATTGGCGTGGAGGAGTTGAACGGCATGCCGATCATTTTGCCATCGGCGTCGGCGTAGAAGTAGCGTACGCCTGGAATGTAGTCGTTGATGTCAAAGGCGATGTCGTTGTCGGCCAGCAGGTCTTCCACCGGGACAACAGCGCCAGCGGCGCCGATAACGGTGGCGGCGCCAGCGTCAAACACCTGGATGATGTTGGGCTGTTCGCCAGCGCGGAAAGCGGCGATGCCTGCTGTCAACGTCTCTTCGTAAGTGCCTTTGAAGATTGGAGTGATGACATAATCATCCTGGCTGGCATTGAACTCGGTGGCCAGCGCATTGACGGACTCACCAAGCTGTCCGCCCATGGCGTGCCAGAGAGTGATTTCGGTTTGGGCCATGGCCGGTGTGACCAGCGCGCCGGTCAGCAGACCAGCGGCCAGAATAGTTTTGAGCGACATAGGAATCTCCGTTCGTCGACAGGAGACGGTCGTCGCCTCCTCGCGAGGCGGCACGCTAGGCTGTGCTGTTAAAACATTTGCGACGGACGTGTGAACGTTTCGTGACGCAGGCTGCAAGCTGCTCTTTCGCGTCGCTTCGCCCGATTGGATTCACCCTGAACAGGGTAGAGCTTGAGGGAAGCGACGGCGATCACGACTGGCGAACCTTACAGGCACACCATGGCAATCGCCGTCACAAGCCAATGGCAAGCAAGTCCGCTGCGGGTTAAGCTTCCTTTTTGTCGAAGTTCGCCGACAGGCGCATTTGCATATAGTCGCCAGCGCTCATTGGCTCATACTTCTCCTGGGGCCCGACAATCATGGCGTCTTTGTTCGCCTGCGCGAAGAACGCGATGGAGTAGCGCGGACCGTCATATTCACCAGGTTTGGGCATACGCACGCGGTGCAGCGTCGACTGCAACAGATCATCAGACCAACGCATCAGCATGTCGCCAATGTTGCAAGTGATGATGCCGTCCAGTGGTTCCACTTCGGTCCAAGCGAGGCCCTCCACCTGATCTTTGCCGGGTGCAACCTGCAGACCGCCCTGGCCGGTCCGTTGATGCAGAAGCGTCAGGCAGTTGTAGTCGCTGTGCGCGCCCGCCCGCCAATATTTGTAATCTTCCTGCTTGGCATCTTTCATCGCCAGATAGTGGATCAATCGCACGGTGGACTGGTAGGTTGGCTTCATAGGATCGTGGGCGGTGGTGAAGAAATCAGCTGGCATGCCGAGCTTATCAGCAAAGCATCCGAGCACCTTCATAGCCACGCCCCAATTTGCCCGTTCGAACGTGAGCATTGAGGCTTTGAAGCCAGCCAATTCTTCCGGCGTCGGCCAAAGGCCAAGTTCGTCCATGCGCGAAATGGTGACTTGATAACTTTCCTTTTGGTCGGCGGTGCCGGTCGAGGGGCGCACCTGCGCCTTGTATTCCCAGCCGGAGTTGGTGCCGCGCGCCATGGGGTATTGCGCCTTTACCTCCTGCGGCAGGTCGAAGAAGTGCTTTGATTGCAGAAAAGCATCATCGATCAGGTGGATCGGTACACCGTGATTGACCAGCTGGAAGAAGCCTGTGTCGGTGGCCGCTTCCCAAAGTTGCTCAGTGATATCGAATTTGCGGTCATCAAAGTCGGTCAGATCGATCCGCGGAACGGAGCGCTCCACTTCCAGACCGACACCACCAATGGCGGTTTCTTTGTTGAGTTCTTTGAGGGAGTAATCGGCTGCATTGGACATTGTTGTCTCCATCAGGGTTGATTGATTTGTCCGCCAGTCGGGCGGGGATAAGTCAAACGGAGCAATGACCTGTACGCTGGCAATTTTGCCGCGCGCTGCCTGCTTCTACTCCTGATCGTGATCTGGGTTGGCTGGTCTCCTAGTGCTTAGCTTTGCGCCTTAACTTGGCGTCGCGCTTTGATGGTTTCGACCGCTTGAAAGCAGTCGTGTGAAAGCTGATCCATATCGAGGAAGGGCAATACGCCATCCACCACAAGCGGTTTGCCCTTCACAAACGAGTGGCGCACATGGCCTTGGCCGCCAGCAACAATTGGGCCAAGGAGCCGATCATGGTGTCCGAGATAACGCGGCGCTGACAGATCAAAAATCGCGATGTCGGCGTCTTTGCCGACGTCCAAGGTGCCGATGCTTTCAAAACCCAGAACCTTGGCGCCGCCTGCTGTCGCCCAATGCAGGCAGGTTTCCGCATCAACGGCCTCGACTCCTTTGGTGATGCGGTGCGTGCAGAAGGTGGCATAAAGAGCAGAGATCATATCGGCGGCTTCATTCGCCGCTGCGCCATCGACGCCGATAGAAACTGTGCCGCCGAGCCTGTGCAGCAGGTCGGCAGGGGCAACGCCGGAGCCAAGCCTGGCATTGGCCTGCACGCAATGCGCCACGCCGGTGCCGGTTTCGGCAAGCATGCGCACTTCACTCTCATCGCAATCGACCAAATGGGCGAACCAAACGTTAGGCCCCAACCAGTCATGCTCAGCAAGCCAATGGACAGGTCGCTTGCCATAATGCTCTAGCGTGTAGTCCACATAACCTTGGTTTTCCGACAGGTGAGAATGGAGCCGAACGCCCATGGCCCGTGTGGCCTGGGCAAGCTCTTTCAGCTCACCTTCACGCAGGGAGTAGGTGGGCGTTGTCGGCGCGAACGCGACCTTCATCATCGCGTCAGGCGCAGGGTCATGCCAACGGCTCACGTCAGCCTGCACTGCCTGCACCATATCGTCATAGGTCTCTGTCGGCAGCGGCACCATATCGGGGGCATCAAACGCCCGCGCCTTCGTCGCACCACCACGCCCCAGCATGAACCGCACACCAAAGCGCTGCGCTGTTTCGCAGAGAATCGTGGAGGGATCGAAATCGAAGCGATCGGAATAAAAGTAGTGATGGTCGGCGATGGTTGTTGCGCCAGACAAAGCCAGTTCTGCCATACCCAACATCACGCCTGCCTGCATAACCTGCGCATCCAGCGTGTCCCAATAGGAGTAAGGCACCAGCCTCAACCACGGTGTGAGCGGCTCGTTCATGCCTTCCGGCACGCTTTTAAGGACGCTTTGAAACAGATGATGATGGCTGTTGACCAAGCCGGGTGTCACCACGCAGCCGCCTGCATCCACGATCTCCTCGCCGGGCTCGGGCGTTAGATTACCGATCGCGGCGATCTTACCATCGCGTACGCGGATGGACCCGCTGGTTCGCGCGGCCTCGCCCAACCGGCCGGTGAGAATGCCTTCGGCACCTTGGATAACAAAGCTTGTCACCGCTCATCCTTGGGCATGGACCAAGGGAAGAAGATGCGCTGAACAAGCACCACCAAATTGAACAGTGTCAGCGACATCAGGACCAAAAAGCCCAAGCCCAACCAAGCTTGTGGCAGTTTGAAGTTCGACGTTGAGAACTGGATGAAGAACCCCAGACCCTGCGACGACGCGACAAACTCAGCGACCACAGCACCAATAACAGCCAGCGTGATGGAAATTTTGAGGCCTGAGAAAATATAGGGAATCGCATAGGGTATGCGGATCTGTGTGAACTCGCGCCAAGCCGGTGCCTTGAGGCTTTGGGAGAGTTCGATCAGCTCACGCGGTGTTGCCATCATGCCCGTGGTCATGGAGACGACCAGCGGGAAAAAGGTAATGAGGAACGTGATGGTGACCCGTGGCGCATCGCCCGAGCCGAGTATCACGATGATGATTGGCGCAATGGCCACAACGGGCGTGGACTGGATGACCACAAGCAGTGGGTACAGACACGCTGATACCACTTTAGAGCGCGTGAGCGCTATCGCTACCGGCAACGCAATACAGATAGAAATGACATAGCCGATCATCGCAACGCGCAAGGTCGCCCAGACGTGCTCAAACCATCGATCGGCGGGCACAGCGTCAATCGCGCCTCCAATGCGTGTCGGCGCTGGCAGAATGAAGCTTGGGATCGCGAAGATGCGCGTTGCAAGCTCCCAGATAACCAGCAAGCCAATAATCGTCAGGCCTGGTAGCAAACCCGGCACGGCCATCATCTGGCGGATGAGAGGCACCTTCACTGACGATACTGCAGTGGGTTGTTTGGTGATCGCTTCAGGTTCCTCAGGCTGCGCGCTTGAGGAGGAGGCTGCGGAGATATCCTGCAAACTCATGCATCACCTTTGATGTCGTGGTTTCAATGGTGCGCGGGCGGTCCAACGGCACCTTCAAGTCTTCCAATATGCCACCGGGTCGATCTGTCATCACGATCACGCGGTCAGCCAGCAGCACGGCTTCGGCAATGGAGTGGGTGATAAAGAGAACCGTCTTCGGGCGCTCCTGCCAGATGCGCAAAAGCTCAAAGCCCATGTCCTCGCGGGTCAGGGCATCAAGCGCGGAAAACGGCTCGTCCATCAGCAGAATGTCCGGATCCATCAGCAGAGCGCGGGCTATGCCGACGCGTTGCTGCATGCCGCCAGAAAGCTCATTCGGCAGGCGGGTTTCAAAGCCTTCCAGCCCCACCATCTTGACCAAATCGTGGGCCCGCTCACGCTCGGCTTTGGAGACAAATCCACCGCAGTGTTTTAGCGGAAAGAGCACATTGTCGATGGTGTTGGCCCAGGGCAGCAAAGTCGGTTTCTGGAAGACGATGCCGATGTCATCACGTGGATCGGCGACCTCCAGATCAAAGACCTTCACACTGCCGGACGTGGGTTTTAACAGGCCGGATGTCAGGCGCAGGAGCGTGGACTTCCCGCAACCTGACGGGCCAAGAACAGCGACAAATTCATGCCGTGCGATGTTGGCGGTAACGCCGCGAAGCGCTTCCAGCGGGCCGGTGTCCGTGGTGAACACTTGGCCAACATTCTCAAACGCAATCGCGGCGGTATTTGGCATGTCTTCGTGCCTTTTTGACGAACTAGTTCGTGGGCATGAAGGAGCGATCAACAATCGTCTCAGGGTCCAACGCGTCAGCGTCAAAGCCCTGCGCGGCTGCCACGCGTGCCCATGTGGACGCCAAACGGCCAGGCTCAAACACGCCCAAACCATCTGCTTCTGTGACCTCGTTGAAGACCAGCAGCATAGCATCGTTCACACCACCTTCGATGGATGCCACGTCAAGCTCTGGGACTACGGATACAACAGCTTCAGCCGCGGCGGTTGGGTTTTCTGAGGCGAAGATGACCGAGCGCTGATAGGCTTCAAGGAAGCGTCGCGCCACATCTGGCCGTTCGGCAAGGAATGTGTCGTTCGCCATGACAGAGGCGGAGTAGAGATCAAGGCCAGCGGTCGACCAGGGAATGACCACAATGTCTTTGCCAGCTTCCTCAGCTTGTGTGGTGTAGCGGGTTACATCAACCACCCAAGCGATGATGGCGTCAGCTTGCCCTGTCATCAGCGTTGGCCCAAGCGCGCCTGGGTCCATTTTGTTAAGGACGATGTCCTCTTCGGTCATGCCCATGTCGGCCAGGATCAGCGGCAGGTATACGTTTGAAGAGGTAAAGGGTGACGTGGCGATGGTCATGCCGCGAACATCTTCGACCGTTTCAATGCCATTGCCTTCCAGCGTGTAGAACGCGTGTGGCCCCTGGTTGAAGTAGGACATGACAGCCGTTACTGGCACATCTTCGGTCACTGCGGCGGCCATCAACGCGCCAAGACCGGCCGTACCAACATCGGAGATGCCAGTGGCCAGTTTGGTGACAGCTTCTGACGAGCCACGACCACCTTCGATGCTAACTTCGATGCCAGCTTCCTCACAGAAGCCTTGTTCAATGCACACGTAAATGGGGGACTTGTCGCCGCCTGGCAGCCAATCCAACTGGAACGTGACTTCATCAAGCGCATGCGCGGATGTTGCCGTGGCTGCTAGCGCGATACCGCCAAACAAGGCGGTGGAGAGTGATTTAAAGCTCATATCTTTTCCTTTCCCAGCCGCACACATTGTGTGGTCCGGCGCCACGCAATGTGCAGCGCTGGTCGATCGACCGGATAACGGGGGCTTCTCGCATCATGCGCACCTGCAGGCGCGCATCGATAAGCCGGGTGGGAGGAGAGGAGAAACAGCATGCGGACTCGGCTCCATCGCCGCTCGGCGTGTCGCCAAGCAGTGGGGTAGGAAGGCCGAGCAATGTCCCGATCTACAGCTCTTCTCTAACGAGCTGATCCACCTGACCGCTTCTACTCATTGATAATGAAACCACGGGTAGCGGTGCGCGCGCAGGTGCAATTGGCGCTTCAACGCCTCAATAGCATTCAACAGCTGTCGAACTTACAATCATTTTGCTTGCTAAATAGGCATGCTACGTGAATGCCCACATGCTATGCAATTGGGGTCGAGACATCCATTCAGTGAGCTATCACATGCCAATTTCACCTGAGCGCGACGAAGAACTGATCCGCCACACCATTGAACTTGCCAAGCAATCGCGCGAACGCGGTGACCACCCTTTTGGTGCGCTGTTGGCGGATGCTGATGGCAAGGTTCTTTTGGAGGCCATGAACACGGGCGGAACCAAAGGTGATGCCACTGGACATGCTGAGCGCAATCTGATGACAGAGGCTTCGAAAACCTACGACACCAATTTCTTGCGCACATGCAGCATGTACACCAGCGCCGAACCCTGTGCGATGTGTGCTGGCTCTGTTTACTGGGCAGGCGTTGGCCGTGTGGTGCACGGGATGACAGAGCGCGCCCTCAAAGACCTTATCGGACCGGACCCTGAGAACCTCACCATGGATTTGCCCTGTAAGACAGTTTTTGAGGCTGGCCAGCGCAAAGTGGACGTGGTCGGCCCTCTGCTTTCTGATGAAAGCGCCGTGGTACATGAGGGCTTTTGGGTGGGAAGCAATTAGACGCATCGATCAGAACGCTAGTAGATCGTGCACACAGTCTTAGTCTGGAGATAATTGTCCAGGCCCTCAGCATTGTTTTCAACGCCCCAACCGGATTCTTTCCAACCACCTTTTGGTAACTCGGGCGAGAAGTAGGAGTGACCGTTGATCCAAACGGTGCCCGCTTTGATACTAGCTGACAGCCGATACGCGTGTGAAAGGTTTTGCGTCCAGACGCTTGCCGCCAACCCGTAACGCGTGTCGTTGGCCTGGCGCAGCACATCATCGATCTCGTCGAAGGCACATACTGCCGCGACGGGGCCAAAAACCTCTTTACGCATTAGGGCACTGTCGGCTTTTGGGTTCACGATCACCGCAGGGCGCACGAAGCTGTTGTGCGGGCCGTCCAGCCCGCCGCCTGTGATGACCGATGCACCGTCCTTGGCTGAGCCGCTTACATAGTCAGCCACTTTGGCAGCGTGCGCCGGATTGATGAGTGGGCCCATTTGAGTGCCTTGATCCAGCCCGTGCCCAAGCTGCATGTCAGCGGTCTGCTCGGCCAGCCTGTCGACAAACCGATCAAAGATTGGCCGTCCCACATAAATCCGTGAACCAGAGACGCAGACCTGCCCGCCATTGGCGAAAACACCGCGCATGGCACCATCCAACGCCGCATCGATATCGGCATCATCCAGCACGATAAAGGGCGATTTACCGCCAAGCTCGAGGGTGAGTTTTTTGAGGTTCCCTGCGGCAGCTTCAATCAATTTGCGGCCCGTCGCAGTGGAGCCGGTGAAGGCCAGCTTATCGACGTCGGGATGCTCGGCTAGACACACACCCAGATCATGACCAAAGCCGGTGACGATGTTCGCCACGCCAGGAGGGATGCCAGCTTCGAGGAGAAGGTTGCCTAGATAAAGCGCGGTGAGAGAGGTGTCTTCGGCGGGTTTCAGAACCACCGAACAGCCAGCCGCCAACGCAGGAGCCAGCTTCATGGCTGCCATCAACAAAGGAGAGTTCCACGGCGTGATCGCAGCCACAACACCCACAGGTTCGCGCAGCGTGTGCGCCGCGATCTGCTTGCCTGCTGGTTGATAGGTGATGGAGGGCGTGATGGTTTGACCCGAGATTTTGGTCGCAAACCCCGCGAAATAACGAAACTGCTCTGCGCTGGCGGGGATCTCAGCAAAGCGGCTCGTGCCCCAAACCTTGCCCTGATCCAACGTCTCAAGTTCGGCCAGCGCCTCGGCGTGCTGGTCGATCAACTCGCCGATCTTCCAAATCACCTTGCCACGTGCCGATGGCGTCATGCTCCGCCAGCGTTGGTCCTCAAATGAGGCCCTCGCACTTACGACCGCCTTGTCAGCATCTGTGGCTGATCCCTTTGAGAGGTGCGCAAGCGTGCGGAGCGTTGCCGGGTCTCGCGTTTCAAAGGTTTCGCCACTCCATGCATCTGTCCAATCGCCATCGATCAGCAGCTGCTTGGGACCACCGGCGAGAAACGCCTTGGCTTGATCTGTATGGGGGGTGGTGCGGGTGAAATGGATGGTCATGCGGACGGACTCCCACCACCATGGGCATCACGCACCCGCGCGGCGGCATTCAACGCACCGCGCACGATGGAATGGTAGCCTGTGCAACGGCATACGTTGCCTTCAAGCGCTGCAATCACCGCCTCGTCATCAGCGGTTGGATTGGCCGTCAGGAACGATACCAGCGCGACCACAAAACCCGGCGCACAATAGCCGCACTGGAACCCTGACTCCTCGCGCAAACCAGCTTTCACATGGGCCGCCACTGCGATCCGATCTATGCCCTCAATGGTTGTCAGTGTTTTGCCATCCACCTGCCAAGCGAACAGCAGACAGGCGTTTTGCGCCACACCATCGACCAACACGCTGCACGCCCCACACCGACCGATAGAGCAACCGACCTTGGTGCCGGTCAAAAACAATTGCTCACGCAGGAGGTCGGCAAGGCGCGTTTCTGTACCAACGGCTACAGTGACGGTTTCACCGTTCAGCGCGAAAGATATGGTCAAAGCGTCGGCTATTGGCCTGTCGAGCATCAAGCCTCCATTAGG
Source organism: Pseudomonadota bacterium (assembly GCA_039814945.1). GTDB lineage: Bacteria > Pseudomonadota > Alphaproteobacteria > Rhizobiales > MH13 > MH13. Next base: position 39,377 of record JBCCAF010000013.1, read on the forward strand.
TTGAGAAGCGTTTCGGGCGACAGCGGCAAATGGTTGGGCCAAACCGTATCGGCCCGCAAGCTCAGAGCGCACGCAACGGCGTTGCCAATAGCAGGCGCAGAGCCTGTAATGCCAAGCTCCCCCACGCCACGCGGACCGTAAGGGTCACCTTCGTCCAGCTCATCCAACGCGTAAGTGTTGATGGCACTTGGTCGATCCGCCATCGAAGGCATGATGTAGGTGTCGAAGTTGCCGGTGACGGCGTGGCCCTCATCCATCGGCACGTGCTCGGTCAACGTCATGCCCATGCCCTGGCTGGCAGCGCCCTCCATCTGGCCAAGGTAGGACGCAATGTCGAGCACCGGCCCCGAGGCCGAGTGTTGCGCCATATCCAGCACGCGCACCATGCCGGTGATGCGATCCACCGCGACGCGCGCCAGCGTGACGCCCGAGATAAACAAAAAGCGCGCATTGCCTTTTGTGTAGTCGGTCTTTGGGTAGGCGCAGAACTGCCGCTCAACGGGTCTTTGTTCAGGCGCCAATTGATCTGCCAGTTTGCCGAAAGTGATCAACGGTTGACCAGAATTGGTGCCGGCCTCGCCAACGCCGCCGGGCACCAACGTCAGTTGATCTGGCGTGTGCTGAAGCTTTGCTGCCGCAGCCTGCAACAAAGCCTGCCTGAAACCGGGCGCGGTCAGTCGGGCGCCCTTCCATACAATGTAGGTGCCACGCGAAGCTGTGGTGGAGCCGCTGTCGGGTGTCGCGCGGGTGTCGCCAAAAACCACACGAATATCGTCGCGGGACACATCAAGCGCACTGGAAACCGCCGAGGCGACGGCGGGGATCAAGCCCTGGCCCATTTCATCCAGGCCGTAGCGCGCTTCGATCTTGCCATCGGCAGCGAGCGCCAGTTCAATCTCACCCTCGTCCTCTGGCAAGGTGCCAAGCCCGTTGCCCTGGTAGCAAAGCGCCATACCGGTCCCGACCCAGCTTTGGCCGTCCTTGGACAAGCCTCGTGGCAGGGACCAAAGCGGGCTCGCCGCTGCGCTATCAAGCATGGCTGACAAGAGCTCGGTCGGCGCAACCTTCTGCCCTAAAGAGCCAGGCATGCCAGGCTGGCGGATGTTCTGCCGCCGCATCGTCACCGCATCGATACCGACCATCTGCGCTAGTCGTTCTATCTGGCTTTCAACCGCAAACGTCATCTCGTTGCAGCCAAAGCCACGAAACGCTCCACATGTGCTGTTGTTGGTGGAAACCAAGCGTCCACGCGCGTCAATGTTGGGCACGATATAGGGGCCACAGGCATGTTCCATCGCGGTCTCGATCACGCCAAGGCTAAGGCTTGCATAGGCACCCCCATCGGCAATGGCATCCACCTGCTGGGAGAGGAGCTTCCCCTGCTTATCGCAGGCGGTTTTCAGGCGGATTTGAAACGCGTTGCGCTTGGTGCCAGCTTTCACCGATTCTGAACGCGAAAGCTGAAGTCGCACCGCGCGCTTGGCCTTCATCGCAAGGAGCGCCAGCGCTGGCTGAACAGTCAGTTCGTCTTTGCCGCCAAAACCACCGCCAATCGGTGATGTGACAACCTCAATCTTCTCCTCAGGCAAGCCCAGAATGCGCGACAACTGGATGCGGTCCCGCCCGCCATGCTGTCCACCAACGCGCACGATGATCCCACCATCATCGGCAGGCTCGACCACGCCACCTTCAGTTTCCATGAAGCCGTGCATCTGGCGCGGCGTGATATAGACGTCTTCGACAATATGGGCGGCTTTTGCGAACGCAGCCTCCACATCGCCTGTTTGCTGCTCGACTGTCTTTCGCAGGTTGCCACCCTCATGCAGCGGTGGCGCATCTGGCGTTAGGGCTATGATGGGATCGCTGACAATCGGCAGCGGTTCATAGTCCACCACGATCAGATCGAGGGCGGCTTCGGCGATCTCTTTGGTGTCGGCAGCCACGGCAGCGACAGGGTCACCTTCATAGCGGGCCACGTCACTGCAAAGCGCTGGTTGGTCTTGAACGACAATGCCGAACGCGTTGAGGCCCGGCACGTCTTTGTGGGTGACCACAGCGTGGACGCCGGACAAAGCTTCGGCCCTGCTGGTGTCGATGGAGAGCAGCCTTGCATGCGGATAGGGTGTCCGCAAGATAGCCCCGACCAGCATACCTTCACTGCGAGAATCCGTGAGGAAGACTGGCGCACCGTTTAGCTTGTCATCCAGATCCGATCGTATGTGCCAATCGCCATTGGCGGCCTCACGCGACAGCGCGCGCTCGCCCTGTGGCGCGGGCACGGGTATTGGCAGTCGACCCTCTGTTTTTTCAGTCGCCATTGGCAGGCCACGAAGTCCAGCGGCCAGCGCCGCTGCTCCAACGCGCTTGCGGTAAGCGCCTGTGCGCAGGGCATCATCGGGAGCCTGGATCGCCTGCGCGATCGTCGACTCATTTACCTCGGCGCTTGACCTTCCGTTGAGAGCTTCTTCGATGGCCATCAGCCGCTGAGGAGGCGTCGCACCAGAGCCCGCAGCAAGGCGCAGGTCGGTGTACGGTCCGTCCTGCTGCGCCCAAACACCAGCAACCGCGATAACCCCTGGCGTGAAGGCCGCGCGCAGCCCGACCTTCTGCCACAGCCAGTATGGTGACGTTTGCTTGGGTACATGAGCTGCCAACATGAGCGCACGGCTGCAATCAGCCAGATACTCTGACAATGGCTTAGCGCGATCCCCCCCCTCGCCCGCGAGGATCACCCGTGCATCAAGAGCCAGCAGCGCTGGCAATAAACAACCAACGCCCCAGCCAATTTGTCCACCCATCGTGCCCATCGTGCGCACTGATGGCCCGGCAACATCACGCGTCGCGCGGGCCAGCAAAGGCAGATGCCCGACAATCAAAGCGTTTTGCATGAGCGCTGATAAGGGCGTTAGCGCACCGATATGAATGGTGTCTCTTTGCTCGTTCACGCCGTTAAGGTCGGGCAGTGAGGATAGGTCAACCAACGTATTTGGCTTCTTCGCGCCCGCTTCCCAGGTCAGTTGCAGTGCGGTCCCTCCCGCTATCGCCTGGGCACCAGGCGCAGCAAGCGCTTCTGCGGCATCGCTTATGGATGAGGGCCGAACAAGCTGCATCAAGCGGCCACCTTCGGCTGGCTGGTGGTGCCGTAGGTCAACCCTTTTTCTTTTAACCACCGGCGATAAGCGATTGACGAACCATCGGCGCGCGTCGGGATTTCATCGCCAGCATGCAGCGGCAGCAGGATCGGGCGCTGGTTCTCCACGATGATCTTGTCCTGCGCAAAGATCACCTGCTCGAACTTCAAGAGCGCTGTGTGGCTGCTATCCGGATCGACCAAATACATCACCGGGATGGCCCGACAGAAGTCCTCCTCCATCGGCTGGATGAAAGCGGCAATGGCATCCAAGCGCGACGGATCAGACGGGCTGACGCGGTAGAGCATCACCGTGAAGGGTGTCGGCACGCGATAGGTGAGCTGGGCAAACGCGCCTTCGCTGCCAGCGGTGACCTGCGGTTGAAAGAACGTGCAGTTGGTTGCCCAAACCTCGTCCACATCGCGGCGGATCTCGAATTCATATTTGGGCACATCGGTATGCGGTTCAGACCCCAAAATGTCGGTGTGAACGAAGGGAAAGTGCGCCATATCGAGGAAGTTTTCCACGATGCGCAAACCGGAGGCACGTAGGTTGAGCCAGCCGCAAGGAACGTAACGGCGACCTGGCTCCTCGCTCTCAACAATGTCGAAGATTGGCGCGTTGGGCTGGCCAAGCGTGGTCCAGAGGCAGCCAAACTTTTCTTGCACCGGGAGCTTGGGGCCATGATCCTCTGCGAGCACCTCGCGGGCTTCGACACCATCGTCAGTCTCCAGCAAAACAATGTCCTGTCCCAGCAGGCGCGTGCGATAAGGCTTGGTCTTTACCTCCTCGCGCGAAGCGACAGCATACCACTGGTTCAGCGCGACAGGATCGGTCGTTTTGGCCATCGGTTCCCCTACCCTGCCACCCATTGAACGGTGCCGATGCGGTGTTCTTCCAGAAAAGCTGCGCGGCGCGCAAACAGACCGGGCGCAAGCGCGCGAACCTCCGCCAAAATGTCAGCCATGTCGTCGTTGGTGAGCTTGCCGTTTTCGGCCACGATCTGACCGGCGACCATCGTCATACGCACGTCTGATCCCTTAACCGCATGCACCAAATTGTGCTGAAGGTTGAAGTAAGGGCCGTCAGCAAAGAAAGGCGTCATGCGCGGTGTGTCGGTGGCGACCGCTATAATGTCGGCCTGCTTGCCAACTTCGAGAGAGCCGATCTGATCAGCAAGGCCAATGGCACACGCCCCCTCACAGGTGCCCATTTTTAGCACCTGCCAGCTGTCGAGCGCGGCAGCATCATGGTCGCGCAGCTTGGCCATGAGCGACGCAGCCTTCAACTCCTCAAACATATCAAAATTGTTGTTCTCTTTCTCACCATCGGTGCCGAGACCACATGGGATGCCTGCTGCACGCATCGCCTCAACCGAGGCAATGCCACTGGCAAGTTTCATGTTGGAAATAGGGTTGTGCGAAACGCTGGCGGGTTTGTCGGCGATGAAGGCGATTTCGTCTTCGGAGAGCCAAACAGCGTGAGCCAGTAGCGCAAGCGGCGTGTCGAAAAAGCCGAAATCGGCCAGGGCCATCACCGGGGCTTTGCCGTAACGCGTGTGAAACTCGTTCACCTCAATTTGCGCTTCGGAGCAATGGGTGTTGATGCCTGTCCTGTAGCGGTTCGCCATATCGACGGCGCGCGTCCAGCCAGCTTCATTGGTGTAGAAAGGGTGCTCCAGCCCAACCCAAACCCGAACGCGCCCATCAGCGCCGCCCTGCCAGTTGTCGAGCAGCGCCTCGTTGTCGTCGAGGCTCTCGAAATAATCATAGTCAGGGTGCGCGCCGACATAGGGCACGGCAATCAGGCGGTTGCCCAAGTCACGGGCGACCTTGCAGCTGCCGTCCATGTAACGCCACATATCCACAATGGTGGTTGTGCCGCCGAGCAAGCTTTCGGCGTAACAGAGTCGGCTTGCCGCCCGCGCCTCTTGCGCATTCAACACCTTGTGCATGGGGTTGATGTGTGTTGTCAGCCACTCCCAAACCGGAAGATGTTCCGCCGTGCCTCGCAACATGCCTGAATGCGCATGTGCATTGATAAGGCCGGGCATCAAAAGGGCATCGCCCATCTGTTTGATCGGTGCGCCGGGATGGTTTTTCAACACATCTTTGCGCGGGCCGATGGCGGCTACTTTCTGCTCCTCAATGACGATCGCACCATCCAGAATGACCGAATTTTCGGCATCCATGGTGAGGATTGTATCACTGGTGAGTATCTGGGTGGCGCTCATGCAGGCTCCGATTGGGCTTCAGCGGACGCGCTGCAAAACCCATACCGGGCGAGGTCGTCTATCAGGAATTCTGCGGCTCGCTCGCCGATCATGGTGACAGGCGCGTGCGTGTTACAGGTGGGTATGGTTGGGATGATCGACGTATCAGCAACCATCAAGCCGTCGATGCCATGGACTTTCAGGCGAGCATCGACGACCGCCATCGGGTCGTCTGCCCGACCCATTTTTGCCGTGCCGCAGCAGTGGAAAAACGTTGCACAGGCAAGGCGGATGAAATCATCGATCTCATCATCGGTTTCGAGCGAGGCTGGCGCGACAAGCCCATCATAGATGTCCTCGAATGCCTTCGTACGCGCCACATCGCGTGCCAACCGCACACCGAAGCGCATGGCGTCCCAATCATCGGGGTGATCGAAATAGTTGGGGTCGATGATTAGCGGATCGTCGGGACTATCACCGGTGACGGTGAGCGAGCCGATGCTCTTTGTGTCCATCACACCAGGCGCAAGCGCAAACACGTCGCCAGACGTGTCGTAGGCTTGTCGCAAGTTTGGCCCACCAGAAGCTTGCTGAATGGGCAGCATGTGCACATCGGGCCGTGTAAGCCCCGGATGCGAGCGCACATTGGCAATCGCCCCGCCACCATTATCGCGGGTCGGGCCGGAGGGCTCTTTGCCGCGGAAATTGATCGCTCGCAGCAACGGATGATCTTGTAGGTTCTGGCCGACGCCCGGCAGATGCACCTGCATGCCGATGCCCAAACGTTGCAGATCACGTTCATCGGCCAGACCGGAGAGCGTCAGCAAACGTGGTGTTTCAAACGCACCGGCAGCAAGCACAATGTACGAGGATGCCTCAACCCGCACAGGTTCCCCGCCAACGATTAGATCAATCGCAACCGCTTTATCATGTTCGATGATCAGCTTTTGCGCTCTCGCGCCAGTGATTACAGTCAGATTGGGATGGTCGAGCACGGGCTCTAGATACCCCGTGGCACTCGACCAGCGCTTGCCTGCGTCAATGTTGTAATTGGCAAGGCCAACACCATCGTTGGAGGGCCCGTTTGGGTCATCCAGCTTCGCGTAACCAAGCTCGGCCATGCCTTCGATCAGCGCCAAAGCCACGGGATGGGGATTGGGGGATCGGTTGATGCGCAACGGGCCAACGCCACCGCGAAGGTCGCTTGCTCCCTCTTCCCAGGTTTCACAGCGCTTGAAAGCGGGCAGGCAATCGTCCCATGCCCAGCCGGGCACGTCCCAGCGGTTATAATCATTGGGGTGGCCGCGGTACCACATCATCGCGTTGATCGCGCTGGACCCACCAAGCACTTTGCCGCGGGGAATCGGAATGCGGCGGTTGTTCAGCCGCGGGTTGGGCGCGTAGGAATGGCCCCAATCATAGTCGCCGCCCGCCAGCGGTATCCAGGCGGTTGGATCGCGTAACGGCGCGGCATGATAGTCCGCCTGCCCCGCCTCGACCAAAAGCACCCGAGCATCCGTTTGATCGATCAAACGCCGCGCAACCACACACCCACCAGAGCCAGCGCCGACGATGATCACGTCATAGGCTTTTTCCAGTTTGTCAGGAGCGATGATCAGCATCAGTGATAATCCGGCACACCGGGCATGCCGATGAACCCTGGCAAAACGCGCATGTGGCGGGCCCACAAGCGCAGGGCTGGATAGGCTTCTGGTTCAATGCGCAAATCGCGCGATTGGGCAAAAACTGGAAACGCCAGCATATCTGCGATGCCTGGCAAACCGCCCGCCACAAAACTGTGACCGCGCAGCCTACCAAGGCTCAGCTGGTCTTCCATCTGCCGCAGCTTCGCTTTGGACTGGCGCGTGCCGTGCGCGATGCCATCGAAATCCTGCGTGCCCGGTTGGCTAAAAAGTGCGGCCCGGCGCGCTATGTTAAAAGTGGTAAGCGCCTCGCTGGCAACGACCAGCCAGTCTATGGCAGTCAGCGTTGTTGGCTCCCACGGTGCCCCTTTGGCCAGATAAGTCAGGATCGCCGCTGGTTCGGTGAGGACCATGTCACCATCGACCAGCACGGGCACGCTGCCTTTTGGGTTGAGCGTCAGCATCTCAGCTGAGAGGTGTTCTGCGCCAGGGACAACGTCCACATCGCGGATGGTGATCTCTCGCTTCATCAAGCTTGCGCCGAGCCGCACCGCATAGCAGCGCACATCAAGGGCAAAATCGTAAAGCACCGGCACGCTCATCAGGTGGCTGCCTCAAGCGCGATCCGCAAGCCCAACGCCCAGAGATAGGCAGATTCAGCATGTGTGGCATCCTCCACACAGATGTGCAGCATGGTCCGGCCAGCGCTGACCGGTTGGATGAAAACATGCGTGCCGTCAGGCGCTTCCACGTCTTTGACATCGGCTTCCACCATCATGCTGCGCACTGGATGCAAGGGGGCTTCGTCGACTGTGGAGGCGTTGGTTGCCAACCAAATCACCCCTCCACTTTCGACCGTACCAAAAGTACCCACGGTGATGCTGTCGGGCACTGGCAGTTCTGGATGGGCGGGTATCTTCTGGCAGCGGCCATCGGTGCCATATTCCCAACCATGGTAGAGGCAAGCGATCCGGTCACCACGTACAAAGCCAAGCGATAACTTCATGCCGCGATGGGGGCAGCGATCTTCCCAAATATGAGCCGTGCCGTTCGCGTCCCGCCAAACGACATATTCGGTATCCTCCACACGCACACCAATTGAGGTGTTTGGTGGCACATCGCGTGACAGAGCAACCGCGACGGGCGCGTTCATGCGGCGCTCCTGGACGTGGAAACGACAACGCTGCCTTCTGGTCCAAGGCTGCACGCCATTTCAAACATATCGATAAGGGTTGCGTGACCGCGCAAGGCGACTTCAACCTGCGCTGGCGAGTGCCCCAGCACCTCATGGTCAATCGACAATCGTTGGGCACGGTGCGCACAAAACGCCAGAAATACATCTGGCTCCAAGGCACCATCGAAGACCAGTGTTTGGTGTTCCATCACACCCGATTTTCCAAACGACAAGCGATGCCCTTGCGAGCATTTGCATAATACTTCATCATGCCTATCAGATTGGCATTCTCGATTTTTCCAGGCAACGGTCAGGCGGGCATGCATCGCCTAAAATCTGTTCACTTGAAAGGCCAATTGCCGTGACACCTGCCGAAAATGCCTCACTTTTCATCAAGAACATCGATGTCTTGGGCACCTTTGATGATGGTGCGCGAGAGATCGCTGACGGCGCGATCCTGGTGCGCGGCAATGTGATTGAGAAGGTCGGCACGACCGAAGAATTGGCGGGTGAGGCTGCTGATGCTGACCGCGTGATCGATTGGTCCGGCCATGTGGTGATGCCGGGGATGATCAACACCCACCATCATATGTATCAGAACATGACGCGTTGTATGGTGCAGGACGATGTGCTGTTCACCTGGCTCACCACGCTCTACCCGATTTGGGCACAGATGGACGACGCAGCAGTGAAGGTGTCAGCCAAGATCGCGATGGCTGAGCTGATCATGTCCGGCTGCACAACGGCTTCCGACCACCTTTACATTCTGCCCAACGATTGCACGCTCGATAGCACCATTGATGCAGCCCGGGAGATCGGCATGCGCTTCCACGCCTCGCGCGGAGCCATGTCGCGTGGTAAGAGCCAAGGTGGTCTGCCGCCGGACAATTGCGTGGAGGATGAAGAGGCGATCCTGAAGGACTCTGAGCGCCTAATTCATCAATATCACGACATGTCACGCCACGCGATGAATCGCATCATCCTGGCGCCGTGTTCGCCCTTTTCGGTGACCGATGGTTTGATGAAAGAGGCGGCCCAGTTGGCGCGCCAGCACCAAGGCGTGCGACTGCACACGCATATCGCCGAGACGCTGGACGAAGAGACCTATTGCACCGAGATCTACGGTATGCGCGCGATTGAGTTCTGCGAAAGCGTGGGATGGATGGGCAATGATGTGTGGTTTGCGCACGCCATCTTCCTCAACGACCGCGAGATCAAACTTTTCGCCGATACCGGGACCGGAGCCACTTATTGTCCGTCTGCCCATATGCGGTGCGGCTCCGGGATCATGCGCGCACGCGAGATGCTTGATGCCGGCGTGACGGTGGGTTTTGGTGTGGACGGTTCGGCGTCCAATGACACAGGCAATCTGTTCCTGGAGGCAAGGCTTGGCATCTCGCTACAACGGGTCGCGCCGACGCGTTACTTGTCGGAAAAACCTGGTGGACGTGGTGGCTTTGCCGGTTCGCCGCAAGCGTTGTCAGCCCGCGAAGCGTTAGGAATGGCCACCCGCCATGGGGCCAAGCTTTTGGGCCGAGATGATATCGGCCAGATCGCGCCGGGCATGAGCGCGGACTTTATCGCCATCAAGCGCGATCATCTGGGACTGTCGGGTTCGCAGCGCGATCCCCTCGCCGCCCTCATCTGGTGCGGGCCGTTCAAAGTGGATCACTCGTTTATCAACGGCGTTCAAGTCGTCGAAGACGGCACATTCACCACGTTCGATCTGGACAAAGCTCTTGCGGATCATCAGGCGACCATGGACCGGCTCTACAACGTCTAAGCGTACGTGGCCGTCAAGCGCTGGGTAAGGTAATCGGCTGATGTGATCGCCGGGTAATGCGCTTCCCCGGTACCGGGCAATGCCTCAACCAGCACATCTGGGTTGGGCTGAAAAAAGAAGGCCAACGAGTAACGCTCACGCGCCGGAGGGATCACTCGGTGCCGCGTGGAAACATAGACATCGTTCGTCCAGCGCATCAGCAGGTCACCAAGGTTGACCACAAACGCATTCTCCACATGGGGCACATCCACCCATTCATCCGATCCGCGTGGCTTAACCTGAAGGCCAGCCGTGCCATCGGTCATGAGGAGCGTAATGGATCCGTAATCGGAGTGCGCACCCGCGCCAATGTCACCGTTCACGCCACGCGATGCGGGGTAGCGTAGCAAGCGTAGGATGGCGATGGGATCATCTAGATAGGGGTGGAAGTGCGTTTCCTCTAGCCCAAGATCGAGCGCGATGGCGCGGTGCAACTCTACAGCCAGCCCCGCCATGGCATCATAATACTCCATCAGCGTTGCGCGAAACTCTTCCATGCCTGCCGGCCATTGGTTCACGCCGCGATAGGGCATGCCCGTCAGCACCCGCAGATCATCGGGAGTAAGGTCCGCACCGACATTAAACGCCTCTTTTTGGTCGATGAGACCGCTCTTTTCGTCCAGCTTTTCCGAACCGACCGCCGCATACCCCCGGTCATGCTTGGAGTTAGCGATCGAAAGGCGGTTCTTTTCTGCAAGGTTGAGCGCGAAGAACTGTTGTGCATAGCCAAAAACACGGTCGATGAGTTGCTTATCCACGCCGTGGCCGGCTAGCAGCATGAAGCCAGTTTGACGACAGGCCTGACCAACGTCATCAACAAAGCGCTGTTTGTCGCCGTTGGGAAAATCCTGAAAGTTGAGAACCGGTATCATGAGCTTATCTCCGGGAGTTGCGCGGTTTAAGCGTAGGTTCGTTTGTACATGTCCTGCAGGTGCTGGGAGACCGTGATTGGTGGGTGAACCGGGGTTTGCCCAGGCTCCAGGCACGTCTCGATGCAGCGTACTTCATGATCTGGGTTGCCGGTGTAAAAGAACGGGATGGAATAGCGCTCGCGCCCAGAGCGATTGATCACGCGATGCATCGTTGAGCGGTAGCGCCCGTTGGTCCAGCGCTGGATCATGTCGCCCAGATTGACGTTGAACGCACCTTCTATCGGTGGGGCGGAGATCCAACCATCCTCGTCAAAAACCTCAAGACCGCCAACCCCATCCTGCCAGAGCAGCGTCAGACCACCGAAATCGGTGTGAGCGCCACAGCCTTTCTCATCGGGCTCAGCGTTTGGCCGCTGAGGTGGATAGTGCAACAGCCGCAATGTGCACATCGGATCGGCGGTATAGCCTGAAAAATAGTCACGGGGCAGATCCAGTGAAAGCGCCATCGCTTCCATGAGCTGCGTGCCGAAGATGGCCATTGTTTCAAAGTACTCGTCCGCCACCTGCCGGAACGCGGGCATCTCGGCAGGCCATTGATTGGGGCCGTGATTGAATTTTCCCGCCACAACCCGCGGGTCGGCTTCCGGCACCTCAACACCGATGTAGTAACCCTCTTTTTGGTCCGGCGACCCATCTTTTTCTAGCGTCTGTGCAGCCAGACGTTCATATCCACGATTGCATGCTGAGAGATCTTTGGAGACGGCCTCCTTTTGTGCCAAGGGCTTGGCAAAGAAGGCTTCTGCCTGCGTGCGCAATGCTTCAATCAGGTCTAATCGCACACCATGGCCAACGACGTAGAAAAAGCCCTTGTCCTCGCAGGCATCCCGCAAAGCCTGCGCCACGATTGCGTCTCGCGCGCTGTCCCCTCTACCAAAACCTGACAGATCAATAACCGGCAGCGATTTGGCGGTCGCCTGCCTTAACGAAACTGTTGCGGTGCTGGGTGAAGCCATAATCGAGTGTCTCCTGCAGATGTGGCTTGGGGAACTTTATCTGGGCTAGAAAGAGCAAGTTTCGCGCCAACCCCTCGTTGGAGCGGCTTCCCACCTCTTGGAGCAGATGGGGTCTCGGCCTGCGCCAGCGGGTATTGCCTTTTTGGCTCAGGCAGCAGCGAAAGGCGAGATATCGCGCTCCAACACCCGTCCTTGACCTGGCTCCGTCAGTATCTTGCCGCCATCCATTGCTATCTTGCCATTGGCGATCACCATGACAGGCCAACCGGTAACCTCAAAACCTTCCCACGGTGTGTAGTCTGCACCGTGCTGAAGATTTTCCTGACGGATCGTTTCCTTGCGCGAGGGATCCCACAGCGTGATATCCGCATCAAAGCCAACAACAATGGAACCTTTGCGCGGATAAAGCCCGTACATGCGAGCGTGGTTGGTGCTCGTGAGTGCAACGAATTGTTCGGCCGTGATGCGCCCCTTCGAAACACCTTCTGAAAAGAACACCGGCAACCGCGTCTCGACACCAGGAATACCATTGGGCACCCAGCGGAATGACGTCTTTGCTTTGGGGTTTTGCTTGCCATCTGCGCCTTCAAAGCGGAACGGGCAGTGGTCGGACGAGAAAGTTTGGAACACACCCTGCTGAATGCCTTCCCAAATTGCCTCTTGGCTGGCTTTATCGCGTGGCGGTGGTGAGCAGACGTATTTTGAGCCACTCATATCCATGTTGAGGCCCTTCATATCGTCTTCGGTCAGCGTGATGTACTGGGTGCATGTCTCTCCATAAACCTTGAAACCACGGTCCTGCGCCCACTTCACCTGCTCCATCGCCTCACGACCTGAGACATGGACGATCATGATCGGCACATCGACAAGCTGGGCGTGGCTGATGGCGCGATGCGCCGCCTCGCGCTCCACGACCTGCGGTCTTGATGCACCGTGATAGTAAGGCTCAGTCTGCCCTGCCTTCTCCAGCCGTTCAGTCATGAAGCGAATGGCATCATAGCCCTCGCAATGGACCATGACCAAAGCGCGTTCGCGGCGTGCTACATCAAACACTTCGAGCAGTTCCCGGTCGCTGAGCACCAGATCGTCATAGGTCATAAAGACCTTGAACGAGGTGTACCCGTCCTTCACCAATGCGGGCAGTTCCTGACCAAGCACCTGTGGCGTGGGATCGGAAATAATCAGGTGAAATGCCGTGTCGATGTGGCAGCGTCCTTCGGCACTTGCCTTATAGCCCTCCACCGCAGCGCGCAGGCTCTTGCCGCGTTCTTGCAAGGCAAATGGCATGACAAACGTGTTGCCACCGGCCAGCGCGGCCCGGGTGGCGGATTCAAAATCATCAGCCATCACGATGCCGGGGCCAGACGGCTGTTCGATATGCACATGGCTATCGATACCGCCGGGCATCACCAACAAGCCGCTGGCGTCTACCTCGCGCGCCGCTCCGGTGATGGCATCGCCCAGCGCTACGATACGGCCATCGCGAATGCCAACATCTGCACGAACGCTGTCGCCTGCGGTCACGACCATTCCGCCGCGTATAGCAAGGTCATAATGCGCCATTGGTTGTCCTCAGAGGTTTGTGTTGGTCACGTCAGAAGGCCTGCTGCCAGCAAGGCCTGCTCGATTATCTGATGCTCATGGCTATCCAGAGCTGGCTGGGGTGGCCGTACGGCGTCGCTTTGCAAATGCCCAAGATGCTGGAGCGCTCCTTTGATACGCGCCGTGGCGCGTCCTCCCGGGGCGTCGCGATAGATCGCACGCGCTAGCGGATAGACCTGATCGTGCAGCGCACGGGCCCTATCCCAGTTCTTGGTCATGGCGGCGTCGTAAAGAGCAACGATCAAGGCCGGGGCAAGGGCAGCAAGACTGACCTGACTACCATGTGTGCCAACCATATAGGTGGCCAACAGATGCTCATCGCCCGAACCCAGCACGGCAAATGTGTCGCGTCGGTTTTCAAAAAGCCGCCAATTGGCTTCATAGGCCGCCACCTCCCAGCTGCCATCCTTTATGCCAACAACGCGATCATCTTGGGTCAATTGCAGCAGTGTTTCGGGTGGATACGACATAGCGCCAGCATTCAACGCCGCACCATAGACAAGCAGCGGCAATGAGCAGGCATCACGGACATGGGCCTGGTGAAGAGCGGCGCAGCGAGGGTCCTGCGCAAGGGCAAAGCTGTTCGGCGGAAACACCAACAGCATGTCGGCTCCAGCGGCCTCCGCTGCGGCGGCTTCCTTGGCCGCTTCCAAGCTGGATTCGTTGTTGATACCACTGCAAATCAGACAGTCCGGTGGAACGCTCTGCCGTGTCAGTTCAACAACACGGCGCTTCTCTGCCGACGTAAGAACAAAATTCTCGCCGGCATGACCATTGATGAGCACACCTTTGATGCCCGGGGTGCTGGTGACCCACTGCAAGTGGGCTACCAAAGTCGCCTCATCGATGGTGAAATCAGGCTTCATGGGCACAATGGTGGCAGCGTGAATACCGCCGAGCCGTGCGTGAAGTGTCTGGCTCATGCAGCATTCCCGACTGTTTGAGACTGAGAAACGAGCAGACGATCCATCGGAAACAGCGGCATGGCTGGTTGCAGGCCCAAAATCTGGTCTGCCAACAGCTTGGCGATGTAAGGTCCGCTCGTGTAACCGGAATGAATGGAGCCGCAGACAAACGCGTCATCAATGCCGGGCACAGGTCCGGCAATCGGCATGGCATCGGCGGTTTCGGCCTCAAAGCCCGTCCAGGCGCGTACCAAACGTGCCTTGGCAAGCGCAGGGATAGCATGGATAGCAAGCCGCGCATTGCCGATGACCCGGTCAGGGATCAGCGTGCCAGTTCCCGTTTCTCGATCACCAAGCGCTTGCCAACCACCGCCAACAACCACCGTGCCATGAGGGAACTGTTTGAGAGACAAAAGCCCGCTTGCAATGCCGACGACAGTGCGCATCACGGGCGCCAGCCGCTCAGTCACGGCGAGTTGGTTGATCAAGGTCTTGATCGGCAGCTTGACGCCCAACCACACAAGCATGGCTTCCAGCCATACGCCGCCTGCCAGGACGATCCTGCGGGCCTTGAGCGGCTCTGTCGCGGTGCTTACAGTGAACCCAGGATGTTCGCTCACCAGACCCGTCGCGGCGCGGTTCTCATACAGCGTGACACCGGCTTCCAACAGTGCCTTGCGATAGGCCAGACCCGTTAGATAGGCGTTGGCGTAACCATCAACGGCGCAATGCCCGGCCAGTCGCACACCCTCGCCCAGACCGGGCTCGATCTCTTTGGCTTTCTTTGCCCCGATAAGGTCAATGGGAGCACCAGCCTCTCGACGCAGGGCCGCGCGTTTGGACAGTAGCGCCTCTTCGGTTTCCGTAAAGGCCAGCGACAGCCCATCACAAACTCGCACCCCAACATCATGGCCAAGCCAATCGGGCGCATTGGCCCACATGCGATGACCTTCAAGTGCATACGGGATCAGCACCACACGGGTCATCTGCATGGTCAAAGTGCCTGCATTAACGCCAGAGGCTTCCCTGCAGAGCGCGCCTCTTTCAAGCAGTGCGACATCCATGCCGCCGCGTGCGGCAAACAATGCAACTGTGGCTCCATGCAGGCCGCCGCCGATCACCGCAAGATCATGTACATGGCTCATAGGGCGCGCGTCATAGCGGTGCTGGCTCCGGTATGGGAATGTCGTCGTACGAAAAGCTGCCCGTCAGTTCGCCCATCGCCACCGGGCGCAGTGGCGGACGTGCGGTGAAGGAGCCAACGGCGTGGCGCTCAACACCCAGATGCTGCGCAAGCAAACTCGCGGCGACCTCTCCGCACATTCTTCCCTGGCATGGACCCATGCCGGTGCGGGTGAAATGCTTGAGCTGATTGACATCGCTCGCTCCTGCATCACCAGCAGCCTCGATCTCACCACGGGTGACATCCTCGCAGCGGCAAACAATGGCGCTCTTAGGCACACTTGCAACTTGCCCTGAGCGCAGGGCCATAGCACCGCCGATAGCATCAGAGAAACGGTTCTGTCGGTTGCAAGCTTTGCGAAGCGGGGCCACCTCGCGCTCGAACCTGATCGTGTCCAACCGGTCTGCCTCGTGAGCTACGACCAAACCGCAGGCCTGTCCTGCCGTGACGGCCGCATCGACCCCACGAATTCCAGCGCCATCGCCAATGGCAAACAAGCCATTGATGCTTGTGCGGCCAAACACATCCATCTGGGGCACATATCCACCACGCAAGGCGTCATGCTGCATCCGGGCACCAAGAAGGCGCGGAATGTCACCACCAGGCGTTAGCCCATGACCAACCACCAAGGCATCGGCATCAAAATGCTTGTCGTTACCCTCGATAAAGGCCCCTGATGCATCCACGGGTGAAACAGTAACGCGCGTCATTTGGTCGTGCCCGTCGACCGCACGTACAGCGTGGCGGTGCAGTATCGGCACGCCCGCCTTGCGCACACGGGCTACCCATCCAGCACCGCGTGCAGCAAGATTTGGACGTGTCAGAAGCGCTGGCAGGCGCATCAGCCAATCAACGCGGCTATCAAGATCGATGATGGCGAGAGGTTTAACGCCAGCATCCAGCATGCCGGCGGCAACCGCCAAGAGCAGTGGTCCAGCGCCCGCGATCACGGGGCGTTCGCCCGGCACAACACCATGGGACTTCAAAAGGACGGTTGCCGCGGCAAGGCCCATCACGCCGGGCAGTGTCCAGCCTTTGAAAGGCACAATCCGTTCATACGCACCAGTGGCGGCAACAAGACGTGGCGCTTGCACCGTCATGGGGCCCTCGGGACCAAGGCTATCGACCTGGAACTCACCATCGGACTTGATCAACGTTGACCAAACACGCTGGCCGTTGTGAACCGTCACGCCACTTACCGCCAAGCAATCGCGCAACGCCGACCCTTCATGCGCCTCGGGCGTGTTGCCTTCGGGAAGATCATCGACCGGCGCACGCCATACCTGTCCACCGGCCTTTGGCGCTTCATCAAACAGATGCACATCGACGCCATGAGCACAGGCCGTGATCGCCGCATTTGCGCCCGCCGGTCCAGCTCCAACAACAATAAGATCGGTCAAAGTTGGAGCCATCAGGGCGCCCCCTTTAGCCGCACTGTCATGCCCTCTTGCGCCGGGGTCAGGCAGGTTTGAACCAGATGTCCATCAACCTCTATGCTGCACTCCTGGCAGACACCCATAAAACAGAACGCACCACGCGGGGCTCCGGCATTGGGGCTATGACGCAAGCAGAGGTGACCCTCGCACCACAGAGCAGTTGCCAACGGCTCGCCACGTGGAACGCTTAAAGGCACGTCATCGACCGTTATGGTGACGCTTACTCGATGATCTGTGATCTTACGTTTTCCTGTCACAATACGCCGCCCTGCTGCTTCAAGACGGTTTGAGCCTCAGTTTGGGTGTTGGGCTTGCGAGCCTCGTGCACCAACCGCTTCTCGGCGTAGCGTCCGACACGAGCGAAGGACCAGGAGATAACGAAGTAGAGCACCAATATCGTGCCAAAACAGATGAGTGCAGAGAACCCTCGCTGGTTCAGCATGCGTGCGGCAAAGGTGAGTTCCAAGAACCCGATCTGCGAGATCAGTGAGGTTTCCTTGATCATGCTGACGGTGTGGATGGTCGAGGGCGGAAGAATGACGCGCCATGCTTGCGGCAGGATGACCCGCACCAGCGTTGAGAGTGGCGTCATGTTCATTGCGAGAGCCGCTTCCCATTGCAGCGGGTTGATGGACTCGTAACCAGCCCGAATGTTCTCTGCCGCCAAGGCCGACATGCGCAGCGCAACGGCTGTCGTGGCAATGACAAAGAGAGAGGTCTCAGCTCCAGAAAGCTGGAAGGCAAAAAAGACACATAAGAGAAGCACAAGAAATGGAATGCGCCGAACGGTCTCTGTGTAGAGGATGAAAAGCGCTCGTAGCGGTGGAATGGGATTGACGCGGATAACGCGGAATGTGGCGATCACAAAACCGACGATATAACCGATAAGGCAGCCGAAGAAGGATACCATCAGCGTGTTCTTAGCCGCGTCGGCCAAAAAGATGATGTTCCAATAGGTGAAGAAACGTGGCGCTTCTTCCAAAAGCTGTTCGAGCGCCCCCATCCTAGAACGCCTTCACTTTGACGCGGAACAACCAACGCCCAACGGCGTAGAGCAAGATCGAGGCGATGATGGTGAGTCCGATGTAGATCAGCGCCGTGATGGAGAAAATTTCAAAGGAGCGGAAGCTGATCGCATTGGCATTGAGGGCTCTGCCCGTGACCTCTTCCACGCCAAAGATCGCGGCCATTGATGTGCCAAGCGTCATCAGGATGTAGTGATTGGAGAGCGCCGGATAGAGCGCACGCACAATGTGCGGTGCGATCACGTGCCAGACCAGTTGCACACGGGAAAAGCCAAGCGTCTCGGCCGCCTCAACTTCGGCTTTTTGAATGGACTGGAAACCGGCGCGCTGAATTTCCGTTAGATACGCACTGGCATTGATCGTCATACCAAGAAGGACCGCCTGATAGGGGCTCAGAAGAATGCCGAACTCGGGCAGCGCGAAAAATAGGAAGAAGATTTGCACCAGTTGCGGCGTGTTGGTGAAGAAGCTGACATACATGCGCACCAAAATGCGCGATGGCTTGTTGCCGTAGGTTAGAACAGCGGCACCAAACAAACCCATCAATGCGCCCAAAACGAAGGCGATGACCGCGATTTCAAGCGCAATGACCGCCCCTGCAAGAAGATCGGGAATGTATTGGACAATCTGCCCATATTGCAGCTGCATGCGTAGCTCCGGCGAAGGCTGGCATTTACACCAGCCTTCGCGTCACATGGTTGGTTGAGTCAGAACAATTGAGTGTTAGGCGGCCTAGAAAATCGGGTTCAGGGGTACCGGTGTTTGCATCGGTACACCGAACCATTTTTCCCATGTCGCATCGACAAAGCCATTTTGGTGCATCTCGAACAGAGCAATGTTCAAGAAATCGCGCAGTGTGTGGTTGCCTTTTTGAACGCCGACACCAACCCATGTGTTGCTGATTGTCTCATCTAGGATCTTCCACTCTACCCCTTCGACATCCTGCATCGGGATGACAACCGACTCGATCACATCAACCATCGCATCCGCACGGCCCTGCTGCATGGCACGGAATGTATCGGGATAATTGTCGAGCAGTGTCAGCTGAGCTTCTGGAGCATTGGCCTCAATCCACGGAACGCCGATGGTGCCGCGCACTTGAACAAGGCGCACGTCGGGATTGTTGAGGTCCCCCAGCGCATTGATCGGCACTGCCGTTTCCTCTTTTGTTAGCACAGCGACGGTCTGGGTGTGCAGTGGGATGGTGTAGTCAATCACCAGTGCGCGAGCCACCGTGCGGGTGATCGCACCCAGCACGATGTCGATACGATCAGCCTGGAGGAATGGAATGCGGTCGGGACTGCCGACCTGAACCACCTCGAGTTCGACATTCATCAGCCGCGCCAGTTCCACTGCGATATCATAGTCGAACCCATCAATCTGGTTGCGATCATTGAACACGCCGAACGGCACCAGAGTGGGATTGATACCGACCCGAAGGGTCTCGCTAGAGAGCACGTCTTCCAATGGTCGAGCTGATGCAGGTGTCACTGAAGTAGCCGCAACAACAGGGATAGCGGCCGCCCCAGCGGCGAGGCCAAATGTGGCGCGGCGCGTCAATGTCGCCGATTTACCTGGGTTCTTAGGGTCAGTCATAGCAAGATCCTTCTGGCACTTATGATACAAATTGCATACAATGGTTGCACAATATCTCAAGGCAAAGTACGCAGGTTTTGGGTCAACGCGCAAGCGCAAAGCGGCAAATGTCCGATGCACCGCGAACCGTGTTGTCGATAGGAAATGTTGAAGGCAGCGCTGATGGGCGTAGCGGCAACGCATCCACGCGCTGGCAGATGGCAGGCTGTCTGGCGGCCATCGCCAAACGCGAGTAAGGAAGAGAATGGCCTACCTCACTGTTGATGGCATCTCGGCAGGTTATGCCAAGCTGGATGTGTTGAAAAATGCGCATCTGTCGATCGAGAAAGGCGAAATCGCCGCTCTGATCGGCCCCTCTGGATCAGGCAAATCCACATTGCTGCGCACGCTGGTCGGGCTCTTGCGACCGCATACTGGTGGCATCCAAATCGACGGCCATTCCATTGACTATGGAGATCGCAACTCACTGCGTCAGGCCCGTGACAGGTTTGCCATTGTCTTCCAGCAATACAATCTGTTTCAGAACATGACCGCGCTGCGGAACGTTACCATCGCGCCGGATATCGTGAAAAAACGCGCGCGCAAGGATGTCGAAGCTCTGGCCGCCGAGCTTTTGGACAAGGTCGGCCTGGGCAACAAGCTCGGTGCCTATCCTGATGAGCTTTCCGGTGGTCAGCAACAGCGCGTTGCCATTGCACGAGCTCTGGCACTCAAGCCCGATATTCTATTGCTTGATGAAGTGACGTCCGCGCTTGATCCAGAGCTTGTGACAGAGGTGCTCGATACCATTCGGCTTCTGGCCGATGAAGGCATGACAATGCTGATCGTTAGCCACGAGATGGCGTTCGTGCGGGAAGTGGCGAGCCGTGTGGTTTTCATGGATCAGGGCAGCGTGTTGGAGGCTGGCCCACCTGACCAAGTGTTTGACAATCCGCAGACAGATCGGCTGCGCGATTTCACTGCCAAGATTCTGCGCCACTGATGCCAGCACAGATATCCCTATGACCAGCCTAGACGCCCAGGGAGACTTTCTGCGCGGCGCGGTTGATGGCCATGTGCACGCATGTCCACACTTGAACGCTCGCCGCCTGGACGCGCTGCAAGCTGCCGATCAAGCTGAAGCCGCTGGCATGGCTGGCCTAGGCCTGATGGACAATTTCTGAAACTCAGCCGTTCTGGCTGCTCTGATACGCCGCGCACGGCCGGATATGCGGCTGGATGTGTTTGGTGGATTGATCATGGAGCCGCCTGCCGGTGGTCTCACGCCGGAAGCGGTGAAGGCTGCACTAGGAAGCGGCTATGGACCTGCGCAAGGCGCACGGTTTATCTCGTTACCGACACATCATACGGAGTATGTCGCACGCTCCGAAGGCCGCTCACCAGCACATATTGAGGCTTGCCTTGCCATTCCCAAACAAGGCCCATTGCCCGACCCCTTGCTCGGGATCTTCGACCTGGTGGCACAGGCCGATGTCGTTTTGAACACCGGGCATCTGAGCGCCAATGAGGCCCTTCGTGTGGTTGAGGCCGCAATTGTTGCAGGCATCAAAAAGGTTCTTGTGCCTGCTAACGCGTATGAACCCGACGAGGTTCGCGCCCTTGTCGCTGCGGGCGCTGTGGTGGAACTCTCATTCTTCTTTGTCAGTCATGCCACAGAGGCGGGCCTGACACAGGTCGACAGCGAGACGCACACCATACCGCGCGTCACTGCGCCACAGATGGCGGCACTGGCATTGGCTGCTGGACCGGACAGACTCGTGCTTTCCAGCGACTGCGGGGTGTTTCTGCTGCCACCGCCAGTCGAAGGCTTGCGTGGTTTTGTTCTTTTACTTGAAGCCTGCGGTGTTCCTGTAGATATCCTCGTTCTAGCAATCAGCCAAACGCCTGCACGGCTGTTCAATGTGAACAGAAACGATCTCAGCGAAGCAGTTTAGTGGCATAGCGCATCAATGAGCGAATATGCGCTCGCACAGCGCGGCGGGCAGCCCGCGGATCTTCAGCTTCCAGCGCTTTGAGAATTTCAAGATGCTCTTGCGAATCTGGGATCACACGGTCAGCCAAACGGTCGCTCTCGAACAAGCGGGTCGTCGTGCGTAACTCTTGAATGGTCTGCGCCAAAACCGTATTGGCGCAAGCATTGGCGAACATGGTGTGCAGATTATCGTCCGATATCCAATGGGAATCGGTATGATACAGCGTGGCGTCCTGCAGCTGTTCAAGCTCAGTACGCACGGTGCGAAACGTGGATGGCGCGATGCGGCCAATGGCCATCGCGGCAGCCTCAGGCTCCAGAATTTCTCGAACCTTCAGGCTCTCAAGATACTCTTGAAGGCCAACTTTGCGCACCACATACGAACGGTTGGCGACCTTGCAAACAAGCCCTTCTCCTTCAAGCCGTTGCAAAGCTTCGCGCAGCGGCGTTCGCGAAACGCCGAGCGCCTCGGCCAACCGTTGTTCGACAATCACTTCACCCCCACGCAAGCGGGAGTGGTAAATCATCTCTGAGACCGACTTGTAGGTCAGCGTCGATAGATTGAGCCCACCGGCAGATGATGCTGTCTTCTTCTGGTTTGCCGGATCAGACGTGGGTGTGTCCTGCGCTTGTTCTTGCGTGCGTGAATCTGGGGCGAGTGTGGCCTCACCTGTCGCGTTCTCGATGACCATGTGTGTACAATCTCACAACTTTCACGCCATTCAAAGGCATGTAAGTGTGGTCTTCGAGCACAGTTTATCTCTCACCGTCCAGACCCAATACATCGTCAGTCCAGTTCAAAACGAATAGGTTGCGCTCCATCCCAAAGCACTCGACGGCCCACTTCAGGCAAATTCTCCAACCCACCGGTGAGCGTGATGAAATGATTGCCGGCCAGCTGCCCCATTTTGGAGGAGAAATCCACACCGCCATAAGCGAGCAAAATCTCAGTCTCGCTGATACCGCCCGGGTAAAGGATGATGTGTCCGGGCGCGGGATGGCTGGTGTGGTTCTCATACTCCACGCCAAAATCAGTATCGCCAAGCGGAACCCATACGCCCTCGCCGCTCCAGCGCACATGCACAATCTGGCTCACATACGGCATTTGAGCGCGAAAGGCGGCCACCGTTTTGGGCGCAAGCTCGCTTTCAAAATGGCCTGAGAATGCGAAACCTGCGGCTGTAACTTTAAGCGTTTCCATGATTTTTCCTTTCAAATGGAGTGATTGAGCGCGCGATTGTTCGCGCGTATGAAGACCGTCACGTTAGGCAAAGCGTTCGGGTGAAAAGCGTCGATAGGCGGCCGGCAACGTACCGTTGATGATGGATTGCGCCGCAACCTGCCCAAGCAGCGGCCCAAGCGTGTAGCCGTTGGCCCCAGCAACAACCACCGCGCCTGGAAGCCCAGGCAGCGGACCGACCATTGGGGCCCCGTCGATATCAACGTTCATCGCAGCCCAAGATCGCAGCATATGCAGGCCCGCAAGGTCAGGCACCACCCTTTCTGCGACCCACAAATTGCCCTCAAGGCTTTGGCGCAGGATGCGCGTGCGCCCAGTGCCCTTGTCGGTGCCTGCTGACCAGGCGCCCCCAATGATGATGTTGCCAACCGAAGCCTGCTTCATCGTCAGATGCCGGTCAGCATGGGCGAGCAAACAGGGCGCAAGTTGTGGTGCGGTTTCGGTCACGATCATCTGCAACGGGGCGCCTTGGACCGGAAGGTTCACACCGAGCATGGCACCCAGAGCGCCGGTCCAGCCCCCAGCCGCAAGAATGAGGTTTTTGGAGGCAATCGACCCAGCACTCGTTTTGACCGTGTAGACGCTTTGATCATAGCTCAGAGCACCCACATGAACGCCTTCAACAAAACGGGCGCCATTGCCTTTGGCAGCTCGGGCCAGTGCAGGCGTTGCGATCAGAGGATTGATTTTCCCCTCGCCCGGACACCAGGCGCCTGCAATCATTTTGTCTGAAACAGCAGGAGCGATGGCATGGATCGTATCGCGGTCAACCAGTTCGACTTCGATGCCATTGCGCCGCTCCGCCTCGACCTTCTGTTTCAGAAATTCAATCTGCGCACCCTCTTCGGCGAGCATCAGACCGCCGGTGAGCGCAATCTCAAATGAGGTTTCCAGAGCGCGTTCATGCTCCTGCCAGAGCGCTATGGCATCGCGCTGCAAGGGTAATGTTTGCAACAGAGCTTCGCTTCGCCCGCCGGTCTTCTCACCATAGTCGAAGGAAAGAAGTTGCATATGCAGGCTGCCTGCATTGCCACCTGAGGACTCGCCATTGATCGAACCGCGATCAATAACCACCGTGTCCAGTCCGGCGGCGCTGGCGTGCAACGCTGCGGCAACGCCCATAATGCCCGCACCGATGATGACCAGATCAGCCTTTTCCGGCAGATCATTGAGATCATCATGATCACGTTCCGGTCGACGGGCACACGGCAATTCACTCTGGCGATGGCCACCCCATTCGGGTTTTTCCAATGCCAAGGCTGCAATAGGAACGGGCCTCGCCGGGGCCTGTGGCGCAAACAGTTGGGATTGGCCAAGCAGGCGTGCAGCCGGACCGCTGCAATACCGACCCTGGCAGCGCCCCATGCCAAGACGAGTCTGGCGTTTGAGCGCACCGAGATCAGATGCCCCTTCTTTGATGGCCAGACGCGCTTCTCCATAGGATACGCTTTCACAGCGGCAGAGCAGTGTTTCATCGCACGCAGGTTCACGCGGTGGCGCGGCGTAGAGCGACCAGAGTGCGCGCTGAAAACGCCTGGAACGGGCAAGCTTTGCCCTAGCATTTCTGCTCGAAGCCGCTTCTTTGCCCAGCCAGCGCAACGCCTGCGACGCAGCAATCTCACCCTCTGCCAACGCAGCTTGTGCCCCGCCCATGCCACCGCCGTCACCAGCGATCCAAATATCCGGCTGCGATGTGGCGCACTGATCATCATGTCGCGGAACAAGGAAACCGCTGCCGTCGTCTTGGTCGCACACGCAACCGAGGGAACGCGCCAATTCAGCTTGCGGCAGAAACCCTTCGCCAACGCACAGCGCATCCAAAGCAAACCGTCGCTGAGCGCCCTTGCTGCTGATCGGTTCAAAGGTTGCAACCTCAACTCGGCCATCGCCTGTGCAACCCGACAGCTGCCAGCCTTCAAGAACCTCTACGCCGGCACGCTTAACCTGCGCGCGCATCTGCGCGCCTTTGAGCACAAGATCAGGCGCATTCCAGGCCGCGCTTGCGAGTGATGCGATGTTGGCAAAACGACTTGGATGTGCGCGCTCGATGATGGCCAGCGGCGGCGTACTAGCGGCAATCATCTCGCAAGCCAATTGCAAACCAAGAGGTCCATTGCCCGAGATCACGACGCGCTTGCCCGGTACTGCGCCATAGCTGCGCACCAGCGATTGCGCGGCGCCGATGCTCACCACACCGGGCAAGGTCCAGCCGGGCACCATAGGCGGTTGCTCATAGGCGCCGGTGGCCAAGATCAGCGCTTTGGGTCGAACAAGCTGAGCGCCGTGATCGCTCAAAGCACCGAGAACAATGCCATCCTCTTCGCGCTGGGCGTACCAAACCATGTGACCGGTTAGATGGGCCACATGGGTCTGCGCAAGTTGCGCGCGCAAAGCATCGCCAGCCTGGTGTTGTTGATCCTTGGAGCGCTCAGACGGGCGCAAGTCCGGCTTGAAGTACTGCCCTCCCCCATAAGCGCGCTCATCGATAAGCAGAATGGAAAGATCATCCTCGCTTTTTGCAGCATGCAGTGCTGCGGCAAGACCGGCAGGCCCCGCCCCGACGATGGCAAGGTCCACCTTTTGCTCGGCCATGACGGCATCTGTGGGTTGGGCCGCCAGCCGCTTGAGCGAACCTTTTGAACCCACTGACGGCTCAGTTTCTTGATGACGGCGTGCCTGCCGGACGCCTTCAGCGGAGGTCATGCACGCGCGCTGTCCCTGCCTGCCATCCACATTGACCAGGCAGTCATGACAAAGACCGATACCGCAGAAGACACCGCGTGGTTCACCGGCTCGCGTGATGCGTTGCACAACATGGCCCGCGCGCCCAAGGGCGCTGGCAAGCGTGTCGCCAGGATTTACTTCAACCTGCTCGCCTTCAAACTCAAAATGGGTGGGCGATGGTATGTCGGCCTTCATGCCGATTGGCGCGTCTGTTCTGGGACGGCCAGTGCAAGCTTAGCCAGCGTGTCCAAAATCTGTGCGTGGTGGGTCGCATTCACTGGCAAGCGCGGTGCGCGCGGTTCCCCAACACCCTGCCCTATGATGCGTAGCGCTGCCTTTGTGGCCGATACATAATGGTGCCCGCCAACCATCCGAATGATTGGAAGGACATCTCTGTAAAGCGCTCGAGCCGCGTCATAGTCCTTTTCATCGGCGGTTAAGGCAAAC
Source organism: Pseudomonadota bacterium (assembly GCA_039814945.1). Taxonomy (GTDB): domain Bacteria; phylum Pseudomonadota; class Alphaproteobacteria; order Rhizobiales; family MH13; genus MH13. The sequence goes on from JBCCAF010000013.1 coordinate 65,374, forward strand.
AGACGAGCAAACTCACGCGGCATGATGTTTGAGCCAACTGCCACCCAGCCTTCGGCACCCTCCACGAAGGATTCAAAGCCCAAGATGCCCCCAAACACGGTCATTCGATCCCCGCACAGCTCCAGAATGTCGCGGATGCGGGTCACCTCCAAAGTGCTCTCTTTGATGTAGCTGACATTGTCGATCTGGCTGAGACGCGCGACGATGGGCGGCGTCATGTCGATGTTGGCTGTCGCTGGATTGTTGTAGATCATAATGGGCAGAGAAATAGCTTCACCGATCCGTTCATAGTGCCGGAAAAGCTCATCCTCGGTCGGGGTGGAATAGAAGGGCGGGATGATCATCACCCCGTCCGCCCCCATAGCCTCAGCGGTGCGGCTATCGCGAACAACGGTATCGGTCCATTCAGCGCCAGTACCAATCAGAACCGGAACGCGGCCAGCAGCAACATCCACGACAGTGCGTGCGACGCTATCGCGTTCTTCATCTGTCAGTGACAGAAATTCACCCGTCGAGCCCAACGGGATGAGCCCGTGAATACCCTGCGCAATCTGCCATTCGGTGAACCGGGCAAGCGCCGCTAGATCAACGCGCCCTGCCTCATCGAAGGGCGTGATCATGACGGTGTAGGTGCCGCGAAACGGGGTGCTCATACAGAAGTCTCCGGTGAAAAAGTAAGCAAGGATAAAGGGTTGGTGCGCACAAGCTGATCGATTTCATCAACGTCAAAGCCGAGCCGCGCCATCAGCGGCTGCACATTGCGTGGGATGTGGCCATAGCCATGCCCACCAAAGCTTTGCAGCCGTGTGCGTGTGCAGATGTCCTGGCTGATGAGAACGCTTGCCTCTAGTCCAGCGTCGAACATATCTCGGATTGCACGGAGGCGACCGCGATCGGTCGGCAATTCCACATCACCCATCCAATAGTGCGACGTTTCAATGCCGAAAAAATCCCATTCAACCATGACACCCGTGCGCGCCAGCTTCTTTGGGCCATTGCCGTGTGGATAGGTCCTATCCATGTGGCAGATTGCACACCGTGAGAGATCTGCACCTTCAGCTTCAAGGATCGCAACGATCTCAAAAGGGGCATTGTGGTCACGCCCTGGGTGGATACTTAGGCCAGCGCCAGTATGAAGACTGGCCCGTGCCGCTGCTTGAAGGGCGCGCTTCTCAACAGGTTCAAGCGGCCAGGAACAGCCAATCTCGCCAATGAGCCCAGCTTTGATATCCGTACCATCAAGGCCGACCGTGATTTCTTGGATGAAACGCTCTGTGAGCGCTTCAATATCCATCGCCTGCGTTGTCGCATCAAGATAGGCCGAGGTGTACGTGCCTGCTGCTGCCACAACAGAACATCCAGACCTCTGTGACACGTGCTGCAAACCCTTCGCGTCGCGTTTGAGGCCATGGGTCGATTGATCGACGATCAGATCGCCGCCATCGTCTTTGAGAGCTTGCAACTCATGCGCGGCGATATCCCAGTCTTGCTGACTGGCGTTGGTTGGATTTTCGTTTGAACGATAATCTGTTTGCCAGCGTGTGTGCATTGCAATCGGCGCGTTGGAGGACGCATCGGAGCCCACCGGCGCGATATCAAAGAGCACATGCTCGTGCACCAATACCGACGAGAAATCTGAAGCTGGCCGGTCACCGCAAACGGTGCGCACCACCGGCTCGCCGGATGAAGGGAACAAGGGTGATGCCAAAATCTCTGCCCACCTAGTGCTGCAGAATCTTGGAAAGAAAAGCCTTGGTGTGCTCACTCTTTGGCGCGGTGAAGAATGTTTCAGGAGGCGCTTCTTCGACGATCACCCCTTCATGCATGAGAAGCACACGATCGGCTGCCGCGCGGGCAAATCCCATTTCATGCGTAACAACGATCATCGTCATGCCCTGATGGGAGAGATCAACCATCACATCGAGCACTTCGGAGATCATCTCAGGGTCAAGCGCAGATGTTGGTTCGTCAAACAGCATGACCTTGGGCTTCATTGCCAAGGCTCTGGCAATCGCAACGCGCTGCTGTTGACCGCCAGAAAGCTGACGGGGATACGCATTGGCCTTCTCCGGCAGGCCGACACGTTCCAGAAGCGCCATGGCTTCTTCAACGGCCTGCGCTTTTGGAACCTTTTGGATCTTGATGGGCGCAACGGTGATGTTGTCGATGACTGAGATGTGGGGAAACAAATTGAAGTTCTGGAACACCATACCAAGGTCGCGCTGCTGCTGCGCAACCAGTCGATCAGGCAAAGGCACAAGCTTGCCGTTTTTCTCGCGCAGGCCCATCAAATGTCCGCAGGCGACAATCTTTCCACTGTCGATGGTCTCCAACTGATCGATACAGCGTAGCAGCGTGCTCTTGCCGCTACCAGACCGGCCGGCAATGACAACGACCTCGCTATGACGAACGGTCAGGGACACACCCTTCAACACCTCAGTGCCATGAAAGGACTTTGTGACGTCTTGAATCGTTACAATTGGATCGCCCAGCATCTTGTTTAGGCGCTCCTGAGCTTCTGCTGGCTCGCCAAGCGCCAAATCGGCGCTTTGGTCATGGTCGGCGTTGGCTGTCATATGTTCGCTCATGCTGTGCTCGCCGCGCCGATGGCTTTCTTGAGTTCCTTCTCGCCCTCCGGCGCAATCGCTGCCGCCGGGCCAAAGGGTTTTTCATAATGCGCCTCGATGCGAATCTGGATCGCGCTCCAGATCGAAACCAAAAGCAGATACCAAAGCGCTGCGACCAGATAGACTTCCAAGATACGGAACTCGACCTGCGCCAACATCTGCGCATTGCGCATCAACTCTTCCATGGAAATGACTGAAACCAGTGAGGTGGTTTTCAACATGCCGTTGAACTGGTTACCCAGCGGCGGAATGATCGTGCGAACAGCCTGTGGCAGGATGACAATACGCATCCGCTCCCACCAGGTCATGCCTAGGGAACGCCCCGCATCGTTCTGGCCTTTGTCGACGGACATAATGCCCGCGCGAATGATCTCCGCCAGATACGCGCCTTCGTTCAACGCCAGACCAAGAATGGCTGACTCCACAACGTTGAGCCGAATGCCAAGCTGCGGCAGGCCGGTATAGATGATCACCAACTGAATAAGAATTGGCGTGCCGCGAAACAGCCAGATGTAAAAGTTGGCAATCGCTTGCAACGGCTTGTTGCCGTACATCTTGAACAGCGCAGCTAAAACCCCCAGGCCGAGCCCGAGAATCATTGAGACGACCGATAGCCAAATCGTCGCCCAAGCACCTTCCATCATCAGACCATTGGTCAGGTATTGGAAGAAATAATCCCAGCTCCAGTTCATGGTGCGCTCCGGCCAGATGGTGTGGGTTGATCAAACAGTAATCCGGCGCAGCTTCTTGTTTGCCGCGCCGGACGTCGCGATAAGGGAACAATCGCGGTCAATCAGCCTTCGGGCGCATGGAGCACTTCGAAGTCGCCGGTCCACTGGTCCCAAGCTTCCATCTTGGTGGCGCCGTACTGGTCCATGATCTCGGCATACGTTCCGTCTTCCATCATGTCGGCGAGCACATCGCGCACAGCCTGCGCCAGCACCTCATTGCCGGCATCAAAGCCGAACGAACTTGGCAGGCCGGGGTTGAGGGCGTTGGCGCCGACGGCGAACTGACCGCGCTGCGCATAATACGTTGCGGTCGCGTCGGGACCGAAGACAGCGCGCACCTGACCAGCGCCAAGTGCCGCAAACGCTTCAGCGAACGTGTTGAATGCCTGGATTTCCATGCTCTCCATGCCATCGGCAACCTGAGCATCGTTGATCTCGCGAATGAGATTATCGGCAAACCCTGCAATTTCGGTCGCAACCGGCTGGCCTGCCAATTGCTCATAACCGGTCACACCCAGTGGGTTGCCTTCTTCCACCACGATGGCCAGGGCGTTCACCACATACGGCACCATGCGCATGATTTGCGAGCGTTCTTCGGTGTAGTACATTCCGGTGTTGACCATATCCCAACGGCCATTGGCCAAACCTGGGATCTGCACCTCGAAACCAACATTCATGTAGACAGGCTCCAGGCACAGGCGGCTGGCGATTTCGTTGCCAAGATCAGGGTGCATGCCTTGTAGATTGCCCGAGCTGTCGATGAACTGACGTGGTGGAATGGTCGCGTTGATCGACATGGTCAATTTGCCTGGCTCGATGACCGGCAGATCAGCCGGGCAATCCTGTGCCCATGAACTTGTGGCGCCAAGCGAAACGGTAGCGACAACTGCCGCGCTGAGAAAATGATTGAAAGTGCTCATTGATGTATCCCTCTGTTTAATGATTGCCCCGGATTTTTCCGGTTTGCAGATGAGAACGTGCCGTTACCCAGACGCGGCACGCGGTGAGCCACACCAGCCAACGATGACGTCAGCCGTCGCGTCGATGGTGCGGAAGTAGTCGTCCAGATCGACCCACTCGTCGGTCAGGCCATTCTGGCTAAGATCACCGCACAGACCACCAAGCCCGACGGTGGGAATGCCCTTCTGCACGGGGGGATTGCGGATATCGCTTGAGGTGTGCATGGGGTTCACATGCGGCTCGGCGCCAGTGACTGCCGACACAGCACGCGCTGTAACTTGATAGAGAGGGTGATCGGGCGGGCAATGCGCGCCGGTCACACCAGAAACCCACTCAAGGGCGGGTCGATTGTCACGCAACCATGAGTCCTGAGCGGCGCAACTGACAATGCATTGCTCAATCTCAGCTTGAACATCTGCCATCGCCTCGCCGGGAGGAAAGGACGCAGCGCCGCCAATGACACAGATGTCATTGACGCGCCCAAAACGCCCATCCTCGCCACATTGGAGATTAGAAATCATGAGGTTGGTGGAACGACCGACAGCGGCATCCAGCGTGTCATTATGCACGCGCGCAGAACGTTCAACGTCAAGCGCCTTAAGAGCAGCAATAACTAGCATGGCTTTGTCGACCGGATTGATGGCCAAATGCGCGAAAGCTGTGTGTCCAGGCTCCGTTGTGTCAGGCAACTTACCTCCGACCGTTATGCGGAATTCCAGATGACCGGATGCAAAGGCTTTGATCTCGTTGAGACCAGCCCCTGATTCAGCTGGATGCAGGTAAAGCGATGCGTCTGCTGTCAATCCATCATGCAGAACGGCTGCAACACCGCGCGCATGACGCTTGCTCGGCACGCTGGCCATCATGACATCGCCAAGCTCGATGCCTTGCGAGGCAGCTCGCTCTATTGCCAGTGTAGCTGCGGCGACGCCCGCCAAATCGTCGGCCACACCCCAACCGTAGAAGCGTCCGTCCTTGACTGTCCCGTCCAAAGGATCAGTCTTCCAGTGTTCCAGATCGGCCAAGGGCTCACTGTCAGGATGGGCGAAAAGCAGAAGCGAACGGTAGGCCGGATCACCCTTCAAGCGACCAACGACATTGGTGCGCTCACCCTGCATTTGCGCCCGCCCACCGGCAAATTCACCAACCACGGGCACCTTTGCAGGATCATACTCGATGGCATCAACGGCACAGCCAGCCTGCTCCAGACGCTCACGCACCAAAGCCTGCACTTCAATCTCACCAACTTTTTGCGCCGCAGTCAGAGCCTTCAAAAACACCAGAGCATCGGCTTGCTGTGGATCGATCGGAGCATCGTGCTCTCCGTAGGATGATCCGGCCGAGCTGGATGTTTCTGGATGCACTGACTTCTCCTGATCGACCCGGCGGTCGAATTGCGTGACGCGGCAATTTCACGTACACTTATTGTATACAATTAGAATGCATCACACATTAGGCTCGAACACAAGAAAAAAGTTCTGTAAGAAAAAGTGCCCGGCCAAACGATTCCCCTGCTGGACAAAAACAAGGGCAGACAGTGCCTTAGACCGGGTCATGAAAGAGGATGATGGACGCCACCGCACGAGAACGCACAAAGGCAGAGCAAGCCAAAGCGTCCGTTCGGCGGAGTGCCACGCCTGCGCCTAATGCATCGACCCGCGCCTATTTGGCTTTATCGAATATGATAAAGGATCGCGTGCTGAAGGGCGGGCAGAGCATCGTTGAGCAAAGACTCGCCGACGAGCTTGGCGTTTCGCGCACGCCATTGCGTGAGGCCTTGCAACGCCTTGAGGGCGAAGGGCTGGTCACCAAGCTCTCCAATCAACCTTATGTCGTGCGACAGGTTGATCTGAGAGACTATCTGCAAAGCATGAATGTGCGCAAAATCCTGGAGGCTGAAGCAGCTGCTTTAGCCGCTGGACGGGTGGATATAACCGCCTTGAACGAGGCCCGCGCCCATGTGCTTGAGCTTGAGCAATCCGAGCCCTATGACACCCATGCGCACTGGGCTTGCGATGAGCAGGTGCATGGCTTGTTTATCAACGCATGCGGCAACAAAATCATGGCCGACATGCTGTTTGAACTGAGAACCACCACACGGCTTTTTGAGATTGCGCGGCTCGCCGACAGACTGCGGCGCACGTCGCAAGAGCACATTGCCATACTTGATGCGCTTGAGGCCAGCGACGCCAACGCGGCACGCAAAGCCATGGCAGCCCACGCGCAATCCTTGATTGATTTCGCCGTTAAATCAGTCGGCTAAAAGCCTCTTGAATCAGAGAAGGCCTCGGGCTGCCAAATTTGTCATGAACGCCCGTGTTCCAAAGGTCCAAGGCTGGCAGTTGGTGGAGAGATCGACGGTGTTGGTCAGCGCGCCGAGATCGGGTGAAGAGATAGTCACCACATCGCCGAGCTTGTGGGTGAACCCATCGCCGGGGGCGCCATCCGGGTCGCGATCCTGCGTCGGGGCAAAGAGCGTGCCTAAGAACAGCAAAATGCCATCGGGATATTGGTGATGAGCACCCAGGGTTTGGGCGACAAGGTCAGCGGGGTCGCGGCTGATCTGCGCCATATCGGAGTGTCCATGCATCACGAAGCCATCTGGGCCTTCCACATGCAGGGTCAGCGTTAGGTTGCGCACTGTGTCGAGCGTAAACTCACCATCAAACAAGCGGATGAACGGGCCAATGGCGCAGGAGGCATTGTTGTCCTTGGCTTTGGAGAGCAGCAGTGCTGAGCGCCCTTCGATGTCGCGCAAGTTCACATCATTACCCAGCGTCGCACCGACGATCGCACCCTTAGACGAAACGGTGAGCACGACCTCCGGCTCTGGATTGTTCCACTTAGAGGATGGGTGCAGGCCGACCTTGGCGCCGTGCCCAACTGATGAGAGCACTTGGGCTTTGGAAAACACCTCCGCGTCCGGGCCAATGCCCACTTCCAGATACTGGCTCCAAAGACCCTCTTGGATCAGCGCCTGTTTCACCGCCATGGCCTCATCGGAGCCCGGTGTGATGTTCTTCAGGCTTTCGCCAATCAGAGCCCCAATCCGCGCGCGGATCGCCTGAGCAGCCGAAGGGTCACCGGCAGCACGCTCTTCGATCACCCGCTCGACCATGGAACCGGCAAAGGTGACGCCACAGGCTTTAACGGCCTGAAGATCGCAGGGGGCCAGTAGATGGGTGATCGTCTCATCGCTAACTGGCGCGGCCATGATCTCTTTTAGCGAGCCAAGCACTTCGCCTTCAGCACCAGCAACATACCGCGCTGGATCTTCCAGCTCGCATACATCGCGCACCGTTGGCGCGTGCTTGCTTGTGATATCAACAACATCACCACCGCGCACTGTCACAACAGACGGCCCTACAGAGCGCCCAGAATCCGCACGCCAAACGCGGCCAAGAAGAAGAGACGTCACTTTATCAGGCTCCAAACCGTTGGTCAGTCATTCCGGCAATTTCGACATGTGAGCCGAGAACTGCCCCTTCCAACGGGTTAGCGGCTAGCTGATCCTTACTCAAGGTAAACTGTGCCGATGTTACGAACAGAGTTCTGCGATCCGACCCACCAAAGGTGCAACTTGTTGGGTTGGCAACAGGCAGCTCTATCACCTGATCCACATCGCCTTTCGGCGTGATGCGGATAAGGCAGGAACCGCCAAAACGGACGTTCCATAGGCAGCCATCCTCATCCATGGCTGAGCCATCGGGAGCGCCGCGCTCAAAGCCTTCAAGGAAAACACGTTGGTTGCTGATGGCACCTTCATCAGCGTGCCAATCATAGGCGAAGATCACATTGCGGATGCTATCGCCGAAATAGAACGTCTTGCCATCGGGCGACCAAGCCAGCGTGTTGGAAATGCCGAAGTCATGCTCTGTGTGGCAACTGGTTGAGCCATCCGGGTCAATGCGAAACAATGCCCCGGAGTTTCGATCCATGTCGCAACCTGAACCATCCTCATTGAGGTTCGTTTGCATGGATCCGGTCCAGAACCGACCTTGCGGGTCGCATTTGCCTTCGTTGAGGCGATTGCCTGACATCGCGTCTGGGTCAGCAAAAGGTGTGAACTTGCTGGTGTTCAAGTCCAACCAAGCCATGCCCGATGCCAAGGCGACAAGCGCGCGATCACCAGACTTGGATAGCGCCAACGCTGTCGGGAAATCGTCAGACTGCCAGACCCGTTGTTCGCCACTGGTTGGATCAAAGCCGTGGATGGTCTTGCCGATGATATCCACCCAGAAGAGCTTGCCCATTTGCGTATCCCACACCGGCCCTTCGGCGACAGCGTAACGACCGTCATGGATGGGCTCTAAATCCATCACTCGGGTCCCCAGTCCAAAGACATATCCAACATCAGGCTTTCACCCGGCTGCAGCACTTTAAGGCCTGGCATTCCTTGCAAGTTGTGAGCATTGACCGGGTGCGAGACCGGCTCAAAGCAGAAGAAACCGCAATCAGGCTCAGGTGAGTAAATGATGGCGGTTGTAAGCGTATTGCTGGCAAGCGTCAGGGATACAGCGTCCTCGCCTTGACTGATGCGTGCTTTGCCATCCCAGTTGGAAAAGGCGCAATTGATCCAACGGTCGGGCAGCGGCTTTCCGTCAGAAAAATCAAAATCTGCGGGCGGCGGTTGCGGGCTGGCGGTTGCAGGCAAGCTGCCTTCACCTTCCGGCCAATGGTCAGGCGCAATGGCTTGCAGGCAGGTCTCTTCGGTGCGTGGGAACCAAGGATGAAATCCACCACCAAAGGGCAGCGCCATAGCAGCCCGATTGGTCATGGTCAGCGTGTTTGTGAGTGTGTCGCCAGTCAGTGAGAAGGTCTGTCGAGCCTCATAAGCGAACGGCCCGAAGGCACCATTTGACAGGTGGAACACCGCTTCATTTTCACCGGCAGAAACAACGACCCACTCCTTCTGAAAGCCATCGCCATGAATGGCCAATGGATCGGCATCCATATTTTTTGCCATAGGATGGTACGTGTCTTCAAAAGTGAAACCACCATCGATGCGGTTGGAGAACGGCACCAGAATATTGGAGGCAAGCGCGAACGGACCATCCTCCGCCCTGCCGGACCAAGGCCGCAAAACAGGTTTATCGCCAACCCAAAGCCCAGCAATGCCGCCGCCCATCTGCGGGTGTAAGCTCAGCCGTGCATCGCGAGCCTTTAGTTCCAGCATCTACCAGCCACCATCAATCGCCACGTTCTGGCCAGAAATCATACGCGCAGCATCTGAGCAGAGGAACAGGGCAAGGTCCGCCACGTCGCTCGCCTCAATGCGCGATTTCAGGCACTGCCGGTCTAAAACCCAATCATTGTACTCTTGGAGCTTGTCGGCAAAAACGCGGTTTTCGGCTGCTGATTTCACCGCACCTGGGGCAATGGCGTTCACATTGATACCAAATGGCCCAAGCTCACGCGCAAGTCCCTTTGTGAGGCCCAGCATCGCACCTTTGGAGGCGACATAGGGCACATACCCATCCCACTGACCATTCAGCGTGATGGACGTGAGGTTGATGATCTTGCCCCAGCTTTTCTCCTTCATCGTCGGCGCACAGACCCGTGACAGCGCGAAGGCCGCTGACGAGTTCACCCTTATCTGATCCTCGTATTCTATGAGCGAGAAAGCATCGTGCGGCTTGTTGATTATGAGCGCGGCATTGTTAATGAGAATATCGAACGGCGTGGCTTGTTTCACCGCTTCTTCAGCACCCGCCAGATCGTTGAGATCAATGCCCAGATAGCCATACGCTTCCAGAGGTGTGCCATCAGGCCGATCCAGAATCGTGACGTTGACGCCCGCTGTCTTGAAGGTTTCCGCCATTGCAACGCCAAGCGTACCCAGGCCACCGGTGATCAGTGCATTTTTGCCGGACAGATCCATCATATCATTCTCTCCTCACAACAGATCATGCACTTCATCAATGCTCGTCTCGCCAACCGGCTTGTCGAGCACTACCTCACCGAGCGCCATAGCGACGATGCGATCACAGCAGGCAAACACGTGGTGCATGTTGTGGCTGATAAAGATGCCGGTGACGTTCTGCTCTTTCAACGATTTTACAAAGCCGATCACCTTGGTGGTTTCCTTCACCGACAGATGGTTGGTCGGCTCATCCAGGATCATCACCTTGGAACGGAAGTGCATGGCCCGCGCGATGGCAACACCCTGGCGCTGACCGCCAGATAGCTCGCCCACCAGCGCATCGGGTGAACGTAGATGAAGGTCGACGTCGGCGATGGCTTCCACGCTTTGCTCGCGCATCTTGGCTTCATCAAGAATGCCAATGCCGCCCAGCGAGAGTTTCAACGGTTCACGACCGATGAACATGTTGCGGGCAATCGACATGATTGGAACCATAGAATTGTACTGGTAGATCGTCTCGATACCCAGATCCATCGCATCGCGCGGGTTGTTGATGGAGGCCTTTTCCCCCTCAACATACACCTCACCGCCATCGGCCGTATGCAGTCCGGACAGGATGTTGATGAGGGTGGATTTGCCCGCACCATTATCACCCACCAGGCCGACCGCCTCATTGGGTTTGAAGTCCAGCGAGACGCCTTTGAGCGCGTGAACGCCAGAATACCATTTGTGCAGATCTCGCACGGAGATGATGGGATCACTGATTGTGGGAGCCTCCATAATCACGTCTCCACTTTCATCGCGCGGCCACGTTTGCGCAGCCAAGCATTGGCAACCACGGCGAGGATGGTGAGTGCGCCGACAGCGAACTTGAACCAGTTGCTATCGACCTGGCTGAGCACCATGCCATTGTCGATCACGCGGATCAGCGTTGCGCCGATCACGCCACCTAGAATGGAGCCGACACCGCCAAACAGTGAGGTCCCGCCGATAACCGCAGCGGCGACGGCCTGAAGCTCCAAACCCTCACCGATAGAAGGTAGAGGCGAGCCGAGGCGCAGAACTTGGATCATGCCAGCAAAGCCAGCCAGCATGGAGCAGATCATGAAGCAGGCAATCTTCACCCGCGCAGTGGGGATGCCCATAGCTTGTGCAGCTGGCAGGAACCCACCTGTGGCGCGCACCCAATTGCCGAAATTGGTTTTGCCGAGCAGGAACGCCATGAACAGCGCAATGCCCACAAACCAGAGGAAGGACGCGCGCAGCAAATCGCCGGGGCCGACAAACGCGATGAAGAGCTGTTCAGGAATGCGATCCATTTGCAGGCGCGGCGGAAAGCCACCGGAAATCACCACCGTCATCGAGCGGGCCATAAACAACATACCCAGCGTGGTGATGAACGAGGGTATGCCGAACTTGATCGTGAGGAAGCCATTGATGAAGCCGATCGCGGCGCAGACCAGCATGCCGATAGCGACAGCGGGCAAAAACCCCCAACCCGCAACCATCAGCACAGCCATCGTCATTGGCATCAACGCAAAGACGGAGCCAACGGAAAGATCGAACTCGCCGCAGATCATCAACAGTGTCACGCCAACAGCGACCAGCGCCATTTCAGGCAGGAAACCCAAAAGCCCACGCATATTGGCGTAACTCAAGAAGAACCCATTGGAGGTGATATGAAAAACGCCGATAAGAATGGCCAGCAGCAACAAGGCCGCCAACTCAGGCTTCTGAAGCGCTAGTTTAATAAGGCGCATCATAGAACGCTCGGTCCTTAAAACAGAGAACAAAAGAGAGTGCCGGCGCAAGCTCGCGCGCCGACACAGATTGGGAGGATTCGCGGGCTGGCTTTAGCGCAGGCCTTGCGCGGACAGATCCATGATCGCGTCAGCATCTGCAGGCGTTACGATGCCCTGCCCCGTATCGATGTCTGCTGGAGCCAGGCCAATTGTTTTGGACAGATAGACCTGCATCACAGGCATGAAGCCCTGCATGTAGGGCTGCTGATCGACCTGAACCTGAATGTAGCCAGCCTGCATCTGCTCCACCGCTTCGGGAACGAGATCGAAGCCACCTAGAAGAACCTCGCCTGGCTCAATTCCGCGATCAGCCAGCACACGGGCCACGCCAGCATGCCAGAACCCGGTATCAAAGTAAGCCGTGGTTTCTGGATTGGCAGCCAAGTACGCGCCAACACGGTCCGACACAGTGGCAAGGTCAGTGCCGGAATCGATCCGCTCAACGTTGACCTCACGATTTGGGTTGGCGGCTGCATACTCTTCCATGAAGTTCATCACGCCTGCACCGCGCTGCTCCGACCAGTTCTGACCCGGGGCAGAAATGCCAACCAATACGTTGATAGGACCTTCATCAGGGAAGTTGGCCGACTGCGCTTCGCCAAGCGAGTAACCAGCAGGTAGGAAGCCCTGACCAACGAACGCCTGACGGGCATTGCCGGCGGCGCCTTCCAGATCATCCACGTTCACGCCAATGACGATAACGCCGGCATCGCGAGCGCGCTGAACGATCTCGTCAAGTGCTGTGTTATCAACGATGGAAGTGAGGACCGCGTCGGGTTCGCGGGCAAGGGCTGCTTCCATATTGGCAAGCTGCTCCTGCACAGAGCCTTCGGTTTGCGTGAAGATCATTTGGCAGTCGGCATCGACGCGTTCACAGCCATCGTCGAAACCCTTTTTCACAGCCTGCCAAAACGTGTTGGAGGCAGACGAGTGGTGCGTGAAAACGATATCCAGCGCCAAAGCGGGTGCGGAAACGGATGCGAGCATGGCCGCAGCAGCAAGTAGTTTGAGTTTCATGGTTTTGCTCCTCCCTAGAGCAGGTTGGGCCTGTTTTTAGACCGTGGAAGCGTCGGACATTTTGCGCGACACTGTGAAAGCCCGGCTAAGTTCCGGGTTGAGTTCGAGCCCAAGACCTGGGCCTGGGGGAACGGTGATCATGCCATTGTTCACTTCCGGCAAAGCAGTAACGAGATCGCGGTACCAGGTGTGGTAGAAGGCGCGTACACTCTCCTGCACCAGTGCGTTTGGCGCATTGAGCGAGAGGTGGGTGGAAGCGGCCAGAACAACCGGCCCTGTGCAGTCGTGCGGAGCGATGGGTAGGTGCCAGGCTTCTGCCATGGAGGCGATCTTGCGCGCTTCCGACAGACCGCCGCACCAAGAAATATCAAGCATCACGACGCCTGCGGCATCGGTTTCCAAAAGATCGCGGAAACCCCAGCGCGAGCCCAGCGTTTCAGACGCGGAAATCGGCGCTTTGGATGCCTGCGCATAGCGCTTTAAGCTGGAGAGTGAATCCATCTTGATCGGGTCTTCGTGCCAAAACGTATCGAATGGCTCTAGTGCCCGGGCGATCTGCATCGCTGGCAGGAGCTGCCACATGGAGTGGAACTCGACCATGATATCCATGCTGTTGCCGACAGCATCTCGGATCTTCTCAAAAGGCTTCAGAGCTGCATCCAGATCAGCGGCAGAAATGTACTGCCCGCGCGTCTTTTCGGCGGCGATATCGAACGGCCAAATCTTCATGGCCGTGATGCCCTCTTCCTTCAAAGACAACGCCAGTTCATCAGCGTTGTGGAGAAAGGCGTTGAGATCATCATACTGCGCGCCATTGCCGTTCATGGCGTAATTGGCGGTGGTCTGACCGGTGGCCCTCTTTATGTATTCGGTGCCGGCACAGGTGTTGTAGGTGCGGATGCTGTCTCGACTGAAACCGCCAAGAAGCTGAGCAATGGGCTGACCGGTCGCTTTGCCGAAAATGTCCCAGAGCGCGATGTCAAAAGCGGAATTGCCGCGCACCTCGGCACCCGATGAACGGAAGCCAAGATAGCCAACCAGTTCAGCGGCCAGCAGATCAATTTGGAGAGGGTTGCGACCGATCACCCGTGGAGCGATGTACTCGTGGATATAAGTTTCAACGGTGGCAGCCCCAAAGAAGGTTTCACCAAGCCCGATCAACCCTTCATCGGTATGAACTTCCACCCAAAGGAGATTGGGTCGCTCGGCAATGCGAATGGTTTCAAGCTTGGTGATCTTCACGCCGAAGTCCTCACGACAGGCCAGCCTGAAGAAGTGCATGAACACTTTCATCGAAGTGCTTGCTCATCGCCTCGACCGCCTGTTGGGGATCACCGGCGGCGACCGCATTGGCGATGCGCAGATGCGTGTCAATCATGGTCTGGCGAGCTTGCTCGCTGGTGCGACTCTTCCACCCGATGGGCCAGGTCTGGCGGGTGATGCCCTGGAAGGCGCCAACGATCAGTTCAAACACAGGGTTACGACTGGCCTGCGCAAGCGCCAGATGGAATGACAGATCATGCTCCATCAGTTGCTCAGGGCTTCCCAAGGCATCAGCCATTGCCTGAGCTAATTTCAGGATAGTTTTGGCCTCTTCATCAGACCGGCGGATCGCCGCCAATGTCACAATACGCGTTTCGATGGTGCGGCGCACATCGTAAATCTGCTGCACATTGATCTGCTCAGTGTGCACGCCATGCTCAATAATGAGCGACATCGCGCCGTGATCAATATTGGCGACAGTGGCACGCTTGCCGACATTGAGCTCAATGATCCGCATTGCCGCCAGCGAGCGAAATGCTTCGCGCACCACGGTGCGCGAGACCTTCAAGTCTTTCGACAAAGCAAGCTCAGAGGGAAGCCTGTCACCAGGCATGAGCTCGTGTTCACGAATGTGGCGCGTGATCGCACCAATCGCTTCGCTGACCCGACCTGCACCGTTCTTTTCCATCTGAGTATCTTGTACTTGCAAACTAGCCTCCTCAAACCTGTATGACAGGTTTTTTATTTTTGTAAACACAACCTGCCAACTCGTCAACGCGAGTCGGTTAAAGGTTTGAGCTTTTTGTTGAAGAACGCGTCTATCTGGAGGCTAAGTGAGCGGCGTTACGGCGATGCGGTAGCGCGTTTCAAATACCTTGCCAGCCAGAAACGAATGGCTCGTTGGCGTGCCTTGGCGCGCAATTGGATTGTCGGCCGACGCAATACCAGCGCCAAGATCAAACGCTGAGCAAATGGGTTCTAAGCCGAGCGCAGTGTGACGCCCACTCCAAGGGGCGTTCTGGCGACCGCTATTGCTGAACCATATGAGGAGGCTGGGAAAATGCTCGGCATTCCATGTCAGCGTTGTGCGATAGTCAGCCTCGTGATTGTCCAGTGCTGCATACCCTTCTTCCACGCCCGCCAGTTGAAGCAGGTCTTCACCCGGGGTCTCAAAGGGGACGCGGCTGGCATCAATCTGCCCTCCGGAATGGGCTGGTGCATCGTTCAGGTGATCAAACACCGCGTCTGCCGGGAATATCTCCGCGCCCGGCTCTAAGGAACCTGGATAGCTGCGGATGTGGTTCGCTTTGGAGATGCTGATACGTGCTGCTCCAATCGTGGTGAGCAGCGCAAAAGTTGGATGTACCCCAATCGGCAGTTGGCAATCGGTGCGTGGCATCACCCGCAGCACGCAATCGATGGCCGGTGCATTGGGGTTAGGAATGATCTCGCGCTCAACCCAGGCAATAGGGTGATCATCTGGATAGTTAAGATGGAGCGCAAGATACTTGTCATCGGCGTTCAGCCAATCCCAAACACAATTGGAACTTTCGCCATGGGGCGGCGCATTTTGCGGCAAAGGGGATTGCCGACCCATCGATGCTTGCCAATCGGGCGCCAAGTTTTCCGGCTCATCAGCACCAAACGGAACGCAAGGCCATTCACCCCGCAAGCCGCGGAGAATTGGTGGAAGATCGGGGGGCAGATTTTCATTCGCCCAAGTGGGGATGTGCATTGGTTGCACGGATCGCCCATCAGGCAAGTCAAAGTGAACCGGCGCGAGCATCGCTCCCAAGCGCTGAACCGTTAACGACCCGTATGCCCAATTCAAGGAGCGAAATGGCTCAGAACTTTCCATAGGCCTTGTAGGCGTCTACCGGATTGGTACCAGCTAGGATGGCAGCGCGCACCTTATCCTCGGCGCTGATCACTTCCTCAACCTCGGTGACCACATCTTCGACAATGCCTTTGGGAATGATCACCACACCATCGAAATCGGCGATGACGAAGTCTCCCGCTTCAATCAGCACATCACCGATGGTGATCGGCTCGTCCGTGCCTTGGGGTACCCATTTGGCCACAATGTCGCGGGGTGTCCGGAAGCGGCAAAAGACCGGGAATCCAATGGAGCGAATGAAGCTGTTGTCGCGCGAACCGCCATCGACGATGTAGCCTCGGACGCCGCGTGCTTTGAGGGTTTCGGCGGACAGCTCGCCCATCAGTGCCAGACGTTCGGAGTTGGGCTGACAAAGCACAACATGGCCAGCCGGTGCACTGGCCAGAAACTCCACCCATGGCAGCAGATAGTCCACCTCCTCATCATGCCGGTTGGCGTCGAACGCAACACCACGCAGCGTTGAAATCGGGCCGACGACGCGGGTCTCATTGTCGAGGCCAACAATGGAATGCGGAAGCACGCAGTTTTCCAGGCCCCGCGCGCGCATCACATCATAGACTGCGCCTGAGTAGCAAGCATCCAAGCGCTCGGTGAGTTTGGCGATATCCATGGCATTCCTCATTAGAGCTTAAAGTGGTTTTCCGGCAGCCCGCGCGTTTCGGTTTCGATGGCGAACAGACTGCCAGCCAGTCGGTCACTGCCGTCCTTCATTACGCTGGCGGTGGTGACGTAGAGCGTTGAAAGATCAGTCCCGCCAAAGCAGCAGGTGGTGATGTTTTTCACCGGCATCTCAATCACGCGATCTACGTTACCGTCAGGCGCAATGCGCACGATACAGCCACCGCCGAAGCGGCAGTTCCAGATGTAGCCATCGACATCGATGGTGGAGCCATCGGGGAGACCGTGTTCAAAACCGGCAAAATGGGTTTGGCCTTTGCCGATGGAGCTTGTGGCAGTGTCAAAGGGGTATGCGCGTATCTCATTTTTCAGCGTGTCGCCGAAGTAGAACTGGGTCTGGTCGGGCGACCAGCAGAGCGTGTTGGCAATACCGATGTTGGCTTCTACCTCTTCCAGCGGACGACCTATAGCGTAGCGATAGAGTTTGCCCAGCCCATCAGCGACGTCGAGGTTTTCTCCTTGAGGCCCGACATTGTTTCCCATCGAGCCAATCCAGAACACTCCATTCGGATCGGTGCGGCCATCATTGAAACGGACAGTCGGGTTACCGGGCAAGGTAACACCCAGATCCTGACGTTGGTCGGTTTCCACCTGAAGCAAGACGAGCTTGGAGCCCAACGCGACGAGCAGAGTGCCGTCGAGTGTCGTCAGTGAGAGCGCAACAACCGGTTCATCAAACAGATGGCTGGTGACAGCACCGCTCTCAACGTCAAGGCGATGGACCAGAAAGCGGTTGATATCGACCCAATAGACCCGGTTCTCATCGGCTGACCATGTGGCCGCCTCGCCGCAGATATCTCCGGTGGGTGCCACGCATCTGACTTCGCCGATCATGGCCACGCCTAGTGCTTCTTGGCCGAGCTATCGAGCGCGTGATTCAAAAGCACCGCGCCGATGATCAGCGCTCCGCGCACAACCAACTGCCAATATTCAGAAACGTTGAGCAGCGTCATGCCGTTGACGATGATGCCGAGGAACAGCACGCCGATCAACGTACCACGTACTGTGCCCTTGCCACCAAAGAGACTGGTGCCACCGATGATGACGGCAGAGATCACGTCCAACTCCCAACCGCGCGCGGCGCTGGCGCTACCAGACAGGATCTGCGAGGCGATGAGTACGCCTGCCATGGCGGTGAAGACGCCGGTGATGCCAAGTGCCAGCGTTTTGGTCTTCCACACATCAATGCCCGACAACCGTGCTGCTTCCAGATTGCCGCCTACCGCGTACAGCGCACGACCAAAGCTGGTGTAGTTCATGAGGAAGTATACAAAGCCAAAAACAGCCGCAAAAATGTAGACCGGGAACGGAATGCCAAACAGCAGCCCGGCACCCAGAAAGTTGAACTGAAACGGGAAGCTGGTGATCGGGAAACCACCGGTGATGAGGTTGGCGGCACCGGAAAGCACCGTCAAAAGCCCAAGCGTGGTGATGAAGGTTGGCATGTTGAAATGCTGGCGCAGCTTGCCGGTGAATACGCCCACACCAAACAGCAGCACCATAGCGCAGATGGCACCAATGGTGATGGCAGGCCACGGTCCAATGCTATCGGAAAGCGCTCCGGTGACCCAAGCCGTCACGCAGCCAGAAAAGGCCACCCCAGACCCCACTGAGAGATCGATTTCGCCCGACACAATCACCATCGTCATGCCGAAGGCAATGATGCCCTGCATGGTGATGTTGCGCAGCACATTCATCTGATTGTCGAGCGTGGCAAAACCAGGCGCGGCAAAGCTCAGATAGATATACATGAGCACCAAAATGATCTCCATCGGGTAGCGACGGAACAGGTTAAGCGCCATCAAAGGCCCTCCATGCAGGCAGTGTAGAGTTCGGCGAGGGTTGTTTGCGAAGGGTCCAACTCGCCGAGCAGCTTGCCTTCTTTCATGACCAAGATGCGGTCGCAGACTTCCAACATTTCCTCCAACTCGGTGGAGACAAAGATGGACGACAAGCCAGAGGCGGCCTGCTCCCAGATGATCTGGAAAATCTGCTGCTTAGCGTTGACGTCTACACCGCGGCTCGGCTCGTCAAAGAACATGACTTTCGGGTCAATGTTCAGCCAGTTTCCGATCACCACCTTCTGCTGATTGCCGCCTGAGAGCGAAGACACCGGCAAATCAGGGCTGTCCACTTTGATGTGCAGCTGATCGATCTGTTTGGAGACGCCAGGGGCTTCAGCCGCTTTGGTGATGAGGCCATTGGGGGCGAGCTTAAAAAGGCTCGCCATAGACAGGTTGTTGTGGATCGAATGCTCTTGAACGAGCCCCACCTCTTTGCGATTTTCCGGCGTGTAGCCGAGGCCAAGCTGCACCATGGCTTCCGGCGTTGGCGCTGGGATGGCGTTCCCGTCCAGCACAATTTCGCCCGCATCCAACGGGTCAGCACCGAAGATGGATCGCAGCACCTCGGTGCGCCCTGCCCCGAGCATACCTGCCAAGCCCAGCACCTCACCGCGCCGCACATCAAAAGAGATATCGCGGAAGACAGGTTTGCGGGTGAGGCCGCGCACCTGCAGAACCGGATTGTCGTTGGGAATTGCCGTGTTGCGTGCCGGGCGGGTGGCTCGGGCCACATCACCAAACATCATGTCGACCACGGTGCCGAGCGAGGAGGCGGCCATCTCGATGGAGCCGACATGTTGCCCATCGCGCAGCACCGTCACAGTGTCAGCAATCTCAGCAAGCTCGGACATGCGATGAGAAATGTACATCATCGTCACGCCTTGATCCTTCAGGGTCCGCAACAGACCAAACAGCATCTCCACCTCTTTGGTGGCGAGCGCTGAAGTTGGTTCGTCCAGCAGCAATAGGGTTGGGTTGAAGGACATCGCCTTGGCGATCTCGACCGTCTGTTGTTGACCGACGCTAAGGCTGGAAATGGTGGCTTTGGAATCGAGCTCCAGGCCCATGCGGGCGAACAGCTCTTCAGTCTGCCGATGGGCTTTGCCCCAATCGATATGGCTGACGCCCAGCGTCCGCGAGCTGGGCAAACGGCCAAGAAACAGGTTCTCCGTGACGGAGAGTTCAGGCACCAAAGACAACTCCTGGTGCACAGTAACGATGTTGGCGTCGAACGCTTCTTGCGGGGATTTGAACGCAACGTCCTGCCCATCCAGCGCCATGGTGCCTGCGGTCGGCTGCGTGACGCCGGACAGCATCTTCACCAGCGTGGATTTGCCGGACCCATTCTTGCCCATCAACGCATGGATACGCGAGGGTTCAAACGTGTGGCTGAAATCGTCAAGAGCGACGACATTGCCATACACTTTGGTCAGAGATTGGGTTTGGATCGCTGCGGACATGGAGGCTTTTGACGTGCTTCTGGCCGATAGACCTAGCTGGCGCTTGAAAGAGGACAGGGCAGCTTACGCCGCCCCGCCAGTTGGTTCGGGAGGGAATTTAGAGTTCTGACCCTAGTTGAGAGACTGAAGATACTCTTGGAACTCTTCAACCGCAGGTCGGTCAGTGCGCGACAGGCCAAGCACCGGCACAATCACAGCTTCCTCAGTGGCTTCGCCATTGATCGCAGCGATGGCTGCTTCCACGGCCATCTGACCCATCACATAAGGCTGCTGCGCGGTGACGGCCTGAAGCACATTGTCATCATCCAGAATGAACGACACCAACTGCTCCGTGCCATCGACACCGAAGACGTAGATTTCACCTTCTTTGCCAGCGTTGCGCACAGCTTGCACAGCACCCACCGTACCACCTTCATTGGCGGCGTAGATGATGTTGAGATCGGGGTTGGCGGTGATGATATCGCCAGCTACCTGGATCGCATTTTCAGCCAGCCATGCATCCTGCTGGGACACGACATTGATGGTGTTGCCGTCCTCGGCCATTTCGATAAAGCCATCGACGCGATCGGCAGAGATTTCCGGCAGCAGCGCGCGGAAGCCCAGCGTTGCCACATTCGCCTCGCCACCCAACTCATTGGCGATGAACTCAGCGGCCATCGTGCCGGTGGAGTTGCCCAAGTCACGCTGTGCAGAGTTCAGGTATGACACTGGGATCGACGTGTCATCGACATTGGAATTGTAGGTAACGATGTGGATGCCGCGATCACGGGCGCGCATTAGCGCCGGGATCGACGCAACGGCCGAAACCGGCGAGATGACAATCGCATCCACACCGCGTGCGATGTAGGTGTCGATCAGGCTGATTTCCTGCTCTGGCTGACTGTTGGAATTGCCCTCCAGAAGCTCAACACCAGCAGCATCAGCGGCGGCATCCATGCCGAGCTGAATGGTTCGGAAAAACTGATCCTGCTGAAAAACGACGGCGGCGATGGTGACATCGCTTTGCGCCATGGCGGATGCAGCGACGCCGGTGGCCAACGCTGCTGCTAGCGCAAGGCTCGACAAGGTTTGTTTGATTGACATGATCTTCCTCCTGTTCGGTCCGCCTGTTGGATCGGCGGGTTTTGGCCGGTCACGCGCGGCGTGGTCGGCGATTTGTGATGGCCCGCTACACGGCGCCTGCTTGCCCACCTCTGGTTACGCCATTGGCAGGCATGGTCTGTTCAATGAAGTTGAGGCCATGGTCGAGATGGCTCGACATCCAGTATTGGAACGCGAGCCGATCGCGCTTTTCCAGCGCCTGAAGAATGTTGGCGTGGGTATCGTGCGTACCTTGCAGGCCGTGAGTTTCTTTGCCGGTTTCCATCAGCTTCACGATGATCGGCTTCATGGTCGTGTAAACGTTGAGCACCGTTTGATTGTCGGCCAATTCCAACAAAGCGGCATGAAAGGCAAAATCACGCTCAGCGGCTTCAACAGCCGAGGTGGCCTGGACGATGGAATCATTGACGGCGTGGAGGCGTTCAACATCAGCATCGGTCAAAGCAGCCAGAATAGCATCGGCTGAACCAACCTCGATCAAACGGCGAAACCCCTGAATATCCAGGAAGGTTTCGCGCGAAATCGTTAGCTGAAACGAGAACAGGTCAAGCACGGCATCCATGTGCCGATTGACGATGACCGCGCCGATTTTCGGGCGCACATCCACCACGCCGTAAGCTTTGAGAATGCGGACTGCCTCGCGCACAGTGTTGCGAGCGGCGGCGAACTTTTCGCCCAGCTCACGTTCGGACGGCAATGTGTCGCCAACGGTCAAACCATTGGCTTGAATATAGCCCTTGATCTGTTCAACGAGATTGTCGACCGCGCTGCCATCGCCAGCGTCGCGGGCGTCTATTGATCGATCTTGATATGCGGTTGTCGGCACGCCATCACCTTATTTGTTGGTCCAGATTATCGTTGCGTGAAACTAGGCTTCTGGCAAGCCCGTAACGGAAAATTATTTTTCTGAATTATTTCAATAGACAATGCCTGATCAAGACCTCAAGCTGGAGGAGCTAAGTTGGGCAGACGCCCTTCATTCGTCATTTTGGGCTTGATATTGTTGGACCAGATTGAAAGGATGTAGCGATAGACTGATCAGAAAGGGACAGAATGCCGGGGGTGTTCAAATCGAGTTTACAGAACCCACACAGAGCAACAGACTGCGCAGAGGCGAACCAAGGCTTACAGCAGGCCTGGCGTTGGTACGGCCCGTCGGACCCGGTAACGCTCACAGATATTCGCCAAGCGGGTGCCGAAGCTATCGTGACCGCTCTGCACGAAACATATGATGGTCGCCCTTGGACCTCCGACGCTATAGCCTCGCGCAACAAGATGATCGAAGAAGCCGGTCTTGTATGGAGTGTCGTGGAAAGCATTCCGATCCACCCCTCCATCAAACTCGGCACCGATGAGGCACCCACCTACACAGAACACTTCGCGACCACGATGGAGCGATTGGCCGATCAGGGCATTCGCACGATCTGCTACAACTTCATGCCCGTGGTGGATTGGACGCGCACAGATCTGCGCTATCCAATGCGCAATGGTGGGCTGACGCTTCGTTTCGATGCGGTGGATTTTGCTGCGTATGACATCTGCATTCTGGGTCGAGCAGATGTCGAGGCCGACTATACTAGAGATATGGTTGCGAAGGCACACCAGCGCGCGGCAACACTATCTTCCGATGCGATCAAAACCCTGGAGACCACTGTTATCGCTGGACTTCCAGGATCAGAACTGTCCCACAGTCGCGAAGGCATCCGGCAAAAGATCACCGAGTTCGCGAAGATCAATGACGCGGAGATGTTCGCCAACCTGGCCACCTTCTTGAAGGTTGTGGTACCGCGTGCTGAAGCCTGCGGTGCACGCCTTTGCATCCACCCTGACGACCCACCCTTTCCGCTGTTTGGTTTGCCACGCGTGGTCAGCACTGCCAGTGACTATCAGGCTTTGATGGAGGCGGTTCCGTCTCCTTCTAATGGCATGACGCTGTGCGCCGGTTCGCTGGGCTCACGCCCTGACAATGATCTGCCGGCAATGGTGAAGCAATTCGGCGACCGCATCCACTTTGTACATCTGCGCAATGTGACGCGTGAGCCCGACGGCTCTTTTATCGAAAGCGATCATCTGGGCGGAGATGTTGATATGGTTGCGGTGTTGGATGGCTTGCTCGCCGAGCAGGACCGTCGTCGCGCTTCTGAGCGCGACGATTGGCAGATACCAATGCGACCAGACCATGGCCCGCTTTTGCTGGACGATCAGACCAAGACCACCAACCCTGGTTACTCGGCGATTGGCCGCCTGAAGGGCCTTGCCGAACTGCGCGGCATCATGACCGCACTCACCCACTCGAAACTGGGGCAACACCATGCCTGAGACATTGATTGATCTTTCCGGCAAGACGATCCTCTGTACCGCAGCTGGCGCCGGGATTGGCAAAGCCATAGCCCTGCGTCTGCTTGGCGGCGGCGCGCGGGTTGTCGCCACCGATCTTGATGGGGATGCACTTGCCGCCTTAACCGAAGATGCAGGTGGCCATGCCGATCACCTGGTAACGCTGGCCGGTGATGCCACGGACACAGACCATTTGCAGACATGTCTCAAGGCCAGTTCTGAATGGCACGGCCTCTACAACGGCGTGGGTTGGGTGCATGAGGGCACGCTGGTCAATACCAGCCGGGAGGCCTGGGATCGCTCTTGGCAGATCAATGTCACGTCCATGTTTTTGGCGAGCCAACTTTTTGTGCCTGCCATGATTGCCAACGGTGGTGGGTCGATTGTGAACATGTCATCGGTCGCCTCATCCTTGAAGGGCATCCCCAATCGGCTGGCTTACTCGGCAACCAAGGCCGCTGTTCTTGGCCTCACCAAATCCATTGCCGCTGACTATGTCAGCCAGGGCATCCGCGCCAATGCCATCTGCCCCGGAACTGTGGAGAGCCCATCGCTTCACGTGCGCATCGATGGTGCAGCAGACCCCAAAGCGGCGCTCGCCAACTTCATTGCCCGTCAGCCCGTTGGCCGCTTGGGGCAACCTGATGAGATCGCTGAAGTGGCTGCCTTTCTTCTTTCCGATGCCGCCGCCTATGTGACCGGAACGCAGTTCGTTCTGGATGGCGGCATAACCCTATAGGAGGGCTGCATGAAAATCGGTCTCGGCCTTTACCGCCAGATGCTCAATGAGCGACACTATCGCTTCGCTCAGCAGCTTGGGGTGACCCATATTGTTGCGCACTTGGAAGACTATTTTTCCGCTGATCCCAAGCTTGCTGACGATGCCCATGACAGCTCGCTCACCAGCGGATCCTGGGGTATCGGCCAGGTCGATGATTGGACCGAGGAAACTTTCGCCACGCTGATCAACAATCTTGCAAAGTTCGATCTCAAACTGGCTGCGATTGAGAACTTCGCCGTGCGCCACTGGCACGATGTGTTGTTGGATGGACCCAAGCGCGACGAGCAAATGGCGCATCTGAAACGCATTGTTCGCGCAGCGGGGGGGGCGGGTGTTCCTTGCATTGGCTACAATTTTTCCGTCACCGGCGTGTGGGGCTGGACCCGCGGCCCGTATGCGCGAGGCGGCGCCATGTCGGTGGGCTTTGACGAACGCGACATTGATCCCAACAAACCCATCCCAAAAGGCATGGTTTGGAACATGGCCTACCGTGATGATGTCGGGCCTGACCACCAAGCGGAAACGACGAAAGTGCAGATTTGGGATCGCTATCAGCGCTTCTTGGACGAAATGCTACCTGTGGCCGAAGAAGCTGGCGTAATCCTGGCTGCGCACCCTGACGACCCCCCGGTTGAGGCGTTGCGCATGAGTGCTAAGCTGATCAACTCACACGATGCTTACCGACGCGCCTTTGCGGCCAATACGTCGACCAGCAACCGTTCTGAACTGTGCCTGGGCTGTTTGCAAGAAATGGCCGACGGCGACATTTATGAAACCGTGGAAGAGTTCGCGAAGGCTGATCGCATTGGCTACATTCACTTCCGCAATGTGCGCGGCAAGGTGCCCAATTATCATGAGGTTTTCATTGATGAGGGCGACATCGATATGGCGCGGATCATCGCCATTTTGAAAGCCGCCAACTATCAGGGCGTGCTGATCCCCGATCATACGCCGGAACTGGAATGCGATGCACCATGGCATGCTGGCAAAGCCTTTGCTGTTGGGTACATGAAGGCGTTGATGGCTGCTGCCGAGGCATAAGGACGACAGGATGGATCAGGATTTTGCAGGCAAAACTGCTTTGGTTACCGGCTCCAGCGGCATCGGGCTTGGCGCCGCGCTACGCCTAGCACGCGGCGGTGCAAAAGTTTTCGTGTGCGGGAATGATGGTGCGCACAACCAAAAGGCCGAGGCGGCGGCTGAAGTATTGGATGTCACGCTGACACATGTGGATGTTTCCGACGAAACCTCTGTGCGTGAATGGATCGAGCCCATCGGGCAGGCGCAGGGTCGCATTGATGTACTGGTGAATGCTGCCGCGATCCAGACCTATGGCGACATTTCCAGCACCGATAGCGCTCACTGGGATAGGGTGATGGCAATCAATCTGCGATCCTGTTTTCTTACCAGCCACCACGCCTATCCGTTCATGAAAACGCGCGGTGGAGCGATTGTCCACGTCTCATCGGTTCAAGGCCACGGCAATCAAAACAATGTGCTGGCCTACGCCACGACCAAAGGCGCCATTCACGCCATGACACGTGCGATGGCGGTGGATTGCGCCAAAGACAAGGTGCGAGTGAACTCCATCAGTCCAGGCTCTGTGCGTACGCCTTTGCTGGAGTTTGCAGCACAAGAGGTTGTTGGGGTGGGCAATGATATTGAACCCGCCATCGCCCAATTTGGTGAAGCTCACCCGATTGGACGTGTTGGCGCGGTGGAGGAAACCAGCGAGCTAATCGCATTTCTCTGCGGGGAGAAATCAGGCTTCTGCACCGGTGGTGACTATCTTGTCGATGGCGGCCTGCTGGCCCATTTGGGCGTTTAAGCCTATCACATACTGCCGCGGGTTGCCCCCCTACCTCTGAAGCTGTTCCCACATTTCCATGTCGCGCTTGTCTGTCCAGATGCGTGGATGCCAAATGCCACGCGCTTCGTCATAGGCACGGCTGACATTGAACGGCAGGCAGTGCTCATAGATGGCGTAGTCTTTGAACTTGGGGTCGCAGGATTCGCGAACCGCATCCCAGGCGTCTTTCAGTGAGCCGCCCTTCATGGCCACCCTTTGGGCGGGGATAAATGTGCTTTGAACGAAGTCCCGCGTGCTTTCGATGGCACGGTCAACGGCTTCATGGCCGACCAGAGCATCGCCGCGACCCGGCGCAATCGCGTCCACATCATAGGCTTTGATGCGGTCTAGCGTGCCACCCCAATCGCCAAAATAGCCATCACCGCAATAGCAGGCTGAGTGATCTTCCACGATATCGC
Source organism: Pseudomonadota bacterium (assembly GCA_039814945.1). Lineage (GTDB taxonomy): Bacteria > Pseudomonadota > Alphaproteobacteria > Rhizobiales > MH13 > MH13. The sequence continues at coordinate 92,003 of JBCCAF010000013.1, forward strand.
CGGTAAACATGACGTTCTGATCAGGCACGTGAATCACCGCATCGCCCGCTGTGTGGGCACGGCCAATATGTTTGATGTCGACCCGGCGCTTGCCGAGATAAACGGTCATGGAGTCGCTGAACGTGGTAGTCGGGTAGGTCAGGCCAGGAATGCTTTCATGGCCTTCGAACAGACGCGGAAAGCGCTGGAACTCGCTGTCCCAATCTTCTTGACCACGTTCTACCACCATAGAGCGCGCAACGTCGGACATGATGATCTGATCAGCATTATAGGCCGATGCCCCGAGCACACGCACAGCGTGATAGTGCGTCAGCACCACATGGCTGATCGGTTTGTCGGTGACAGTGCGCACCTTCTCAATGACCATATTGGCCAGACGTGGAGTGGCCTGTGCCTCGACGATCATCACGCTGTGATCGCCGATGATGACACCGGAATTGGGATCGCCTTCAGCGGTGAACGCCCAAAGGCCCTCGCCGATTTCATCGAACGTGATCTTTTTCTCGATCATATCGCCTTGGGATGCGAAGGCCTTGGCCATGTGTCTGTTCCTTTTAGGCGCCAATAGACGCGGCGGTGATGTGATGAAGTTGGCTTAGCTACGCGCAAACGGGTCTTTCAGCGCAGGCAAGACCTTGCCCGAACATGTGCCAAACCCGATGGTGTAGCCGTCGCCTTTTGCTGCGCCCTGCAGCACCAGTGTGTCGCCATCTTCGATGAAGTTGCGCGTCTCGCCAGTGTCCAACGTGAGGGGTTCCTTGCCACCCCAGCTCAGTTCAAGCAGGGAGCCACGATTTTCCTTTTCCGAACCGGAAATCGTGCCGGACCCCAAAAGATCACCGGTGCGCATCGCGCAGCCAGAGGTGGTGTGATGGGCAAGCTGTTGTGCGGCGGAATAGTACATTTCTTTGTAATTGGTGCGCGCGATGGTCGTGGCTGCCTTGCCTTTCGGCGCCAAGGTGACGGACAGGTCGATGTCAAACAGCATCGGGCCTTGATCCTTCAGGTGATCGAGCAACTCAAATTCACGTGTTGGCGTGTCGCAGCGGAACGGTTCCAGCGCCGCAGCGGTTACGATCCAAGGGCCGATTGTGGTTGCGGTCGCCTTAGCCTGAAACGGACCAAGAGGCTGATACTCCCAGGCCTGGATATCGCGCGCTGACCAGTCATTAAGCAGGACATAGCCAAAAATGTTGTCATCGGCCTCTTGCACGGAGATTGGGCCATCGCTCGGCGTGCCAACAATTGCGCCCATCTCAAGCTCGATGTCGAAGCGCTGGCTCGGTGCAAAACGCGGCTTATCGTCGTTCGGGCCCTTGAGCTGCCCCCAGGGGCGGCGAATGTCAGTGTTTGACACGACAACCGACGATGCTCGGCCATTGTAGCCGATAGGAATGTGCAGCCAGTTTAGCGGCAACGCATTTTCAGCACCACGAAACATGGTGCCAACATTGGTGGCGTGGTGACGTCCGGCATAAAAGTCAGTGTACTCGGACACGCGAATCGGAAGATGCATGGTGGCATCGGCTTGAGCGATCAGGAGTTCGGCTGCTTCGGCCTGACCAACGCTACCCTCAGCCAGAACTTCGGTGAGGCGTGCGCGCAAGGCATCCCACGCCGCTCTGCCCTGCCCCATGAATGCATTCCATGTGGGCTCTTTGAAAGCACCACCGGCGTTGATCAGGCCCGCCGCCTCAAGCGCCTCGAGGTCCAGAATTTGGTCGCCAATGGCCACGCCGCAGCGCGGCTCAGTGCCTGGTGTTGAAAAGACACCATAGGGCAGATTGTTCAGGGGAAAGGGTGTGTCGGCATTGTTGGCGCTCTCCACCCATGATATCAGCAATTTCGTCATACCGTCTCTCTTGCCATTTCTTGGGCTTCAACTTGTTGATCTGGGTGGGCAACCGCGATGGCAGGCACATTCAAACAGGCGGCCTCCACGCGGCGCAGTTTTGGAAAAGGGTGCAGGTCCAGGCCCCAGCGTCGCGCATTGTAAATCTGCGCAACGACGCACAGGTCAGCGACGTTTGGGGCCGATCCGAAGGAGAATTGGGTGTTGTCGGCAAGCTGTTTTTCCAGCGAGCGGAACCCCTCACTCATCCAATGACACATCCAATTGCGCGCTTGGTCCGGTGTCGCGCCAAAGCGTGATTTTAGTTCCGCGATGACCCGCAGATTGTTCACCGGATGAATATCGCAAGCCACCGTTTGTGCGGCAGCCATCATCTTTGCTCGTTCCAGCGGAGTACTTGGGATTAGCTGCGGCTCAGGCCAGATAGCGTCGATATAGTCCATGATCGCCATCGCTTGCGTGAGCACCGTACCATCGTCCAGCACCAGTGTTGGTACGCCAGCATTGGGGTTGAGCGCGCGATAACCTTCATCGCGTTGATCACCGGCGACTAGATCAACTGGCACCAGATCGTAAGCCACAGACTTGAGGTTCAGCGCCGCTCTCACCCGAAAAGAGGTTGTCGAACGCCAGTACGAGTAAAGTTTCATTTCTTGCCCGGCGTTCCGTCGAATTTCTTCTCCAGGCTCTCCCAGCAATCGATGTAGTCATCCTGTAAGGGTGCCTCCTTGCCGGCAAACTCTGTCAGGTGCTGCGGGAAGCGCGTCTCGAACATGAACGACATTGTGTTGTCGAGCTTTTCGGCCTCCAACTTGGCGTTGGAAGCCCCTTCAAAGGCGTTCTTGTCCGGGCCATGAGGCAGCATCATATTGTGCAGGCTGATACCACCGGACACAAAGCCCTGAGGCTTGGCATCGTACTGGCCGTAAATGTTGCCCATCAGTTCGGACATGATGTTCTTGTGATACCAGGGCGGCCGGAAGGTATCTTCGGCCACCATCCATCGCTCGCGGAAAAGAACGAAGTCGATATTCGCTGTTCCTGGCTGGCCCGACGGGGCCGTCAGAACGGTGAAAATTGACGGGTCGGGATGATCAAAAAGAATCGCGCCGACAGGGCAATAGGTACGCAGATCATATTTCATCGGTGCGTAGTTGCCGTGCCAAGCCACCACATCCAGCGGTGATTGGCTGATCTTGGTCTCGTGGAATTGACCACACCATTTGATGGTCACCGTGGATGGCACTTCGCGGTCCTCAAAGGCTGCAACCGGCGCTTTGAAATCACGCGGATTGGCCATGCAATTGGCCCCGACCGGGCCGCGGCCCGGCAGTTCAAACTTTTGGCCATAATTCTCGCAGACAAACCCGCGACACGGCCCTTCCAGCACTTCGACCCGGTAGAGAAGACCTCGCGGAATGATGGCGATCTCTTTGGGTTCCAGGTCAATGATCCCAAGCTCGGTGCAGAACCGTAGACGTCCTTCCTGCGGCACGATCAGCAGTTCGCTGTCGGCGGAGAAGAAGTAGCTGTCCACCATCGATTGGGTGACCAGATAAACGTGGGTCGCCATGCCCACCTGGGTGTTCACGTCACCAGCGGTGGTCATGGTGCGCATACCCGTCAGCCAGGATGTTTCCTCGCCAGCATGGGGCACCGGGTCCCAGCGGTATTGGCCAAGGGAGGTGACATTGTCGACAATATTGGGCGCGGACTTCCAGTAGGGCAGATCAATCTTCTCGTAGCGGTGTGAGTGCTTCACCGAAGGCCGGATGCGGTAACACCAGGTCCGCTCATTCTGGTGGCTGGGCGCTGTGAATGCCGTGCCCGAGAGCTGCTCGCCGTATAGACCGTATTCGCATTTCTGCGGTGAGTTCATGCCCTGCGGTAGGGCACCAGGAAGCGCTTCGGTTTCGAAGTCATTGCCGAAGCCCGGCATGTAACCGTGATGCGGCCCCGGCAAAGACGGCGGATGGATAATCGGGGTGGGCGAAGCTGATACGTTCATGATTTCCTCCGCAAGAGCGAGGTGAATGGGGGACTGACAAGGGTTCGCTGCTGCCTCGTTTTACATGGCTGTGACCAGCCATAGGGATAGCCATGGGATCGCCATCAACAGGCTGAGACGAAAAATGTCGGCGAACCAGAAGGGCAGCACACCCTTGAAGATGGTTCCTAAGGAAACGTCCTTGAGCACCGATTTCAGGACAAAGACATTCATACCGACCGGTGGCGTGATGAGGCTGATCTCCGTGACCACCACCACCACGATGGCGAACCAAATCAGAGCCAATTCCGGATCGAGCAGCAGTTCGTTGGTAAAGGGCAGTTGGTACATAAGCGGGTAGAAAATCGGCACCGTCAGCAGCACCATTGATAGGCTTTCCAGCACACACCCCAAGATCATGTAGATGAGAACGATGACCAGCATGACGGCCCAGACCGGCATGTTGAGATCGAAGACAAGCGAAGCTAGCGCGTCGGGAAGACCCGCGAAATTGATGAAGTTGGAGAACAGCTCAGCACCGATCACTACGGCAAAGATCATCGCCGTTGCTCGCACACTGTCGAAGGTTGCCACCAGAAAATCGCGCCATGTCATGGTGCGCAGCCCGATGGCGATGAGCACCGAGGCCCCTGCCCCCATGCCGGCGGCTTCGGTGGGTGTGAAGAACCCGCCATAGATGCCGACCATGATGAACAGGAAAAGCCCGAACACGCAGAGCACACCGATAAGATCAGAGCGGGTCATGGGCTCGCTCTCAGTCACAACATCGGGAGCCAGGCTCGGCTTCATCCAAACAGCGACCTTCACTGCCAAGAGGTAGAGAATGATCCCCAGAATGCCCGGCACGATGCCGGCAATGAAAAGCTTGGCAATGTTGGTTTCGGTCAACAGGCCATAGATGATCAGAATAACCGACGGCGGAATGAGAATGCCCAGCGTACCGCCAGCAGCAATGGAGCCCGTGGCCAGGCGGTCATCATAGCCAAACTTGCGCATCGACGGCATCGCCACCTTGGACATGGTAGCGGCTGTCGCCAGAGATGATCCGCACACAGCAGAGAACCCGCCGCAGGAAAACACTGAGGCCATGGCAAGGCCGCCGCGTGTGCGACCGAACATGCGGTCAGCAGCCGCGAACAGGCCATGCGCCACGCCTGAGGCGGCCAGCACATTGCCCATAAAGATAAAGAGCGGAATGACCGACAGGCTGTAGGAAAGCGCTGAGTCAAACGCGATCTGGCCGGTCATGGCCCAGGCGGGTTGCCAGCCGCGCAAAAGGGCAAAACCGATGCCGCCCACCGCTGCCATAGCGAAGGCTATCGGCACACGCAGCAAGATCAGGCCAAGAAGGATGGCAAACCCAAGAAGCGCCTCAAACATGGTCGTCCTGCTCGTTTCCGTTTGGCCCGTCTTCGGTGAGGTGAGACGGAGGATAGATCCCGCGCATGAAGGCGATGAAAGCACTCACCAGGCAGGAGAAAGCTGCCAGATAGCCAAACGGTGCTAGCGAGATGCCCAAAGCGTTGGTGGTGGCGCCATCTTCCGCTGCGGACATGGCATGGGAGGCCAGCCGCCAGGCAAGCGTTGCCAAGAGTGCCGCTGAGAACAGCCCGGCAAAGGCGCTCAGATAGCGTTTGCTCGTGTCATTGATCATGACGTTGAGCAGATCGACCTCGATGTGCTCCCGACGCTCGGTGGTCAGCGGCAAAGCGGTGAACACCAGAGCTGCCAGAAGAAGTTCCGTGATCTCAAACGCGCCGCTGAGCGGGGCGGAAAAAAAGTATCGCCCGATCACATCAACGCAGGTCACGAGAATGAGACTGAAAAGGAGAAGAGCGGCTCCGACACCCAGGGTGCTTTGAAGGACCCTGTTGATGTCCAACCCACCGTCATTTCCGGGGTGTCTTTGTCGAAGCCGCTCCATTGCTTAGAAGTCCACGCCGGTCTGTGCGCGCAATTCAGCCAGCGCTGCTGCGCCATCAAAGTCATCTTCGGCAATAGCTTCTGCCCAGGATGCTTCACGGATGGCAGCCATCGCCTTGATGGCTTCAAGCAATTCATTGGGCGCATCATTGATTGCGATGCCAGCTTCTTCCATGACAACGAGCGCACGCTCATCAGCATTGTTCCAAGCCGTGCCAACACGTTCAGCAAACGCCTCACCGGAAATGGCTTCGATAGCTGCCTGATCTTCAGCCGAAATGCCGTCCCAAGCACCTTCATTCATCACCAGGAACCAGGTGGTGTTGTAGAGCCCACCTGGCACCCGCATGGTGTGCTGCAGATCTTCGGTCAGGTTGAAGGCCGTGACAGCCTCATAGGTGAAGGTCACGCCATCGATCACGCCGCGGGAAAGCTTCTCAAAGACTTCACCGGACGACATGAAGAGCGTTTCAGCACCCAGGTCCGACATCAGATCGGAAATGTAACCACCGGGAACGCGGATTTTCAGGCCTTCAATGTCCGCCTGCGTTTCGATGGGGCGAATGTTGTTGTGCAACACGCCAGGGCCGTGAACGAAGAGACCGAGAAGTTTCACGCCTTCATGCTCTGCTTGCGCGTCGAGTGCACCGGAATAAACATTCCAGAAGGCGGTTGAGCCGGAAACGGCGTCATCACCAAGAAAGGAGAACTGGCCAATTCTAGATCGCTCAAAACGGTCATCTGTGGTGAAGGAATGCAGACCATATGTGATGTCCGCAATACCGTCCGCTGCCATGTCATAATGAGCTGGCGGCGCCCCGAGTGGGCGGGCAAGGATGCGTACGGTGACGCGGCCTTCGGTCACTTCAGCAATCTCTTCTGCCCAAGGGCGCAGCGCATCAACGACGATGGGATGGCGTGGTGGCAACCAGCTGGACATGGCTAGCGTCGTGTCAGCCAAGGCCGCACCTGATGTCAGGAACGTCGCCCCAACCGCAACAGCGGAGATGGTTTTTCCGACATTTAACATATTGATTTTCATGCAGTAGTCCTCCCTTTGGATTGATGGTCTCGCGTCGACTGCATCTCTCAGGATGCTACAGTTGCCGATGCGGATGATGTCAGGGGGCCTCGCGACTAGGAGGCGCCCAAAAGATCGTTGCATTTGATACGATCATTCAATGCGCCTGCAATAAAGTCAAGAAAATTATTGCACATGCAACGACTTTTCCGCCAAAGTGATGAGGACAAGAAAAGGTGCACGACATGAGCGATGCTCTGCCGGACTTTGATCTGGAACGATATCTGCCCTACCGGTTCGTCGTTCTTTCAGCGCGGCTGAGCAGCAAATTGGCCAAGCAGTACAAGAAGGAATTCGGCATCTCGATTCCCGAGTGGCGCGTGCTTCTCAATGTTGGGTACACCAAGGACCTCTCGGTCAGAGACATCGAACAGCGCGTCAGCCTGGAGCGTTCCAAGGTCAGTCGCGCCGCAACCAAGCTCGAGGCCAAGGGGTATCTGGCCAAGCAAGTCGACAGCCGCGACAAACGCCTGTTGAAGCTGACACTGACGCCGGAAGGCACAGAGCTGCTGAGCAAACTGATCCCGATTGCTGAAAGTTTTCAGGCCGAGCTGAACCAGATACTTGGCGAGGACACCGAAGCGCTGCAACTTGCGCTGGATCGGTTGATGACGGAGATGGACTGACCGCTAGCTGCCCTCGTCCGCCGACTGCTCGGCGTGGGCAGCAACAGCCGACGCAAGAGCCTTCAACCCTTTTTCAAGGTCCGCACGATCCTGTGCGCTCATATTGCCAAGGATCGCATCAGCCCGTGTTTGAACACTTGGAAAGACCTCTGAAAACAGATCCTGGCCTGCCTGCGAGCAGGTGTAGACGCGCAGCCTTCTATCGGATGCCGGAACGGAACGGCTGATCAGACCTTTGTCTTCGAGCTTCTGCGCAGCGCGGCTAACCTGAACCTTGTCGAGTGTTGTGCGCTTGGCCAATTCCAGCGAGCTCAGCTCTCCGGCATCGGCCAAAAGCAACAGAAGGCGCCATTCTTCTCGCGAGAGCCCGTAGGTGCGCCCATAGACCTCAACGAGCTTGCGCGAAAACGACTCCGCTGTCGCAGCCAACAGATAGGGGAAATAGCTCTCAAGCTTCATAGATGGCCTTTTGGATTGCCCAATGGGTTGCCTGTACACATCGGCAAACTGATTGTTTCATATGCAACAAATTGACTTGCGTCAAAAGCCAAGGTACTGACTTAAGGTATTCATTGCAAATGCAATGAGTTTGGAGGGAACAATCATGACTGCACAAAACCTGAAGTTGGACCAAATCCACCACGTAGCCTACCGGTGCAAAGACGCCAAGGAGACCGTGGAGTTCTACACCAAGATGCTGAACATGGATTTCGTGTTGGCGATTGCGGAAGACAAAGTGCCTTCCACGCACGAATCGGACCCCTACATGCATCTGTTTCTTGATGCCGGGAATGGCAACGTGCTGGCGTTCTTTGAACTTCCAACCAAGCCTGACATGGGCCGCGATCCCAATACGCCGATCTGGGTGCAGCACATTGCCTTCAAAGTGAAAGACCGTGAAACGCTGATGGGCTTCAAAGAGCATCTTGAGGCCAACGGCGTTGATGTGCTCGGCGTGACCGATCACTCCATTTTCCATTCGATCTACTTCTTTGATCCCAACGGCCACCGCGTTGAACTGGCCTGCCCGGACCCCAAAGAAGAAGAGATGATCAAACGCTTGGATGCGGTGAAATGGGACATGCTTGAAGAATGGTCTCGCACCAAAAAAGCCCCTCAGCACGCTGACTGGCTGCACGCCAAAGAGCTGGATAAGAAGGACGCGGGCAAGACGGAAGCGGGACAAAGCGATGCTTAACACCTACGACTTTCCCGAGTTCGACTATGTCCAGTCGCCGGAGCAGACATCCGGTGAAACGCTGCGCCACGATGTGGTGATTGTCGGTGCAGGCCCTATGGGCCTTACCGCTGCGCTTGATTTTGCTGCGCGCGGCCTGAAAGTGGTTGTCTTGGATGACAACAACACGGTTTCGGTTGGCTCACGCGCCGTCTGTTATGCCAAACGCCCGCTGGAAATTTGGGACCGCTTGGGTATTGCCAAGCAAATGCTGGACAAAGGGATTGAGTGGAAACTCGGCCGGGTCTTCTTCCGTGACCAGGAGGTCTACACCTTCGACCTTCTTCCCGAAGACGGCCACAAAATTCCGGCCTTTATCAATCTCCAGCAGTACTATCTTGAAGAGTACATGGTCGCTGCCTGCGAAAAAAACCCGCTCATCGACCTGCGCTGGAAGCACAAGGTTGTCGCGCTGCACACCCATGATGATTATGCCGAGCTTGCCGTTGAAACGCCCAATGGCATCTTCAATATGGAGGCCAGTTGGGTGATCGCCTGCGATGGCGCGAACTCTGATATCCGCCGCATGGTAGGTGCTGACTTCACCGGGCAGTTCTTTCAGGATCGGTTCCTCATCGCGGACATCGTCATGAAGGCGGACTTCCCGACCGAACGCTGGTTCTGGTTCAACCCGGACTTTCATCGAGGCCAGTCAGCCTTGCTGCACAAGCAGTCAGACGATGTTTGGCGGCTCGATTTCCAACTCGGCTGGGACAGTGACCCCGAGGTAGAAAAACGGCCTGAAAACATCATTCCGCGGGTCAAAGCTATGATTGGCCATGATGTGAAGTTTGAGCTGGAATGGGCGTCCGTCTATCAGTTTGCCTGTCGCCGTGTTGATCAGCTCCGCCATGGCCGCGTGCTTTTTGCTGGTGATGCCGCGCATCAGGTTTCACCGTTTGGTGCACGCGGGGCTAACACTGGCGTGCAGGACATCGACAATCTGTCTTGGAAGCTCGCGGCGGTCTTGCGCGATGAAGCGCCGGAGGCATTGATCGATAGCTATCACGACGAGCGCGCGTTTGCTGCGGACGACAATCTGCTCAACTCCACTCGGTCAACAGATTTTATCACGCCAAAAAACAACGCCTCGCGTCGTTATCGCAATGCAGTGCTGAGCCTGGCCAAATCCCACGAGTTTGCCCGCCCGCTGGTGAACTCTGGACGCCTGTCAACACCAACGCCCTATGTGGAAAGCCCACTTAACACAGCTGATGACAGCACATGGAATGGACTGATGGTTCCTGGCACCTGTGCGGCCGACGCCCCCATCAAAGTGGCTGGGCAGGATGGATGGCTGCTGGAGCTGCTGAGAGAAGGCTTTGCCCTTCTGGTTTTCGGATTGGAGGCAACTCCGGTTGAAGCCGGTGTCTTTACGCCCAAGCTGATTGTCGCTGGTAAGGACTTTGAAGACACAGCGGGCCTTGCCAGCGAACGCTATGATGGGCAGGACGGTGCCGTCTATCTCATTCGCCCAGATCAGCATGTCGCCGCGCGTTGGCGTTCATTCGATGCTGAAAAAATTCGGGCCGCCATAGCCCGTGCGACTGCAGGAGCTTTGTCATGAGCATCACTCTCAAGCCAAACATCGAAAAACCGGACGCATTCTACGAGATGCTGACGGATGCACAACGCGATATGTCGGATGAGGATGCCAATGACATGAATGCGCGGCTTGTACTGATCTTGGCCAATCAAATCGGTGATATGGATGACCTGAAACAGGCTATCGACCTGGCCAAGTAGGGCCGCGCCTCAGATAGGTATCGGGGTGGGCGAAGCACCCGCCCCCACCGGTTTACTGGCCAATACCAGCGGCGATGGCCGCATTCAGCGCCGATGCACATCCCGTGCTCGTCTCACCGGATAGAGACCGGATACCGGTGACGGCCAAAATATCGCTCAATGCAGTGAGCTCCCGGTTCATACCTCGATTTACAACTGTGACGAGGAGATCGCCAAGCGCAAAACAAGCACCCTCTTGGCTCGGGGCAGGTGTTGGGTTTACAGTTTGAGCCGCGCCTGCCGCGCCCCACCCGACGCCATCATCGGGGATGGTATTGGTTGCGATTAGTTGCGCCATCACCTGCGCGCAGACTGGCTCTGATGCACTGGCCACATCGGTAACGCCATTGGCCTGAAGTGTGCTGAGGACCGCGCGCCGTGCTTCAGGGGCACCGCCACGCAACAATGGTCGGATCGCTTGTGCCAACGCCTCACAAGCCGCAGGCTGTGTAGCTGGTGCTGGGGTGACAGGCGCGCTGGTCTGGCCAAAGCTCTGGGCCAAAAGCCGCACCTGTTCCGGCGAACCCATGCCCTCCATCGCCAGCAGTTCCAGCAATGCCAAGCATTGCCCTTCGGTTGCTGAAAAGACGTCGCTCATCAGGACCGATTGCATGCTGCTGCCAAAGATCTCCGAAACCGTGCGGTTGTTCACAGCTTCCACTGCCTGATCAATTACCAAAACCTCACGGCAAGCATTACTGAGGCCTTGGGGTTGCGCCGGCGTTGGGGACGGCGGCGTGCCATTGGCTGGCCCAACGCCTTTCTGCACGCCTACGGATTGTGCATCGACGATGCCTTCCATCTCAAGCAGATCAAGAAGCCTGCCGCACTGCCCCTCGGTGGCAGCAAACAGATCCATGATGCCAACCTCATCAATCAGTTGACCAAGCAGACCGCTCAGACGACGATCATTGGCCTGCTCAATGGCCACGGCGATCTCGTCAACAGCTGCACAGCTTGCGCTGGCATTACGAACCGCGCCCATGTTCGGCGAATGAACACTGCTGCCCGATGCCAACAAACCTTGGAGGGATGGGGAAGCCGCTATCAGATCAAGCGCCTGCTGACATTTATCCGGGGTCTGCGCGCCACCAAAGGCCAGATCAGTGGACACATATACACCGCGCAGCTCTTGGATGATATCGGTATTGCCTATTGCGTTGATGCGCGCGCTGAGGGCCTCCAACCGGGCGCAGCTGTCCCCCGCAACGGTTCCGGGCTGAGGAGATGAACCTGGGGTGACGGCTTGCCCACCACCTTGCTGAACGCCAGGCACGCCGCCAACAGGACGGAGCTGCATTTCGATGAAAAACTCCGCGATGGGGCTAGTTCCATCAAGCACCAGCAGTGGTGTTGATCCGCTCAGGTCGCGCATGGTGACCGTCACAGTGGCTGGAATACCGGCCCATTCCCCAAAGGAACCTGTCCAAATACCCCCAGGGCCGCGACGCATCGTTGGCTGGCCTGGAAAGACTGCTGCTGGCAGGTTGAGGTGTGCGGTTGAATCATCAACAGGCGTCAGGCTTACCGTGCCACCAGGATCAACTGGCGTCGGTTGGGTTTGCCCCATCATCGTGACCGTACCGCTGCCACCGATGATCTCAAATGTTTGAGGCGCACCACCTGACTGGCCACCGGAAGCACCTTGCGGTGGTTGAACTGGACTGCCAGTTAGGTGCCGCATTTCTACCCAGCCATTCAGCCCCTGGTAGACAATCACGCACCAATTGCCCTCGCACTGATTGGTCACCCTGATATCGCATTGGCCAACACCGATGCCGCCAAGCACAGCGCTTTGCGCATTGGGCTGGTCAAAGACGGTTAGCGTCGACCCGTTGGGTGCGCTTCCGACACAGGTGTTTGGATCAGCATGGGATGGCGATGTGGTAAGCGCCACGTGCGCTACCAAAGCCACTGCACCTGTAACTACAGACTTCCAGCTCATGGGCGTGTTCCGTTCTTCTTTTGAGGTCGCAGAGCTGCGATCACTGCGGCGCGTCTGGCATGGTGACTTCGATGATCTGATCATCGCCAGCCGCCAGTTCAAACATCGTTTCGACCGAGCGGCGTGGCCCGTCATCCCAAGCCTCAAAGCGAGCCGTGTAACGGCCTGGCAGGAGGAAATAGCTATCGCTGCCGATCTTGCCCGCAATGACCTCACTTTGATCCGTCGGTCCACGCACCACTTGGTGGCGCAACTGAAAATCCGTCAGTTCGCTGCCATCGGTGTTGAAAGCGCGAAAACCAATGCGGGCCGTAGGCGCGATCACCTCCTGCTCGGTCACTTGGCCTGCCGAGACGGTCAGCGACACGGTGCCAGGCGACATGCTTTCGAGCCGTGTGATGATCAGTGAGGCTTCGTAATGCCCTGCTGGAACGATCTCCCGCGCATTGCGAGTGTACGCGGTGAACGCTCGGTCCGTGTCGAGGTTGCGAATGTTCCAGCCAAAATCTGTGTTGGAAAGACCAAAACTATCGTTCAGCATCACAGCAAACAGATCGAGCGTTCCGGCTTCGAAGACCAGCTCCACGTCGGTTCGCTCCGTCGCAGTGAGTGTGATCTCTTCGCTGGCTTGCAAACCCCGGTTGGTGCTGGCGGTGAGCCTGTAACGGCCCGGTTCCACAAAACTCTCAAAGCTTGGCACGGCCGCGATAAAGGGGACCGATGCCAGGTCAATTTGCGGGTCCAGCGCTTCTAGATCCCACTCCACGCGGATGGGGTCCTGCGTGGTCAATGGCTCGCTAGCCCCATCCAACCGCACGGTGACAAAAAGGTTTTGCTCAACTGGCTCCAATACAGCTGGTGCTAGAGGCGCCGGTGGTTGCGGCGGCACGAAGGCTACGGTCTGCGTCAGCGCATCGCCCAATGCATCCGCGTCGGTGGCTTGGAAATAGCTGCCACCGGTGTTTTCAGCCAGGCAGGAAACCTGCTGACCTTCCTCCTCGGTCAATCCAAAACCGATCACGTGGGTGGTGAAGTCGATCCCAACACTTTCAAGCTCGTTGGCCAGGGCACAGGGATCAGCTTCGCAGGTCTCCAACCCATCTGTGACGAGAATGATCGTGGCCCGTTCTTCGGTGTAGCGTAGCTCCAGCGCAGCGCGACGCACGGCTTCTGACAGCGGTGTTTTACCACGGGGGTTCAGGGTGTTGACTGCATCGGAGATCGGCGCGGCGGTTGTCGTCACTGGACCCGTTTGCACCAGCATTTCAATATCGTTGCAGTCACCACGCCGGTTATGACCATAGGCCATCAAGCCCAGTTCCATGGTGGCGGGAAAGGTCGGCAGCACGCGCGCTAACGTTTCCCGCGCAGTGACAATCTTGTTGACCCCATTGATCTGGCCCCACATCGATCCGGAACCATCAAAGACCAAGATGGCCCGCTCCAGATCCGTCTGCTGTGCGTTCGCTGGTAGGGTGCAAAAAGCAAGAAGGCCAAAGCTTGCCGCAAGCAGCCGGTTCAAAAGTCTGGTCAATGTTTGCCTCACAAGAATTGATTGGGCGCGCGATTGGAGATCGTGCGGCGGCGTTCGAATAGCTATCGAATTCGACAAGGAAGCTGTGATCTCAATCACACACCAATCGACAGCCACCAACTACCAGTCTTTGGCGCATGGATCGTAGACGCCGTCGATCGCGCCTTCAGCTTCCTCACGGCTGGCGTTTTCCACCAGGCTTGGCATGTTCATCGCTAGATCATTGCGCAACAGGTGGATCGGATTGCGTGAGCACGATGCTTCATGGCGTAGCGCCGTGCCATCCTCAAACGTCACCACCAGCGTGTCGCGCCAGCCATCGTCGCAGGTGTCGGGGGCCATGCCTTCCATCTCCACAAGCGCAGGCGCCACGGCATCCCAAAAGCCTGCAAAGTAACCGTCTTCAGACCAACGTGTGATGCGCGAATTGGGGTTGTCTGAATAGGGGCTGTCGACACGGACTGAACTGTCATCGGCATGATGGATAATGGCCGTTACACCGTCGGCTTCGCTGCCAGCGGCCAAGCAAATACTGACCGGCTCGTTGGCGTTCGCGTTGCAGGCCATCATGACTAAGGCAAAGCCGATGAGAATGGGCGCTTTTGAAAGTGGTGTCATGATTGTCGTCCTGCTTCGTTCATTGGCCCCACAAATACGGTCGACAGAATGCCCAATCGATAGGAGAAGACCAGCTATCGAAATCCATAGGGTACGTGTGCGGTGCCGGGTTCTGAGAACCTTAAACCGCTGAAACCAGAACGAATTCTAGATTGGAGCAGACTTATGCTTTTCTTTGAAAAAGTGCATCAGCGCTTCTTCGTTGGTCGCAACCCCAAGTTTTAAACGCGCATTCTTGATGTAAAGTCGAATGCTCGCTTCACTCAGTTCCAATTGGCCGGCTATTGCTTTGGGTCGCAGGCCTTTTGAAAGCAGCTCCAACACTTGAAATTCACGCGCACTGAGCGGACGTCGTATCGGTGTATGCCTGTCTTTCTGGTGGAAGCCGTCAAACTTTCGATGAGCGATCAAACAAAAGGTCTGAAGTTCGTTTGATAGCGGGATGACGCTTCGCTCAAAATCATGCCGGTTCATGTTGTTGCCCATCAAGAACCCACCATGTCGGCTGGAACCAACCAGACAGCAGGGAATGCCAAGGCCAATCCGCCAGTCAAATTTGGCCATCGTGGCCACATAGTCGCGCGTGTAGTCATCGATGTAAGATTGGTGCAAGTCCAGAAACTCCGCACCTATTTTCGTTGGTTGGAATGTTGCGCAACAATAGCTGACAAAAGGCTCGCGAAATGCCGGGTCTTGTGTTTCGCTTTTCGGCCATTCGTTTGGCAGGTTGGACAATACTAACCAGTTCGCAACGGGACCATCATCGCGGATGATGTAGAACATCCGATTGATCTTTTGGGACGCCATAGCATCAACCATGATCTGCCAGGACTTCTCTAGAGATGGCGCCGTTTCAAGCCTGTAGGCTGCTTCCAGTAGCTCTCGCCTCATGCATTTTTGATATATCAATTTTGATGAGTTGCCAACTTGATTGCTGATCTCAATCATCCCGGAATATTTTTGATGGGTTGTATGAATATGCAAATTCGGCCGCACGCCAGGTGTACAATATGAGCGCGCAATCATTTGCACCGGATGGCAGAGTTTTCTGCCAATACGAGCAGACGTGTTTTGATCTTCGTGAGCAGGGACATCGAAGCCAGCGCATTGCCCAATGCCCTGGAGCAGGCCGACCGCGTCGCGATCAAAAGTTTTGGGCCGTTTATGCGGATCCTTGATGAGCAGTGCGGTCTCGAGGTCACGCCTAAGCGCTTGAGCGAACGCGAAAAAGAGTGCCTGACGCTTCTGGCACAAGGACTGCGCACGCAACGCATTGCTGAGCGGATCGCTATCTCGCCAGCAACGGTTGAGTTTCATTTCAAAAATGCGCGCAAGAAGCTGGGTGCGGTCACGCGCGAGCAGGCTCTTGCGATTTCAGTTCAAAACGGATGGGTGCAGGTGTGAGCCTTACCACGCAAAACACCGAGTAGCGCGCGCGGCTAGGCTGCTGACCATTCTGGCTGTGGTGGCTGGCGGAGCGCCTGGAACGCATCGTATTGCGACAGGAAAATTTCGCCGGTCAGATGCTCAAGAAACGAGCAGCGACGAAGCCGGTCCATCACCGGGCCTTTGACCTCTGAAAAGTGCAACGTAATCCCCATATCTTTCAGGCGATCATTGATCGTTTCAAGGCTTTCCAGTGCGCTCATATCCACCTCGTTAACGGCGGAAAACATCAAGATGAGATGACGAACATCACGGTCCTCGGCAACGCGGGCATAGATGTGATCTTCCATCATGCGCGCATTGGCAAAGTAGAGACTTTCATCGATACGCAGGGTAATAACCTGCCGGTCCGTCTCAACATCATGGCGCAGGATGTTGCGAAAATGCTCGCTGCGGGGAACAAGCCCGACCTCCGCAATGTGTGGTCGCGAGGTTTTGCAGATGTGGAGCACCAAAGACAGCACCACACCGCTGGCCACGCCCGCCTCAACACCCACCAGCAATGTCAGCACCATAGTGATCGCAACAGCTGAAAAGTCAGCGCGCGAATAGCGCCAGCTGCGCTGCAGTATGGTGAGGTCAACCAGTGTGAGCACCGCCACGATGATGGTGGCTGCCAGCGTCGCCTTGGGCAGAAAGAACAGAAAGGGCGTGAGAAATAACGCCGCTAAGGCAATGCCAATCGCCGTTAAAGCGCCGGCGGCTGGGGTCTGCGCACCCGCGCCAAAGTTGACCACCGACCTCGAAAAACCGCCGGTCACCGGGATGCCACCGGACACT
Source organism: Pseudomonadota bacterium (assembly GCA_039814945.1). Classification (GTDB taxonomy): domain Bacteria; phylum Pseudomonadota; class Alphaproteobacteria; order Rhizobiales; family MH13; genus MH13. The sequence goes on from JBCCAF010000013.1 coordinate 108,838, forward strand.
GCTGAAGCCACATTGGAAGCGCCCAAACCGACCAGCTCCTGGTCAGGATCGATGCGTTGCCGTCGCTTGGCAGCCAAAGTCTGCGCGACCGATACCGACTCCACAAACCCAATCAAAGAGATCAAGGCGGCAGATCCAAGCAGGGCAAGCCAAAGATCAGCATCAAAAGCAGGAATGGCAGGCTGCGGAAGACCTGAAGGCACCTCGCCCACTAAGCTTACACCTTGACTACCCAAATCGAACTGCCAGGCCGCCCATGTTGTAGCAACCACAGCAAAAACGGGCCCAGCTTTTACCAACGGGCCGATCAACCCAGCCGGCGTCCGCATAGTTTTGAGCAATTTGGCCAGACCACTACGCACCCAAACCAGAAAGGCTGTTGCAAGCAGACCAATCACCAGCGTCGGGACATTGATCTGGCCGGCAGATATCGCCAACTGCATGAGAATATCAGGTAGCGTATGGCCGGAGACCGACACACCGAGCAGATGTTTCAATTGGCTGGCAGCGATCAACAGGCCTGATGCTGTGATGAAGCCGGAGATAACTGGGTGGCTGAGAAAATTGGCCACAAATCCAAGCCGTAAGACACCCATGGCCAGTAAGATCAAGCCGGACAGAAGGGCCAGCACACCGGCTGCCATAACAACCGCTACAGTCGATTGCAGATTAAGTTGCGCCAGTGCCGCAGCCGTCATCAATGAGACGATGGCCACCGGTCCTACCGACAAGGTGCGGCTGGAACCAAAGAGCGCATAAGCAATCAGCGGTAGAATAGAGGCGTACAATCCCACCTCGGCAGGCACACCGGCCAGCAATGCATAGGCCAACGATTGTGGGATCAGCATGATCGTCACAACCACCGCAGCGATGCCGTCCCCAATTAGATCTGCCCGGCTATAAGCACGACCGCAGGCAAGGATCGGTAAGAACCGCGCAAAGCGCGGTTCTGATGTCTTCGTGGCCATGCGCTAGCTCGACAAGCGCGCCGCTGGGCCAAGGCCATGCCAAAGCGTGGCGGATCGATTGCCGCTGCGACAATAGCCAAGAACCGGCTTGAGCAAGCGGGTGAGGAGGCGTTCAAAGACTTTACGATCATCCCCAGTCGCACCCTGCGGTGCAACGGGCAGAAAGGCTGCTTCCATCCCCAGTCCACGCGCCGTCTTGGCAATTGTGTCAAAGGGTTCTTGGTCAGCGCTCTCACCCTCTGGCCGGTTGCAGACCACGGACTTGAATCCTGATTGTGCAATTGTGGGCAAATCATCAGAACTGATCTGGCCGCAGACGGCATAGGTTTCACTGATCTGACGGATGTCCATGATTGGCCACCTCCTACAGTCCGTTGACGGGGACTTTGAGGAACGTTTTGCCATCCTCATCGGCAGGCGGAAGCTGCCCAGCACGCATGTTCACCTGAAGCGAAGGAATGATCAGCTTGGGCATCGCAAGCGTCGCGTCGCGTGCTTCGCGCATGGCAATGAAATCCTCACGCGACGTGCCACCACCAACATGGATGTTGTGAGCCTTTTCATCGGCAACAGTTGTTTCCCAGCGAATTTCACGACCGTTGGGTCCGTAGTCGTGGCACATGAACAGTCGTGTTTCATCAGGCAGAGCGAGGACCCTTTGGATAGAGTCGTAGAGTTGCCCTGCATCGCCGCCTGGAAAATCAGCGCGTGCCGATCCGCCATCAGGCATGAACAGCGTGTCACCAACAAAGGCCGCATCGCCGATAACAAAGGTCAGACAGGCTGGCGTATGGCCGGGCGTGTAAATCACCTCAACGGGCATGCAGCCAATGGCAAATGTATCGCCATCATCCAGCAGACGGTCGAACTGGCTTCCGTCGCGAGCAAACTCGGTGCCCTCGTTGAACACTTTTCCAAATGTGTCCTGAACGACAGTGATGTTCTTGCCGATGCCGATTTGGCCACCCAACTGTTCTTGCAGATAGGGTGCTGCGGACAGATGATCGGCGTGCACATGGGTTTCGAGCAGCCACTCAACGCGCAGATCATTTGCTTTCACATGCGCAATGATCGCATCGGCATGATCGAATGTGATCCGACCCGCCGCATAGTCGATATCCATCACGGAATCGACAATCGCACAGCTTTGTGAGTTCGGATCTTTGACCACATAGCTGATGGTGTTCGTTGCCTCATCGAAGAAGGCGGTGACATCAGGCTTCGCTTGAGATTGGGTCATCGTTTTACCTCCACTTTCAGCTGTTAAGTCGTTTTGGGTTTGGCTTGGCGCTGGGCGGTCAATCGCATCACACTGCGAGCTGCAAAAATGCCTGCAATCAATGCCAGCGTGAAGATCAGGACATTTGGATCAAGTGTACCGACCGCCGGCAAAGCGCCGCCTGGGCAGAACCCGGCAATACCCCAGCCTACGCCAAAGATGGCAGAACCACCGATCAACCGCGCATCGATATCGCGGCGCATTGGGATGTCGAAAGCTGGTTCGTACACCGGGCGCTCGCGTCGCAGCACAAACCGATAGCCGATGAAGGCCACGATGACCGCGCCGCCCATAACGAAGGCAAGGCTCGGATCCCAAGTCCCAGCAACATCGAAGAAGTTGATCACCTTTGCTGGATTGGCCATGCCGGACATTGAAATGCCCAAGCCAAAGATCAGGCCGATAAGGTATGTCAGCAGGTGACGCATCAAATACCGCCTGCCAGCAAATGGCGAACCGCAAAGACTGTCAGGCCTGTGGTCACCATAAAGGTAAGCGTTGCGATGATGGATCGCTTGGAAAGCCGGGCCATGCCACACACACCGTGGCCTGATGTGCAGCCAGCCCCATAGGTAACGCCAATGCCAACGATGATGCCGCCGATGATCAGGGCCGCAGTGCTCACGGGCACCTGAATTTCAGGCATCTGCCCGAACAGAAGCGCATGCACCAGCGGACCAGTCACCATGCCAGCCAGCAGAAGTGCGCGCCATGTCCAGTCGGAACGGTCAGCAGGGTGTAGGAAGCCTGCCAAAATGCCGGTTGCACCAAAAATGCGACCGCGAATTGCCATCAGCAACACACTGGCAGCGCCGATCAACAGTCCACCGATCAGCGAGGCTATTGGCGTAAACTCCGTAACCACGCATCAGCCCCGGCACGTCGACAGGCCAAGCAACCGATAGGCAGGGCAAAAACGGAAAAGAGCTGTGCCGATGAGCACAAGGCCAATCGCGATCATCGCATACGAAACCGTGCCACTGGCTGCCAGGCCGAACAGCCTCAAAAAGGGTGCAATAATCAAGAACAGCCCAACCAGTCCACGAATGGCACGATCGATGTTTCCTACATTGATACTCATTGTCTTGGGCCCTCTCTTGGTTGCATCAAAGGCTACTACCAATTGGTTCGTGGGGCCGTCTGTAACCAAGTCACACAAGATCATGTCGCTGGATGACCATCGCTATGCGCGAACGCATTGAGCCCTGCTCTGTCCTGCAATGTCAGCGACCCACGTCCGAGCGATAGCCAGCCGCGCCGCTGAAACTCTTGCAATTGCCTGGAGATGACTTCGCGTGCAGTGCCAAGTTCAATTGCCAAATCTTGATGTGTTGCGCGTACTTCATCGCTTGGTCCTGCCATCTCGATCAGCTTGGCAGCCAAGCGCAAATCAACATGGCGAAACGCTACCTCCTCTATCACGGTCAGCAGATCGGTGATCCGGTGTGAATAGGCCTTGAAGATCAGGCCGCGGAAGGCCTCAGACGTTGCGATCAAATCATCAAAAACCGCCTGAGGGATAACAACAACGTCTAGGTCGGTTTCGGCGAGGCCTGTGGCAGCATAGTCTTCGTGGGCTAGCAGGCATGCCGTTGTAAGAATGCAGCTTTCACCGGCATGCACGCGGTACAACACCATCTCGCGACCTGTTTCGGCAAGTTTTTGCACACGCAACGTGCCTGAAACCAGCAGATAGAGATTTTGCGCCGGATTCCCTGGGCCGAAAACCTCACTGCCCGCATTCACATGCTGCAGGCGGGCATGACGGATGATCTGCGCTTTCAACTCTTCGGGCAGATGTTGAAGAAAAGGAAGCTGGTGATCGTGAATGGACACTATGGAAAACCCTTTTGGTGATCAGGCAATAGTAGCGGCAGGCCACGATTTTCCGTTGACCTTACTCAACGATAGGACCTGAAAACCTTTCAACGTTCGGCGCAATGAATGGCAATGTCCCTGAAGGGCTAGTTCTGGGTCAGGAGCTGATAGCCCGGTCTGGTCACGGCCCGCACCGTCGTGATGGGGTGTTCATCAATCCAGGTGCTTCGCTCAATGACCAACAGCGCGGAGCCGAGCGGTGCCGCCAGTTTGTCTGCCGTCTTTTGATCGGCCTCAACGGCGTAAAAGCGCAGGTCACAACGCGTGTAGGGCTTGTTGCGCACCAGCCATTCATTGGCACTGTTGGTGGCCAAATCAACGCCGAGAATTTCAGGAGACGTTTTAGTGCTGATCCAGCGGTCTTCCAAAATGTAAGGACGTTGATCGGCCAGGTGCAAAGCATCCACGTGCAGCATAGTTGCAGGCTGGCTTAGCGCAAAATTTGCGCTAACCCAGGGCGCGATGTCTTCGACGGCACGGTTCAACAGTTGATAGCCGTAGATGCCGCCACGTTGTTCTACCTCCTTGCGGGTGATGGGAATATCAAGCGTGGTGCGGGTTACCGGATCGGTGCGAACCTGGGTGCCGCCCTTGCGTTTGCGTTCCACAATGCCTGCGTCTGACAAATCCTGCATGGCCCGCTGCACAGTGCTGCGCGCGCATCCAAGGTCTTTGGCGATGTCTTCATCACGTGGAAGCTTGTCGCCAGGACGATAGGTCCGATCCAAGATCTGGGCATGGATATGATCGCGGACATCGGTCCAAGAGAGGCGTGTGGCGGTGGTCAAATGTCTTGGCCCAGCTGTTCAACAGTGGATTGGAAGGCTCGCATGATACGCTCACGATCTGAATGCAGACCATTGGACACCACATGGCGGCCAGCGCTCCAAACGTGTTCGATGCAGGCGTGGCCATGACCGCCAAATATCAGGCTGTCGAGCGCCGTGTCACCCTGCCTGTTGCAAAGCCACGCGTTGTCGGCACTGATGCCAATAAGATCGGCCCAACCACCTTCAGCGATTTGGCCAGATGCCCGCCCGGCAGCTTGGGCGCCGCCTTTGACGGCACCTTCAAAAAGAATGCGACCCGTGGATTTCGACTGGGTCGCCAAAGCTGCGCGCGTGCGATCGCGCAAGCGCTGGGAGTATTCAAGCGTGCGCAATTCATCGAACAGAGCAATGTGAATGTTGGAGTCCGACCCAACCCCTATGCTGCCGCCGTCAGCCAGATACTGTGTGCCGTTGAAGATGCCATCACCCAAACTGGATTCAGTGATTGGGCAAAGACCAGCGACAGCGCCTGTCTGTGCCAGGTGCTGGGTTTCTTGAGGTGTCATTTGCGTGCAGTGAATGAGGCACCACGCGGCATCGACCTGATGGCTGTTGAGCAGCCACTCTGTTGGGCGGGCGCCGGTATGAGCCTTGACCTCTTTAACCTCTGCAATTTGCTCGGCCAGATGAATATGGATCGGATTGTCGCCAACGATCCCCAACGCAGTGTCCAGACCCTCACCGTCTACGGC
>JBCCAF010000043.1:0-2346 GCA_039814945.1 Pseudomonadota bacterium
CAATTGGAGCTGTTCCCATGACCCAGATCATCGAGTATCGCACGCCAGGGACACGGCTGTGGTGGAGCAACGTGCGGGAATGGTGCGATTGCGGCTATGTGCTGAATCGGCGGCGGCTTTCGCACAAGCGCAACCGCGATCTGGAAACCCATGGCATGTGTATGCCGCTCGATCTGATCTATCGCGAGACCGAGCTTGAAGCGGTCGATCTGGCGCTCTGGTTCTACCGGCATGGTCCCATTGGCATCCGTCGTCCGCAGCGTGGACATCGCGGCGATCACCCGTCCACGCCGATTTTTCAGGCCCTCATGAACCGGCGTTCCGTCTTGTTGAGAGAGCGAGATGACATGCCCAAGGGCGACAACTGGCGTGCTGCCCATGGCAACGTTGACTGAATTCCAATCCTTGTGGTGAGGATCAACTTGGCCTCGCTTCGGCGGGGCCCTTTTTTGCCGGCACTCAAAGTGTCAGTGCCGCTCTCCAACTCATTGCCTTTGTGATTATTGTGGTTGCACTTCACATTTTGCATAGCTGCATTGCAGCATTCAGCATTGTTGCAGCGCAGCAATTGCGCTAACTTAATCATGATTTCGTTGGCACCTCTCCTCCCTTTGGTGCAGCGAAGCGGCAGGTTCTCGACCTCCTCCCTGAGAGCCATGCCATTAGAATTGAGCGGCGTCCCACCTCCTCCCGGGATGCCGCTTTTTTATTGTTGGCCACCTATCGTTGCTTCGGTTCATTGAATTTTGATATCAGCGATGCTATCTGTGATATCAAACCGATGGAGGCCCGATCATGGGTGACATGACAGTTAGAAATATTCCGGAAGATCAGCATGTTGCGCTGAAACGGATTGCGCGCTCGAACAGTCGCAGCGCGGAAGCCGAAGCCCGTTTGGCGATTGCACTCTACATCGAGTCGCAAAGCAAGGCTGGCTTTGGGTCGCGTCTTGCAGAGAAGTATGGCGGGACCGTTGACCAAGACTTTGCCATTGAGCGTGACGCTGGAGGCAGTGATCCCGTAGCTTTTGAATGATCATTCTCGATACGATGGTTCTGTCCGAACCAATGAAGCCTCAGCCCGATCCCAATGTCATCGCATGGCTTGACCAACAAGTGCCAAGTGACATCTACACGACGGTCATCAACCAAGCAGAAATGTACTACGGGCTCTATTCGTTGCCCGATGGCCGAAAGAAAGACCGCCTCAAGAGCGTCTTGATCGAGCTATTCAAGGTGGATTTCAAAGATCGCATCTTGGGCTTTGAGGGTGATGCGCCGTTTCAGTTTGGGGTGCAAATCGCCTCAGCCCGTCAGAAGCATGGGCGAGACTACGTGAAAGACCTTGATGGCTTAATCGCCGCTGTTGCCCTCGACAATAACGACTGCACCGTTGCGACCCGCGATGTGCGCCCTTTTGAGGCTATGGGTGTCGATGTGGTGAACCCGTGGCAGAGCTAAGCGGCGCGCATTTAATGCCGGTTGCTTAACACCAGGACCGACGCTGACCGCCCGAGTAGCGGCGGGCCAGTCCCTCCCCCACCATGATATCGGCCACGTCCCGGTCATCAAGCATGAGCCTCGCCAGATCACGCCCGTATAGGTCAGGGCGCGGCAGGTAGGTCAGTTCGGCAGAGGATGCCCGGGCCAGCAACTCGCGCAGTCTGTCCGTTGCCGCATCACCCAAGCGGCGCTCGGATGCACATTCGGCGCGATAGGTTTCCGGTGTGTCGAAGCCCACCAGCCTGATAGACTGGCCTGCAAGGTTCACTGTGTCGCCGTCAACGACCGTCAGGCGGCTTGGGATCACACGCTCAAAAGCGGGTTGTCCTACCCTCGCTGTCGCCTGTGTGAGCGTGTTAGGATCATACAGCCACAGCCCGAGAAGGACGAGCAGAGTGACAGGGAGAAGTGCGCTCCGTGGCATCCGCCGACACCGCCTTTTCCATGGCCGGAAGCGGCTTGGTCTTTTTCTCGGCCGTCTCAGCAGCATGGGGATCACGGACTCCTAAAGGGCCTTCGCAAACAGGGGTTTTTCTGCGTCCAGTATGGCCGTTTTTTGCCCTTCAATCCAAGGCGCGCGCCCTTGTCAGGTCTGCCCTGCCGATCCTTTGGAGCGATGCGGAATCGAGGGGCTACGCATGGTGATCCGTCTGCGCGCTCATCCTTGGCCGTGCGGGTGCGTGAGCAGAATATCGACGAAAAGAAGCCGCTCAGGCGACCACCGATAATTGCGATATGTCGTCAGAGTGATTTGGTCGATCACCACCGGCCACCCCCCTTGTTTCTCTTTTGATGGGGATGAAGGGAACGCCTGAAGAATGTTCCTTCAGCTCGTGTTCGAAGA
>JBCCAF010000035.1:0-2997 GCA_039814945.1 Pseudomonadota bacterium
CGTCGGCACGTGCAGCGTCGCGATCCCGCTTGCCACTTCTCCTGCCACCAAAGGTTCGATCCAAGTTGTGTAGTTGTTCTGCCCAACAGTCTTTTTCAGTCGCTGCCGGATATTGCCCCAATCGTCTTGCGTCATTTTTTGTTTCTTCCCCAGTTTTTCTCAACACCGGTCTGCCCCCCGGTACAACACTACTCTATGCACACAGAGACACCGTTCGGTTCCGAAGTGGAACCGGCCGCGCCCAGTGGACAAAACTCTCAGAGTGACCCGTCGTTACCTAGTGCTCTTTCCAGGAGCATAAATCTGACATGGCCGTCTGCCTTACTACTTCGCGACAGGGCAATAGTGTGGCTCACATTGCATTATCTTCATCATCCTGACAGTCTGATGAAGGTCCCTAACCCTTATGGTGCACCGCCCATCTGAGCGGTTGAACCTAGGCCTGTCCCCCCAACGAAATGAATCGCATGACTGTGGTAGCAAGTGTTGGAGGGTCCCTTCAACACATCTTCAAACTTGACTCTCCAATCAGCGGAAAAGAATCCTACGTCCATTTTTGAGACCTCAAAGCCAATAAAAAAAGGCGTCTGAAGCCCGACGCCTTTCTAATCAACATATTAGACCGATTCTCTCAATCGAGATATCTGGTCTCAACCAAGCGCTTTTACGCGTGCAGAAAGCCGCGACATTTTTCGTGATGCGGTGTTCTTGTGAAAGACCCCTTTGGTCACGCCGCGCATCAATTCTGGCTGTGCCGCTTTAAGCGCCGCAACTGCATCATCTTTGACGCCAGATGCTATCGCTTCTTCCACTTTACGCAGATACGTGCGGATGCGGGAACGCCGTGCCTTGTTGATCTGGAAGCGCTTTTCGTTCTGACGGGCGCGTTTTTTGGCTTGTGGTGTATTGGCCATGCGGATCACCTTTCGGGTATGTTAAATGTCGGCGCGTGACGCCAAACCCTGACCGGCGGACCGGTTCCCTATCAAAGGGAAGTGATTCTAGCCAAAGCGGGCTGCACGCGCATGTATGGCGGGGACCTAGCCGGAATACATGTCAGTTGTAAAGTCTTTGTCGCGTTCCTACGATTCCTCGACAAATTCCAGCAAGTCCCCCGGCTGACAACTCAGCGCTGCGCAGATCGCTTCAAGCGTATTGAAACGAACCCCTCGCGCTTTGCCAGAACGCAAGGTGGACAAGTTCTGTTCGGACAATCCGATCGTTGCAGCCAGCTCTTTCGACGTCATCTTGCGCTGGGCAAGGGCCACATCAAGGCGCACGATGATCGGCATTTCAGATAACCTCCGTATGGTCTTGCCAAAGCGCTGCACCAAGCACAAAGGCGTGCGAGGTGAAGGTTGCCAACAGCGCCGCAAATATCGTTGAGATCTGCGCCGACCCGAGGGAGATGCTGATGGCACGTTCGCCTTCGGGGAAGTTCCAGGTTGTCACCAGCGTGGCAAGCGATTGGGCAATGATCCCCCAGATCAGCATGATCCACAGCAAGCGGGCGGTTTGGCTTGACGCGATGCTGGCTGAGCCTGCGTCACCGGCGCCAAGTGCTGCGAATATCTCCTTCCCCCGCAGGATGACCGCGATCCAGACAAATATCTGCGTCAGCGCGATACCACTCAGGGCATACCCTTGAGAGGAGGAGAGTGTCGCACTGGCATAGCCAACGCTTGTTGCGATCATTTGACCTACCTCGCGCACATCCAGAATTGTCCAGATGACAAGCACTGCCGTCGCGACCATCAGTGTCAGTAGGATTAGGAACAAAGCATGTTCCAACAGCTTGGCGGACTGCAAGACAGGTTTGGTTTCTATATTGATCATGTTTTAGGCCTATACATTCATGTTTAACATTAATACATGCTGTTTAAAGGTGATGTAACAGGAGGTCAACACCCATGATGAAAACGTCTATGTTCCTTGGCGCAATCGCGATTGCCGTCTCTGGTTGTAGCAGTATCTCTCCGGCAGGGATGGTCGCGGTCTCACGGCTTGATCCGTTAGAGACAGCGCCGAGTGACCTTTCGGTTGCGGTCAGCGTGTCAAATCAGATGCACCTGCGGGACGGCGACGCGAAACTGTACTTGGCCTTTGAGCCAGACAAAGCGTCGGTACCCCCAGTGGCTGTTTCTGTTCCGCTGTCCATCATAGAAACGGATGATATTCCGCGCCCGCCAAGCGATGGGAGGCTGATCTATACCTTTGCCTTTTCACCAGAGGATGCCGCACAGTTGGCTATAACCCAAACCCAGATCAAGAACTTGCGTGCGCAAGGGATCGAAGGCGAAGGCACGCTGAGCATCGGTGTTGAAGGGGGATGTCTGACAGGGGACCTTAACGGTCTTCTGCCTATTGCCACCTGGATCAAGACGAGCCCGCAGGCTTCATTCGTGTCCTTGACCCGCGAGACAGATCTATTTGCCGCTTTGTCTGAGGAGGATCGGTTGGCTCTTAACGCTGCGCTGGTGCCTTGCTGACCCAATGGCTTGGGGTCTAGCTTGGCGGAAGAAGGCTCAGAACGAATGATAGCTTGGGGTCATTCGCAATGAGGTACCGATATGGTTACAAAAAACCATGACTGGTCGCTTCACTATCGCGCTCCATCTTCTCGGACTCCTTGCCTCCAAAAACGGAGAACCGTTGACCTCTGAGGTCATGGCCAAGACCTATGGTACCAGTCCCGTCGTGTTGCGGCGCGTCCTTGCGAAGCTGCAACGTGCGGGGCTTGTCCATACCCAGCGCGGTGTTGGGGGCGGCAGTCTGCTGGCACGAGAGGCCTCTCAGATCACGCTTCGCGAAGCCTAAGAGGCCGTCTTTGACGACCCTGAGTTATTCTCCCGCCATCCCACAGATTGTGTGGGTGTCGCGGTGCCCGTTCTGGCCGCTGACGTCAACGGCATCTTTCACGAGGCTGAAGAAGCGCTGCTAGGCAAGCTCGGCCTGATCACTGTGGAAATGATGGACAATGAAGTCAGGCAGCAGATC
>JBCCAF010000022.1:0-58091 GCA_039814945.1 Pseudomonadota bacterium
TCGTTGGTGCGGTAGAAGATCATGCCACCGCGCGGGCCGCGCAGCGACTTGTGCGTGGTGGTGGTGACGACGTCGCAGTGCTCGAAGGGGTCGTTCACCAGGCCCGCCGACACGAGCCCCGACACGTGCGCCATGTCGGCCAGCAGGTAGGCGCCCACCTTGTCGGCGATCTCGCGGAAGCGCGCGTAGTCGATGTTGCGCGCGTACGCCGACGCGCCGGCGATGATGAGCTTGGGGCGGAACAGCATCGCGTCGCGCTCCAGCTGATCGTAGTCGATGTAGCCCGTCGCCTCGTCGAGGCGGTACGGCAGCGACTCGAAGTACACGCTGGTGGCGCTCACCTTGCGCGAGGGCGTGTAGAAGCCGTGCGTGAGGTGGCCGCCGTGCGCCAGGTCGAGGCCCATGATGCGGTCGTGCGGGTTGAGCAGCGCGGTGTACACGGCGAAGTTGGCGGGCGAGCCCGAGAGCGCCTGCACGTTCACGCCCCACTCGGCGTCGTCCAGGTGGAAGGCCTCGAGCGCGCGCTTCTGGCACAGGCGCTCCGACTGGTCGATGTACTCGTTGCCGCCGTAGTAGCGGGCGCCGGGGAGGCCCTGCGTGGGTGCGCGCGCGAGCGCGGGCAGATGCGGGGGATCGGCGGGCGATCTCGCGTCAGCGCGCGAGCCGGACCGACGGGCAGGAGCGCCGGCGCGAGCGCGAGTGCGCATCGCAGCGGGGGCCGAAACCCTCCCTGCACCGCATTGGGGGAGGAGCGGTGCAAGGGGTCCAAGTCTGCCGTCATCTTCTCTGGGTTGGTCACGAAGTAAGGCGACAGGTAGCCGCGGTCGAACTGCATGCCTTCCACAACTTCCAGCTCAGTTTCAGCTGTCTTGGCTTCTTCAACCGTGATGACGCCTTCGTTGCCAACTTTCTGCATGGCCTGGGCGATCATGTCGCCGATCTCTTTTTCGCCGTTTGCAGAAATGGTGCCGACTTGAGCAACTTCCTCGGAGGTGTTGATCTTGGTGGCTTTGTTGACGAGGTCTTTGACGACTTCAGAAACGGCCATGTCGATGCCGCGCTTCAGGTCCATTGGGTTCATGCCAGCGGCAACAGACTTGTGGCCCTCTTCAACGATGGACTGAGCCAGAACCGTTGCAGTTGTTGTGCCGTCACCAGCGATGTCGTTGGTTTTGGACGCAACTTCGCGCAGCATCTGTGCGCCCATGTTTTCGAACTTGTCTTCAAGTTCGATTTCTTTGGCAACCGAAACACCATCTTTGGTGATGCGCGGTGCGCCAAATGATTTGTCGAGAACAACGTTGCGGCCTTTCGGGCCGAGGGTCACCTTCACCGCATCGGCGAGGGTGTTCACACCGGTCAGCATGCGCTCGCGTGCTGAACGGCCGAAGGATACTTCTTTAGCAGCCATTGGATTTCATTCCTTGTCGAATGGTTTGAATGTTTCCGCGAAGACCACCAGCGCGGTCGTTCCGCAGGAACGGAGCAACAAAAGGTGGCCGCTTAGGCGACCACGCCCATGATGTCGCTTTCCTTCATGATCAGCAGGTCTTCACCGTCGATCTTCACTTCGGTGCCGGACCATTTGCCGAACAGCACGCGGTCGCCAGCTTTGACGTCCAGAGCCTGGACTTTACCAGCATCGTCACGGGCGCCAGGGCCTACGGAGACGATTTCGCCTTCCTGCGGCTTTTCTTTTGCGGTGTCGGGAATGATGATCCCACCGGCAGTTTTCTCATCGGAGTCGATGCGACGCACCACCACACGGTCATGCAAGGGACGGAATGCCATATGTCCTCATCCTTGGGTTAGCGCGGCCTTCTTGGGCCGCAGCGGTCTTGGTTGATATAGCGGCGCCCTAAACGAGCACCTAAAACGCAAGTTAGCACTCTCCATTGGTGAGTGCTAACGCGCCGTGGAGATAAGGATGGGGTGATGCGGTGTCAAGGATGGGCAAGCCCGTTTGGACTCATTTTGTTTACCAAAGCCAGGATCAGCCAGCCGCATGGTTAACAGAGGATTACCGTTCAACGGTCTTCAAACCGCATCCACAACGGTGCCGGTGTCTTTCTCTTTGCGCATCACAATCCAGGTGCCGACGACAATCAGTGCGCTGCCCAGGATGAGCCGTAGGCCAGGCACTTCGGCAAAGAATACAAAACCATAAAAGCCCGCCCAAAGAAGGCTGGTGTATTCCATCGGGCCGAGCTTAGCGGCGGGGGCGTGCTTGAAGCCGTAGGTCATGAAGAGGTGGCCCACTGTGCCCAAAAAGCCGATTCCAAGCGCTAGCCACAACCATCCGGCATTCAACGCGACAAACGGTCGATCATCGATGGCCAAGCCTGCGAGGGTGAGTCCAAGCAATGGCAACGCCAAGAGCGCTGAAAAGCCGCTTTGAAGCATGATCATGGTTGGCACAGGGTCGCTCGCGGCGTGCAGCCGGGTCAAAACAAGTGCCATGGCATAGGCGAATGAAGCGACAGCCGCTGCAATGTAGCCACTGAGCGCGCCCGAAAAACCGTTGGTGAAAGCAGACGAGGATATGACGCCAACACCGGCCAGGCCGATGAGGATAGCGATCCATGTTTTACCATCTACAGGCTCTTTCAGAATAACCCACCCTAGCAGTGCCAGGTACAGCGGCGCGGTGAAGGCAATCGCCGTCGCGTCGGCCAGCGGAATAACGGACAGAGCGTAGAAAAAGCAGAAGGCCACAATGGTAACAATCATTGATCGTTGAAGACTGCGCACCAGGCTTCGCCAAGTCGGCAAGCCAACATGCCCAAAAATCAACAGCCCCAGGAAAACAAGAAAAGCCACCAAGAACCCAGCGCTGTAACGCATTACCAATATCTGGGGTGTGCCAAAGGTGCCAGTCATCAGTTTAATGCCAGCATCCATCATGGTGAGGATCGCAATAGCGACGAGCACCGAGCCCATCGCGCGGCGTTGCATGGAGGCGAGCGCAAACGGAACAGGAGCGGCGGGCGAGGCCATCACAGACGACTTTCAAACGGGTTTCGATTTGCCCCTTTGCGTGGGCACAAAGCTAGCATAAGCTTTTGACCAAACAGTCAAAGCTTGGCCATGACCGCAGCTATAAAGCGCACAAGGCCAAGCCGCCACCCGTTTGGCGCCAAAAAGGGAGACCCGCCATGCTTGATCACTCCGACGCGAACCACCCAGCAGCGGGCAGCACGCCGCTTTCGGCCCCTAACGATCTCGAAGCGTTTTGGATGCCTTACAGCGCCAACCGAGCGTTCAAGGCTGAACCGCGTATGATCACCGGGGCAAAGGACAATCACTATTTCACCCCTGATGGCCGCTCTATTCTCGATGGCACCGCAGGCCTTTGGTGCTGCAACGCCGGCCACTGTCGTGCGCCGGTTGTCGAAGCGATCCAGGCCCAGGCCGCCAGTCTTGATTTCGCGCCGACCTTTCAGTTTGGCCACCCGATTGCGTTCGAAGTGGCCTCGCGCATTGCATCTGAAGCACCTGAAGGCCTGGACCACGTGTTCTTTGCCAATTCCGGTTCCGAAGGCGTCGATACGGCGCTGAAAATCGCGCTGGCCTATCACAAGGTGAAAGGGCAGGGCGGTCGCACGCGCCTCATTGGCCGTGAGCGGGGGTATCACGGGTCTGGCTTCGGCGGTATTTCGGTTGGTGGCATCGTCAACAATCGCCGCTTCTACGGCGGGCTTTTGGGGGGCGTTGACCACCTGCCTCATACCTACAATCGCGCTGAGCAAGCGTTTACAAAAGGCGAACCGGAATGGGGCGCACACCTGGCCGATGATCTGGAAAACATCGTAGCCCTACACGGTGCCGATACGGTCGCTGCCGTGATCGTCGAGCCAATGGCTGGGTCTACCGGCGTTCTTCCCCCGCCCAAGGGCTATCTAAAGCGCCTGCGTGAGATCACCTCCAAGCATGGCATTCTGCTCATTTTTGATGAGGTGATTTCGGCCTTTGGGCGTCTGGGCACCGCTTTTGCGGCGCAGCGCTACGGGGTGACGCCAGACATGATCGTGTTCGCCAAGGGCATCACATCTGGCACGGTGCCTATGGGCGGCGTGATCGCTAGCGCCGACATTTATAATGGCTTCATGGACACCGCCGGTGAAGGCATGATCGAGCTCTTCCACGGCTACACCTATTCCGGCCACCCTCTGGCCTGCGCAGCAGCGCTGGCAACACTGAACGTCTATCGCGATGAAGGCCTTTATGAGAAGGCAGCCAAGCTGGAAGGCATATTTGCCGATGCTGCTCACAGCTATTTGGCCGACATTGATATCGTGGAAGACATCCGCACCTGTGGCATCGTCGCAGGCATCGACATCACGCCGCTTGAAGGCAAGCCGACAGCGCGTGCGTTCGCTGCCATGCAGGACGCCTTCTACAATCAGGACATGATGATCCGGGTTACTGGCGATACCATTGCGCTCTCGCCGCCTCTGACCTTCTCAGAGACAGACATTGATCAGATGTTTGCTGGCCTTGAACGGACATTGCAGGCGGTATCCTAGCAGCCACCGCCATCAGGCACTGCCCATGCGCAATACTGCGCAGTTAAAGAGACGCCCCATGCGCTTACGTTGACGGGGGTCAACGACGAAACGTGCAAGGCGCGTATACGGCGCGTTTGGAATGGTACTATGCGCAAACTGATCATAACTCTTGTCCTGCTCGCCGCTGCCGGAGGCGGCTACTACGCTTTCGCCAACCGGCCAATGCCGGTGGAGGTTTCTGCCGCCACACGCGGTGATATCGCTCACATTGTTTATGCCTCAGGCGTGGTCGAGGCGGCTGTTAGTGCCGATGTCACATCTATCGTGGCGCAGCGCATCACCGGCCACTGCAACTGCGAGGGCGAAACCGTTGCCGCTGGGTCCATGGTCATTGAACTTGATGACAGCGAAACCCGCGCCCGCCTGCGTGAGTTGGAAGCGCAAGTAGGCCTTCTCAATCAGCAGGTTGAACGCGCCACCAATTTGCTTGAACGCGGTGTTGGCTCGCGTGAAGCGTTTGATCGTGCTGTTGGAGAGTTGGCGGGAGCCGAGGCCGGACTTGCCGCCCAGCGGGAAGTGTTGAGCCGCTATCAGATAACGTCGCCAATTGGCGGTCAAATCTTGCGGCTGGATGCCGACGTGGGCGAGGTCGCTCAGCCGGGCGACGTGTTGTTCACGGTTGGTCAGCCGCGCCCGCTGGAAATCACCGCTGAGATCAACGAGGAGGACATCCCGTTGATCCAGGTCGGCCAGCGCGCTTTGCTGCGGGCCGATGCGTTTCCCAATGACGTGCTTGAAGCAACGCTGTCCAGCATCACGCCAAAGGGCGACAGCGTGCTTAAAACCTACCGCGTGCGCTTGGCTTTGCCGGAAGATACGCCGCTCTTCATTGGTATGAGCGTGGATGTGAACTTGGTGATCGAGAACCGCGAAGACCGGCTCTTAGTCTCCTCAACGGGCCTTACCCAGCGAGATACTGTCTATGTACTCGACGGTGGGACAGCCCGTGAAATTGAGGTTGAGGTTGGTCTACGCGGTATTGCCAGTGTTGAAATTATCGGTGGCTTAGATGATGCCACTGCTATCATCGCACCGCTTCCAGAGGGCCTGGCAGACGGGGTTCGTGTGCGCGAGGTCGGCCAGTAATGGGTGGTAGCTGATGGGCGGCTGGATACTCCTTTTTGATCTTGCCGTCACACATGTTCTGGCACGTGGCCGGCAGACACTGGTGGCCATCTTGGGTGTCGCGCTTGGCGTCGGTTTTTCTATTGCCATGGCGGCGCTTCTTCAGGGATCGCAGGAAGACTTTATCGACCAGCTGATCAACGCCATTCCGCACGTGCAGATTGAAGATGAGCGGCGTGAACCACAACGCCAACCGGCGCAGGATGTATTTGCCGATGCGCAGATTGAGAGCCTAACAGCGCGTGACGATCCGCGTGGCATTCGCAACCCCATTGCGCTCACCAGCACTGTACGCGCAATGGTTGATGGCACCGTATCAGCAGCGCTGAGAGTGCAGGGGGTGATCCGCTATGCTGGGCGCGACACAGGGGTGGCGCTTTCTGGCGTTGTTCCCGAAGACGAAATCACCGTTTCCCAGATCGGCGAGGATATGAGCGAGGGACTGCTCTCCGACCTCAACTCCCGTGCCGATGCTGTGGTGCTTGGCGATGATCTGGTGCGCTCGATCAACGCCAGGCTGGGCGATCCTATTACGCTTGTTTCGCCGTCCGGCGACGTTCATCGTTACCGTTTGGTTGGCATTTTCAACTCCGGCAATGTGGCCGCTGACAGTTCCACCGGTTATCTGCACCTATCCACCGCGCAAGTGTTTGCCGCCCGTCCCAACGCGATCAACGATATCCGTATTTCGCTCCGGGACACCGATTCCGCACCCCGGGTTGCCAGCTGGATCGAGGCGCGTTTCGGCTACAAATCGGTGTCTTGGCAGGAGGCCAACCAGGCAATCCTGGAAAGCTTCATCATTCGCGATGTGATCATGTACACCGTTGTGGCAGCGATCCTGCTGGTGGCGGGCTTTGGCATTTACAACATCATCTCCACCATCACCCACGAGAAAACCCGCGACATCGCCATCATGAAGTCGCTGGGCTTTTATGAGAAGGATATGCGGCGCCTGTTCGTTATGGAGGGTTTGGCCATGGGCATAGGCGGGTCAGTACTGGGTGCGATTTTAGGCGCCTTGCTAACTGTTGCACTCGGCCAGCTTGAGTTTGCCAATCCAGAGTCCGATGACCCGATCATGATCCGTATGACGTTCTCCGCCGTGCACTATTCAATCGCCATTGGCATTGCGCTCGGTTCGGCAGTTTTCGCGGCGTACATGCCAGCCAGCAAAGCTTCTAGCCTCAACCCGGTGGATATCATTCGCGGGGCCACATGACCGCTCTACTTGAGGCGCAACATGCAACGCGCATCCTGGACGAAGCAGTAAAGGTCACGCTGGTCGATGACGTGTCGCTGTCCGTCGGTGAGGGTGAATTTGTTGCCATTACTGGGCCATCGGGCTCTGGCAAATCTTCACTGCTCTACCTTCTCGGCCTTCTTGATTTGCCGACATCTGGCGACGTGTTGATCAAGGGCCAGGCAACCCATGACATGACCAGCGATGCCCGCGCACGCATTCGTTTAGCGCAGCTGGGCTTCATTTTTCAGTTTCACTTCTTGCTGCCAGAATTTACTGCCCGCCAGAACGTTATGCTGCCAATGCGCAGGCTCAATGCTCTGTCCAGTAACGCCCAACATCAGCGTGCTGGCGATCTGTTAGCTTCACTCGGCTTGGAGGGGCATATCGACAAACGACCTGACCAATTGTCGGGTGGCCAGCGTCAGCGGGTGGCGGTGGCCCGTGCTTTAGCCAACGACCCGGCGCTGATTTTGGCCGATGAACCCACAGGTTCACTGGACTCTAGAGCGACCGACCAAGTGTTTGCCATTTTACGGGATCTCGTCGACACATCCGGTCGCACAATCCTTGCGGTGACCCACGATATGGGCCTTGCAGCGCAGATGGATCGGCGCATTCATCTGGTTGATGGCGCGTTGGAAAGCGATGGCGCTTCGCATGGTGTTGTCTAAAAACTGATAAGCCGCCGCAAATCTGTGGGCGAACATGGCGGCTTGGCTTCTTCATGGCGGTCAAGTTAGGGCATAGTCCAGTTTCAAGATGGTTCGGGCGTGATTCGCGTGCCCTGGCCAAACCTCTTGATCGTCGGGTGAAGTCTGCATGCGGCCCAGTGTTGCCCTGATCTACGTTGCTATCGCGGTCATATCCATCTGCGCGACAGCGGTGCTGCATCGCTTGACGGCACTGCCCTTGGAGCTGACCGCTTTGTTTGGCGCGATCCTTTTCTTCGCCATGGCAGCCCTCGACCAGACGGTCTCGCGTACAGCCGAACGCAAAACGTTCCAGCGCCAGTTGGAGCTGAATGATCACGCGCTTCAGGATGCATTCAACGAGATCGATATGATCCGCTCGCGTTTGGTGGCGCTTGAGACCGATACCCAGCAGATTGTGGATGCGGGCGTCGCGCCTGTGCACCAAGATATGCAGGCCATCGGCGCTCTGTTGGCGCAAGTTACCGAAACGGTCGCTGACACCGACCATCGCATGGTGACCTTAGAAGAGCAGGTGAAAGCAGTCGCCAAACGGGGACCGCGCAAGCGCCCGGCTGCCGCCAAAGCAGAACAGACCGAAGATCAGCCGGTAGCGCCCGAGCCTGTTGCTGAACAAAACACCGATAAGGACTTGCAGGCGCAGGAAGAGGCAGCGCGAAAGCGTGCTGAGGCCTTGGCGGAAGAGCGCTCTGAGGCGTTGCTGAAGCGTGTTGCCTCGGCAGTCGAGAATGAGCGCCTTGAGGTGGCTCTTCAATCGGTTGTTACCCTGCCTCAGCGCCGCGCCCGCGCCTACGCCACTATTTTTAACTTGAAACTAGATGGTGCGGGTAC
Organism: Pseudomonadota bacterium; assembly: GCA_039814945.1. Lineage (GTDB taxonomy): Bacteria > Pseudomonadota > Alphaproteobacteria > Rhizobiales > MH13 > MH13. The sequence goes on from JBCCAF010000022.1 coordinate 8,481, forward strand.
TTTGGAAGCCCGACATGCAATCCCTGCCATTGAGGCAGCGGATGCAAGCGCAGCGTTTGATAAAGCCGTTGTCGCGCGGGCTTTGGCCTTGGCGCATAAATTTGCCACACGCGAGTCGGCATCCATCGTCTTCATGCCACTCACTGGCAGCGCGATCATGCAGTCACGCTTCGCCGACTGGCTGGTCCAAACAATGACCAACAACAAGGAGTTGGCTGGTCGTTTGGTGGTCGAGATTGCACAAAAGGACGTTCGTGCCTTCAGCCCAATCGACTTCGACTTGGTGGGAACGCTCGCTGACCTTGGTTTTCGGATGAGCGTCACACAGCTCACCGATGCGCGTTCCGATTTGTTTGAGCTATCTCGCCATGGGTTCCGCTATGCCAAAGCTCCGGTGGGTCTATTTTTGGGCAAAGATGCACAGGCTAAGAGTGATATTCACCCAGAGGATTTGTCTGACCTTGCAGCACGCAATGGTATGGACCTCATCGTCGACCAGGTGGAGAGTGAATCTCAGGTCGTTGAACTGCTCGACTGCAAGCTGAAGTACGGCCAGGGCAATCTGTTCGCCCGCCCGCGTATTGTGGATGTTGAGCCGCACCCACTTTTAGACAAGGTGGCGGAAGACGATGCTGGTAACGATGTCGAAAGTGCATCAGCCAGCCAAGTCGATGAACAGGTGGATGACATTACTGCACGGCCAAAGCGCGCTGCGCGAGCGCTCAGTCGCACTGCCTAATTTGGCTATTTGGCCTAAAGGAACTCCATGACCATCTCCGCACTGCCACTCAAAGGCCTTTCGCATCTTGCGCCTGACTATCAGGTGTTGCTCTGCGATATCTGGGGGGTGCTGCATAACGGTGTTGCGGCTTGGCCAAGCGCGGTTGACGCACTGACGCAGGCGCGTGCTGCCGGCCTAAAGGTGATCCTGGTCTCCAATGCACCGCGGCCCAACCCAACGGTTCGTGCGCAACTTGATCGCCTGGGTATGCCAGCATCAGCTTATGATGACGTCGTCACATCGGGGGATGTAACGCGTAAACTGTTCACCACCATTTATCGGGGCGCTAAGGTCACCCATATTGGGCCAGAGAAAGACAAGCCACTTGTCGATGGCTTGCCTGTTACGTTCACAAACGATGAGGAAGCCGAGGTTTGTCTTTGCTCTGGTTTGATTGATGATCAGACAGAAGAGCCAGAAGATTATCGTGCGCAATTAGAAGCGCTGGCTGCTCGCAAGATCCCACTTGTTTGTGCCAACCCAGACAAGGTCGTGGAGATGGGGGGGCGGTTGATCTATTGCGCTGGCTCGCTTGCCGACCTCTACCGGGAGTTGGGCGGTGAAACGATCATCATGGGTAAGCCGCACGCGCCTATCTATCAGGCTGCGTTAGATTCGGCGGGCAAACCAGATCTCTCAAAGGTGCTTGGGCTTGGCGATTCCATGCGCACTGATATGCGCGGCGCTGCAGAGCAGGGTTTTGACTGCATCTTCTTCACCGGCGGTATTCATGCTGAAGAGTTTGGTCCAAGCACTGCGCCAAACGGTAAGAAAGTGGCAGCCTTTTTGCGCGACGCGCCTTACCCTGCCAAAGCCTGGATGGCTCGGCTATCCTGGTGAAGTAGCCAGTTTCTGAAGGGCTGATCGCCAAAAGAAAAAAGCCTCGGTGCATGCACCGAGGCTTCTATATTTTCTTCGAAAATTGAGCTTAGCCAAACAGAGCGTCAATCGCGTCTTGACCGACTTCCGGTCCATCGCGTTGTGGTCCGTTGAGAATTTGTTCTTCCTTACGCGTCTCACGGGCTTTTTCGGCGTCGCTTAGAACAGCCTCGCCTTCACTCTCCGGCAGGGTTTCGAGCAACCGATCAAAACGGCTCTCAAGGCGCTGAAGCGTTTCCACCACTTTGCCGATACGCTGGCCGGTAATGTCTTGGAACGTGCAAGCTTCAAAAATATCGATCATCTGCGTATCAACCATCTCTTGGAAGGCCTGCGGATCGGACCGGTCAGCTGCCATGATGGTTTCAGCCGACTCCATAATGCGATCCGTCGCTTTCTCGGTCTCTTCGACCACCGCATCCAATTCATGGCCGGCTTCTGGCAAATGATCAGCGCGCAGCTTGTCAACGCCCAGAGACGAGAGCTCCATCCGCAGGTCATGAATGTCTTCAGCCGCCTCACGCACTGCATCGGCAAAGCCGTGCTCCAGCGAGCGCAACGTACCTTCCAGCGAGTCCGTCATCACGCGTGCAACATCCAGCGCGCGAACCATGTCCAAGCGTTTGGTGCCAGTTCCCTTGTTCACACAGGCAACCAAAGCCTCCGCCTGCTTCTCAACGATAGCGCTTACATCTAAAGCTTCATTCTTAGCCATTGTATTTCTCCCCCTTGCTTTCTGTTAAGCGCAATGGTGCGGTCACGAAAAAAGCGGCCCCTGGTATGAAGGCCGCCTTTGTCATGTGCAGTCCAAAGCGCTGTGTTCGCTTTAGTCGCCGAAAACGGCGTCGATTTTGGATTTCAATGTGGCCGCGTTGAACGGCTTCACGATGTAGTTGTTCACGCCAGCCTTTTTGGCGGCGACAACATTCTCCGTTTTTGATTCCGCAGTCACCATAATGAATGGCGTGCGCTGCAAGGACTCGTTGGAACGAACTGATTTCAACAGTTCGTAGCCTGTCATAGGCTCCATATTCCAATCGGAGATGACCAGCCCGTACTTGCGAACCTTCATCTTCTCCAGGGCTTCCTCGCCATCCTTGGCATCATCGATATCAGAAAAGCCAAGTTGCTTCAGAAGGTTACGGATGATCCGCACCATGGTCTTGTAGTCATCAACGACAAGAACCGGAATGGACGTGTCTACAGGCATACTCACTACTCCACTACAGCAGCGCGATTGCGCCGCATGCGTCCCAAAAATTTTTCCCCAGGCTGGTTTCATCAAACGACGAGGAAACGCCAAACCCGCAAAACACCTTACACAGGGCCTTTGAATCGTTCGTTAATGGCGGCAAATTTTGCCGCAATTTGCCAATTGCCCCTACGTCTGTTGGTCAAAGGGCGTGCACAGATCGCTGCATAGCGCGGTGGTTGTCGGGGTTCTAAAAGCATGGTGCACCGCAACAATATGGGTCGAGGAGCCTGAGTGTCGTGAACGCAGCCTTTTTGGAGCTTCAAGGCCATGCCTTTGAAGATTTGTATTTGGGCCAATCAGAAACTTACCGGCGTACCGTTTCAGCTTCCGATGTGGTTGGCTTCGCTGAAATCTCTGGCGATCGAAACCCCATTCATCTGTCGGAGCACTTTGCAGCCCGCACGCCGTTCAAATCGCGCATCGCCCATGGGCTCTACACCGCAAGTCTCATTTCAGCCGTTCTGGGCACACGGCTTCCCGGGCCAGGCGCGGTCTATCTTTCGCAGACGCTGAAGTTCATGGCGCCGGTCCACATTGATGATGTGGTTGATGTGGTGGTGGAGGTGGTGGAACTGATCCCCGAAAAGAAGCGGGCCAGGCTCTCCTGTGTGTGCCAGTTCGCAAAGAAAGTGGTTCTGGAAGGCGAGGCGCTGGTGATGGTGCCAACGCGCGATCAACTTAAGCTTGCTTGATCCCGGTTCCACACACCAGTAAAGCGGGCAGGCTCACCGAACAGAAGGCCCAAACGTGCTGCTTCTTCGCCAACCGCAAACACCGCCTGATCCCGCCGTTCCGCGTGTGGTGATGATCGGCAATTTCGATGGCTTTCATCGCGGCCATCAATCTGTGGCGCAGGCAGCCCTAGAGGTTGCCGATGGATGCGATGGCGTGGTGTGGCTGCTCACTTTTGATCCTCATCCGCGCGCTTTCTTCTCGCCAACTGGCACGCACAGCGCACTTGCCAGTCCGGCAGTGGAGGCCCGGCTGGCTGAAGCTTTGGGGTTGGCTGGCATTTACACCATGACGTTCGACAAAGCGCTCTCCAGCCAAACACCTGAAGCGTTCATCGCTGATAACATCGTTGCGCGCCTGCAGGCTGACTGCGTGGTGGTCGGCCATGATTTTCGCTTTGGACAGGGCAGGGCTGGCAGCGCCGAAACGCTGCGGGAGCACGGCGGTTTTCGTGTGGTGAAAGTAGAGGCCTTTGCCGACGAAGGCGGGCAGACAGTTTCCTCAACGCGCATCCGCAGCCTACTCGCCAAAGGCCATCTGAGTGAGGCCAACGGAATTCTCGGTCATCGGTATTTCGTGATCGGAACGGTGGAGCATGGCGAAAAACGTGGGCGCGAGCTTGGCTACCCCACGGCCAACATCGCCCTGGATGCTGGCAGTGCGTTGGCACACGGCATTTACGCGACGACGGTAAAGGTTGGCGATGCCGTCTATCCATCCGTTGCCAGCTATGGCCACCGCCCAACGTTTGGCGACAAGCCACCGTTGTTGGAAGTGCACCTGTTCGATTATTCCGGCGATCTCTATGGCCAACAGGTCGAGGTGGCCTTTCACAGCTATCTGCGCCCTGAGCTTAAGTTTGATGGTGTTGATGCGTTGATTGCGCAGATGGACAAGGACAGCGAGCAGGCACGCGCTGCTCTGGCCTCCGCTCAGCCGCTCTCACCGCTCGATCAAGCCCTTGGTTTGGTCCATGCAAACGTCATGGCTGCGTAAGCTTGCAAAGCGAGCCTTTATTTAAAGGCACGCACTTGTTATGAGCGCGCTATGGTTTGGAACACGACGATACGAATTATCGGCCCGGCTGCCCGCTAAGAGGAATTCTCCTCCGCGCGCAGTGCCGGGATTGTTTGCCTTGACCTTTGTGCCGAGCGGGATAGCCCTGTGACGGCGCATCCCCCACATGCCTTGATGACGTGAGATCATGACCGAACCGTTCGACTATTCGCAGACCCTGTTTCTGCCGAAAACTGATTTTCCCATGCGCGCTGGCTTGCCGAAAAAAGAGCCAGAAATCCTGAAAAGCTGGGATGAGCAAAACCTCTACAAAAAGCTGCGCGAGCAGTCCGCCGGGCGCCCGCGCTATATCCTTCATGACGGCCCTCCCTATGCCAACGGGCATCTGCACATCGGCCATGCGCTCAACAAAACGCTGAAAGATATGGTCACGCGCTCCAAGCAGATGGCGGGTTACGATTCCAACTACGTGCCGGGCTGGGACTGTCACGGGCTCCCTATCGAGTGGAAGGTTGAGGAAGAGCTGCGCAAGAAGGGCAAGAAGAAAGACGACCTCGACACCGTTAGCTTGCGCGCCATGTGCCGCGCTTTCGCCGATGAATGGATCGGCGTGCAGGCCGAAGAGTTCCGCCGTTTAGGCGTCGAAGGCGACTTCGAAAACTATTACACCACGATGAGCTTTGATGCTGAGGCGACGATCGCCGAGGAGCTTATGAAGTTTGCTATGGACGGTCAGCTGTATCGCGGCTCAAAACCCATCATGTGGTCGGTGGTTGAGCGCACCGCGTTGGCCGAAGCCGAGGTGGAATATCAGGATTATGAGTCCGACACAGTTTGGGTGAAGTTTGGTGTCGCGGATGGAGATCTGGCCGACGCGAACATCCTCATCTGGACGACAACACCTTGGACGATGCCGGGCAACCGGGCTGTCTCCTATTCTTCGCGCATTGCTTACGGACTTTATGAAGTGACCGCAGCCGAGAATGATTTCGGCCCCCAATCAGGCGAAAAATTCATCGTGGCGGATGCGTTGGCCGGTGATGTCGCCAGCCAGGCAAAGCTGGAGGTGAAGAAGCTGCGTCTGGTTGAGACAAACGAGCTGGCCAATCTCACACTGAGCCATCCTCTCCATGCGCTGGGTTACACCTTCACCGTTCCCCTCATCGATGGTGATCACGTGACAGACGACGCTGGCACAGGCTTTGTGCACACAGCCCCCAGCCATGGCCGTGAGGATTTCGAAGCCTGGATGGACAATCAGCAAGCGCTAAAAGCGCGCGGCATCGACACTGATATCCCGTTCCCTGTCGACGATGCGGGTTACTACACCGATGACGCGCCCGGGTTTGGACCGGATGCCGAAGGCGGCGCTGCACGCGTGATCGACGATAAGGGCAAGAAGGGTGATGCCAACAAGCGCGTCATTGCAGCGCTGATCGAGCAGGACAAGCTGTTCGCCCGTGGCCGGTTGAAGCACACCTATCCGCATTCCTGGCGCTCAAAAAAGCCGGTGATCTTCCGCAACACGCCGCAATGGTTCGTCTATATGGACGAAGACATTGCAGGCCCTGGCGGGGAGAAAAAACAGGGCGACACGCTGCGCCAGCGTGCCTTGGATGCCATCGAGGCAACCACTTTCTATCCGCCTGCTGGTCAAAACCGTCTGCGTGGCATGATCGCAGGTCGGCCGGACTGGGTGCTCTCACGTCAACGTGCTTGGGGTGTTCCGATCACAGTCTTCACACACAAGGAAACTGGTGAGGTGCTGCGCGATCCAGCGGTGAATGCGCGGATTGTGGAGGTCTTCCACGCCGAAGGCGCCGATGCTTGGTTCTTGCCCGATGCAAAGGCACGATTCCTTGGTAATGAGTACGACGCTGAGGACTATGATCAGGTCAGCGATATCGTTGATGTCTGGTTCGATTCAGGCTCCACTCATGCCTATGTCATGGAAAAGCGCGACGACCTTAAAACCCATCGTGAGATCGATGGCGGCAAAGACCGCGTGATGTATCTGGAAGGCACCGATCAGCATCGCGGCTGGTTCCATTCCTCGCTTTTGGAAAGCTGCGGCACACGTGGGCGCGCGCCCTACGATGACGTGCTCACCCACGGCTTCACCATGGCCGAGGATGGCCGCAAAATGTCGAAGTCGCTGAACAATCAGATGTTCCCACAAGACATCATCAAACAGTATGGCGCGGACATTTTGCGTGGGTGGGTTGCGAGCGTTGATTTCGTTGAAGATCAGCGTATTGGCCCGGAAATCGTCAAAACCGTGGTCGATAGCTATCGCAAGCTGCGCAACACGCTACGTTGGTCATTGGGGTCTTTGGCTCACCATGATCGCGACCGTGATTTCATGGCCGCTGCCGACATGCCGGAGCTTGAGCGCTACATGCTGCACAGGCTTGCCGAGCTCAACGAAACGGTGCGCGCGGCGTATGACGCGTTTGACTTCCAAAAAGTGTTCCAGACCCTTTTCACCTTCGCGACCGTAGATCTATCGGCCTTCTACTTTGATATCCGCAAGGATGCGCTCTACTGCGATGCGCCGTCCAGTCTGCGCCGCCGGGCCTGCCTGACAGTGCTCGATGTGACACTTGATGCGCTGACAAAATGGCTCGCACCATTGCTGCCGTTCACGATGGAAGAGGTCTGGCTGTCGCGTCATGGTGAGGGTGCCGCTTCTGTGCATTTGCAGCACTATCTGGACATCCCGGCTGATTGGAAAGACGAGCAGTTGGCCGCGCATTGGCGCACCATTCGCACGGTTCGCCGCGTTGTCACAGGGGCGCTTGAAATTGAGCGTCGTGAGAAACGTATCGGCTCATCCCTTGAAGCAGCGCCAGCGATCTACATCGCCGATGCTGATCTTTTCGGTCAGGTGAGCCAAGTTGATTGGGCCGAGGTCGCGATCGCGAGCCAAGCAAGTATCCACCAAGGCGATGCGCCTGAGGGTGCGTTCCACTTGGATGATGTACACGGGGTGGGCGTGGTGCCTGGCAAAGCCGAGGGCCAGAAATGCGCGCGGTCCTGGAAAATCTTGCCCGAGGTTGGCAGCGATCCAGAGTTCCCTGATGTTACACCCCGCGATGCTGATGCGTTGCGTGAACTGGGTGTCTCTAAAGCGGCATGATGAGACCAGCCATCCTTGGTGGCCTCATTGCTCTGGTTGGTTTGATTGTCGATCAGGTGGTGAAAACTTGGCTGCTTTTCGGCTTTGATTTGGCCGAGAAGGGGAGGGTGATCATCGCGCCATTCTTTGATCTGGTTCTGGTTTGGAATCGCGGCATTTCGTACGGCCTTTTTGCCGCCGACAGCCAGGGCCAGGTTTGGTTTCTCGTGGCGGTGAAGACCGCGATCACGCTTGCGCTCATCATCTGGCTGGTGCGCAACACTGATAGGCTAACGGCTCTGGCGCTTGGCCTGTTGATCGGTGGTGCCATCGGCAACACGATTGACCGGGTGCTCTACGGTGCAGTGGTTGATTATGCCTCACTGCATGCCTTTGGCTACCACTGGTATGTCTTTAACCTCGCCGATGTGTGGGTCGTTGCCGGGGTTGCGCTTCTGCTGTATGACGCGTTTCTGATGGGTCGAAACCAGAAAGTGTCTGGCGAAGCTCCATAGTGATCCGCAGTGATTTGCGCGAAACCGGGTTGGGCTTTCTCTTGCCCCAATTGACGGCTAAAGCAGCGCCACGATCGCGACAAGTTGCGTGAGATGATAAAGGTTTGTGATGCGTTTCTTCTTCCCTGCCTCTGCTGCCAAGTTTGGCACACTTTTGCTTGCCAGCGCCGCGTTGGCTGGTTGCGCAAGCTATGGTTCGTTTGACGAGAACGAACCGGGTTTGGAGCAAAGCATTCTCGGCGATTTTGGCGGGATCGTTGGTGTGGCCCAAGAGGAAGAGCCCATTGAATATTCCGCCCGTGCGCCACTTGTCGCACCGCCATCATCAGCTGCACTGCCTGCACCCCAGCAGGCTGGCTCCGTAGTCGCCGCTGACCCCAATTGGCCCACGGGGTCGCGCCAACGCATGGCGCAGGTGCTGCAAAGCGAAGACCAAACGCTGGTTTACACGCCAGGCGTTGATGGCGTGGATATTGCCGCCACGCAGGCTTTGGCTCAGCGCTCTCGTCAGGCTCCAGAAGAAAGCAATGCTGGGCTAGATCGCCCATTGTTTCCGCATGAGCTTCAGCGCGAGGAAGACATTCACTTTGCCCGTGCCGAGGCCACCGCAGCGCGTGATGCTGAAGCATCGGTGCGTGGCCGCCGTTTCTTGACAGATCCGCCTGTTTCATCCCGCGCGCCATCTGCTGAGGCGCCTTATGGCGCAGACGCTGAAGCGCTCGCTGAGGCTGAAGAAGGCGGCTTCTCCTGGTGGCCTTTCTAAAGCCTAAACCTTTCAGAGCGTCCATAATCTTCACCAAGCTGTGACCGGTGCACCCCTTTCAAGCGGTGGACACCGACCCTACCTGCTGGCGAAACGCCTTTGCGGGTTTGCGACCGTTTGCATTCGGCGCTTGGGTATGATGAAGGAGACGGTGTTGATGGCTTCAGCACATGCTTATGCAGCGCGGGCGATCTCACGGCGACACGGCGAGATCGACCGCGTGCATTTTCGGCTGCATCTGTCTCTCTTGTTTACAGGGGCTTTGCTCATGACTTTGCTTACCTCACCCTTTGGCCTAACACCTAGCAACGCAGCGGGAAGCGATTTCACCTTCGCACCTGGTGCCAGCCAGTTTGAGCTTGCCAATGGCATGCAAGTGGTGGTGATTCCGGACCGACGAGCACCTGTGGTCACGCACATGATTTGGTACAAGGTTGGCGCTGCCGATGAGCCGCGTGGCCAGTCCGGCATTGCCCATTTTCTTGAGCACCTGATGTTCAAGGGCACGGCAAGCTTTCCTGATGACACCTATTCGCAGACCATCTCGCGTCTTGGCGGCACAGAGAACGCCTTCACGTCGTATGATTACACCGCCTACTTCCAGCGCATCGCGGTGGAACATCTGCCGCTCATGATGGAGATGGAAGCTGATCGGATGAAGAACCTGGTTCTCACCGAAGAGGTGGTGGAATCTGAGCGCAATGTGATCTTGGAAGAGCGCGCCTCACGCGTGGACAATGATCCCACCGCGCTGCTGCGCGAAAGCTTTTCCGCAACGCTTTACCAGAACCACCCCTATGGCGACCCGATTATCGGCTGGCGCCATGAGATGGAAGACTTGTCGCGCGATATGGCGCTGGAGTTTTACGTTCGCTACTACACGCCAGAAAACGCCATCCTGGTGATCGCTGGCGACATTGATGAGGAAACCGTTCGCCCTCTCGCCGAGCGCTATTATGGTGTGCTCCCGGCACGCGAGGGCGCGGTGACCGAGCGCCGCCGCCCGCTGGAGCCAGAACCGGTGGCCGAGCGCCGCATTGATATGCGCGATGCGCGCATTGGTCAGCCCGTCGTTCAGGTCGCCTATCTGGCGCCCTCTTACACCCTCAATGATGATCCGCGGTTGGCGCCAGCGCTTGATGTGCTCAGCCACTATCTTGGCGATGGCAGCACCAGCCGGCTCTACCGCCATTTTGTCATTGAGCAGCGTACTGCCGCCGCTATGGGTGCCTTCTATCAAGGCTCTGCGCTAGACCACGGCACGTTCTATCTGTTCGGTTATCCTGCTGATGGCGTGTCACTGGAAAGCTTAGAAGCCGATCTGATGGCCGAGCTGAACCGCTTCCTAGAAGAAGGTATCAGCGAGGGTGACCTCGCCCGTGCCAAGCGAAACCTGGTTGCCCAAACAGTGTTTGCCCAGGACAGTCAGTCTGCACTGGCACGCATCTTTGGCTCGTCGCTTGCGGTTGGAGAAGGCCTCGCCGATGTTCAGCAATGGCCAGCGCGCATTGGTGCGGTGACCGTTGATGATGTGATGGAGGCCGCGCGCCTTGTGCTTCAGCCGCAGCGCGCTGTGATCGGGTTCCAACGACCGGCCACCACGCCGGAAGCGCCGCCTGCTGCGGCTGCAACTCCTGCGCGCGACATTGATGGCTAAAGCAGCCACCAACCCCACCACAAAGACAAAAACAGCCGGCTTTTTGCTGGCCCTCACACTGGTGATCACCATGGCCCTGAGTTTAACCGAACCGCAACGCGCTGAAGCTGCCGTTAATGTGCAGGAGCGCACAAGCCCAGGCGGCATAGCCTATTGGCTGGTGGAAGATGATACCATTCCCTTGGTGGCCGCGCGGTTTGTGTTTGAAGGCGCAGGTGCGGTCCAGGACCCTGAAGGCCGGGCGGGCGCCGCCAACCTTCTCGCTGGCCTGCTGGATGAAGGTGCTGGAGACTATGACAGCATCGCCTTTCAAACCCTCTTGGAAGACAACGCCATCCGTCTCGGCTTTGATGCCAGCCATGACAATTTCTCCGGCGAGCTAACTGTTCTTTCTGATACGATCGAGCTGGGCACACAGCTTTTGGCGCTTGCGCTGACGGAACCGCGCCTGGATGAGGATGCCATCGAGCGGACTCGCGCGCAGATCATGGCCGGTTTGCGTCGCGACCTGAACGACCCAGAAAGCATTGCATCGCGTCTGTCCTCAGAAACGTTTTTTGATGGGCATCCCTATGCGCATCCGTCAAATGGCTCTTTGGAAAGTGTGCCTGCCATCACCCGAGATGATCTCTTCGCGCATCACAGCGCCACGCTGGCGCAAGACATCATTCGTGTTGCCATCGTTGGTGATATCTCCGCTGAAGCCGCTGATACGTTTGTCGACAATGCTTTTGGTGGTTTGCGCGCGCAGGCCGACCTCACATCTATCGCAGACATGACGATCCCAACGGGTGTTCAGACACAGGAAACGCAGGATGTCGCCCAAACGGTCATCCGTTTTGCGATCCCTGGCCTTGATCGCGACGATGATGATTTCCTGACCGCGTTCGTCATGAACCATATTCTTGGTGGCGGTACGTTCTCCTCGCGTATGTTCAAGGAAGTGCGCCAGGATCGTGGGCTCACCTATTCAGTGTTTACCTACCTCTCGGCGCGCGATCACGCGCCGATTTTGGGTGGTGGCGCCTCAACACGGCCGGAACGCGCTCAGGAAACCCTGGATGTTATGCGTGCCGTGATTTCTGAGTTTGTGGAAGGTGGGCCAACCGAGGAAGAGCTCCAACAAGCCAAAGACTTTCTCATCGGCTCCTACCCGTTGCGCTTTGATAGCTCCCAGAAAATTGCCCAACAGCTTGTAGGCATGCAGTTGGAGGATATTCCAGCAAGCTATATGGTCGAGCGCGCTGATTTGATCCGCGCGATTACAGTGGATGACGTACGCCGGGTGGCCGACCGCATCTTGAAGGCACCGCTATCCCTTGTCATCGTGGGACAGCCGCTGAGCTGATTCACGCCCGAGCAACAACCCAAAGAGGGCACGTGCAGACCGTTCTTGCCCATCCATCGGAGCAAACGCCTCAATGCATCCGCCAACTTCCCGATGGTGTGATCAACCGCATCGCTGCTGGTGAAGTGGTGGAGCGCCCGGCCAGCGTGGTCAAAGAGCTGGTGGAAAACGCGCTGGATGCTGGCGCGACATCGATTGCAGTAACGCTTCAGGCAGGTGGTAAGGCAGCCATTCGCGTTACCGATGATGGCCACGGCATGGGCTCGGACGATCTGAAACTGGCCATCGCTCGCCACGCCACATCCAAGCTCTCTGATGATGATCTGGTCGATATCCGCACGCTCGGCTTTCGTGGTGAGGCGTTGCCGTCGATCGGCGCAGTGGCCAAGCTTATGATCACATCGCGGATGCGAGGTGCTGAAGATGCGTTCCGTATCAGCGTGTCTGGCGGAGAGACCTCCGGACTCACACCTGCGCCACTTTCTGGCGGCACGGCGATTGATGTCGAAGACCTTTTCTTCGCGGTCCCTGCTCGCCTCAAATTCTTGAAATCGGATCAAGCGGAAACCACCGCCGTTGCCGACACCATCCGCCGGTTGGCGTTGGCAGCCCCGAAAGTTGGCTTCCGCTTGCAGTCCGAACGCCGCACCATCCTTGATCTAGCGCCTGCTGATGCGAGCTTGGCTTTCACATCAGCTCTTGAATATCGCGCGGCTGATCTGTTCGGGCCTGATGCGCGCACCAACATGCGACCATTGCATGCCACCCGCGAGGGCCTGTCGCTGGAAGGCATGGTTGGCCTGCCGACATGGCACCGGGCCACAACGCGCGATATCTATCTGATGGTCAATGACAGACCGGTACGCGACAGGCTTTTAACCGGCGCTATCCGCGCTGCCTACGCCGACCTTATGCCGCGTGATCGGTTTCCTGCCGTGGTCATCGCCATCGCCATCGATCCATCGCGCGTCGATGTGAACGTCCACCCGCAAAAGTCTGATGTGCGGTTTCAAAACCCCGGTCGCATGCGTGGGTTGATCATCACCGCCATTCGCGATGCGCTGGGGGAGGCGGGTTTGGCGGCGTCCACCAGCCTCACCGATCAAGCGGTTGAAGCGTTCACGCCGCAAACACCCTATGTGGCACCTACACGTTCCGGCGTCTCAGGGTGGGAGGAGGCTGCTGCGCACTATGATCCGGGTCCAGCTTCTGGGTCCATTGCAAGGCGGGCCACTTTGGCAGGTATGGATGTGCCGTCTAGCCCTGCAACAGCGCCGGTCCAACCAGAGACATTGGAGACGGAGCATCCGCTTGGCACGGCTCGCGCCCAGTTGCATGAGACGTATATTCTGGCCGAAAGCCGTGATGGTATCGTGTTGGTCGATGCCCATGCCGCTCATGAACGGCTGGTCTACGAACGCCTGAAAACCGGGTTGGAGCGCGATGGCATTGCCACCCAGCCGCTGCTCATCCCCGATGTTGTGGAACTGCCCGCTGGTAATGCCTCAGCCATCTTGGCCGAGGCCGAGCAACTGGCCAAACTGGGGTTGGCCATCGAACCATTTGGCACCAATGCGGTGTTGGTGCGTGAAACCCCAGCAATGCTGGGTGTTTGCAACGCGTCTGGGCTGGTGACAGACCTGGCGGAAGAGTTTGCTGAGGCAGGATCATCGGCGCGACTTGAGAACCGCCTGCACGCTGTAGCCTCCACCATGGCCTGTCATGGATCGGTACGTGCTGGGCGTCGTCTTAAAATTGATGAGATGAATGCGCTGCTGCGCGAGATGGAGCAGGTGCCAGCAGCTGCGCAGTGCAATCACGGCCGTCCGACCTTCATTCGGATGGACAAAGCGCGGCTCGACAAACTGTTTGATCGCTAACCCTTCGCCGAGCGCCGTCCCACATTTCGCCCACGCAGCATCTTGCCCGTCGCTTTGACGGTACCAGCGCTGCCACGCGCCAAAAGCCAGCCGATGAAAGCGCCGAGAAGCGCCATCACACCACCTGCAATGGTGATCGGAATGGCCGGTTCAAAGCGTTCCCGCGCGCCTTCCACCACGCGCAAATCTGGCTCACGCAACACCAACCAAATGCGTTCAAATGGGCCCGCGGTCTCAATAGCTTCCGCCTGACCTTTCAGCCGCTCATAGCGATCCAGCGTGCCGGAGATTTGCTGCCCACGCTCGCCCAGAAAAGTGTTGTCCGTATCGCGGTACTGCGAGAGCGCCTGATCGCGAGAAAGGCCTGCGCGTTCGCTGGCGGCATCGAAATCCTCAACGACAACTTCCAGCTCGGCCACAGCGCCGCCCAGTGCTTGTCGATATTGCTGCGAGAACTCCGGCGCTTGGCTCATGGTGCCAGCACCCAAAATAGCAAGAACAGCGGTGAACAAACGTCCAATCATGGGGCGCCATCATACCTCAAAAAGGAAAGCTGCGTCTCCCCCATTGCACGGGTTTGCAAAACCTTGAAGGGATCTGGCGCGGTGAAATTGGCCTTGGCGCTTTCTTCCACAATCACCAGCGCTCCGGGCGCAAGCCAGCTGCCCTCGTCCAGGACGTTCAGCGTTTTTTCGCCAAGGCCCTTGCCGTAGGGCGGATCAAGGAAGGTAAGGGTTGCTGGCTCCATCTTGCCGCGTTCGCCGATCTTGGTTGCATCGCGCTTAAAAAGCCGTGCCCGCGCGGCGACCCCGCAAGCCTGCATGTTCTCACGGATCAACCCGCGCCCTTCGATGGAGTTGTCCACGAAAAGCGCAAAGGCCGCGCCACGAGATAGGGCCTCTAGCCCTAGCGCTCCTGTGCCCGCGAAGAGGTCGATTACCAGTGCGCCGTCTAAGCCCTGACCTTCAGCGAACAAACCCTCATTGTGCGCCAAGATGTTGAACAACGCTTCGCGCGCGCGATCGGTCGTGGGCCGAACGGTTTGGTTTGATGGCGCTTTTAGCGCCCGGCCCTTGAAGGCGCCTCCGACAATACGCATGCCTACCTGCCGCGTGTTTTCTGCGGGCCGCGGCCACCTGGGCTTCGCTTGGCGCCAGCTTTTCTTGCAGCACCTGGCCGCGACACAAATCCTGGTTTGCCACGCTTGGCTCCATCAGGCGAAGACGCAGTGCGCCCCTTACGAAGCGGTGCGTTGCCTGAGCCACCACGACCAGTTTTTGCTGGTTTATCTGGACGTGCTGGCGTGTCGCGTCCAACCATAGGCGTACGCATCGGGCCATCGAAGTCGATCCCTGCATCTTGAAAAATCTTACCGGAAAGCTGATCGCGCAGCACGCGACTGCGAATCTCCTGTACGGCACCCGCCTCAAGCTCGCCCAACTGAAACGGTCCATAAGAGATGCGGATCAGCCGGTTCACCTGCAAGCCAAGCGCACCAAGGACCACTTTCACCTCACGGTTTTTGCCTTCGCGCAAGCCAACCGTCAGCCATTGATTGTCACCCTTCTGGCGCTCAACCACGATCTCCATCGGCCCATATTGCACGCCCTCAATTTCCATGCCCTTGCGCGCTTTGTTGAGCAGCGGTTCGGGCGCTTCTCCAAAGGCGCGCACGCGGTAGCGGCGAAGCCAGCCGGTGGAGGGCAGCTCCAAAAGGCGTTTCAGGCCGCCATCATTGGTCAGCAGCAACAGCCCTTCCGTGTTGAAATCCAGCCGCCCCACCGGGTGAACCGTTTTTAGCTCCTTGGGCAGCACGTCGCGCAACACTTTGCGCCCTTCAGGGTCGCGCGCTGCGGTGATGACGCCCTTATCCTTGTGGTACAGCCAAAGGCGCGTGCGCTCAGCTTCGGGCAGCGGCGCTCCATCCACTTCAATTGTGTCTCTATCAGTCACCGTCAAAGCTGGCGTGGTTAGCAGCTTACCGTTGAGTTTCACCCTGCCGTCGGCAATCCAGCGTTCGGCATCACGGCGCGAGCAAAGGCCCGAGCGCGCTATCACTTTGGCGATCCGCTCGCCTTTTGGTTTGTCGTCTGATTGATCTTGGTTTGCCATGTTGATCCTTTGACGATGCACGCCGAGATATGGCAAGCCCTGAAGATGGCAAACACCCCCAACTCAACGCCCCGATATATGGACATCGCGCTTTATGAAGCACGCCAAGCGGCTCGACGCGATGAGGTGCCGGTAGGTGCTGTGTTGGTGATGGATGGCCAAGTCATCGCCAGCGATGGCAATCGCACGCGGCAACTTCTTGATCCAACCGCCCATGCTGAAATGCTGGTCATCCGCGAAGCAGCCCAGACACTTGGCCAAGAACGGCTCACCGGCGCTGATCTCTATGTGACGCTGGAACCCTGCGCCATGTGCGCCGCGGCCATAAGCCATGCGCGTATCCGGCGAGTCTATTTTGGGGCGGCCGATCCAAAAATGGGCGCTGTGGTCAATGGCCCGCATTTCTTTGGCCAGCCCACCTGCCATCACGCGCCGGACGTCTATGATGGCATCGCGGCCAGCGAGGCCGAAGCCTTGCTGAAGGCTTTCTTTGCAGGCAAGAGAGAACAACCCCAAACCAAATCGCTCACCAAGGACTGATGCTATGGTGTTTTCCAGCAACGACCGCGAAGCCCTTATCCGCTACGATACGCCGGAGTATCATGTGCTGCGACCAGGTGATTATGTGGTGTGTGCGGTGACGTTTGAGCGTATTGCGCTGACGGACCTCAAATATTGGTCGGTCGCCCGCCAGGAAGCCTATAAGGATGCCACTGCTTCACTTGAAGCTGAGCGTCGTTCACCTAAAGCGTCCTAGTCGAATTCCACCAGCACCATGTCGCGGCGCCATTGCCTAATGGCATTGCGCAATAACGAGCGAAGATAGCCAGGATCTTCAAACACCAGCTTGGCGGGGATTTGCGTGGTGGCATTGTCCAAATCGCGCAGCGATCCTGAGTGCCCCTGAAACCGCATGCCATCTTTCTCGGTGGTCACAAGCACGGCTCCGCGTTCTTTGGCGATGTTGACCAGCTCGCGCGCGTCTTCGGTGGTGTAGGCGTGATGGTCGGGATACGCCTTTTCTTTCACCACGTTTAGGCCGGCTTCTTTCAGTCGATCAAAGAATTTCGGCGGATGGCCGATGCCGCAAAAGGCATAGATTTGTTGGCCAAACAGATGCTCAGGTATGTCCATCTCAAGGGTGGCGGATAGCACAGGCTTGCCCCGCTTCGCTGCCTGCCGCACGACGCCATGCGAACCCTTTCCTTTGCCAATCACAATGATGAAATCAACGTGGCGCAGCTGCGCTGCCACCGGCGCGCGCAAGGGTCCGGCAGGATGCGACAATCCGTTGCCAACACCCATACGCCCATCAACGACTGCAATGGTGAGGTTCTTGACGATCGTTGGGTTTTGTAGGCCATCATCGAAAATTGTACAGGTGGCGCCAATCTCGGCAGCACTGGTGATCGAGGTCAGACGATCCGGACCGACAAACGTTTCGCCGCGCCGGGCAAGCAATAGCGGCTCATCACCCACTTCATCGGCCAGGTGACGGTTTGAGTCGACGCGAAAACTGGTGGTCGCCAACGATCCGCCAAAGCCGCGTGTCACGAAGGCTGGTTTCAACCCCAACTCTTCCAGAACGTCATAGATCACCAGCGACGTCGGCGTCTTACCGGCGCCGCCTGCCACGAAATTGCCGATGCAAACCACAGGCAAAGCACCAGGTGCGCCCTCTTGCGCCATTCGCCCAGCAACCACGCGTCCATAAGTAAAGGCTGCAGGCATCAGCGCCAGCTTTTTCAGCGTCGCGCCAAAACCTTGCGGTTGGCCTGGGTCAGGCCACCAATAGGGCGGTGGGGTAAGGCTCATCTGCGCGCTTGCTCCAACGCGGCGGATACGGAAAAGGCCGTTAGCAGCGGCTCAATCGCATCCATCGTCGCGCTCAGTGCGCCCTCAAACTCTTGTATGGCCTTGGTCGCTTGGTTGCAAAGCTTCTCGCGTTCCCGTTCGTTAACCAAAAGGCGCCCAACATTGCGTGCCAGCATTTCAGCGCTGTCGACTTCAATGGTTGCGTCAGAGGAATTCAGCGCGGTGTAGATTTCAGGAAAATTGTGCACGTCTGGACCATGCAAAATGGCGGTGCGCAGCTTGGCAGGCTCAATCGGGTTCTGCCCGCCATGGCGTATCAGCGATCCGCCAATGAAGGACACCGGCGCGAGGCGGTAATGCAGGCCCATCTCACCAATGGTGTCGGCAATGTAAATGTCGGTATCAGCTTTTGGTAGATGGCCTTCGCTGCGCAGCGTATGGGTTAAGCTTTCCGACTGGGCAAGCCCTGCGACCTCACGGCCACGCTCAGGATGACGCGGCACGATAACCGTCAAAAGGTCGGGCAAATGATGCTTGAGCGCTTTGTGGACCCGCAGCGCGATGGCTTCCTCGCCAGGGTGTGTGGAGGAGGCCAGCCAGACTTTGCGTCCGCGCAGGGTCTGCTCCAGCAGTTTCAGCTGCGCTGGATTGTCAGCTGGAGCAGGCGTATCGAACTTCAGATTGCCCGTCACGCGCACACGTGGCGCGCCGAGTACGCGAAAGCGCTCAGCATCGTCGACCGTTTGCGCAAGACACAGCGTGACATTGGACAGCATCGCACCGATTAGCCCGCTTGCCCGCCGCCAGCGGAAGAACGAGCGCTCCGACATGCGCGCATTGACCAGCACGTGGGGAATGTTGCGCTTAGCAAGTGCGTGAAAGGTGGCAGGCCAGAGTTCAGATTCCACGAAAATCGCAAGCTGTGGCTTCCACGTGTTGAGAAACCGATTGATGAATGGCGCCAAGTCAAGCGGTGCATATTGGTGAAGTGTGCGTGGGCCAATTTGTTTGGCCGCCAGTTGCGCAGACGTCACTGTGCCAGTTGTCAGAACGACATACGAGCCGGTCTCTTCGATGCGCTTGATCAGTGGCAGAATAGCAATCGTTTCGCCAACGCTGGCGGCGTGCACCCAAATCAACGAGCCATTGGGCTTGCGCGATCCGGCATAACCAAAGCGCTCTTTGCGACGCGGCAAATCCTCTTTGCCTTTGCGCGCACGCGCCAAGATCAGCGATCCGGCCAGCGGCGAGATCAGCGTGCCAGCAATGCGGTAGCTGGCAAGAAGGCTTTCAGACAGCACATCAGCCATGGGAAAGCCCACCTGGCTCCGCGGCGGTAGAAAAGGCCGACCGGCCGCCAATTTGCGCGTAGCTGTGCGCCTCCAGCGCGTTGAGCCGCTCCTTCACAAGCGCACACCAATAGGCATCATCGCGCTCATCATCATTGACATAAATCGGCGTTCCAGTGCCCACGGCCCCTTTGGTAAAGGGCAGGGCAATGGCAGCGCGATCCCAGCTAGAGAGCGTGATGTGCGGGTGGGTGAGATACATGGCGGGCACGATGGGCCGTCCGCTTTTGCGGGCAAGCTTTATCAGCCCTGGCGAAACCTGCCGCGCGACTTTAGGCACATCGGCCGTCAGTGACACGCTGCCACCCTCAGCAAGGATGCTGACAAACCGCAAAAAAGCCTGCGCCCCACCTTTTTGCTTGCCGCGCTTTTTCGGGTCGCCTGACCCGCGAACGACATGAAGACCAAGCTTTTCGGCGGCAATAGCGTTCATCGCTCCATCGGCACTGCGCGAAATCATAACATGCATGTTCCAGGCCTTTTGAACCGCCATCGCGCCCATGAAGTGCTCGCCATGCCAGAAGGTGAAAATCGCCGGCAAATGGCCCGCGATGTCAGCCCGCTTGTGGCCGAGATCGGTATTGGTCTTACGGACTGTGCGGTCGACAAGCCACAAATAGCCAGCCAGCGCGTTGCCAGCCATCAATTGGACAAAACCATTACGGCCAAGCCGCTTGTACCAAGGCGCACTCATAAAGGGCTTTCAGGCCACGCGATCGCCCTACACTTCAGGGTCGTCGTCACCGGGTTCCAGCAAGCGGTGCATGTGCACCACGAAATAGCGCATATTGGCGTTATCAACGGTTGCCTGCGCCTTGCCACGCCAGGCCGATTCGGCTTCAGCATTGCTCGGATAGATGCCAACAACATCCAAATTGTCCACATCGATAAAGGTGTGCGAGTCGGGCGATTCCACCTCGCCACCGAAAACCAGATGCAGCAATTGTGGCTTGGGTTCCTCGGGTGTGCCGCTCATCGCGCCTAATCCTTTATCCTAGGAAGTTGAGGGAATGACGCGTTCATACCTGACCGCACTGCCCCGTCAAGCAAGGGCTGCCAAGCAACGCCATCAATATGCTAGCGCGGCAACATGGACTGCAGCGCATCGCACATAGCCCGCGTGCCGCATACGAGGGCTGGATGAGTAATTGACGCGCCATCGTAATTTGGGGTGGCTCCATCGGCATGCAAGAGACTGAGGCCTGCTTCACGAACGATAATGTCAGCAGCCGCAATATCCCAATGCTTAGCATTAGGACTGGCGACGCATCCATCCAGCTTGCCTTGACCCACCTGCGCGATACGCAAAGCCAGCGAGGCGATTTTTGGGTGCTTGCGAAACGCATGCGAGGCTTTGCTCGGCCCTGGAAAGGCCAGCAACGCATCATCCAGATTATCTTTGCCCGTTGGTGCGAGCATTAAGGCTTCGCCCTTGGCCTCTTCAAGACGGGCACCTTTTCCTGCTTCGGCCACCATCAACTCGCCAAGGGCAGGGTTGAACAAAACACCTTGAACCGGTTCGCCGTGATGGACCAGCGCGATGGATACCGCCCAATCATCGCTGCCGGCCATAAAGCCACGCGTGCCATCAATTGGATCGACGATGAAGGTTGGAGCGCCGGAGAGACGCGAGCCATCATCCTCAATCTCCTCCGATAACCAGCCAAAGTTGGGAAAGGCTTGCCGCAGTTCTGTGTGCAGCATCGTATCGATGGCGAGGTCTGCCTCCGTCACTGGTGAGTCGCCGGGCTTCATCCAGGTTTTGGGGCTCTTACCGTAATAACGCAGTGCTATCTCACCGGCTTCGCGGGCCGCATCGCAGATAAGGCTGATTGGCGGCAAGGTATGGTCGGTTGAGGCTTCGGTCATAGGTGCGCTTAGCTGGAGAAAAGACTGTAACAGTGATGTAGCCGATCACCGTTCCCAATCAAGGTGAATTGGGGCGAACCTGTTTGCCATTCGCTAACCCTTTCGCAACGCACACTTTTTTTACCTCGTTACTTAAGCTCGCTCCAACAGCGCTGCGCTATACCTTCGCCATAGCCCAAAAACGGGCAGCCCATTTGGGCCGTCAGACGGAACAACCGTCGACATCAGTTTGTGGCCTGGACCCCGGGCCAACAGGAAGGCGAAAGGCATCATCATGACGGTAAGGACAAACCGCTCGGCCAACGGGCAGACCATCCGTTCTGATGGTGCCCCCTTTGATTTTGCTCCCGACCTTCGGGTCGATGGCTGCCGCGATCCGGTGGCTATGCGTTCATCCATGCCGCAGCGCGGTCGTTTGGACATGAGCGACCGCAGTGTCGTGATCACGGCCCGGCTTGGTGCGGTGATGATCCTCCAGCGTATTGCGTTGAATGCCTATAACGGCGTGGCCGCGCAGCTCACCGTTTCGGGCGACGACACAACCGTCAGCGTTGTCCTGCGCCACGATGATCCGGCCTATGCGATCACGCTTAACGATGGTTTGCCGCTGGATGACGCGGTGGCGGTTTGGCGGGCTTGGGCTGACAAACTATCGGTTCCGCTGCTTCTCAGTGAGCCTCACGGAGAGGACAGCGTGGTGCGTGCGATGTTGGGTGCAGTTGTTTTGCGTTCCACTCAGCCGCGCCGCACCAACACGTTAACCCGTCGCCGTCCACGCTTTTCCAAGCGCCGCGGTCGCCGCTAAAGCAGCACGTCCAGCAACAGGCCACCAGCGATCAATCCGCCTGCTAGCGTGTTGGACTTAAACCGCGCCAGGCAGCCCTGCTTGTCGGTGAGATCAAGTGAGATCACCTGCCAAGCCATCTGTGCAGCTGCGAGGCCGAGGCCGACAAGGGCCATAAGTCCTGCCCCGACGGCCATCATGGCATAGGCGATCAAAACGACGGTCAGCGCGTAGCACAGAGCGATGAAACCTGGTGCCTTATTGCCTAGTGCTTGCGCCGATGATCCGACACCGGCCAGCGCATCATCTTCCAAATCCTGAAACGCGTAGATCGTATCGTAGCCAATGATCCAGATGACGCAGGCGAGATAAAGCGCCGCCATCGGCAGGTCCAGGCTCTGTGTTTGCGCTGTCCAACCAACCAGCGCGCCCCAAGCGAACACCAAGCCGAGAACAGCTTGAGGCCAGTTCGTCACGCGTTTGGCGAAGGGATAAAATCCAACCAGTACAAGCGATGCAATACCGACACCAATCGTGAACAGATTGAACGTGATGAGTATTAGGAAGCCAGCGGCCAGCAGCGCGATTAAAAAAAGTGCCGCGTTGCGAGCGCTCACTTCCCCAGACGGTATGGGCCTCTCGGCCGTGCGGCCAACTTTTGCATCGATATCCTGATCAGCAATATCGTTAAGCGTGCAGCCCGCACCGCGCATGATGATGGCACCAAGCGTGAATAGGATCAGATGACCCCATTGAACTTGGCTTTGCAGCGCGATGGACGCCAGCAGTGACGAAAACACGCACGGCCATAGCAATAACTGCCAGCCAATTGGGCGTTCCAGCCGCATCAACCGCCCATAGGGACGCGCCCAGCTGGGCAATAGACGCAACGACCAATGATGCTTGATGGCATCAGGTGTTATCGGGGCAAAGTCGTTGGGAGCGGTCATGCGCGGGCACTCACCATGGGCACAGCGGTCGGAAAGGCTCCACAGCTATCCCCTCGCCAAGGCGAGTGCAACTTGCTAAACAGCCGCAACCACGCGTAACGAGTGCGGCTTATGTTGATCTATGTGGTGATGGCGTGATGCGTTTTTTGACCAAATCCAATCGAACTGTCTTTCGCGGCGCGTCTGCGTTGGGCCTTGCTTTGGCGCTTTCCGCCTGCAGTGGCGGAATGGATGGCCTGACCGGCCTGATGGGCGGAGGCAACCAATCCGCGCAGGTGCGGCCAACGACGGCCACCAGCTTTGGCGGTGTGCCGGTGGAGCAGCTTCGCGCTGACCAGCTTTGCCCATCCATTGTGGTGCGTGATGGCACCGAGACGTTGCGGCTTTACGCTGGCGACGAGCGCACACCAAGCAATGTGCGCTATCAGAGCCAGATTTTGCAGACGGTTGTGGAGTGCACCCCAGGCGCTGGCCAGTTTGGCCTGACCATTGGGATTGCTGGGCGTTCCATCATTGGGCCGCAAGGCGCCCCGGCCACGCTCGACCTGCCGATCCGCATTGTTGTGTTCAACACGATCACCGACGAAGTCGTCTCCAGCGAAGTGGTGCGCACTCAGGCGATCATCGAGCCAACGGAAGTCTCGGCAACGTTTACGTTGGTCAACCGCGCGTTCTTTGTGCCGGCGCCGCAGCGTCAGGCTGATTATCAGGTGATCATCGGATTCGATGAGGGTGAAAGCTAGAAAGCGCTTTTAAAGCGCTTCACCCTCCCAAGCCGCCAACGCCTGGATGGTTTCTGCCAGATCAGCGTGGCGGTTGACGGTTGTCAGCGCCCCAACCTGCATGAGGGCTTCAGCATGGCCCGGCCAGCTATGGTCACCGCCAACAAAGCCAATCACGGTCATGCCCGCTGCTACAGCTGCTTTTACGCCGGAGGTGGAGTCTTCCACCACCAGACAGGCTTTGGGGTCGACCCCAAAGGTCTGTGCGGCGACCTGAAACACATTCGGGTCTGGCTTGGATGCTTTGTTGCCAACCTCACCAGCAGAAAAGATGTGTGGTGCGAAGCGCTCGTACAGCCCAACGTCGCTGAGATAGCGCTGCAGATAGTCGGAGGCTGAATTGGAGCAGATGCAGCGCGGGCCTTCCACCATATCCAGCATGTCTTCCACGCCTGGCACGGCGGTCATTTCAGAGTCGGCAAGTTCAAAAAAGGCCTCAGAAAGTTTATCCTGGAAATCCTTATCCAGCTTGCGTTCTAGTTCTTCCTCGATTGTTTCTTGGATCGCGTGATGGGTCATGCCGGCAAAGTGTTCGGCAAAGCCCAGCGGCTCCATTTCAAAGCCTTCGCGCTTGTAAGCGGCGGCTTCCACACGTGCTGCAATCATTTCTGAGTTGATCAGAACACCGTCACAGTCAAAGATAATTAGCTCGTACACGAGGGGAACGCTCCAGCAGTGGTCGTGGGGAAGTCTTGTCAGGAAGGCACCGGCGCTAGCAGGGATCGCGCAAAGATGAAAGGGTGAAGATGAAAGGGGCACGCCCAACCGCAGCGCCAAAGGTCCGCGGTCAACTGCTTGGTCATCAGGTCAGCACCAAGGCTGCCATGCCCACCAGTGCCAAAGCCATCGGCGTAGAAGTGGATGCCCTCTTGCAGCCACTGCAACAGGGGCAGCGCGGCAAACAGTTTGTCTCACCAGCTTTGTTGACAGCTTGGCCAGAGATCGTGGGTGAGCGTTTGGCAGGGCTTTGCATGCCAGTTCAGATGAAAGCTCAACCCAAATCGCGCTCGCGCCATAAAAAGACGGGTGATGATGGAGCCGTGCTTGAGGTGCGAGCTGATCCGTCTATCCAAATCGACCTCGACTACGGACAAGCCTTGATACTGGAGCGCATCAACGGCTTTTTCGGTTACCAGGCCGTGAGCAAGTTGCGCGTGACCGCCAAAGTTGGGCTCGTCCCCGCGGCGTCACCCAATCCGGTGCAGCAACCCGGGCCGCCATCTGCTGAGGCGCAGAGTGCAGCGCGTGACGCGACAGCTGAGGTGGGGGACCCAGCTCTGCGCGCCGCTTTGCAGGATCTCGGTGCCTCAATCATCGCCGCCAACGGCAAACGTCGTTCGTGACGTCATCGCGCACGCAATTGTGATGCCCCTTTTTGGCCATGGATGGCTGCCACGGCACATCCAGGTCTTGCCATCAGCCTTGTTTTGGTGCGCCAAGAGACAGTAAGAGCCAGAAAACCGACTTTCCGCACAAAGGCCCCACGATGATCAATCGCCTCAAAACCGACCGCCGTACGCTTCTTAAAAACTCCGCGCTCCTCACCATGGTAGGTGGCGTTTTGGCCGCGTGCAACGACAGTGCCGATGGATCGGCTGGCGGTTCCAGCCGCAGCGCGCCATCAGGCGGGGATGGTTCTGTTGATCTGGATGCGCTGATGACAGCAACCGACGGCTTGCCCGACATTGGCCTTGGCGACCCAGAGGCTCCAGTGGTGATGGTCGATTACTCCTCAATGACCTGCCCACACTGCGCGCGCTTCCATACAGCCTCGCTGCCATCGATCAAGACCGACTATATCGATGCCGGTAACGTCTATTACATCTTCCGGGAGTTCCCGCTGGATGCCCGCGCCAGGGCGGCTTCCATGCTCGCGCGCTGTGCAGATGATGCGCTCTATCACGATGTTGTTGACATCCTTTTTGAGCGCCAGCGCGAGTGGGCAACGGCTGCAAACCCCGCAGATGCACTCTTTTCTATCGTTGCACAGGCCGGTTATACCCAAGAGACCTTCAATGCCTGCTTGACGAATCGTGATCTGGAAACGGCTATAGTCGCTGGTGCAGAACGTGGCGCAGAGGAATTCGGCGTTGCCTCCACACCAACGATCTTTATCAATGGTACGAGATTCCCCGGTGCCCGCAGTCCAGAAGAGTACGCCGAAATCATCGACCCGCTTATCAGCTAGCGGCGTGTTGTGCCTTTGCGCCTGGTGGCGCGAGGCACAGCTCTCCATCAGCGAGGCTCGCTGATGAAATTCACCAAACTGCGCATTGCTGGGTTCAAAACATTTGTTGAGCCCACTGATCTGATCATTGAAGACGGGTTGACCGGTGTGGTCGGCCCCAACGGGTGTGGCAAGTCCAATCTTGTCGAAGCCATGCGCTGGGTGATGGGCGAAAGCTCCTACAAGGCGATGCGCGCCAGCGGTATGGAGGAGGTTATCTTCTCCGGTTCTGGCAAGCGTCCGGCGCGCAACAGCGCTGAAGTGAAGCTGTTCCTCGACAATGCTATGCGCCGCGCACCTGCGGCTTTCAACGAGCATGAGAACCTGGAAGTCTCGCGCAAGATCGAGCGTGAGAAGGGCTCCAACTACCGTGTAAATGGCCGCGAGGCCCGCGCCCGCGATGTCCAACTTATGTTTGCCGATGCAGCGTCCGGCGCGCGCTCGCCAAGCATGGTGCGTCAAGGTCAGATTGGCGAGATCATTTCCGCCAAACCTGTGCAGCGCCGTGCGCTTCTGGAAGAGGCCGCTGGTATTTCCGGCCTGCACACGCGTCGCCATGAGGCTGAACTGCGCCTGAAGGCTGCCGAAGCCAACATCGAGCGGCTTGATGATGTGGTTAGTGAGCTTGATCGCCAGCTGGATGTGTTGCGCCGTCAGGCTCGTCAGGCTGCGCGGTTCCGTGACATTGCCGCCAAAACCCGCACCGCTGAAGCTGGCGTGTTCGCATTGAAATGGGCGGCGGCAAACCAATCTGCCAACGATGCTGCGCAAGCTCTGCGTGAGGCCAAAACTTTGCTGGCTCAAGCTGACGAAGCGCAGCTTGTCGCGTCCACGGCCCAGGCAAGTGCCGCGGCCAGCGTGCCTGATGCCCGTACCAAAGCCGCCGAAGCTGGCGCCGCGCTTGGCCGGATCGTGCGCGCACGCGATGAATTGGCTCTGGAAGAAAAGCAAAGCGCCGAGCGGCTAGAAAATGCGCGCGCTCAGCTTGCCACCTTGGATGCAGATATTGCGCGCGAGGCGGGGCTTTCTGATGATCACGCCGCCGAGCGGGTGGCACTGGAAAAAGAACTTACAGTCATTGGTGAGGCAGAGGCCGCATCAACCGAGCAAGTGCCTGCCATCGAAACGGCAGCCCAGGCTGCTGAGACCGCGCTCGCAGAGGCGCTGGCTGCCAGCAATGCAGCACGTGATGCGCTATCGCAAGCACGCGCCGAACGTGAAGCTCAAGCCCGCATTTTGGAAACCGCGCAACGTGAGGTGGCCCAGCTGGAAGACCAGCATGCCCGCGCTCAATCCGCTTTGAGGGATTTACGGGCCAAAACATCCGCTGCTGAAGCTCTGGAAGCCACGCGAGCAAAAGTTGAGGGTCTAAAAACAGCCCGTGATACGGCGAGTGAAAAAGTCGCCGCTAGTGAAACAGCCCGCACCAATGCCTTGGCCTCTGTGGCTGGGGCTGAAACGCCTCTTCGTGAGCGAGAGAAACAGCTTTCAACACTTCAGGCTGAAATTGCAGCGCTGGAAAAGCTGGTTGGTACTGCGCACAGCACATCACCGGATCTGTTCCCGTCCATCATGGATGGCATCGAGGTTACGCCGGGTTTTGAGGCCGCTTTGGGTGCGGCTCTCGGCGAGGCATTGGAAGCCGCCTCTGATCCAGCAGCACCGCAGTTTTGGACCCAAATTGGCGCAAAAACTGACGACCCGGCGCTGCCCGATGGTGTTGATGCGCTTCGTGATCACGTCAAAGCCCCCGCAGTTTTGGCGCGCGGTCTGGCCCAGATTGGCCTTGTTGACGATGCTGATGGTGCAACCCTTCAATCCGCATTAGCTGCTGGCCAAATACTGGTGAGCAAAGCTGGCACTGTGTGGCGCTGGGATGGGTTTGTGCGCAAAGCCGACGCGCCCTCTGCTGCTGCGGTGAAACTGGCTGAGCGCAACCGACTGTCGGGCCTCACAACGGATTTGAAAGCATTGGAAGGCGAGGTGACCACGCTGTCGCTGGCCCATATGGCGGCGCTCACGGCCATGCAGGAAGCTGATACCGCCTGGAACACCCATCGCAGTGACGAAGCAGCAGCCCGCCGAAGCTATGATGAGGCAGCCAGCGGCTTGATGGCCTTGGAACGCGAGGCCGAACGCGAAGGTGCTCGCATTTCTGCTGCGCAGGCCGATATCACTCGCTTGGCCGAGGCTTTGAGTGAGGCCCAGGCGAAGATGAAGGCTGCTGAAGCTGCCAGCCAGTCAACCAATGCGTTTACGGTGCTGGAATCAAAACTTTCTGAGGCGTCAGACAGTGAAGGTTTGGCCCGCCGCGCCCGCGATGAGGCCGTCGCAGCACTTGATCAATTGCGTCGCGA
Organism: Pseudomonadota bacterium; assembly: GCA_039814945.1. Classification (GTDB taxonomy): domain Bacteria; phylum Pseudomonadota; class Alphaproteobacteria; order Rhizobiales; family MH13; genus MH13. The sequence continues at coordinate 36,671 of JBCCAF010000022.1, forward strand.
GCTTGCCGACCACACCCGCCGCCGGGAGACGACAGCCCGGTCCATCGAAGCTTGGCAGCGTCGTGCCGATGCGGCAGCCAGCCATGCACAAACGCTGGCACAGCGTCGTTCTGATCTTCAGGTGACGTTGGAAAAGCTTGATGGCGAACCCGGCCGCCTGGTGGAAAAGCGCCGCGCTTTGGCCGGAACGCTGGCGACAGCCGAAGAAGCCCGCAGCAAGGCCGCCGATGCCTTGGCCCGTGTGGAAACAGCGCAACGAGAGGCTGATGGCAAAGCCCGAGAGATCAAAGAGGCATATTTTGCGGCGCGTGAGGCTCATGGTCGCGCTGAAGAGCGCAAAGCAGCTGCTGATGAACGCCGATCGGCCCTTGAGGCCAGTATCGTAGAGGCTGTGGACGCAGCGCCGCATCAACTGATGGGGATGGCTGGCTTTGAGCCTGGCACCCAGCCGCCCGCGCTTGATGTTCTGGAACGCCAGCTTTCAGAGCTCAAAGAGGCGCGCCAAAGGCTCGGTGCGGTCAACCTTGCCGCTGAACAAGAGGCCGAAGAGGTGGCCGAGCGGCGCGATACGCTGGCGTTGGAGCGCGACGATGTGGCCGAAGCCATCACCAAGCTGCGCGGTATCATTTCCACGCTCAACCGCGAGGGCCGGGTAAAACTGCTGGAAGCCTTTGACCGCGTCAACGAGCAGTTCCAGGAGCTTTTCACCAAGCTCTTTGGCGGGGGTGAAGCCGAACTGACGCTGATCGATGCCGATGATCCGCTGGATGCAGGGCTCGACATCATTGCCAAACCGCCAGGCAAGAAACCGCAATCGATCACACTGTTGTCGGGCGGTGAGCAGGCTTTGACGGCGATGGCGCTGATCTTTGCGGTGTTCCTGTCCAATCCGGCGCCGATCTGTATTCTTGATGAGGTTGATGCTCCGTTGGATGATGCCAATGTGGAACGTTTCTGCGATTTGCTGGATTCCATGGCATCGCGCACATCAACCCGTTTTCTGGTGGTAACGCACAACCCGATCACCATGAGCCGTATGCATCGGCTGTTCGGTGTGACGATGGCCGAACGCGGTGTCAGTCAGATCGTTTCGGTCGCGTTGGCCGAAGCTGAGGCAATGGTTGAAGCAGAAAGCGCTGCATAGACCAATAAAACGCATATATATCATAGCGTTACACGGTGTATGTGAGCGTCTCTGGCGCGGTTGACACCCCAAAGGCCGGGCACTATGGTCCCGGCGATTTTCTAACCTTTCTGCGCAAAGCCATTTGAGCAGAAAGGTGAGAGCAACAACCTCTGCCATCCTATCGAAAAAGAGCGTCCATAGCCCGTTTTCACGACGACCAGCGTCCTCACCCATTGGAGAGCCGTTTTGGCTGAAGGGTCCGACCCTGAGCGAGCATCACGCACTGGCCGAACGGACCTAGATGAGGTCCGCAAACGGCTGGATGCCCTGGACGACAAACTGGATGTCCACCGACCTGATCCGGTCGATGAGCAGAAAGCCAAGATGGAGCGGTCGAATTACGCAATGGCCATCCGAGTGTCCTCGGATTTCATTGCAGCGATTTTTGTCGGCGGAGCCCTAGGTTGGTTCCTCGATTCTGTGGCAGGTACCTCACCCTTTGGGTTGATAGTTCTGCTTTTGTTGGGGTTTGCAGCGGGCGTTCTAAACGTCATGAGAACGCTGGGTCTTGTCGCGATGCCAAAAGGCGAGCAAGCGCCACCATCGGCGCGGCGACGTGACACAGAGGATAATGGGCGTGAAGACGGCTAAAGCCAGCGCCAAACATGGGCAGGATTGTTCCTGCACGTGCGATTGAAACAGTAAATGGATGACGACCGGCGCGCCGGTTTAGGAGCAGATCACAGTGGCGAACGATCCGATTCACCAATTCCAGATCAACACGATCGTTCCCATTGAAATCGCAGGCATCGATTTCTCGTTCACCAACTCTTCCCTTTTCATGCTGGTGACCACAGGTGCTGTCGCCGCATTCTTGGTGCTCTCCACCACAGGCCGTGGCCTTGTTCCCGGTCGTTGGCAGGCTGCCGCGGAGATGAGCTACGAATTTGTCGCCAGTATGTTGCGCGACGCGGCAGGAACGCAGGGAATGAGATTTTTCCCCTTGGTGTTCTCGCTGTTTATGTTCGTGCTGTTTGCCAACCTGTTTGGCATGTTCCCCTACTTCTTCACCGTCACCAGCCACATCATCGTCACGTTTGCGCTGGCGATGTTGGTGATCGGAACCGTCATTGTCTACGGCTTCATGAAGCACGGTTTTGGGTTCCTAAAACTCTTCGTTCCTGAGGGTATTCCGGGCGCCTTGGTGCCGCTGGTGGTGATGATTGAGGTTATTTCGTTCCTCTCACGCCCCATTTCGCTGTCTGTGCGTTTGTTCGCCAACATGTTGGCCGGACACATCACGCTGAAAGTGTTCGCAGGCTTTGTGGTCTCGCTCACCAGTCTTGGTGCCATCGGTATCGGCGGCGCAATTCTGCCGCTGCTGATGACCATTGCCATGACAGCGCTAGAATTTCTCGTATCTTTCCTTCAGGCGTACGTGTTCGCGGTGCTCACCTGCATGTACCTCAACGACGCCCTTCACCCTTCACACTAACTCACCTATCCCGGCGGCCCAGGGTTAGTTCTCTGGGTCGTCAGGTCTAACGCCTTCGTTCATTCCAAAGGAGTTCAATCATGGAAGCAGAAGCAGCAAAATTCATCGGCGCTGGTATCGCATGTCTCGGCATGGGCGGCGCTGCGATCGGCCTTGGCTCGATCTTCGGCAACTACCTGTCGGGCGCTTTGCGCAATCCGTCAGCAGCTGATGGCCAGTTCGGTCGTCTTATCTTCGGCTTCGCCGTGACCGAAGCGCTTGGCATCTTCTCGTTGCTGGTCGCGCTTCTTCTTCTGTTCGCCGTTTAAGCCAACAGAACACAGGCGGCCGCGCCATTCGCGTGCGGTAGCCAGACTGGGAATGAACGCATCTGATCGGTGTCTGTGCTAAATAGGTGCCGATCAGACCGCGTAAAACCCAACCACTTGCCTCTTTCACGCGATAAGGACGACATATCCGTTATCGCACAGGATAGATGACCGATGGCCACGACAGACGACGCCGTGCACGCAGCCGGTGAAGCCGCCGCCGAACATGGTGGCACTTTCCCGCCCTTCGACACCTCCACATACGCCTCGCAGCTTTTGTGGTTGGTGATTGCGTTTGGCCTTGTCTACTACGTGATCTCCAAGATCGCCGGTCCACGCATCTCTGGCATTTTGGAAGACCGTCACGACCGTATTGCCAGCGATCTTGCTGAAGCTGAAAGGCTGAAGCGCGAAACCGATGAGGCAATGGAAACCTATGAAAAAGCGCTAACCGATGCCCGTGCCCGCGCCCAATCGCTTGCCAACGAAACCCGTGACAAGCTGACGGCCGAAACCACGGCCAAGCGACAGGCCTCTGAAGAAGCCCTAAGCGCGAAACTGGCTGAAGCGGAAACCCGTATCGATGCCATTAAGACCGAGGCTCTGGGCCAGGTCGACAGCATCGCAATCGATGCTGTGTCGGCGATCATGGAAAAGCTTGCGCCCAAAGCGCCAACGGCAGCAGCGGTGACCAAAGCGGTCGCTGCTAGCGCCGAAAGCTGAGGAAGACAATTATGGACGCTTCATTTTGGGCCCTCATCGCCCTCATCCTGTTCTTGGCGCTGATTGTTTATCTCAAAGTGCCTAGCATGGTCACCAAAGCGCTTGATGCGCGCGCTGAAAAAGTGCGCAGCGAGTTGGAAGAAGCGCGCCGCCTGCGCGAAGAAGCCCAAGCTGTGCTGGCCGATTTCCGCCGTAAAACTCAAAGCGCTGATGAAGAGGCTGACGCCATCATCGCGCAGGCCAAGGCTGAAGCCGAACGTATGACGGCCGAAACCGAAGAAGCGCTTGAAGAAATGATTGCGCGCCGCACGGCCGCTGCTGAAAGCCGAATTTCCCAAGCTGAAGCGCAGGCACTCGGCGAAGTGCGCGCCCGCGCCACCGACATCGCGATTGCGGCTTCTGAAGCTCTGCTGGCAGACCAAGCCAAAGGCAAAACGGCTGCTGACCTGATCGACAGCGCGATTGCCGATGTGAAGGCACGCATCAATTAAGCCAAGAACTGGCAAGCCAACCAAGCGCACGCCCCAGCAGGGGCCTCAGGCGAGTGACCTGCTCGCCTGGTACGACCGGCACGCTCGCACATTGCCGTGGCGCATTGCGCCAAGCCATAGCAAAGTAGGCAGGCGCCAAGACCCCTACAAAGTCTGGCTGTCAGAAATCATGCTGCAACAAACCACGGTTGCAGCAGTTCTTCCCTATTTTCAGAATTTCACAGCTCGCTGGCCAACGATCCGCGACCTAGCTGCTGCCAGTGATGATGATGTCCGCGCAGCCTGGGCCGGTCTTGGCTACTACCGGCGCGCTGCTAACCTTCACGCCTGCGCCAAGGTTGTTGCGAGCCAAGGTGGTATATTTCCTTCCAGAGCGGCTGATCTGAAAGACTTGCCCGGTATCGGCGACTACACCAGTGCCGCCATAGCTTCGATTGCGTTTGGTGAGCCTGTTGCTGTGGTGGACGGTAATGTGGAGCGGGTTGTCACACGGCTCTTTCGGCTCGATACACCGCTTCCAAAGGTGAAGCGCGAGGTCACCGATAAGGTGAGAGCACTGGTGCCAGATGACCGACCTGGCGATTTTGCCCAAGCCACCATGGACCTTGGCGCTACGATCTGTACGCCGAAAAATCCCGTCTGTGCGCTCTGTCCCTGGAACGGGGGCTGCGCCGCTCACCATGCTGGTGACATGGAAGTCTATCCCGTCAAAGCACCCAAAAAGGCAAAGCCGCGCCGTCAGGGCGCGGCTCTCGTGGTGGTACGGTCTGATGGGGCTGTCTGGTGCGAGCAAAGGCCACCAACCGGTCTGCTGCCAGGCATGACCCAAGTGCCAACCAGCGACTGGTCAGCTGACGCACCCAAGCCCTACAAAGATGCTGAGCAGCTTAGCAGCGTAGAGCATGTGTTCACCCACTTTGCCCTGAGTTTGCAGGTGTACCGGCGTGACAGCGACAAACCGCCTTCCAGCCAAGGGTGGTGGTCAACGCCAGAGCGGGTGCGCGAAGAAGCCTGGCCGACGGTTATGGTAAAGGTGCTGAAAGCAGCGATACCAGAGATCGCGTCCAGCATATGGCCAAAAAAGCGCTAGCAAAGACGGGCTAAACGGCTTTTTTGCGTATTTCCGTGCGGTAGTCGTCGATGGAAACCAGATTGCCATCGCGCTTGGTGTGCCAGAACGTCCAACCATTGCAGGCCTGCTGCTCTTCAACCAGAGCGCCCACCTTGTGAATGGAGCCTTCATGGTCACCACTCGCCAGCGTACCGTCTGCGCGCACCAAAGCTGCGTGGCGTTCGCGGCCATCCACCAGTTCCTCGCCAGGCATCACATAACCAGCTTCCAATAGAGCATTAAATGGCACGCGCGGCTGTGCGCGCTTGCCTTGCAGCATCGTTTGGGCCGCATCGGGCACTGGTTCTACGCTCTCAACGCGGGCACGCGCGGCATCGGCATAGGCATGCTCACGCTCAAAGCCGATGAAATCACGGCCAAGCTTTTTCGCCACAGCGCCGGTGGTGCCGGTGCCAAAGAACGGATCAAGCACCACGTCGCCCGGCTTGGTTGAGGCGAGCAGAACCCGCGCCAGCAGTGCTTCAGGCTTTTGCGTTGGATGGACCTTGTTGCCGTCATCATCTTTAAGGCGTTCACCGCCGGTGCAGATAGGCAGCGTCCAATCAGAGCGCATCTGCACGTCCTCATTGGCGGCTTTCAGCGCATCGTAATTGAAGGTGTATTTTTTCCCGGCTTCAGAGCGGGCGGCCCAGATAAGCGTTTCGTGCGCATTGGCAAACCGGCGACCTTTGAAGTTCGGCATCGGGTTGGTTTTGCGCCACACCACATCATTGAGCACCCAATACCCAAGGTCTTGAAGGCTGGCACCGACGCGGAAAATATTGTGATAGCTGCCGATCACCCAAAGCGTGCCGTTAGGTTTTAGCACCCGCCGCGCGGCGAGCAGCCAGGCGCTGGTGAACGCATCATAGGCAGCAAAACTATCAAACTGATCCCAGGCGTCGTCGACCGCATCGACGTCGCTTTGGTCCGGGCGCTGAAGCGCCCCCTGAAGTTGAAGATTGTAAGGCGGGTCAGCGAAGACTACATCCACACTGCCAGCGGGGAGTCTCTCCATCAGTGCGATCGAATCACCCACGGTGACCTGGTTGCGATAAGCCGCAAGAGCATCGCCGTTTTGAAAAGAATGGGGGGAATGGGAGGCGCGATGACGCTGCGCCTCCATACGCAATACTGACATGACTCAACCTGTACGCAACACCTAAACAAGTGCCTCGATCATGCCGCGTTAAGGTAAAGGGGATGTTGAGAAAGGGTTTCTCAAACCTAAACAGCGAACCTTTTCAAAGCCTCGCGAACCGGTGCAAAGGTTCGCCGGTGCAGCGGGCAGGGCCCCAAGCGAGCCAGCGCTTCGCGATGCACTTCGGTGGCGTAGCCTTTGTGGGTGGCAAAGCCATAGGCGGAGAAAAGCTGATCGGCTGAGACCATCATCGCATCGCGCGCAACTTTTGCGCAAATCGATGCCGCTGCAATCGAGAGCGAACGCCCATCACCTTTGATGATCGCCGTCGCGGCACACGGCAGGCCAGGTGGTTCATCTTTGCCATCGATCAACGCAAAGCTCGCAGGTTCAGGCAAACCCAGCACGGCCAGGCGCATCGCTTCCAAGGAAGCTTTTCGGATGTTGCGCGCATCGATGGTGGCGGCCGACACGCTGGCAATGCTGACATCGGCGATTTGGCAAAGCTCGGAAAAAAGCTGATTGCGCAAGCCTTCGGTAATCTGTTTGGAGTCGTTCAAGCCCTCCAAGCTCGGTGGAAGGCAAAACGTACCGGGTTCCTCATACCAATGCGGCAACACGACAGCGGCAGCCACCACCGGGCCGGCCAGTGGACCACGTCCGGCTTCATCGACACCGCAGACCCGTGCAAAGCCAAGCCCGTGCGCCTGTGCCTCAAAGTGACCATCGGGCCCTGTCTGTTTGGTCTTGGCGAAGGCGCCAGATTGGGCGCCGTAAATCGAGCCTCGTGAGCGTTTTGCCACCGATTCCCTCCTGCAATTTTGAGCATATGCGCATCTGGCACGCAAACGGCTGCGAACACAAAGCTCTCAACCTTGGGTTTTCAAGCCCGTCTTACCTCTCTATAGGCAAGCGGCGTGGTTAACACGCCAAGCCCGTACCAATCGGGGATAAACAGTCAGGGGACTAGAAAGGATACCGCAATGGGACTTTTTTCGTTTGTGCGCGATGCGGGCAAAAAACTGTTTGGGGGAGGCGATGATCCCGCCGAAGCCATCCAAAAAGAAGTGGCTGATCTCGGCCTCGAAGGCGATGTGGAAGTAACGGTTGAAGGCGATAAAGTCGTCATCGCTGGCTCCGCACCAAGCCAGGAACTGCGCGAGAAGATCATTCTTGCCGCTGGTAATGTGGATGGCATCGCCTCGGTTGAGGACAACATTCAGCCAGAAGATACATCCGATGCCGCTGATTTCCACACGGTGGAAAAAGGCGACACGCTTTGGGCTGTCTCGCAGAAAGCTTATGGCGATGGCTCAAAATACATGAAGATTTTCGAAGCCAACAAACCGATGCTGTCTGACCCAGACAAAATTTACCCGGGCCAAGTTCTACGCGTTCCCGCCGAGGGATAAGCGTCAGCGCTTCACGTCTATCCGGCGGGCGTCAGCGCCAGGGTAAAAACCCTAGCTGGCGCCCGTTTGCGTTTCGGGCCCATTAGAGTCCTGACCAAACAGATCCAATTGGGCGCGGGTCGCAGCATGCCCCAAAAACCGGTCGCAGCGCAGGTTTGGCTTTTTCGTGCGCATGCCGAGCCGCTCCGTCACCAGCTTGAACCGCTTGGCAAGCACCTGCGCAAATGGCCCCGTACCTTCCATGCGCTTACCCCAACGCGCGTCATAGTCCGCCCCACCGCGCATAGACCGCAGCACCGAAAGAACGTGCCGATAGCGGCCAGGATAGTGCTCCACCAGCCAGCTCTTGAAGATATCGCGTACTTCCAGCGGCATGCGCAGCAAAATGTAGCTGGCTCCGGTCGCACCTGATGTGTGAGCAGCCTGCAAAATGGCTTCAAGTTCATGATCGTTGAGCGCCGGAATCATTGGCGATGCCCCCACTGAGGTCGGAATGCCAGCGGCGCTCAGCGCCTCAATGGCTGCCAACCGCCGCGTTGGTGTGGAAGCACGCGGCTCCATCGCGCGGGCCAAACGCTTGTCGAGCGTCGTGATGGAAAGGCTCACATGCACCAGCTTCTCTTCAGCCATCGGACCAAGAAGGTCGATATCGCGCGCGACCATCGCTGACTTTGTGGTGATCAGCACTGGATGTTTCAGTTCAGCGAGAACCTCAAGAATGCCGCGCATGATCTGCTGCGTCTTCTCAATCGGTTGATAGGGATCGGTGTTGGTGCCAATCGCAATGGCCTTGGCTTTGTATCCGGGCTTCATCAGCTCCGCACGCAGCAGCTTGGCAGCGTTGGGTTTGGCGAAAAGCCGCGTTTCAAAATCAAGCCCCGGTGATAGGCCCATATAAGCGTGGGTTGGCCTAGCATAGCAGTAGATACAGCCATGCTCGCACCCGCGATAAGGGTTGATGGAGCGATCAAAGGGAATATCAGGCGAGGTATTGCGTGTAATGATGTAGCGTGCTGCTTCCAACGCAACTTCCGTCTTCAGCGGTGGTAGATCGGCCAGAGAGTCCCAACCATCATCCATATCGACACGCGCCAGTGGCTCAAACCTGCCACTTGCATTGGTGTTGGCCGCGCGTCCGCGCCGTGTTTTTGGCTGTTTGTGATCCTGTTCCATGCGCAACAATCCATGCCTCATGCTGTCTTGCGACGTCGCCTAAGACCATAGCGCAGGAATGAGAACAAAAAAAGAACAAAAATGGATCTAGTGACGTGTGGTAACCGAAAAGCAGGGAAAACCTCGCCAAATGTGGCGAGCGCATGCTAACAAAAGCGCCATGCTTAGTGTCATCATTCGTACACATAATGGCGAAAACGTTCTTTTGGACGTGCTGCGACCGCTCGTGGCTGCCGCTGCGGAAGGCGTTGTGCGCGATGTGGTCTTTCTCGATGTTGGCTCTAACGATGGCACGCCGCAGATCGCTGATGCCGCTGGCGCGACCTTCTTAGCTGCCAAAAGTTCGTCCGATCAGACTGCAGGCGCGCTGAAAGCGGCTCATCGTGGCCAATGGATAATGCTGCTGGATCAGACCACTGTGCTGTCGCCTGGTTGGCTGGACGAAACCCTATCGTTCGTTGAGCGCCAAGAACGCGTGAAAACTGCGCGTGGCAGATTGTCTGCCGTTTACCGGCCGGAGCACGAGCCAGAGGTCGGGAGCGCCGATGTGCGTCGTCGCATGTTCATTCTGGCGGCCAATCGGCTGATGTCTATGGCCAAGCTATCGCAAGGCATTGTGCTGCGCCGCGCCGATCTCCAAAGCCCAGGTGCTCCGGCTATTGATTGGGCTGCGCAAGACCCGTCGATCCGCGTGTCAAATCTACTGCGTTTGCGTTCGCGCACGCATCTGGCTCAGCCGATGGAGCCGCTCGAAAAGGCCGAAGCCGCCGAGCGCGAACAGGGTGCTTTGTCACGCGCCGCGCTTTAGGTGCTCATCCAGTCGCGGCATGATTTCCACGAAATTGCAGGGCATGTGGCGATAATCCAGCTGGTACTGCAAAATACCATCCCAGCCATCTTTGCACGCGCCGGGTGATCCCGGCAGGCAGAAAACGAAAGTTGTGCCGATAAGCCCTGCCGTTGCGCGTGATTGCAGCGTCGAGGTGCCGATCTTCTCAAAACTGATCTGATGAAACAGGGTGGAAAACCCATCCATGCGCTTGTCGAACAGCGGCTCAATGGCATCTGGCGTCACATCGCGACCTGTGAACCCGGTTCCCCCAGTGGTGATGACAATATCCACATCTTCACGCGCAACCCAGCCTTCCACCTGGGCAGCGATGGCGGAGACATCATCTTTGACAACAGCGCGGTGGGCCAAAGCATGGCCCGCCTGTTCCAGCCGACCAGCCAGAACATCGCCGGACTTATCATCCTCCAACATGCGCGTGTCGGAGACGGTAAGCACCGCAATATTCAGCGGGACAAAACGACGGCTTTCATCGATACAGCTCATACAGCGCCATGCTCCTCGATCAGCGATTGCAATTGCAGCAGGTCCTGCCAGGCAAGACGTTTGTTGACCGGATTGCGCAACAACGCCGCCGGATGAAGTGTAGGTACCGCAGGTATCGATAGGTCGCCTTGGGCATAGGTCAAAACTTGCCCACGTGTTTTCATAATGCCCTGGATGCCGAACAGGCCCGATAGTGCCGAACCGCCCAGCGACATCATCACTTTGGGGGCGACGAGCTCAATCTGACGGCGAATAAACGGCTCGCACATGGCCCGCTCATCCGGCGTTGGAGTGCGATTGCCCGGCGGACGCCAGTAAATCACGTTGCCGATGTAAACCTTGGTGCGGTCCAGTTCGATGGCGGCCAGCATCTTGTCGAGCAACTGGCCGGAGCGCCCGACAAAGGGCAGACCCTGCGCATCTTCATCGCGCCCCGGTGCTTCACCGATCAACATGATTTTGGCATCCGGATTGCCGTCGGCAAACACAAGCTGGCGTGCGGTTTTCTTCAAACCGCAACCTTCAAACCCTTCCAGCGCAGTACGCAGAGCATCCAGGGTCTGCGCCCCGGCAGCCAGTGTTTTCGCCTCGTCCAACCCATGGTGAGGCCCCGCCGCTTGAACCTGCGGTGTTCGGGGATGCGGCGCGATGGGCTGAGCAGGCAAAGGCGCTGGGTGAAGGGCCGCCTTGGGGGCCGGTTCAACTTGGGCAAATCGGTTCACCGGCGCGTCGCCAAGCGCCACATCGACGCCCGCGGCCTCATAGAACTCCGACAATTCTTTCAGAGCTTGACCTTGCATGGTTTGGTGACGCGACCTTTGAGCGAGTTGACCTAGCGCCTTTATATCGGAACAAAGGGCACGCGCACAGACTGTGCAGCGCAGCATATCCGACATTGGGCATGGCAGGGATCTTGGGATGACAACAGAACGCGAAAGCATGGAGTTTGATGTTGTCATTGTGGGCGCTGGTCCCGCTGGGCTGGCTGCTGCCATTCGGTTGAAGCAGGCGGACGCCGACTACAACGTTGTGGTGTTGGAAAAAGGTGCTGAGGTTGGCGCGCACATTCTATCGGGTGCTGTGGTTGACCCTATAGGCTTGGATACCCTGCTACCTGATTGGCGTGAGGACGCCGATCATCCACTCAAAACGCAGGTGACTGAAGATCGCTTCCACTATCTTGGGCCAGGCGGTGGCGTGCGCCTGCCCAACTTTGCCATGCCACCGCTGATGGGCAATCACGGCAACTACATTGTCTCGCTGGGCAATGTCTGCCGCTGGTTGGCGGAAAAAGCTGAAGGCTTAGGCGTCGAGATCTATCCAGGCTTTGCCGCTGCTGAACTTCTGATAAATGACGATGGCGTGGTTTATGGCGTGGCTACCGGTGACATGGGTGTTGGCCGTGATGGCGAACCGACCAGTAACTATACCCCAGGGATGGAATTGCACGGCAAATATGTGCTGCTGGGCGAAGGCGTGCGCGGCTCGCTGTCGAAACAGGCTATTGATCGTTTCGATCTGGCCAAAGACGCCGACCACCAAAAATATGGCCTTGGCTTGAAAGAGCTGTGGGAGGTGAAGCCGGAGAACCACCACCCTGGCCGCGTGGAGCATTCCTTCGGCTGGCCGCTCGATAACACCACTGGCGGCGGCTCGTTCCTCTACCATCTGGAAGACAATCAGGTGGCGGTCGGTTTCGTGCTGCACCTCAACTACACCAATCCGCATCTTTCACCGTTTGAAGAGTTCCAGCGCTTCAAAACCCACCCGATGATTGCGCCAACGTTCGAAGGCGGGCGTCGTCTTGCTTACGGCGCTCGGGCGATATCTGAGGGCGGCTACCAGTCCGTGCCCAAACTCGTATTCCCCGGCGGCGCGCTGCTTGGCTGTTCAGCAGGCTTCGTCAACGTGCCTCGCATCAAGGGTTCTCACAACGCTGTTCTGTCGGGCATGCAAGCAGCAGATGCGGTGATTGATGCGCTAAAAGCTGGACGCTCTGGTGATACGATCGACGCGTATGACGCTGGTTGGCGATCCAGTGCGATCGGCCGCGATCTCAACCCCGTGCGTAATGTGAAGCCGCTTTGGAGCCGTTATGGCACCCGCATTGGTGTGATGCTGGGTGGGCTTGATATGTGGATGGCCAGCAAGCTTGGCGTCTCGCTTTTTGGCACGCTGGGTCACGGTAAAGCCGATCACGAGACGATAGCAACAGAGGTCTCTGCCAAGCCGATTGACTATCCCAAGCCCGATGGCAAGCTGACCTTTGATCGGCTCTCCTCAGTGTTCCTCTCAAACACCAACCATGAGGAAGATCAGCCGATCCATCTGAAGGTGCTCGATGATCGTCTGCAACGCAGCTCTGAGCTTGGCCAATATGGCGGACCATCGGCGCGCTACTGCCCGGCCGGGGTCTATGAGTGGGTGGATGATGGGGCAGAGGGACAAGGTGGCGACAAGCGCTTCCAGATCAACGCGCAAAACTGCGTTCATTGCAAAACCTGCGATATCAAAGACCCCAACCAGAACATCGTCTGGACCGTGCCTGAAGGATCTGGCGGGCCGAACTATCCGAACATGTAGATGACAGCGCCGGCTGCCAAACGCGTGCTTCTGGCCGGTGCCACCGGCACGATAGGACAGGCTGTTGCACGGGCATTGGTGGTGCAGGGCCATGACGTGGTGTGCTTGGTACGCCAGCGTGAAGAGCTGGAGTTCTTGCTGCCGGGCGTAGCCTTGCGGTTTGGCGATGTTACCGATCAGGCTTCCATTGCCAGAGATGGCTTCAAAGATGAGCGGTTTGACGCTGTGATCTCCTGTCTGGCCTCACGCACGGGCGCACCAAAAGATGCTTGGGCCATCGATTATCAAGCCAATCTCAATCTACTTACCGTCGCCAAAGACAACGATGTGCCGCACTTCGTGCTGCTGTCTGCCATCTGCTTGCAGAAGCCTTTGCTGGCCTTCCAGCACGCCAAGCTGGCGTTTGAAGAGGCGCTCATCAACTCTGGCCTCACCTATTCGATCGTGCGCCCCACAGCATTCCTCAAGTCACTATCTGGTCAGTTGGATCGCGTGAGAGCGGGCAAGCCGTTTTTGGTGTTCGGCGACGGCAATCTCACAGCCTGCAAGCCGATCAGTGATAATGATCTGGCAGACTTCATCACCGGTTGCTTGCATGATCCTGCCCGCCAAAACACAGTTCTACCCATTGGCGGGCCGGGCGAAGCACTGACCCCTCTTGATCAGGGCAACGCTTTGTTCGCCGCGATTGGGAAAGAGCCAAGAATCAAACACGTGCCGTTGGCGATCATCAGCACGATCATCGCGGTGCTTTCCGCCCTCGGCAAAGTGGTCCCAAGCCTGGCAGAAAAAGCAGAACTCGCACGCATCGGGCGCTATTACGCAACAGAATCGATGCTGGTTTGGGATGCAGAGTCCGGTATCTACGATGCTGACGCCACGCCCTCCCATGGCACCGAAACGCTGGCTAGTTTCTACGGCAAACTTGCGCGCGGCGAGGCCACCATAGAGCGTGACGACCATGCGGTTTTCTGAACGCTTGTGAAGCTGCCGGGAAAAAGCCATGGTTGCTGAACAAAACGTGCAAAGCAAATCACTCAAAAAGCTATGAAACGCCTGCGTTGAATGGGCCGCCGAAAAAGGGACCTTATGTTGAAATCCGCCGCATCCACGTGCCTTGGTGCACTTCTGGCCATCGGGCTTCATGCATCTGTGCAGGCCGACACTGTCGCGCAGCAAACACATCACGCAGACGCGCTGGCGCCCCCGGTTGCCGCCCAAACCTCACCATCGCTGTCGGGACTCTATCTGGCTGCAACGCTGGCTGAGACCGAGCGCGACATTCCCTCGGCGGCTGATTTTTATCGCCAAGCTTATGAGCTGGAACCAACGTCTGAACGCTTTTTGCACAGCGCCTTCACCATGGAGCTTGCCGATGGCCGTATGACAGGCGCTTTGGATTTGGCGGCTATTTTGGCAGCATCCGGCGACACCGGTATGTCCCGCCTGACACTGGCACTGGATGCCGTGCGCCAACGCTCTTACCGTGCGGCGATCCGCGAGTTAGAGACCTATCAAACCGACGGGTTCGGCGATTTGGTGTCCGTGCTTGTTGGCGCGTGGGTGCAGTATGGTAGCGGCGACACCGATGAAGCGTTGGCGCAACTGGATGCACTTGATGGTCCGGCATGGGTTGAGCTTTACGGCGCTTATCACGCTGGCCTCATTCGGATGGCATCAGGTGATCTCGAAGGTGCGCTGCAGGATATGGAACGCGCCTATTCCACCGATGCTGGCGCCCTTCGTTTGGTCCAAGGCTATGCGCAGGCACTGGTTGCCAACGATCAAAAGGCGCAGGCCGAAGGGGTGCTTGCTTCTTTCCTGGAGCTTGCACCACTCAACGCGGTCATCCTTGAAGACCTGGAAGCCCTTCGTGCCGATCAGCCGATGGGCCACCGGGTCACCACACCGCAACAGGGTATCGCTGAAGTGGCGTACGGGCTTGGTCTAGCGCTCGGTCAGGATGGCGCTGAAGAGGTCGGCGCGATCTATCTCAACCTGTCGCTTTTTGTGCACCCGGAGCACGATTTGGCACGCTTCGGCTTGGCGCGGGTCTATGAATCGCTGGAGCTTTGGGAGCGTGCTGTCGAGTCGTATGAAGGTGTGAGAGATGCGCATCCGCTCAAACGCACCGCTGAAATTCGTCTGGGCGTGCTGCTCGATCAGTTGGAGCGTCCCGACGAGGCTGATGCTCACCTTGAGGCGTTGATTGAGTCCGATCCCGCGGATCTGGAAGCCATCAACACTTTTGGCACTGTGCTGCGGTTCCGCCGCGACTTTGAGCGTGCCGCAGAGGTGTATTCCAGCGGTATTGAAACCATCACCGATCACCGCCGCGAGCACTGGCGGCTGTTCTACCAACGCGCCATTGCCTTTGAGCGTACGGATCGGTGGACGCAAGCTGAGGCGGACTTTCTGACAGCGCTTGATCTCTTCCCTGATCAACCGGACGTGATGAATTATCTCGCCTATACCTGGGTGGATCGCGGCGAGCATTTGGATCGCTCGGTGGAGATGCTGGAACGCGCCGTCGAGATGCGCCCGGAATCTGGCTACATCGTCGATTCTCTTGGCTGGGTGTATTTCCGCCTTGGTCGCTTTGAAGACGCCGTTGAGCAGCTGGAGCGCGCGGTGATCCTGGACCCAAGCCAAGCCGTGATCCATGATCATCTGGGCGATGCCTATTGGATGGTGGGCCGCCGCTTAGAAGCGCGCTTCCAGTGGAGCCACGCGCGTGATCTGGATGATACCGATGAAGTGGATGCTGATGCTATTCAGCGCAAGCTTCAGCGCGGTCTTACCCGTGAAGAGGTCGAGTCCGTTGGCACTTGGCCAGAAGGCTACGAAATTCCTACTCTGCGCTAGCGCCTACCTGCATGCTTGCCCGCGCGAAGCTGAACCTAGCGCTGCACGTCACCGGGCAGCGGGCCGATGGGTATCACCTGCTCGACTCGCTAGTCGCTTTCGCGAATATTGGCGATGACATCGCCATCAAAGCCAGTGATGCCGACCGGCTAACAGTGGATGGAGCGTTTGCTGAAGGCGTGCCCCCGCTCTCCAACAACACGCTTGGAGATGCTCTGGCTCTTGTCCGTAGATGGGGCGAGGCTTCAACGCCAGTACACATCCACCTCACAAAAAACCTTCCTATAGCATCCGGCATAGGCGGTGGCTCGGCAGATGCCGCCGCGCTGATCACACTGCTGACCAACGGCAGGGTGCTATCGAGCAATGAGATGGCGGATTGCTTGGCGCTCGGCGCTGATGTGCCCATGTGCCTTTCTGGAAAGCCTGCGATTGTTGGTGGTATTGGTGAGGAGAACAGGCCGGTATCGCTGCCACCGGCCTATGTTGTGCTGGTAAACCCTGGCGTTGGTCTCTCAACACCCGCAGTGTTCAAGGTGCTGGACCAAAAGACCAATCCTCCCATGCCAGATTGGCCTGCGCCTAAGTCTTTTGAGGATTTGGTGGCCTATCTAAACGCCACCCGCAATGATCTAACGGCGCCCGCCATTGGCCTCGCGGCGGAGATTGAGGTGTGCCTTAACGCGCTATCCGACGCGCCCTTCGCACGCATGTCCGGCTCCGGCGCGACGTGCTTTGCTTTGATGGAAACTGCCGAAGAAGCTGCTGCATTCGCTCACGAGGTGAAGAGCGTACATCCAGATTGGTGGGTTAAAAGCGGTGCGCTCATTTAACCCAAGAAGCGTCACCCTCGCCCTTGTGGCGGGGGTCCATTTCGCAGCGCGTCGGATAGTCTTGAGGAATGGATTTCTGTGACAAACGCAGGGATGGCGCGGCGCTTAGACGTTCCTACCGCCAACCGCCGTAACGACCCTTATAAAAGATATGCAAACCAACGCGATCCAGGCGGATCATGCGTGGAGCCCAGCGTGGGCGCACATAAGTCGCGTGGTAGTGCGTGGATTCTTCAATCGTCTCGATCAAGTCACGACCTTCAAGCACTTGGCGGGATACGCCTTCAGCCACTTCCCAGGCGGCACGCTCTGTAACGCGCTCAGGCGCGCCGTCGCAGGCAAAGGAGAACTGGCAACGGTTGCGCCGATGCTGGTTCTGATAGACCACGCCACAGATTGTGTCAGGGAACTCATCATGGTTCACCCGGTTCATGATTACCTGCGCCACAGCAACCTGGCCACGACGTGGCTCACCGCGCGCTTCGAAATAGACGCCTTCTGCGAGACACTGGAATTGACGATCATTACCCAAAAAGGCGGAGATATGCCGCTGACCCTCAGTTGCAGCCAGGGCCGAGGCCGCGGCGGACGGGGCAACCATGGCCATGGCGTAATCGCTGCCGACAGCGGCTGTGTTCTCAGCAAGGGCTTCGGCTTCCAGATCGGTTGGCCCGTCGGCGAGCATGACATCTGCTTCTGGGTCTATCATACCAATAAAACCGCCAAACCCATCTGTTGGCAGGCTCGCCACTTCCACTTGGGCAAAAGGATGCTGTTCAAACAGCGAAACAGGCGTGCGCCGTGACTCCAACAGGGCATGTACGGCAGGTGTCATCATCCTATTGGCCCGCGTGTCACGCGCAACGAGCGGGTCCGTGCTGTCTGGAATAGAACCTGTGATTAGATTATCGTCGTCTGCCAGGGGCGCTATCGCCGCGCGCTGAACACCATCGCTGCCGAGCTGGCCAACGCCAGCATGGGAAAAGTCTGCGCCGTGGTCATCGTCCAAGTGCAGGGTCGCTTCATGGATAGATCCGGCCGGCGAGGCCATAAGAAACGTCTGCCAACGCTCCGCGCCAGGTCCGTCTAGACCAAGCAGATGCGCAGCATCCAAATGACCGGTCGATGAAGGCTGCGAGAAGGCAACAAAGGAGCCAAACAGCGCCAACGCCGTTGTCTTGGCAAGCGCATGGCTGCGCATCTTGGACAAAGATTTGGAAAGCCTCTTAAGAGGCGTTTGCGTTTGCTCTGTCTCATCTGACGACGGGCCACGACGGACCGTCAATGTCAGTTTCTCAGGCAAACGGTGTTTGGCGACAGGCTCAACACCAGACATGGATTCGCAACTCCTACGCAAAACCCCAACCGAAGCACGGCACACATGTGCGGCGTTCAACCCATCGCCATACCGTTGATCAAACGTGGTGAGCTCCCATTCGCCACATCTGAACAGTTTCGGTGATAGAGCGTTAACCTTGCAAAGCCGTAAAGCGCTGAAGGGCAAAGCGTTTTGACTTGGGACAGTTGGGTTAAGGCCGATTAATCCGACTTAAGAAGAGCCTAATAGAAGCTCGCCTTTTACCGATTGGCAGGTGGTGCGGATGGTCTGTGTTTGCCGATCAATCGTGGCAGGAGAAGGATAAAGTTGTGGCCAAAATGGCGGTGAAAGGACCTGTTGACGCGTCCGGTATCGCATCAGCGTTTAACTTGGATGCTCCATAGCTACCAAACCTGCGGGTGATGGCATCGCACACCAAACGCTCGGCTTGGCGTGAGCGATCAAGTACATCATCGGTGAGCAGCGCATCCACCAAACCATCCACACCGTCGCCAGTGCGCGCTGAGACCAAACAAACGCTCGGACCACCAGCTTTATGGACAGCCAAGCCAAGTGCACCCTCCACGTCGGCAAAGGCGCGGCGCGCAAGCGGGCCGGTGTCGGCTTTGGTGACGGCGATGATATCCGGCCATTCCATGATGCCAGCTTTCATGAACTGCAGCGCATCACCGGAGCCGGGCTGAACGCACAGCAGGCTTCTGTCTGCAATCAGCGCGACATCGGCGTCCGATTGCCCGATGCCGACAGTTTCCACCAACACCACATCAAACAGCGCGCGCAAAAACATCGCTGCTGCAATGGCATGATCCGACAATCCGCCCAGCCGGTCACGGGCCGCCAGCGAGCGCACGAAAAGCTTGCTGTCTTCCGGATCGAGCGACAGGCGGGTGCGGTCGCCCAACAGCGCTCCACCAGTGGACTGAGAGGACGGGTCGACCGCAATCACCGCCACCGATTGACCGGCAGCGCGAATGCGCTCGATCAGGGCCTGGGTGAGGGTACTTTTGCCGACACCCGGCGGTCCCGTCAGCCCGATCACAATGCCTTGCGGCTGCGCATAGGCGTTGTCCAACAACTTGGCGTCTTCTAGGGTAAGCTCTG
This sequence comes from Pseudomonadota bacterium, assembly GCA_039814945.1. Lineage (GTDB taxonomy): Bacteria > Pseudomonadota > Alphaproteobacteria > Rhizobiales > MH13 > MH13. The sequence continues at coordinate 55,708 of JBCCAF010000022.1, forward strand.
GACGATCCAGCCGCGACAGCGCGCGGGCTATCGCGCGCTTACCGCCAGTCTTTAGGTCCTCAAGAGGCACCAGACTCGTCAGACTGCTTCACACGCAGAGCCGCTTGGGCAGCCGCCAGTCGGGCAATCGGCACCCGGAACGGTGAACACGAGACATAGTCCAGTCCAATCGTTTCGCAGAAGCCAATGGAAGCCGGATCGCCACCATGCTCACCGCAAATGCCCATTTTCATGTCCGCACTGACAGCTTTGCCGCGTTCGGTGGCGATCTTCACCAACTCGCCAACGCCATCCTGATCGAGCGTCACGAACGGGTCTTTTTCCATCACGCCAAGGCGCTCATAGGTGCCTAGGAACTGCCCTGCATCATCGCGTGAGATACCAAACGTGGTTTGTGTCAGATCGTTGGTGCCAAAGGAGAAAAATTGTGCTGATTGTGCAATGTCCCCAGCGCGCAGGGCCGCGCGTGGCAGCTCAATCATCGTGCCGACCGTGTAGGGGATCGTAACGCCTTTTTCTGCCATCACGGCCGTTGCAACGCCATCAATCTCCGCTTTGACAAAATCAAGTTCAGCCTTGGTGGCCACCAGCGGCACCATAATCTCTGGCTCAACCAAGCTGCCGGTGGCGTTTCCTGCTTCAATGGCAGCCTCAAAGATCGCCCGCGCCTGCATGCGTGCAATTTCGGGGTACGAGATTGCCAGGCGACACCCGCGATGTCCAAGCATCGGGTTGAACTCGTGGAGTTCCTGTGTGCGCTCACGCAACAGGTCCGCATCCACACCGATATCGGCAGCAACCGCTTCCATCTCTTCGTCTGTACGCGGCAGAAACTCGTGTAGCGGCGGATCAAGCAGGCGGATCGTCACCGGTAGGCCCGCCATGATCTCAAACAGTTGCTTGAAATCGCCGCGTTGCATGGGCAGCAGCTTGTCGAGTGCCTTCTGACGGTCTGCCGGATCATCGGCAAGGATCATCTGGCGAACCGAAACAATCCGATCACCGTCAAAGAACATGTGCTCAGTGCGGCAAAGCCCGATGCCCTCCGCGCCGTATTTACGCGCTGTCTCAGCATCTGCTGGCGTTTCAGCGTTTGTGCGCACCGTCATTCGGCGCGTGGCATCAGCCCATTCCATGACCGCAGAAAACTCGCCGGTCAGCTCAGGCTCTTGCATGGTCACGGCGCCAAGCATCACCTCGCCGGATGCCCCATCGATGGTGATGACGTCGCCAGCTTTCAATTTTGTGGGGCCAGCAGCCATCATGCCTGTGTCATTGTTGATGCGCAGGGCACCTGCGCCCGACACACATGGCGTGCCCATGCCGCGCGCCACAACAGCCGCGTGGCTGGTCATACCACCACGGGCGGTCAAAATGCCTTTGGCTGCGTGCATGCCGTGAATATCTTCCGGGCTGGTTTCAACGCGCACCAAAATGCAGTCGCGCCCAGCCGCTGCGGCTTCTTCAGCGGCAGCCGATGTCAGCACGATTTCACCGGTCGCAGCGCCAGGCGAGGCGGGAAGGCCACGGGCGATGATCTGCCGCTCAGCGTTCTCATCAATTGTTGGGTGTAACAGCTGGTCGATGGCCGCTGGGTCTAGGCGCATCAATGCTTCATCTGAGGTGATCAGATCTTCAGCCACCATATCGACGGCGATCTTCATTGCAGCTTTCGTGGTGCGCTTGCCACTGCGGGTTTGCAGCATCCAAAGCGTACCGTCCTCAACGGTGAACTCCATGTCCTGCATGTCGTGATAGTGCGCTTCGAGCACATCGCAGTATTTGGTGAACTCATCAAACGCCGCTGGCATCGTTTCTTCCAGCGATGGCGACGAAACCCCCGCCTCTTCGCGCGCTTTTTTGGTTAGCGGCTGCGGCGTGCGTATGCCTGCCACAACATCCTCGCCTTGAGCGTTGATGAGGTACTCACCGTAAAGCGCCTTTTCGCCAGTTGAAGGATTGCGAGTGAACGCAACGCCGGTGGCTGAGCGATCGCCCATATTGCCAAACACCATGGCCTGCACATTCACCGCCGTACCCCACGTTTCGGGGTAGTCGTGCAGCATACGGTAGGTGATGGCGCGAGGCACCATCCAGCTTTTGAACACCGCACCAACCGAGCCGTAAAGCTGATCAAACGGGTCCTGCGGAAAAGCCTCACCAGCTTCTTCTTCGATGATTGCTTTGAACTGAGCAATCAGCCCGCGCCAATCTTCCGCTGCCAGGTCGGTATCAAGCTCCACGCCGCGTTTGTCTTTGGCCGCGCCAAGCGCGTCTTCAAACAGCTCATGGTCAACACCCATCACCACGTCGCCATACATTTGAATGAACCGGCGATAGCTGTCGCACGCAAAGCGTTCGTCCCCAGACAAGCGTGCCAGGGC
>JBCCAF010000015.1:0-98603 GCA_039814945.1 Pseudomonadota bacterium
GCCGCGTTTGTCTTTGGCCGCGCCAAGCGCGTCTTCAAACAGCTCATGGTCAACACCCATCACCACGTCGCCATACATTTGAATGAACCGGCGATAGCTGTCGCACGCAAAGCGTTCGTCCCCAGACAAGCGTGCCAGGGCTTCCACTGTCACATCGTTGAGGCCAAGGTTCAGCACCGTGTCCATCATGCCTGGCATCGACACGCGCGCGCCGGAGCGTACCGAAAGCAACAGCGGATTGTCGGTTGAGCCAAAGGTTTTGCCGGTGATCGCAGCGACTTTGGCCAGTGCCCCATCGATCTGATCGGACAGGCCGTCGGGGTAGGTGCGCTCATGCCCATAAAAATGGGTGCAGACCTCGGTGGTGATTGTAAAACCTGGGGGCACCGGCAAGCCAATGCGGCTCATCTCCGCAAGGTTGGCGCCCTTGCCACCAAGCAGATTGCGCATGGTGGCTTGTCCGTCAGCGCTACCGCCTCCAAACGAATAAACCCAGTGATGCGCTGTTTCAGGTTGAGCGGCAGCGGATGCGATGGATGCGTTCATGATGACGATGCGTCCCTTGGCGGGCAGTGATCAGGAGTGTGCAGTGCAATAACAGGCCCTATGCCCTAGCGCCACCGGGCAGCCGGGTCCATGGTCCATTGGATGGAACGGTTAAGGCGCCCTGGGTTTTGCCCAGCAAAAAAAGGCTTACGTCACCCGGTCGATGCAGAACGCCACCGCATCCAACAGGGCTTCTTTCTGGTCGCTGGCAGGCAGACCATCGAGCGCATCGGCGGCTACGGCGCCATAGTGCTGGGCACGGCTGATGGTATCACCCAGGCCTTGACGCTGCTTGACCAGCGCGATGCCACGCTCCAGATCACCGTCGTTCTGTTCACCGGCAACGATCACGCGATCCCAGAACGCCTTCTCTTCACCTTCAGAGCGGCGATAGGCGAGGATCACCGGCAGCGTCACTTTGCGCTCACGGAAATCATCACCGATGTCTTTGCCTAGGTCCTTTGCCGACCCGCCATAGTCCAGTGCGTCGTCTACCAGTTGGAACGCGAGACCCAAATTCATACCGTAGGAGCGCAGCGCCGCACGTTCGACTTCACCCAAATCGGCAACAATGGGACCGACTTCGCAGGCGGCTGAGAACAGGGCCGCCGTTTTCGCGCGGATGACCTGCAGATAATCATCTTCGGTCGTGTTGGTGTTTTTGGCGGTTGTAAGCTGAAGCACTTCACCTTCCGCGATGATCGCAGATGCCTTGGAAAGCACGTCCAGCGCATCCATCGAACCCACCTCCACCATCATCTGGAAGGCCTGACCAAGCAAAAAATCGCCCACCAGCACGCTGGCCTGGTTGCCCCAAACCATGCGCGCTGCTGGTTTGCCGCGGCGCATGTCGCTCTCATCCACCACATCATCATGCAGCAGCGTGGCGGTGTGCATGAATTCAACGCTAGCGGCCAGCTTCACATGGCCATCGCCCTGATAGCCGAACATTTCAGCACACAGCAGGGTCAAAATGGGGCGCAGGCGCTTGCCACCAGAATCGATCAGGTGCTTGGCAACCTCCGGGATCATCGTCACATCCGACCCGGTCCGCGACAGGATCATCGTGTTGACGTCTTTCATCGACGGCCCAGAAAGGGCCATCACCCGGTCAAGCGTCGCGCGACCACTCATATTGCTTTGTTGATCCTGCTCCAGCGGGACGACAACACCCATCACGCACATACCTTTTGGTTTGGCCATTTGGCCGGAAGACAAGGGGAGAATCGCGGTGTCAAAACCAAGTCTCCCCTCACATGGGGCCGTGCAAAGCACAGGAACGCGTGCTTGAACAGTCCGGCAAACGGTCACGCCCTTAGTTCATTGTCTTGCACAATATGGCTGAGGGCTTGTTTTGGCCCTCAAATGCGGTCAGGTGAAAGGAACCTTGAGAGGACGAGCGATGATCGAACTTTTCCGGACCAACGACATGGTGTTGATCTCCGCGACAGAAGCGGTTTTGAAGGAATTTGATATCATCTACTTCATCGCCGACGAGCATATGTCGATCCTGGAAGGCTCCATTGGCGTTCTGCCACGTCGTGTTATGGTGGACTCTGATAGCAAAGCGCAGGCCGAGCGCGTTCTCACAGAAGCGGGCATCATGCCAGTCTAAGACGGGGTAGGCGGGCTGTGAGCGAGTTTCCAACCACAACGGATGCGTTTCTTGGCGGCCAGGTGATGCTGGTGCAACCGGCGTCCAATGCTCATCGCTCAGGCTCGGACGCTGTGTTTTTGGCTGCCACGATGCATGGTGCCACGGGTGCGATCCTTGATATGGGCGCTGGCGCTGGTGCCGTTGGACTTATGGCAGCTCATGCAAATCCTGACGCACATGTCACCCTTGCCGAGCGAGACCAGCAGATGCTCGCTTGTTGTGCGAAATCGCTAGAGCGCAACCCAAGCCTGGCAGTCCGCGCCAAAGTTTTGGAAGTGGACTTGTTGGCCAGCGAGCCGCAGCGCATCGCCTGTGGTTTGCAACGTGCGTCTTTTGATCACGTTCTTTCCAACCCGCCTTATCGAAAAGCTGGCCACGTGCGGACCAACCCGGCCAAGCAAGCGGCCCATGTGGTTAGCGATGATGATCTGGATGCTTGGATGCGCACTGCTGCCAGCGCGCTGAAACCCGGTGGATCACTCACCCTGATCTTTGCGGCTGATGGATTGATGGACCTGATGGAGGCGTTCAAAGGCCGGTTCGGTGCCGTCACCATTCTTGGCCTCCACCCAAGTGAAGGTTTGCCAGCGGAGCGGGTTTTGGTGCGTGCGATTAAGGGGCGCAAAACCCCGGTTCGTTTGCTGCCAGGTCTGGTGCTCCATCGCGAAGATGGCAAGTATACCCGCCAAGCCCGATCAATTCTTGAAGGTCACTCGGCTATTACGCTTGGTGGCTAGACCCTTGCGCAGCCTGACCAAAGGCCCCATGTCGGCGTGAGAGTTATCGCACAGAAAGTTCGTCATGTTTCGCCGTTATTTGCCAAAATCCTTTCGCTCCAAAACACCCCATGTGCCTGTCTTGCGTCTCACAGGTGTGATCGGTGGAGAGAATGGACGCTTTTCGCGTGGACTAACCCTGGCCGGGGCCGCCGCACCGCTGAAAAAGCTGTTCTCCTTCGATGGGCCGGTGGTCGCGATTTCCATCAACTCGCCAGGCGGGTCGCCTGTTCAGTCGCGCTTGATCCACGACCGCATCCGAAAGCTGGCTGAAGAGAAAGAAAAAGAAGTTGTGGTCTTCGTTGAGGATGTTGGTGCTTCTGGCGGCTATATGCTGGCGTGCGCGGGCGATGAAATCCTCTGCGACGAAAGCTCTATTCTCGGCTCAATAGGTGTTATTTCGGCAGGCTTTGGTCTGGACCGCGTGATTGAGCGCTGGGGGATAGAGCGCCGTGTTTACACAGCTGGCGAGAAGAAACTGGCGCTGGATCCGTTCAGCCCGGAAAAGACTGATGATATCAAGCGACTGAAATCCATTCAGAAAGATATTCACGACGGCTTTGTTGGTCTGGTCAAAACACGCCGCGAAGGCCGCATCGACCCGGAAAACGCTGGCCTGTTCACTGGAGAGTTCTGGGCTGGTGGCAAAGCAGTGGAGCTGGGCCTTGCCGACAAGACCGAAAATCTCGATCAAGCCATGAGAGATCGCTTTGGCGACAAAGTGAAGTTGGTCGGCATTCCCATGCAAAAGCGCGGTTTTTTCAGCCTGTTTCGCAGCCAATCATCGTTGCTCAGTACTGACCCATCTGTTTTGGCCGACGGTCTGGTAGATGGTTTGCTCTCACGCATTGAGGAGCGTGTGCATTGGCAGAGGTTTGGCCTCTAGGCAGTTCAGGGAGGAGATACAATGCCGACTTTGCTCACAAGTGCCGCTATCTTTGTAGGCGGGCTGGTGTTGTTTCGTATGGCACGGCGTGAATGGCGCCGTGTGAACGACACCATGCAGGCTCAGCGATCCGCACCGCGTGAACGCAAGGGTGCTCAGCGGCTTGAGAAAGACCCGGATACTGGCGCCTACCGGCCTAAAGATTAAACAGCCTCTTCGTCATCCTCGCCCTTGTGGCGGGGATCCATTTCGGTGAGCTGAGTGGCAAGCACAATGGTTCTAGGACGTTCCTGGGAATAGATCCCTGTGACAGGCACAGGGATGACGGCTCCAAGCAGTTGCAATCCTCTCGGTGCTTGACCCGACAAACCCACCTGCCTACGAGGTTATATGTCCTTTCGATTATGCTTTGCTAGGCTGATATGTCTTCCCACAATGATCCCAAACGCTCCTTTCAGGGGCTGATCCTCACGCTGCAACAGTTCTGGGCTGACCAGGGCTGCGCGATCCTGCAGCCTTACGACATGGAGATGGGGGCAGGCACGTTCCATCCCGCCACCACGTTGCGCTCGCTCGGGCCCAAGCCTTGGAAGGCCGCCTATGTGCAGCCCTCGCGCCGCCCTAAGGATGGCCGCTATGGCGAAAACCCCAATCGAACGCAGCACTACTACCAGTACCAGGTGATCTTGAAGCCCTCGCCACCTGACTTGCAGGACCTTTATCTGCGCTCGCTGGCAGCCATTGGCCTCGACAGCGCCACCCACGACATCCGCTTTGTTGAGGACGATTGGGAAAGCCCGACGCTTGGCGCTTGGGGCCTGGGCTGGGAGTGCTGGTGCGACGGCATGGAGGTATCGCAGTTCACCTATTTCCAGCAGGTCTGCGGCCAGGAGTGTAATCCCGTCTCAGGCGAGCTAACCTACGGCCTGGAGCGTATCGCCTTATATTTGCAGGGCGTTGAATCGTTCTTCGACCTCAACTTCAATGGCCGCGATGGCGCGGACAAGGTCACCTATGGGGACGTCTTCCTCCAGGCTGAGCAGGAGTATTCGCGGCACAATTTTGAAGCCGCTGACACCGCCGTTCTTTTCCGTCACTTTGAGGATGCTGAGCGCGCGTGCTGCCAGCTTCTTGAAGCTGGTGCTCCGGAAGGTGAAGGCACCAACACCATCGTGCTGCCCGCGTACGATCAGTGCATCAAAGCCAGCCACATCTTCAATTTGCTGGATGCGCGCGGTGTGATCTCCGTCACAGAACGCCAGTCTTACATTCTTAAAGTGCGCGAACTGGCCAAGGCCTGCGGCGCCGCGTGGCTCAACACGCGCGCCGGTGGTGCTATAAAGGCCGACAAAGCTGCTTAAATAAGGGACTTACCCCTATGGAATGGATCATTTTCGCGCTCATCATTGCCGTCATTGGCTATGCGATTGTCATCTACAACGCGCTGGTGAAAAGCAGGCAGATGGTCCGCGAGGGCTGGTCAGGCATCTCAGTCCAGCTTCAGCGCCGCTCTGACCTCATCCCCAACCTGCTAGAAACGGTAAAAGGTTACATGGGGCACGAGAAAGAGGTGCTGGAAAATGTCACCGCCCTGCGCGCCCGTGCGCAAGCGGTGGGCGATGATCACCCGGCTGAACGCGCTGGCGTTGAAAGCCTCTTGGGCGCTGCGCTTGGCAAACTGATCGCTGTGGCCGAAGCCTATCCGGACCTTAAAGCCTCTACCAACTTCCAAGAGTTTCAAGAGGCTCTGGAAGAAACCGAAGACAAGCTGCAACTGGCGCGGCGCTACTACAATGGCGCGGTGCGTGGCTTCAACACGCAGGTCGAGCAGTTCCCGTCCAACCTGGTGGCCAACAATTTTGGTTTCCAGCAGGCGGAGTACTTCGAGCTGGAAGACCCGGCAGATCGGGCTGCGCCACAAGTCTCGTTCAGCTAGTGGAGGGCGCATGATGACGCGCTTTCTTGCCTTTCTTCTTCTTACCATCGCTTGGGCCGTTGCTCCGGCACATGCCAGCGAAGAAATCCTGACCTACGAGACACTGGTCGATGTGGAGATCGACGGTGATTTCGTGGTCACCGAACGCATCACGGTACGCGCCGAAGGCTTTGATATCCGCCGGGGTATTTTCCGGGATTTCCCGATCGTCCGCCGCCTTCCATCGGGCCTTGTGGATCGCACCACGTTCGAGGTGATGTCCGTCACCCGTGACGGCGCTGACGAGCCGCACCATCAGGAACCTATCGAGGGCGGGACGCGTCTCTATATTGGCAGCTCCGATGTATGGATTTCGCCAGGTGTCTACACCTATGAGATTACCTATCGCTCGCGCCACCAGATGGGGTTCTTTGAGGATTTCGACGAGGTCTATTGGAACGCCACTGGCAATTTCTGGTCGTTCCCCATTGAGCGTGCGGTTGCGACTATTCAGTTGCCACCAGGTGCAAGCATTCTCAACACGACGTCTTTCACCGGACGGTTTGGGTCGACCAAGAACAATGCGCGGGTGAGCACTGTCGGCCCGACCACAGTTCGCTTTGAAACCACCAGCACGCTTGCTGCACGTGAAGGCCTAACGGTCGCTGTCTCCTTTGAAAAAGGGTTGATTGAAGAACCGTCAGGTGGCGCGCTCCAGTTCAAAGCCTTGCGCGACAATTTTGGCATCGCGTCCGTCCTCATCGGCGCGATTTTGGTGTTCGTGTACTTGTTCTCCAGGTGGATGAAGGTGGGGCGCGACCCTGATCGCGGTGTTGTGTTTCCACGCTTTGAACCGCCACGTGGACTGTCGCCAGCTGCTATCAGCTGGGTTTACTTCCGCGGTCACAAAGGCGGTAGCGCGGGCAAGAGTTTCATGGCTGCCTTGGTGTCGCTTGGCACGCGCGGCAAGCTGACGATTGATGAGCAGGACAGAAAGGTCACCGTGCGCCGTAAGGACGAGCCGGGTGCCCCTTCGGATGGCGAGCTTCCCCCAGGCGAGCGCGCTTTGATGCGGGGTCTGCTTGGGTCCAACGATGCACTCACGTTCAATCGGGCGAATGCCCGAAGATTGATGGGGGCCACCACCAGCTTTCGTGCCAGCATCAGCCAGGAGTTTGGCGGCAAGTACTTCAAGCACAATCCAGGCTACACGATCCTTGGTGTGGTGATCGCCGTGATCAGCCTCTTCCTGTTCCTGGTGCTCTTCCCGGGAACAGAAGTGCTGGTTGTTGGCGTTATCTTCCACTTTCTTGGCGGCGCCATTGTTGGTCTCACGCTCACCAAAGCCTATGCGCGCTTCACCGGTCGCGCACCACAGGTTCACGGCGTTGTGGCCTTTGCCTTCACGGTGACGGCGCTTGGCGTGATCGCCATCTTGATGTTCATTTTTCACACATCACCTGCCAGCCAGTTCGCCTCTGGCTGGGCCTTGCAACTCACCATGCTGGTGGCGTTTGTGATGGGCGTGACCATCTCCAGCTTTGCGATTTTGATGTTTGCGCCGACACCCGAAGGCCAGGAACTGATGGATGAGATTGAGGGTTTTCGCATCTATCTCTCGGTGGCCGAGGCTGAACGCATGAACATGGTGGATGCGCCGGACTTCACGCTGGAACTGTTTGAGCGCTTTCTGCCCTATGCCATTGCGCTCGGCGTGGAAAAACCCTGGTCAGAAGCCCTGGAATCGCATCTGTCTAAAATGGCGCCAAGCGACCGGCCGTCCTATCGGCCCGGCTATTACCATGGGTCTACCTTCAACCCCGGCTCAATTGCTGCTTCGACAACGGCCATCGCGTCCACCATCGGTGCGGCCTATGCATCCTCGATGCCCAAATCCTCCGGGTCATCGGGCGGCGGCGGCTCGTCCGGCGGAGGCGGCGGCGGCGGTGGCGGCGGCGGCTGGTAGCCAAAACAGGAACGACCATGATGGTAAAGCTTCTCGAACAGGCGCCAGTTCTGCTTGCCAAAGATATAGAGGCATCCATGTTTTACTGGCGCGATGCGCTGGGCTTTAAATTGCGCCCCTATGGTGAGCCGAAAACGACGTTTGCCATTGGCCGGCGCGACAACTGCTTCATCATGCTGTCCCAAGCACCCGACGATCACGAGATCGTGCCGCACTGGAAAGTGGTCGGCAGCATGTGGAATGCCTATTTCTGGGTTGATGACGCCAAGGCTTTGCATGAGGAATTGGTGGCAAGTGGCGCGAAGATCGACTACACGCTGTGCCACCAACCCTACAATGTTCTCGAATTCGGCATTCAAGACTTGGATGGCCACGACATCGCGTTTGGCCAAGATCTGGAAGAGCCGCCTAGCCTTTAAGTGATCCCCTCATGCCTGACCTGCTGCTTGAACTGTTTTCAGAAGAAATCCCCGCGCGCATGCAAACGCGCGCCGCAGAAGACCTTCGAAAAGGCATCACCAACCGTTTGGTTGATGCTGGCCTGGTCTATGAGGGCGCCAAAGCCTTTGTCACGCCGCGCCGCTTGGCACTGCATGTGGCGGGCATTCCTACCCGCTCGCCGGATGTGAACGAGGAGAAAAAGGGCCCACGCGTTGGTGCACCGGACACAGCCATTGAAGGCTTTTTGCGCGGCGCTGGGCTCTCATCCATTGATGAGGCAGAGACAGTAGACGATCCCAAAAAGGGGGCGTTCTACGTCGCCAAGATCGTCAAGCCTGGCCGCGCCGCTGAAGAGATCATTGCCGAGGCCGTGAAGGAGGTTGTTCAAACCTTCCCCTGGCCGAAATCGATGCGCTGGGGCGCTGGCTCTTTGCGTTGGGTGCGCCCGTTGCACTCTATCCTCTGCACCTTTGGGCCGGAGACCGAGGACCCTGTTGTCGTTCCCATCGAGGTCGGCGGCATCAAATCGGGCAACACGACCGAAGGCCATCGGTTCCACGCACCCGATGCCTTCACCGTGCGCCGCCTGGACGATTATCAAACCAAGCTGGAAGCCGCCAAAGTGGTGCTTGATACTGAGCGTCGCAAAGCGATCATCGAAACCGAAGCGAAAAACCTCGCCTTCGCTCAAGGGCTGGAACTGGTCGAAGATTCTGGCTTGCTGGACGAAGTCGCCGGGCTGGTCGAGTGGCCAGTCGTCATGATGGGCAGTTTTGATGAGGCGTTTTTGGCCATCCCTGATGCGGTGATCCGCGCCACCATCCGTGCCAACCAAAAGTGCTTTGTTCTCCGCGATCCCGCGACGGGTGATCTGGCCAACAAGTTCCTGCTAACGGCCAACATAGTACCCGATGATGGCGGCACAGCTGTGGTTGAAGGCAATGAGCGCGTGATCGCCGCGCGCCTTTCCGACGCGCTCTATTTCTGGCAGACCGACCAGGCTGATCTGCCTGACCTTGTTGAACTAGAAATCAGCGCTAAGCAGCTTGGCTTAGATCTCGCCAAGCCGCTGGACCAGCGCGCCGCGCGGCTGGATGCGCTGGGCGTTGTTTTCCATGCCAAGCTCGGCACGCAGGGCGAGCGGATAGCGCGCATTGCTGCGCTTTCGCGCACAATCGCTGAAGCGATTGGTGCTGATGCTGACAAGGCAGAGCGCGCTGCCAAGCTTGCCAAGGCTGACCTTCAAACCGAGGCGGTTGGCGAGTTCCCAGAGCTTCAGGGCTTCATAGGCGCGCGCTACGCTGCGCTCCAGGGCGAACATGCCAGCGTCGTCGCGGCCATTGAAGAGCATTACAAGCCGCAGGGTCCGTCAGATTCTGTGCCGACTGATTTGGTCGCTGTTTCTGTTGCGCTTGCCGACAAGCTCGACACGCTCTGCGGCTTCTGGGCAATTGATGAAAAGCCCACCGGCTCCAAAGACCCCTATGCGCTGAGGCGAGCAGCTTTGGGTGTCGTCAGGTTGGTGCGCGAGAATGGGTTGGAGATTGATCTAACTGTGATCATAAAGGGACTGATCGACCTAAACTGCTTTAGGATATATTTTCTCAATTTTTCTTCGAAATATGAGCATCTTTTTTGGTCTGCGTTCTTAGGGTTGGCTCCGCCAGAGCTTCAAGACCAGGCGCTCGATAGAGCTTTTAGTGAAGATAAAAAGGAGTTTTACAGGCAGTACGGAGCTGATATCGCTCTGAAGACAACAGACCTCTCCAATTTCATCATTGACCGTCTCAAAGTGTCCCTGCGCGATGAGGGGATCGGTCATGATATCGTTGATGCTTCTGCATCAGCCGGGCAGGGCGATATCCTCCGCACGGTTCAAGCCGCCGAAGCCCTCTCCAAGCTTCTCAAATCCGATGATGGCCAGAACCTGCTTGCAGGCTATCGCCGGGCGGCCAACATTCTGGCCGCTGAGGAAAAGAAGGGCACCAAGGTTGCTGACAGCATCGACGCATCTCTGTTTGCCGATGCCGAAGAGGGCGCGTTGAACGACGCGCTTAGCTCTACGTCGGCGTCATCAAAAACAGCTATCGAAGCAGGTGATTTCGAAGCCGCGATGCATGCCCTTGCAACCCTGCGCGGCCCGATCGATGCGTTTTTTGAAACGGTGCTGGTGAATGCCGATGATGAGGCCGTCCGCGCCAACCGTCTGGCCCTGCTCCACGCCGTGCGAGACGCGATCCATGCCGTGGCCGACCTATCAAAGATTGAGGGCTGATCCCAACCACTGTCGTCATGGCCGGGCTTGACCCGGCCATCCAGCTCTTTGCCGTCAGTCGGACCACGGTGCAATTGCAAATCGTCAGGAATGGATCCCTGTGACACACGCCTGCGTGGCGCACAGGGATGACGGCATCACGTTTTACCCAAGTCCCGGATTTGATCCGGGACTTGTCGTTTAAAAGTTTAGCCCAGCTCTACCCGTACGTCCTGAACCTGCTTCAAAAGGTCAGGACGGAAGGCTAGCAAATGGTCCACCAGGTTCACCGGGTCGCTGGCAAGCGCGTGCAAATCAACGCTCAGCGTGTTGCCGTCGCGCTTCCAGGCTTTGGCCATGAACGCTTTCCATAACGGCACATCATCTGGGTCCGTCACCACGGTTTCCGGTGCGGCGCGCAGCTCCACATGCAGGATATGCAGGCGCAGCGTGCGCAGCGCTTTCTGCTGGTGCCGCACGCTTTTAATCGCAGCCCAAGGAATGATGCCCAGCCGCTCAAAATAAAGCCCGCGACTGTCGGCACCCAGCCGCACAATGCCCTTTTCAATCAGCGGGTAGAAATAGAGCGCGACGGCCAGGCCAATCGGCACCATCAGGAGGAACACCATTTGCCCCTGCACGAAGAAGGCAAGAACCCCGAGCGCAGCGACCACGATGCCACCATAAGCCATCATATCGCCGGACCCCGACAGATAGTTCACGCCCAGAGAGCGTGGTGTCGGCGTGGTGCTGGTGCTGAACGGGTCGCTCATACGCTAGAAAATCTCAGTTTGCGTGATCGCCAGGCCAAAGCCTTCCAGCCCAATATAGGTGCGTTTCTGGCTTGATAACAGCCGGATCGATGTCAGACCTAAATCGCGCAGAATTTGCGCACCCAGACCGATCTCCCGCCATTGGTTTTGGCGCAGATTAGCTGTCTCATGGTCATCGTCAATGTCTTGAGTCGAGCGGGCATGCCGCGCACTTGTCGGCGCAACACCCACCGATCCCTCGCGCAGATAAACAATCACGCCGGCGCCACCGCGGGCGAAGCGCTCCATCACAGCGTCCAGGCGGCTTGGGCTGCCAAACACATCCTCGCTCACTTGCTCAAGGTGCAGGCGAACAGGCACATCGGTGGCGCCAGAAACATCGCCATAGACCACCGCCAGATGCTGCATGGCATCAAACGGCAGCTCGTAGCTGTAAGCGCGGGCTGGGCCGTGACGGGTTTCGATGTCGGCTTCATCCACACGCGTCACCAAACGCTCGGACTGTTGCCGCCAGGCAATCAGGTCAGCCACCGAAAGTGAGAGCAGATTGTGCTCCTTGGCGAAGGCGGAGACCTCTGGCCCACGCTTCACCGTGCCATCGTCATTGACGAGTTCTGACAGCACACCCACGGGCTCCAAGCCCGCCAGATTGCACAGATCAACGCACGCCTCGGTATGGCCAGAGCGCACAAGCACCCCGCCTTCACGGGCGATTAGCGGAAACACATGGCCAGGGCGCACAAAGTCTTCGGCGCCTACATTACCATTGGCCAGCGCGCGCACGGTGTTGGTGCGCTCTTCAGCCGAAATGCCAGTAGTGAGGCCATGTTTCACGTCCACCGAGATCGTAAAGGCGGTGGCTAGCGGTGCATCATTGGCCGCGACCATCGGGTCAAGCCGCAAGCGCCTGGCACTTTCAGGCGGCATGGGCGCGCAGACTATACCAGAGGTATGCCGCACGATGAATGCCATAGCTTCAGGCGTGCAATGCTCAGCGGCTACGAACAGATCACCTTCGTTCTCGCGGTCATCATCATCGGTAACGACCAGCATCGCGCCCTTTTTGAAGGCATCGATAGCGGCCTGCACATGGCTTAAATCACGGTCCAAATTCTAAACTCCAACTTGACCTCTATGGCGTAAAAAATGGTCCGCCAGCACCAGCGCCATCATGGCTTCGCCAACCGGCACAGCACGAATGCCAACGCATGGGTCGTGGCGCCCTTTGGTCATCACATCAACCTCGTCGCCCTCGCGCGTCACGCTTTGGCGTGGAGTGAGGATCGAGGATGTGGGCTTCACAGCAAAGCGCACAACAACCGGCTCGCCGGAGGATATACCACCCAGCACACCGCCTGCTTTGTTAGAGAGAAACACCGGCTTACCGTCTTCACCTGCGCGCATCTCATCGGCGTTCTCTTCACCGGTGATAGCGGCGGCCTCAAAGCCGTTGCCGATCTCTACGCCTTTGACAGCGTTGATGCTCATCATCGCGGCGGCCAAATCGCCGTCTAGCTTGCCATAGACAGGTGCGCCCAGACCGGCGGGCACGTTCTCAGCCACCACCTCGATCACCGCACCAACCGACGAGCCATCCTTGCGAATGCCATCCAGATAGTCGGCCCAGCGGGTAGCTGTCTCCGCATCCGGGCAGAAGAAGGGGTTTTGGCCTACTTGGTCCCAATCCCAATTGTCTCTGGCGATTGTGTGCGGGCCCATCTGCACCAGTGCGCCGCGAATGGTCATGCCAGACACAACTTTGCGGGCGATCGCACCTGCTGCCACACGCGCGGCTGTTTCACGCGCCGATGAACGTCCGCCGCCGCGATAATCGCGGATGCCGTATTTGGCATCATAGGTGTAATCGGCGTGGCCCGGGCGGTAGCGAGTTTTGATTTCTGAATAGTCTTTCGAGCGCTGATCGGTGTTTTCGATCATCAGCCCAATCGGCGTGCCGGTCGTTTTTTGCACGCCATCCTCATCGACCATCACGCCGGAGAGGATTTTCACCTGATCAGCTTCGCGCCGCTGGGTGGTGTATTTGCTTTGCCCTGGCTTGCGGCGATCCAGATCGCCCTGAATGTCCGCTTCAGTCAGCGGGATAAGCGGCGGGCAGCCATCCACCACACAGCCAAGCGCTGGGCCATGGCTCTCACCAAAACTGGTGAAGCGAAACATATGACCAAAACTGTTGTGGGACATGGAAAGGGACCGCAATCGCGTGGAGGCTGAACGTTGGTGCTACACCGGGCCACAAGGGCCGTCAAACGAAGCAGGCAAGACGATCTGTCTCACCAAAGCCGACAATCACCAGCGACCATTAGCGGCTTCACCACTACAGCCAAAAGCCCTGACCGTCCTGCACCAAATAAATCTTGTCCTGCGGCACATCCAGCCGGGGAATTTCATCGTTCTCAAGGCCAAACAAGAGCCCGCGAACGGCCCGTGACACGCCGCCATGGGACACGGCAACAGTGGGTCGATCCAGGCTCTCAAGCCAGGGTGCCATGCGCTGTGACAGCATCTCGTAGCTTTCACCATCTGGAGGGACGAAACCCCACTTGTCAGCCTCTCGCTTTGTGACAGCTTGCGGATCGAGGGCTTGCAAATCGTCGAACGTTTTACCTTCCCATTGACCGAAAGTGATCTCCCTCAGCCTATCGTCACGCTCAAAGCCAGCATCGGGATCAAGATCAAGCCCTTGGCGCACCAAGCCCATTGTGCGGATACAACGCCCAAGTGGCGACGCGACAAAGGTGAAGTCTTCTAGCTTGAAGGCTTCGTCCTCGAACACACCCTTTAGTCGCCGCCCATTGCGGGTGGCTTGCCATGTGCCGGTCTCGTTGATCGGAATGTCTTGTCCGCCTTGAAGCCGACCTTCCTTGTTCCAGTCGGTTTGACCATGACGGATGAAGATGAGGGGATGAGAAAGGTGAATCACGTGTGCTTGGTATCAGTCTTTCACGACAGAAATATCGGGCGCATCCACGGCCTTCATGCCAACCACATGATAGCCTGAATCCACATGGTGCACCTCGCCGGTCACCGCGCGTGAGAGCGGTGAGAGCAGATACACAGCCGCATCGCCCACTTCGTCGATCGAGACGGTTTTCTTCAGCGGCGAATTGTACTCGTTCCACTTCAAAATGTAGCGGAAGTCGCCGATGCCGGAGGCTGCCAAGGTCTTAATTGGGCCGGCTGACAGCGCATTGACACGAATGCCCTGATTGCCAAGATCAACAGCCAAATAACGCACCGAAGCTTCCAGCGCGGCTTTGGCAACACCCATCACATTGTAATGTGGCATCACGCGTTCGGCGCCATAATAGGTCAGCGTAAGCGCCGAGCCACCATCGGTCATTAGCTTCTCAGCGCGCTGCATCAGGGCCGTGAACGAATAAACGGAGATGTTCATCGAGCGGTCAAAGTTTTCCGCGCTCGTATCGACATAACGGCCCGTCAGCTCATCCTTGTCGGAGAACGCAATGGCGTGAACCAGAAAATCCAGCTTGCCCCATTTTGATTCGACCGCTGCCATCACCGCATCCATGGAGGCCGGGTCGGTGACATCGCAATGTCCAAACACCTCGCCGCCCAGCTCTTGCGCCAACGGTTCCACGCGCTTTTTCAGCGCATCACCCTGGTAGGTGAAGCCAAGCTCTGCGCCATGTTCACGGCAGGCTTTGGCGATGCCCCAGGCGATAGAGCGGTTGTTGGCAAGGCCGAGAATAAGGCCGCGTTTGCCTTCCATAATGGGACCAGACACGAAGAATAAGCCTCGCAGAGTAAAGGTGAAAAATGGGGGCGGACACGCCGATCTGGCGGTGCGGCGGTTCTTACCCTAGGAGATGATGAAGGAAAAGCCCTGCCGCGTGTGCGCAAGCGGGCAACAGAGGAAAGAGACGTCATGCTTGAGGACACCGTAAAGGATTTAACGCATCTGCTGGGCTCCCATGCGTTGATCACCGACCCGGTTGCGCAGGCACCTTTTCTGCATGAATGGCGTGATCGGTATGTCGGCAAAGCCGCTGCTGTGGTTCAGCCGCGCACGGTTGAAGAGGTTTGCCAGGTGCTACGCTTTGCCAATGAAAACCACATCCCCGTCGTGCCACAGGGTGGCAACACTGGGCTGGTCGGCGGGCAGACGCCGGACCAGTCCGGCAAGGCGATTGTGCTTTCCATGGCCAAATTGAATCAGATCCGTGAGGTTGATCCCGTCGGTGGTGTGATCACGGTCGATGCTGGGGTTGTGCTGCAAACGCTTCAGGGTGCAGCGGATAAGGCAGACCGCCTCTTTCCCCTTTCACTGGGCGCTGAAGGCTCCTGCATGATCGGTGGCAATCTCTCCACAAACGCAGGCGGTACGGGAGTTCTGGCCTATGGCAACACGCGTGATTTGGTGTTGGGGTTGGAGGTTGCGCTGCCTGATGGACGGCTCTGGAACGGCTTGTCCAAGCTGCGCAAAGACAACACCGGCTATGACCTCAAACATCTTTTTATTGGTGCCGAAGGCACGCTGGGTGTGATCACTGGCGCGAGCTTAAAGCTGTTTCCCAAACCCAAAGGCATGCGCATGGCGATGGTTGGGCTCGCCTCACCACACGAAGCTCTGAAGCTGTTTTCAGTGATGCAAGGCATGGCCGGACCATCACTCACGGGCTTTGAAATCATGCCGCGCATCGCCATAGATTTCCTCACTCGCAACATGGATGGCATGCGCGATCCGTTGGATGGTGAGCACGCCTGGTATGTGCTGGCTGAGATATCATCGGGCCGTGGTGACGATGACGCCGAGGGCCTTTTGATGCAATCAATGGAAACATCGTTTGAAGAGGGGCTTGTGGAAGACGCTGCCATTGCGCAGTCGCTGGACCAGGCCAACATGTTCTGGGCGATGCGCCATGGCCTGTCCGAAGCGCAAAAACCCGAGGGCGGATCGATCAAACACGATGTGTCCGTGCCGGTGGCCAGCGTGGCCGATTTTCTGGATGAAGCCATCGCTGCGGTGATTGATATGGTGCCTGGCTGCCGGCCCGTGCCCTTTGGCCATCTGGGTGATGGCAACATTCACTTCAATGTTTCCCAGCCGGTTGGTGCTGATAGGGCTGCGTTCCTGGAAAACTATGCGGCAATGAACGAACGCGTGCATGCCATCGTCACCGCCTATGGCGGGTCGATTTCCGCCGAACACGGCATCGGACAAGCCAAGCGTAATCTGCTACCTGGCGTGAAAGACCCTGTCGCTTTGGCGCTGATGCGCACGTTGAAAAATGCCATCGATCCAAAGGGGATCATGAACCCAGGTAAGGTTTTGGCTGATCGGTGATTGTCATCCCGGCCCTGAGCCGGGATCTGCCGTTGTCACGACACTTTCAGATCCCGGCTCAGGGCCGGGATGACACCTGTAAACCTTTAAAATAAATCCATCTGCGGATCGGGTTCCGGCGGTTCCACCGGCGCGGGCGTTACCTCATCCAACAGCTGTGCGCCGTCCATCCCGGCGCGGTTCACCACCTTGTCCACCGGCCACAATTTCCAGGCATCTGGCTGCGGCACACGCAGCGGTTCCAGCGCAAACCTTGCCTCAACGCCGCGACAGTCCAGCCAACTGGCATAGTGATCCGGCGGTACAACCACCGGCATGCGGTGGTGAATGTCGGCAATCGCTCCATCGGCCTGCTGGGTCAAGATCGCCAAGGTGGAAAACACTTCACCCTCCTTGCCAGCCCACTCATCCACAATGCCTGCCATGGCAAACAGACCATCTGCTCCATCAGGCACTTTGCGATCAACGGCATAAGGCTGCTTGTCTTTGCCTTCACGCCGCCATTCATAAAAGTGCGTGGCTGGTACCAGAACACGGCGGTGGCGGATCACCGTTTTGAAGGAAGGTTTGTCCAGCACTGTTTCGCTGCGAGCATTGATCAGCAGCTGTGCATTTTGTGGGTCCTTGTGCCAGGAGGGGATCAGCCCCCAACGCGCATAATCGGCGCGCACCTCACCGGTGAACTGGTGGATGTGCAGCACCGGCTGCGTCGGCGTGATGTTGTAGCGCGGCGCATACTCGCCTTCCAAAGGCACATCGAACAGGTCTTCTATGGCCTCACGCGGCGACGTCAGCACAAAGCGTCCGCACATTCTTGGGTTCTCCCGGCAGCTTACCTTCGTCGGTAGATGGCCACAGCCGATGCACAGCCACAAGGTTCTGGTAACCTATTCCCGCGTAAGTTGTGCACTCGTGTCATCACCAAGTATTCGCGTTTGATGCTTTCTCTGTCGCCTTTCAGCCCCGATGCTTTGGCCGCCGCCAACATCAATCCGTCCAGTTTTCTGGCCACGGATTACCTCAACCACTTCAATGAGGTGGTCATGCTGATGGAGATGGTGCCAGACATGCCCGATATGGCGGAAGACGTCATGGCTTGGGAGCCGTGCAGTTATACCAAGCATTTTGAGCAATCTGTTTTTGCCGACAAAGCACTGGCCATTGAGGCCTACCAAGCTGCTCCGGCAGCCACCAAGGCACGCTTTGATGCCGTGGTTGCCGACTTGGACAATCAGATCGTCGACATTCAAATCCTGCTATCGGGCGTGGACACCAGCGCTTCGATGGACCCTGCGTTGGCTGATCGACTGATGATGACCATCGTCAACGAATTGCGACCGGCCATTGATCGGGCCAGCGGCATCATCAACGCCGTCGATGATACGGCATGCGCTGGCAGCGAGCCGGATGAAGCGAAGATGCGCGCACAAGACGCCGTCGACGAGCTTTTCGGCTAGCTTTAGCGGTTCACCTCGCGGCAAGTTGATCAACGGTGTGTGGCGTAACCCACCAGAACGCCGCACTATACGGGCCACCAAAAGGAGGCTCGACCGCCATGTCCGCTCGCCAGCAATCCACCCAGGCCCTCGCCAAACCACGTGCAAAAGCCCGTCCGCTGCCAGATCGCCGTGAAACGCTTGTGAGATCGGTACTGTTCCTTGCCGGTTTGGCGCTTGCGGCCCTGGTCGCCACGCAGGCCCTCGCCAACCCGGATCGCTGGCAGCGCGAGGGTTGGGCGACGGATTTCACCCAAACAACCGTTGATCTGGGCGAGATCATGGATGGTGGCCCACGCCGCGATGGCATCCCGCCCATCGACAATCCAAGTTTTGTGCCAGTCTCAGAGATTGAACATCTCGGCCCGCTCGATCCGGTGATGAGCTTTACCCACAATGGCGAAACCCGCGCTTATCCGCTGCGGGTTATGACCTTCCACGAGATCGTGAATGATGAGGTAGGTGGCCATCCAGTCTCCGTCACCTATTGTCCGCTTTGCAACGCGGCCATCGTGTTTGATCGCAACGTGGATGGCGAGATTTTGGATTTCGGCACCACTGGCAAGCTGCGCAGATCTGATCTTGTCATGTACGACCGGCAGACCGACAGCTGGTGGCAGCAGTTTTCCGGCGAATCCATCACCGGTTCCTATGCGGGCACTGAGTTGACCATGCTGCCGTCGCAATTGGTGAGTTGGGAGCGCTTCGCTGAAGCAAACCCTGATGCGATGGTTCTCGAAGACCCACAGAATTTTCGCCGCCCTTATGGCATGAACCCTTATCGCGGTTACGACACACTGGCGCAGCCCTTCCTTTACGATGGTCCGTTTCCTGATGGCATTGCGCCGCTACAACGGGTGGTGATGGTGCGCCATGGCGATACGGAGTTTGCCGTTTCCACTGCCAAACTCGCCGAAGAGGGCAGTTACGAACACGCTGGTATTGAAGTGTCGTTTTCAGCCGGTCAGGCTTCTGCGCTCGATAGTGAGATCATTGCCGAGGGTCGCGATGTCGGCAACATCACCGTCATGATGGATGGTGAGCCCGTGGTGCACGATGTGACGTTTGCTTTTGTGGTTCATGCGTTTGAACCTGATCTTGAGATCATTCAGTAGGGCGCTTATCTCGGTGGAAGACCTTCTTCCTCCAACACGGTTGTGCCACTGCCATGCCCCTCGCTCAGCTTCCTCATCGTGCCCTGCTTCTTGTTGGAGGTGAGGATGCCGAGCATTTTCTTGAAGGCTTGATCACCTCAAAGCTTCCAGACGACGGAGAGGTGCGTGGATCAGCGCTGCTCACACCGCAGGGCAAGCTTCTCTTCTCGTTCCTTGTCAGCAAGCATGAGGAAGGTTTCGCGTTAGAGTGCGATGCCAGCGAAATCGACGCGCTCACCAAGCGCCTGACACTCTACAAGCTTCGCGCCAAGGTGACGCTCACGCCGTCAGATGTCCCCGTGTTTTCGGGCGTTGCAGACGGTTTGAAAGACGCCCGCCACCCGCAAATGGGTGTGCGCCACTATGGCATGGCGAATGCAACGGACACTATCGAGACCTACCACGCCCATCGCGCAGCGCTCGGCGTGCTGGAAGGCCCCAGCGAAATCCTTGCCAGCCAAGACTTCCCGCACGATGTGGCTCTCGATCTGACGGACGCCGTCTCCTTCTCCAAGGGCTGCTTTGTCGGCCAAGAAGTGGTGAGCCGGGTGAAACATCGTGGCACATCACGGCGCAGGCCAGTGTTGGTTGTTGGCCAGAACATAAGCGCTGGCGATGCGATCCAGATTGGCGAACGTGAGGTTGGCACCATCCGCTTGGTGGCTGACAACAATGCAGTGGCGGTCGTACGCATCGACCGACTGAAGGGTCCAGCATATGTGAATGGTGCGCCGGTTGATCTTGCCCTGCCACCCTATGCGACCTACAGCCTTGGGCCAGAAACCAAAGACTAACATCGCCAAGGGGCACGCGTGCCGCGCACATCTGTAAGCCAATCTAAACAAGCACGTGTGTGGCAGCGCATGCTGTCGGGTCGGCGGCTGGATCTGGCTGATCCGTCCCCACTTGATATTGAAGTAGAAGACATCGCCCATGGCCTGGCCCGCGTGGCGCGCTGGAACGGCCAGACCACCGGTGATCATGCCTTCTCAGTGGCGCAACACAGCCTGTTGGTGGTCGATCTGGTGGATACGCTAGAAGGCGGCGAGGCTGCCGCAGATGTGCGTCTTGCGGCGCTGCTGCACGACGGACCTGAGTATGTGATCGGCGATATGATTTCGCCCTTCAAAGCGCTGTTGGGGGATGGCTATCGCAGCATCGAAGCGCGGCTGTCGTCAGCAATCCATGTGCGCCATCAACTGCCCGCGACCCTACCCACAGCCATGCACAAAGCGATCAAACAGGCCGATGGCATCTCTGCTTTTCTGGAGGCATCGCAATTGGCAGGCTTTGCGATGCCCGAAGCTGAAAAGCTGTTTGGCAAACCGCCAGGCGCTCTTGCCTCCATCATCATTGAGCCGGTTTCAGCAACAGAAGCAGAGCAAGCGTTCATAGCGCGCCACAAGGCGCTCTTTGAGGCTCATTTGGAAGCACTGTCGGCAAAGCCCGGCTGCAGAAACTCTAGCGCACACCGAGCACAACCATGATAGGCCTTGGCGCATGACACTTTACATTTGTTCGCTTGCTGCCATCCACGATGTGGTCGCCCAAACCGGCGCTTCGCACCTGCTTACGGTGATCAGCGGTGGCACATCGGTGGAGCGCCCAAAAAGCATCGCCGAGGAAAACCACCTCTATCTTGAGTTCAACGACATTACCGCTCCGGCACAAGGTTTGGTACCGCCAAGCCCTGCCCATGTGGAGAAAATCCTAGACTTCGGGCACGCCTGGGACCGCAAAGCCCCGATGGTCGTGCATTGCTGGGCAGGCGTCAGCCGGTCCACCGCAGCTGGGTACATTCTTTCTCACGCGCTCACACCAGGCAGTGATCCGCATGATCTGGCCCGCCTGTTGCGTTCGCGCGCTCCCTGGGCAACGCCCAATGGCCGCATGGTCGCGTTTGCCGATCAATTGCTCGGTGCAAAAGGCCAGATGAAAGAGGCGATCTCCGCCATCGGCCGTGGCGCCATGGCTTATGAAGGCAAACCCTTTGCGATGCCCGTTGGAGAGATGCCAGTTGGCGAGATGTCCCACGGGCAAAAATCTGGCGACCATGGATAAGGCCGACAATCAAACCATTGGGATTGATCTGACAGCGGCTGTCACCGCGCTTGTCAGCGGGTCGCCTGCCATCCTCACCGTGCCGTCGCGCGATCCCTCAACAGCCGCCAGCGCGCTTCCATCGGGGCCTTTTGCGCCGCTGCGCCACCGCACGCTGGAGCTTGGCCTGCGCGGGTTTGTGGAAGATCAGACTGGTTTTCGCCTGGGCTACATTGAGCAGCTTTATACATTCGGAGATCGTGGCCGCCACGCCACATCACCATCCTCAGCGCCACATGTTTTGTCCATCGGCTATCTAGCTCTCACCCGCAACGATGCCGATGAGAGCGAAGACGAACCCTGGTCGTGGCAGAGCTGGTATCAGTTCTTTCCCTGGGAGGATTGGCGCAGCGGCAGACCAGCCATTCTCGATCGGGCCATCTTGCCCGCTCTGCATCAATGGTTGCAGGCCGATACGCGCGAAGACCCGCCAGGTCGTTCACTTAGCCGCGAACGCCGTGTGGCACTGGCTTTTGGCGAGGCGGCGGACGATGGCAGCTTCACCTGGGATGAAGAGCGGGTGCTGGAGCGCTATGAGCTGATCTACGAGGCAGGTCTTGCCCAAGAAGCGACGCGCGACGGCCGCATGCAAAACGACACGCTGCCTGCCTCAAGCATCGGCCACCCGATGGCTTTGGATCATCGCCGCATCCTCGCAACCGCCATTGCTCGTCTGCGCGGCAAGATGAAATACAGACCGGTGGTGTTTGAGTTGATGCCGCAAAGCTTCACGCTCACCGGTTTGCAGTCAGCGGTTGAGGCAATTGCCGGGCGTCGCCTGCACAAACAGAATTTCCGCCGCCTGGTCGATAATGCAGGCCTTGTGGAGCCCACGGGAGCAGTCTCGCAGGCAACCGGTGGGCGGCCTGCCGCGCTCTATCGTTTCCGCCGCGATGTCATCGCCGAGCGACCCTCTGCAGGCCTGCGTTTCGGCCAGCCCGTCGTGCGTTAGGTGTTTTCAACCTTCTGTTAAATGCCTGAAAAAGCTTCATTAACCCGTTTACCGCTTGTTCGGTATGCCTTGCGATTGCCACGCTGTCGCCACAATCGGTAACGGTTTTTCCGGCCTGCTCGTGCTACTTGTCCCTCGACACCAACGAGCAACACATGGTGAGTTTGAATGCAGGGACTGGCTGAAATGGACGGGCGCAGAATGCCAAAAGGCACAATGCCCGCCCACACATCGAAACGTTTTTACACACGCTATGCGCGCACGCTTTGCGCCATCATGGTGCCTGCGATGATGGCGGGCATGACGGCAGGTTGGATGATGTCCGACATCAAGGGTGAGGTCGCGCCGATCCACGATCTGGCCCAGCGCGTGGAAATGCTGCGCTATGCGCAAACCAAAGTGCCGACGTTAGAGGCCGGCCTCGCCCAAGAGGTGCGCACCAGCGCAGTTCATGCGCCGGTAAGCGATGTGATTGAGGTTGTCCGCTAGCCGCTTCAACTAAAGCGTGGCGACCAACCGACCGCGTACTTTGCCGTCCATGATCTGCTGACCAGCATCGAGCAAATCGTCAAACCCGATATGCGTGGTCATCGCATCCAGCTTGGCCATATCGAGATCTTTGGTCAGCTGATCATAGGCCGCCTTGCGTACCGAGATCGGCGTCATCACCGATTCGACGCCGATCAGCTGCACGGCCCGCAAAATGAACGGGTGTACGAAAGATGGCAGATCGCCACCTTGGGCCAGGCCGCAGGCGGCAACCGCACCACCATACTTCACTTGGGAGAGCACGTTGGCGAGTGTTTTGGAGCCAACGGCATCCACGGCCCCTGCCCATTTTTCCCGCGAGAGTGGGCGCACATCGCCGTTGAATTCATTGCGGTCGACAATCTCCGCTGCACCCAGGCCCTTCAAATAGTCTTCTTCTTCGGGACGACCCGTGGAGGCAACGACGTGATAGCCGCGCGCGGCCAGGATCGCGACAGCAACGGACCCAACCCCGCCTGCCGCGCCGGTGACCAGCACCGGTCCATCATCTGGTTTCACACCGGCTTTATCGAGCGCCATCACGCAGAGCATCGCGGTGTAGCCCGCCGTGCCTATGGCCATCGCCTGCGCAGCGGTAAGGCCGGCGGGGCGGTGGATCAACCAATCGCCTGAGACCCGGGCATAGGAGGCGTAGGCGCCCATATGACCCTCGCCAACACCGAAGCCGTTGAGGATCACCTCATCGCCTTCTTTGAAGTCTTCTCGGTCTGAGGCGATCACTGTGCCTGCCATATCAACGCCAGGGATCATCGGGAATTTGCGCGCAATCGGCCCTTTGGCCGTCATCGCCAAACCATCTTTGAAGTTCACCGTCGTGTGGCTGACTTTCAGCGTCACATCGCCAGGCATCAAATCATCTAGCGTGATTTCATGAACCACGGCAGGCTTGGCGCGCTTGCCATCGTCGCTGGTGATCCAAATGGCGTTGAACGGCTCGGTCGGCAGGCTCATGATCGGCATCCTTTACTCGGCGGGCGAGGCAATCGGAGTATCCGCCCGCGCCTCTTTAATAGGCCAATGCACGATGGCAGCAAAAATGCCAAGAGCGATACCCAGATACCAGACCACATCATAAGAGCCGGTGGTGTCGTAAAGCCGCCCGCCAAGCCATACCCCCAGAAATGCGCCTACCTGATGGTTGAAGAACACAATGCCCATCAGCGTTGCCATGTATTTTGGCCCAAACATGATGGCCACCAGCGCTGACGTCGGCGGTACGGTGGAGAGCCAGAGCAAGCCCATGGTCGCTGAAAACACGAGCACCGTGAGCGGTGAGATCGGCAAAACGAGGAACAATCCAATGACCGCCGCGCGCGCCAGATAGATGAAAGCCAAGAAAATCGGGTTGGAGTATTTGCCCGCAATCACACCTGATGCCAGCGAGCCGATAACGTTGAACAGGCCAATCAACGCCAGCGACCAAGCGCCCAGCGTTGGGTCCATCCCAAGATCTTCCAGATAGGCAGGCATATGGGCAGTGATAAACGCCACGTGGAACCCGCATACGAAAAAGCCAATGACCAAGAGCACATAGGAGCGGTGGGCGAACGCTTGTTTAACAGCCTGGGTAAGCGTTTGGTCTTTGATGTAATCGGCAGCCGCGCCCTGATCAGAGCGTCCGCGCAACGCCAAAGCAAGCACCGGGATGGCGAGCATAATAACGCCGAGCAAGATCAGTGCCTGTTCCCAGCCATAGTCGGCAATGAACGCCCGGCCCATCGGTGCGAACAGAAATTGGCCCATGGAACCAGCCGCCGTGCCGATACCAAACACCATCGGGCGTTTTTCCGGCGGAACCCGCCGCCCAAAGGCTGCCAGCACGATGGAGAAGGACGCTGCGGCCATGCCAAGGCCGATCATCAAACCTGCTGAGACGTGCAGCCAGGCAGGTGAGGGCGCCCATGCCATGATCACAAGACCGCCAGCGTACACCAGCCCGCCAAGCGCAAGAACACGGGCGGTGCCGTAGCGATCAGCAACCGCCCCCGCGAAAGGCTGCCCAAGACCCCACATCAAGTTCTGAATGGCCAAGGAGAGCGCAAAAACCTCACGGCTCCAACCTTGGGTTTCGGTCATCGGCACCAGAAACAGCCCAAGAATGGAGCGTGGACCGAAGGAAAGCAGGGAGATCAGGCAGCCGCAGATGATGACCAGCCAAAGAGCGGTCATCGTCGCACCAGAACCACCGGATGACGGGGCAGGGGATTGAGCTTGATTCGCCATCTTGGGCACCATTGGTAAGAGAATGAGGGCCGGGCCGCCCTTTCAGAGTCTTAGCTACACTGGTTCGATTGCTCTCACCAACGCAATTTCTTTCAAGCTCGCATCAAGAAATTTGAACCTGGCGGTCAGCGAAACCGCGCACTTGCTGCATCTGAGGTAAGTGCTGACAGCCGTACCGGACGGTTCAGTCCCCAGCCCACCTTGCAAGAGGGAGAGAAAATCCCTATACTAAAACTCAACATGAGCAGAAGCCTGCATGTCGGACTTATGCTCTAAATGAGAAATAGCCCCATTTGAGACAGTTCAGTCAGTCAGAAAACTGGGGCGTTTGCCTGGAGGAGGCAGATCATGACAGCTGTTCAGGACCCCGGCTTGCAAGAACGCGAGTTTCGCGTGGAAAGCCCACGTACGCTCACCCGTGTTCCCACCCCCGACTGGCACGATGCTCCGGCGCCTGCACCTTTGCGCACGTTTGAGCGCTTGCCGATGCCGGACCTCACCTACACGCCTGAAGTGGAGGCGGCTGTTGGCCATCTTTATGAAAAGATGAGCCACGCCATTCCACGCATCGAGTGGCCGGTGCATGCGCCTTACATCAAGGCGATCAACGAGCTGAAAAAGGTTCGCGGCGCCGCCATTTTGGCGCACAACTATCAGACGCCGGAAATTTTCCACGGCGTGTCGGATATTGTTGGGGACTCGCTACAATTGGCCAGAGAAGCCACCAACGTGGATGCCGACATCATCATCCAGTGCGGTGTGCACTTCATGGCCGAAACATCCAAGCTGCTGAACCCTGAGAAAACGGTTCTCATTCCGGATATGAAAGCCGGTTGTTCGCTGGCTTCCTCGATCACTGGCGCTGACGTTCGCGCGTTGAAAGCGGCTTATCCTGGCGTGCCCGTGGTCGCCTATGTGAACACATCGGCTGACGTGAAGGCTGAGGTGGATATCTGCTGCACCTCGTCCAACGCCGTGCAGGTGGTTGAGAGCTTGGGCACAGAGCGGGTGATCTTTTTGCCCGATCAGTATCTGGCACGTTGGGTTGCGACCCAAACCGAGGTGGACATCATTGCTTGGAAAGGTGCGTGCGAAGTGCATGAGCGTTTCACTGGGGCAGAGCTGCGCGATTACAAAGCGTCCGATCCGTCCATCAAAGTGATCGCCCACCCAGAATGCCCACCCGATGTGATCGCTGAGGCTGATTACACCGGTTCGACTGCTGGTATCATCGATTGGGTGGTTGAGCACGGTCAGGGCAAAGTGCTGATGGTCACCGAGTGTTCCATGGCCGACAATGTCGCGGCTTCGGCACCCGATGTTGAGTTTGTGCGCCCGTGCAATCTCTGCCCGCACATGAAGCGCATCACATTGCCCAAAATCCTTGATACACTGCTCACCATGGAAGGTGAGGTTCTGATTGCACCAGAAATGGCCAAGCGCGCGCGCGCTTCTGTTGAAGCGATGGTGAACCTCAACAATTAAAACGCGAGCAGTAAGGCGAGCGATATGGATATGTTTGTCGATGACGTTGTCATTGTCGGTGGTGGCTTGGCGGGGCTCTTCTGTGCCCTGAAAATGGCCCCACGCCCGGTGACTGTGGTCACCGCCGCGCCTTTGGGCATAGGCGCATCTTCGGCCTGGGCGCAGGGTGGTATCGCTGCGGCCATTGCCGAGGGCGACACGTGGCAATCCCATCTGGCGGACACGATTGCTGCCGGTGCTGGGTTGGTGGACGAAGCCATGGCCGAACTTTTGGTCAAAGAAGCCAACGTCCGTATCCAAGACCTACTCACCTATGGCGTACCCTTCGATACTGATCTTCAAGGCCGCCTCACCTTTGGCCGCGAGGCGGCGCATTCGGTGGACCGCATCGTGCATGTGCAAGGCGATAGGGCAGGCAAAGCCATCATGGCCGCCTTGATCGAGACCGTGGCCAACACACCCTCCATTCGTGTGATTGAAAACCATGTGGTGGAAGCGATCCTTACCGAAGGTCGCCAAGTTGTGGGTCTGCAATCGCGCGGGGATGCCGGCCAAGCCGAGGTGCCAACCACGCTGCACACCCGTGCCGTGGTTCTAACCTCCGGCGGAACTGGCGGATTGTATGCTGTCACCACCAACCCTGTGGAAGCGCGCGGCCAGGGCCTCGCGATGGCAGCACGCGCTGGCGCGATCATTGCCGATGCGGAGTTCGTGCAGTTTCACCCCACCGCCTTGGCTGTGGGCAAAGACCCCGCGCCGCTCGCCACCGAGGCATTGCGCGGCAAGGGCGCCACGCTGCACTACGGTGATGGCACACGGCTGATGGAAGGCGTGCATGACGATTTGGAACTGGCCCCACGCGACATCGTCGCCCGCGCCATCCACCGTGCTGTTCAGTCAGGCAAGGGCGCGTTTCTGGATTGCCGCGAGGCGATTGGTGCCAAGTTTCCTGAGATGTTTCCGACCGTTTATGAAAGCGCAATGGAAGCTGGCATCGATCCGGTCAAAGAACCGCTACCAGTGGAACCTGCCGCGCATTATCACATGGGCGGCATCCTCACCGATGCGTACGGCCGCACCTCACTGGATGGGCTTTGGGCGGCGGGCGAAGTGTCCTCCACCGGTGCCCATGGCGCCAACCGCTTGGCCTCCAACTCGCTGCTCGAAGCGGTGGTGTTCTCCGCTCGTATTGCTGAAGACATTCTGCGCTTGATGCCGGTGCCGGAACTGCGCCACGCCGAAGTGGGAGCGAGCACCGGATCGGTGGTGCTCTCGCATTCCGATGAGGAAGCGATGCGCGCCATCCGCATGGTGATGGGTCAGCATGTCGGCGTTGAACGCAATGGCGAAGGCTTGGCGGCTGCGCTGGAAACACTTGGCGGCGTCAAAGACAATGCGATCAACCTCTCTGTGCGCAACATGGCGCTAGCAGCTTGGATCGTGACGGCCAGTGCACTCAAACGCACCGAGAGCCGCGGCGGCCACGCACGCGCCGATTATCCCGACACAGACCCAGGACAAGCCAAACGGTCCTTCTGGACCCTTGCCAATTTAAGGGCGGCGGTTGATGACGTGTCGCACGCCGCTTGAGACTAACCGCTAAGGTTCCCCATGTCCTTCGTCCAAAATGATTTGCCCCGCCCCATCGTTGATGAGGTCGTCAAAGTGGCACTGCTCGAAGATCTGGGCCGGGCAGGGGATGTCACAAGCCAGGCCTGCCTGCCCGAAGGTGCATGGGCGGAAGCTGTCATTCGCGCGCGGGTGCCCGGCACCATCGCCGGGCTGCCGCTGGCAGAGGCTGCGTTTCGGCAAATCGGGGAGGGGCTATCATTCGCCAACGAATTGAATGATGGCGCACGTGTGGAGCCGGGCGATGTTGTGGCGCGCATTTCCGGCCCAGCTATTTTGCTTCTGTCGGCAGAGCGCGTGGCGCTAAACTTCCTCACCCACCTCTCAGGCATCGCCACGGCCACGCAGACATTTGCCGATGCCATCGCCCATACGTCAGCCAAAGTGACGTGCACCCGCAAGACGTTACCGGGTTTGCGCGCGGTGCAGAAATACGCCGTGCGCAAAGGTGGCGGGTCGAACCACCGCTTTGGGTTGGATGATGCGATCCTGATCAAAGACAACCACATTGCGGTCTGTGGCGGCGTGGTGGAAGCGGTCAGGGCTGCCAAAGCCTATGCCGGGCATCTGATGGCCATCGAGATTGAGGTCGATACACTCGATCAATTCGCGCTGATTTTGTCGCTGGCCGATGCTGAGCGTCCTGACGTGGTCATGCTTGACAACATGCCACCAGAAACACTCGCCAAAGGCGTGGCGATGAACCAGCACGCTGGCGGTAAGCCGGTGATCTTGGAAGCCTCCGGTGGCATCACGCTTGAGACCATTGCGAGCGTCGCAGAGAGTGGCGTGGACTATATTTCGTCCGGTTGGCTCACAAGTTCCGCGCCATCACTCGATCTGGGGCTAGACATCGACATCAACTAGCCCGGTTTTTCGAACGCCAAAACCTTTGAAAAGAACGCAGTGTCCTCGTGCACGGTTCTAAGGCCTGCCTCTTCGAACAGCTCCACCAAATTCGTGGTTGCATAGGTGGTGTAATAGGGCTCGTGGAAGAGCTGCGGAAACAGCTCCAGCAGCCCGTCATAGGCAGGTGTATCGCCCGGCTGAAGACTGTCGACAAACACAAACAGTCCGCCTGGCTTCAACACACGGGCAATCTCTTGGGCGACAGCGACGCGAATTTTTGGCGGCAGCTCATGAAACAGGAACACCGCTGATGTCAGGTCCAATGACCCTTCGGCAAACGGCATCTCTTCAGCCTTGGCCACCATGCCTTGCTGGTGGCGGTAGCGTTTGAAACGTTTCACGGCATGGTTCGCATAAGCTTCTGAAAGGTCCAGCGCGATCAGCGGCATACGCGGATAAGCTTGCGACAACGCATCGGCGAAATTGCCGGGTCCAGTGGCAAGATCAACCGCTTTCAACTGACGCTGATCCTTACCCTTCATCCAGTCCGCAACCGGCACCAACCCCATGCGCCGCATGGCAGCTGTGGCACCGGTGAAGAGCACCTCCACCTGCGTATCGTAGAGCCGCGCGGACTCTTCGCTCATCCAGCCATCGGTCTGGAAATGGAAATTCTGCTGGTAGTAGCGCGGGCGTTTGTCAGCCTGCGGCGCCTCACGGGCTTCCTGGTGACGCTTCTCGGCACGCCTACGGGCGACATCAGGTGCATCGGCAAAGAACGCGCGGGCATCGCGAATCCGATCCACCCAGCGTTCATTCTCACGTGGGGTGGGATAAATCCCAGCTTCGATGTTGGAAAGATCACGCGCTGACAGTGCCGCCACACCGCGCAACAGCTCCGGCACGCCGGGCACGTTGCTGTCGGGGGCTTGGACATCGGGTTTCAGGCTTGGATCGCGCTCAACGGCACGGCGTTGCATCTGCCGCATGCGATACGCTTGGCCGGCATACCAGCCAACCCGCGTGCCTTGGCGCGCGATGTAGCGTGCGCGCGTGGCTAGCTTCGATAGGCTTAGTGGATTGGGCTCAGCCATGGTTGCTCCTGCACATGATACAGGAGAATGTGGTGCCAATGGCGAGCCCCGGCAAGGGCCCGCCATCCACGTAAAGTGTCGCAGCCTGAAGACAGCAGCCTGAAGAAAGGCGGCGTCCTAGCTGCCCATGCGTGCCAACCGCTCCAGCTTGGGAAACGCCGTTTCATGGTTTTCCTGGTAGGCAATGGTGCCCACCAACTGGTTGTCCTCGTTCATCAGAAAGATCGAGGCGGTGTGGTCCATGGTGTAATCGCCATCATCCAGTTCCACCCGTCGGGCATAGACGCGGTAGTTTGCCACCGCCTCATCCACCGCTTCGCTCGTGCCGGTGAGCCCGACAATGGTGTCGGAGAAGGCAGCAACATACTGTTCCAAAAACTCCGGCGTGTCGCGCTCAGGATCAATGGTGACCATCAGAACATGGATGTCGTCGGCCAGTGGTCCAAGCTGATCAAGATAGGTTGACAGCTCAAACAGCGTGGTCGGGCAAACATCCGGGCAATAGGTGAATCCGAAGAAAATCGCCTTGGGTTTGTCGGCAAAATCCTCTTGCGTCACCGTCTCGCCGGTGTCTGATCGCACCAGGGTGAAAGGACCGCCAACACTGTCGACCCCTTCATAGAGGGCGCTCTGATCGGGTGCTTGGCCACGCATGGTGGTGAGCGCTAAAAACGCGCCCATGCCCAACACGATGAGCGCAACCGCACCCCAAAGGATGATACGCATCGTTTGCATCAATTGTGGCTCCCATGGCTGCTGTGATCATCATCGTCACCATGCATCATCTCCATGGTGCGCTCCATAACGGGCATGATCAGTTCCTGTGTGTCACCGCTTTCAAACGTCAGCGTTATAGGCACCGTTTCACCGGTCACAAATGGTCCGCTGAGGCCGATAAACATTACGTGCAGGCCACCCGGTTTCAGTTCCACCATCTCACCCGCTGGCAGCGCGATACCGTCTTCCAATTCACGCATGCGCATCACATCGCCGTCCATGGTCATGGTGTGCAATTCCACTCGCTCAGACACAGGCGAGGTGGCTGAAACCAATCGATTGTCCACATCGCCGGTGTTCACGATGGTCACAAAACCACCAGCGTTACGGGCATTGGGTGGTGTTTCCAGTGTGCGCAGCTCGGAGAGTTCTAGCGCACCAACACTCACTGTCATCCCATCGTGCATGGCGTGATCATCACCGTGCCCGTGATCATGGGCCAGAGCAGCTGAAGAGGAGAAAGCAAACGCCAGCGCGCTCGCCGCAACGAGAAGAGATTTGGTCATTTTAGGTGTCCTTCACAAAGACGAAAAAGAGGAAAATCGTTCAGCTGTGAAGGGTGGCAGGTGGCGCCCGCGCCGGTGGTGGACCGGTGGGAGGACCGTCGGTCAACAGGCTGTCTTGACTAGCAAAGGAAAGCCCGAGCAGTGGTGTCACCGACGCTTCAATCAGCGGTGCTGGTGGCAGCAAAAACGCAAGACCAACGGTCAGTGTGCAGGGGCAAAAGCCTGCACCGCTGATCATATCTTTGGGGTCATCATCGGGAGTCGGTGGGCCGGAGAGGCAGAGCGAGAAACCGCTCTCAATGGCCATCGCTGGGGATGCGGTGAGCACAAACCCAACCATCTGCTGGCCCAACAAGGCGCACAGTGCCAGTGCCGCAAGCGGCTGGCGAAGCATGGTCAGGGCGGCGAACAGTCTCATAGCAGCGTTATCCCGCCCCTTGTTCCGGCGCGCAAGCTTACCCTATGCCGCAGGGCCGTTGTTTTTGCCGTCTTCGGTGTTTTCATCATCGTCATCTTCGGTATCAGGATCAAAAACGACCGGTTCAGGCTCGAACAGGTCAATATCCTGATCACCCAGCTCTGAATCCACCAGAACCGCACCAACCGGCGCGGTGGCGTACAGCGTGAAGTCTTCTTTGTCTTCCTCAGCAATAGCCTCGCGCTGCGTGATGCGAAAGCCAAGGAACACCGCCATGATGGCCTGCACACCTGCCGCATAGGCGAACAAACCTGCGCCGCCAAAGTGATCCACGGCAAGCGATGCTGCCAGGGGTCCGACGGTTGATCCCAGCGCGAAGGCCAGCAGCAGGCCCGACGCCAAGGTGACGTGCTGATCGGCGTCTGCATGGTCAAAGGTATGGGCGACCGACAAAGCATAGGATGGAAAAACGACGGCACCGAACAGGAAACCAGCCAGCAGAATCAGACTGGGTTGATCGGGACTGAGCACGCTCACCATCAAACTAACCACCATCGCAGCGATGTTCAGTGCGACCATCACAAAGCGACGATCAATTTTGTCGGACAAACGGCCAATCGGCCATTGAAAGAGGGCTGCTCCCAAAATGGCAATGGACAAAAAGAGAGCCGCGCCATCGCTGTCCATGCCCGAACGCGTTGCGTACACGCCACCGAAAGCCCAGAAACTTCCCGTGGTGAGGCCAACGCCGATGATGCTGATAAGGCCTACTGGCGAGGTCTTGAAGACCTTGCGAATGTTGAGGCGTACCTCATAGAGCGGCGCGGGTTGGGTCGCGCGGCTCAAGGCCAAGGGAAGCGCGGCAAACGAGATCAAGACCGATGCGATGGTGAAAAGAGCAAAACTATCAAGCGGATAGGTTGTCAGAAGCATCTGACCCGCGGCAATCATGGCGAAGTTGATCATCACATAGACCGACATGACCGTGCCGCGATTTGCGTTGTCGGTGCGCTCGTTCAACCAGCTTTCCAAAATGATGTAGAGCGCGGCCATCGCAAAGCCGGTGATCATCCGCAGCACCACCCAGAAGGCTGGCTCAATGGCAAGCGGGTGCAGAAGGATTGTGCCGGACACAAGCCCAACGAAGGCAGCAAAGACGCGAATATGCCCGGCGCGCGCGACCAAAGCCGGTGCAAACCAACACCCCAGCGCAAAACCAAGGAAAAAGCCTGATCCCAGGCCACCAACCCAAAAAGCGCCAAATGCTTCAGCTTCTCCACGAAGGGGAATCAGCGCGTTTTGCAGCGAATAGCCCGACACCAGCAATGCTGTGGACATGAGCAATGCGATAAAGGGCGAAAGTGCGCTCATTGCTGCGCCTGCTTTGCGGGGCCTTGCCCCGCAGCCGGTTAGGCTCTTACAGGGGCAACATACTCATCGCGCCCTAGCAGCTTAAAGACGCTGCGCACAATACCATCTGCATCAAGGCCTGCCTCAGCCACCATTTTGGCAGGGCTGTCCTGATCAATGTAGCGATCCGGCAGCGTCAAAGTGGCGAGCTTCAACCGGCCATCCAGCAGCGCTGCATCATTGAGCGCGTGCAGAACGAACGAGCCGAACCCACCCATAGAACCTTCTTCAACCGTGATCAGCACTTCGTGCTCACGGGCGAGACGGGATACCAGATCAATATCCAGCGGCTTAGCAAAGCGCGCATCTGCAACAGTGGTTGAGAGCCCTTCGGTTTCCAGCGTGTCAGCTGCGATGAGC
Organism: Pseudomonadota bacterium; assembly: GCA_039814945.1. Lineage (GTDB taxonomy): Bacteria > Pseudomonadota > Alphaproteobacteria > Rhizobiales > MH13 > MH13. The sequence continues at coordinate 33,543 of JBCCAF010000015.1, forward strand.
GCATCTTTCAGGCGCGAACCAAGCGATAGGATGGCGACAGTCGAACCCTCGCGCACGATCCGGCCCTTGCCGATTTCAAGAACCGATCCACGATCCGGCAAATCAACACCCACGCCTTCACCACGGGGGTAGCGGAAGGCAATCGGCCCTTCATCATAGGCGGCCGCCGTACGCACCATGTGCACAAGTTCCGCTTCATCGCCTGCTGCCATGATGGTGAAGCCGGGCAGGCATCCGAGATAAGCAATATCGAACGAGCCAGCATGTGTGGGGCCATCGGCGCCAACCAGGCCAGCACGGTCAATGGGGAAGCGCACGGGTAGGCCCTGGATCGACACATCGTGCACCACCTGATCGTACCCGCGTTGCAGGAAAGTGGAGTAGATGGCGCAGAACGGCTTCATGCCATCACTTGCCATACCCGCCGCGAACGTCACCGCGTGCTGCTCGGCAATGCCAACATCAAAGGTACGTGTTGGAAAGGCCTGACCAAACATATCAATGCCGGTGCCGCCAGGCATCGCTGCCGTGATGCCAACAACACGGTTGTCTTCTTCAGCCTCGCGAATCAGCGATTGGCCAAAGACGCGCGTGTAGGCTGGCGCGTTGGGCTTGCTCTTGGCTTGCTCGCCAGTGATGACGTTGAATTTTGAAACGCCGTGATACTTGTCAGAGGAGGCTTCAGCTGGGCCGTAGCCTTTGCCCTTTTGTGTGCGCACATGAACCAATATCGGGCCCTGTTCGCTATCACGCACATTTTCCAGCACAGGCATTAGATGATGGATGTTGTGCCCATCAATCGGTCCGACATAGTAGAAGCCAAGCTCCTCGAACATCGTGCCGCCAGTGAAAAACGAGCGGGTGAACTCTTCAGCTTGCGCCGCTTTTTTGTGCCAATAGGGCGGCAGTTTCTCTGCCACCCGTTTCAAGCCTTCCCGTACCGAGCGATAGGTGTTGCCGGAGACCAGTCGAGCCAAATAGGCGCTCATGGCACCGGTTGGTGGGGCAATCGACATATCATTGTCATTGAGGATGACGATGAGCCGCGCATCCATCGCGCCGGCATTGTTCATGGCCTCATAGGCCATGCCCGCCGACATCGACCCATCGCCGATCACCGAAACCACATTGTTGTGCCGCCCGGTCAGATCGCGCGCAACAGCCATGCCGAGCCCCGCCGAAATGGAGGTGGAAGAGTGCGCAGCGCCAAACGGATCGTAGGGGCTCTCAGCACGCTTGGTAAAACCAGACAGGCCACCACCCTGGCGAATGGTGCGGATACGGTCACGCCGCCCGGTGAGAATCTTGTGAGGGTAGCACTGGTGGCCAACATCCCAGATCAGCTTGTCATTGGGAGTGTCGAACACCGCATGCAGCGCCACAGTCAGTTCCACCACGCCAAGCCCGGCACCCAGATGGCCACCGGTTACGGACACGGCAGAGATCATCTCCGCGCGCACTTCCTCGGCAATGTTGGCAAGCTCATCATGCGATAAGCCTTTCAGATCGCTGGGGTTGGCGATTGCATCAAGGAGCGGGGTATCGGGGCGTTCAATCATATCCATCGGGTCACACTAGCGCATCAATTGAGCCAATAAGACGCGCCATCATGACGCGTAGGGGGAACGGTACCATCCACCCTACGCCGACTTTGACTGTAAAGAAAGTCTGACACTTCTAGTGTCCAACATGTTTGACTTTCGTTGAAGATACGCCAACCCTGGTGGATGGCATCAGTCAGGCAGCGGGATGAACTCTTCCTCATCCCCGGGAACGATATCGAAGCGTTTCTCTTTCCAGTCTGCCTTGGCTTGTTCAATGCGTTCTTTCGACGAAGACACAAAATTCCACCAGATATAGCGCTTGGAATCCATCGGCTCGCCACCAAGAATGATGAACCGCACATCATCGCTGGCTTTGATGGTGATTGTATCGCCAGGGCGGAACACCAGCAGTTGGCCTGGGCCAAAACTATCGCCTGCTATCTCAACGGTGCCTTTCACGGTGTAAATCGCGCGCTCATCATAAGTCGGGTCCAGCGGAATAGACGCACCTGGCGCCAGCACCGCATCGGCATAGAGCGTTGGCCACGCGGTTTGCGTCGGCGCTTTCACGCCCATCACTTCGCCAGCCACCACCCGCAGGCTCACACCGTGATCGTTGAGCATGGGCAGCTCATCGGCACTGTAGTGGATGAAAGCTGGAGCAGATTCTTCATGGTTTTCAGGCAACGCCACCCAGCTTTGGATGCCGAACAGTTTCGGTCCCAAAGCTTTGGCAGCCTCAGATGTACGCTCCGAGTGCACAATGCCCTTGCCTGCCGACATCAGGTTCAGTTCGCCTGGTTTGATGGAAAGCTCAGTGCCCAGCGAATCGCGATGCATCACCTCGCCGTCAAACAGATAAGTAACGGTCGCCAGTCCGATATGGGGGTGCGGGCGCACATCAATGCCGCCGCCCACCAGAAACTCCGCCGGGCCCATCTGATCGAAGAAAATGAACGGCCCAACCATCTGCCGCTTGGCTGAGGGCAGGGCGCGACGCACCTCAAATCCACCCAAATCACGCGAGCGCGGCACAATCAGCGTTTCAATGGCATCGCAGGATTTTGGATCGCCAAGTGTAGGATCAAGATCGGGTTGCCAGCTCATCGCCATCGGCCTTTCGTGAACAAGAGAGATGATAGAAAAATAGGGGCGGCTTAGGCCGTTGTCGATGCGCTGAGCTCAGGACAGACTGTCGATAATTGGCGAACATTCAAGCGTTTGTCGTTTCAAAAAACGATCAGAGCAGCAGCAAGCCAATCATAATGCAGCCCATGCCCAGATAGCCTGGCAATGCATCGGCTGCCGAGAGTTGGCGTTGCAGCACGGTCTGCTTGGGGTTGCCTGGATCAACCCGCACCGTCAGATGCGAATGCAGAGGAAAACGCTGCAAATAGGTGTTGGCATCGGTTTCGGTGGCAAAAAACGGCGCCCGGGTGGCTGAAAACCGCTCACCCACATAGGTTTGCTCATCAACCTCATAGGCATAGCGGACAACAGCCCCAAAACCGTCGGTCTGCTGCCAAGGACGATAAGGATCGGTGCGCTGTGTTGGCGTCACGTCCACGCCACGCACGGTGCCGCGCACCGAGTTCCAGTTGGCGCTCGCAATCCAATCACGGATCAGGAACACCCAGCCAATCAAGATGACCACGCCACAAAACAGCGCAAATGGTCCAAGCATTTTTTAGGACCCACGCATCGGTTAGGAGTCGAGCGGCTCGGTGCCCGCCGCCTCACCGGAGGATGAGAGGCGGATTTTCTCCACCCGTTCTTCGGCTGCCTTCAACAACGCCTCGCAGCGGCCTTTCAGCGCTTCGCCGCGCTCATAGATGGCGATGGAATCTTCCAGCGCCACCTCGCCACGCTCCAACCGATCCACAATGCGCTCAAGCTCGGCCATTGCGGTTTCAAACGTCAAAGTGTCGACGGTTGGCTCATTCGATTCGCTCATGCACAAGCTCCTATCTTGTCTGATAAAGCGTGGCGGGATCGGGCACGTAAGGTCAAGAGATCAGGCGCAATTAAGCCTGCATAAGAGTCTCAACATGCGCAGCCACAGAGCGCGAAAGCCCTTGCAAATCATACCCGCCTTCCAGCAGCGAGACGACACGGCCACCAGCGGTCTGCTCAGCAAGCTCCATCAGCTGCTCCGTCACCCACATGAAATCAGCCTCGTGCAGATGGATGTTGGCCAGGGGGTCGCGCGTGTGCATGTCAAAGCCAGCTGAAATGACCAACAAATCAGGTTTGAACGCATGCAGGCGTGGCAACAGCACCTCCAGCATCGCGCCATTGAACTGCTCAGCGCCATCGCCGGACGCTAGGGGCGCGTTAACGATGGTGTCGTGCTCGCCGGTTTCGATCACCGCGCCGGTGCCAGGATATAATGGAGCCTGATGTGTGGATGCGTACATGATCGTCGGATCGTTCCACAAAATGTGCTGCGTGCCATTGCCGTGGTGAACATCAAAATCGATCACCGCCACCCGCTCAGCCCCATGCTCAGCCTGCGCATGGCGCGCCGCGATCGCCGCATTGTTGAAAAAGCAAAAGCCCATCGACTGGGCGTATTCAGCGTGGTGACCAGGCGGACGTGAAGCGGAAAAAGCGTTCTTCACCTTGCGCGTCATCACCTCATCCACCGCTTGGCAGGCAGCGCCGACAGCACGCAGGGCTGCTTCCCATGTACCAGGTGAAACGGTGGTGTCGGAATCGATGCGCACCAAGCCTTCTTCCGGGCAAGCATCGCGAATACCTGTGGCGTAATTGAGTGGATGAGCATACGCCACCTGATCCAGTGTGCCCCAGGGCGCCACATCGCGATCAAGCCCCATGAATTTTTCTGCTTCCAGCGCCCGATCAATCGCACGAATACGATCAGGCCGTTCGGGATGCCCCGCAGGCGTTGCATGATCCAGGTAACTTGGATGCGACAGGTAAAGCGTCTGGTGCATGCCGGTTCCCGATGGCTCCTCTGTGCGCCAACAGATAACCGTTGGGCGCGTTGGCAGCTTCTGCCGCTTGGATGTTGCCTGTTAGAGTGTCACAGGCGCAGCTTGGCGATCAACCTTTCAACCCTTGCCCAATCGGGTGAGGGCCCAAGCACAGTTTTGGTGCCATCCAGTCGCCGCGTTAATTCTATTGGCATAAGGTGGCCGTTATGAACGTCATACTGATTCTGAACGCGCTTTGAAGCCGATATTCTTGGTAGGATAGATCATGCCTGTGACCCGTCGAACCTTTGGACTTGGAATGCTTGCAACAGCTCTGAGCGGCTGTGCTAGCGGCGGTCTTGTGGATGCCTATGGGTATGCCGGCGACCAACTGGCCGATGATCTGCGGCCAACACCCAACGCGGCTTATGATGCGTGGGTTTCATCCTTCATGCCACGCGCGCGGGCGGCAGGCGTTTCTGATGCCACGCTCGATACAGCATTCAGCAATGCCGGCTTTCTGCCAGGCGTTGTGACCCGTGACAGGAACCAAACCGAATTCACCCGCACACTCGAAGACTATCTGGCGATTGCAGCCTCCGATGAACGCGTGCGCAATGGCCGGACCGCCTTCACCTTCCATCGCAATGTGCTGGCACGCCTTGAAGAAACCTATGGCGTGGACGCGGAGATCATCACCGCGATTTGGGGCCTTGAAAGCTCCTTTGGTGAGCGACGCGGCAACATTTCGGTCATTTCGGCCACATCAACCCTGGCCTTTGACGGGCGGCGTGGCAGGTTCTTTGAGCGTCAGCTCATTGCGGCGCTCAAAATCCTGCAGAATGGCGATATTCCAGCGCCACTTATGGCCGGAAGCTGGGCGGGCGCCATGGGGCACACCCAGTTCATCCCGACCACGTACGAAGCCTATGCGGTTGATTTCACCGGCGATGGTCGTCGTGACATCTGGTCCGATGATCCCACCGATGCGCTGGCCTCCGCTGCGGCCTATCTTCAACAGATGGGGTGGACCCGCGGTGTGCGCTGGGGACAAGAGGTCACAAATGGTTCCTCTGGCGGGCAGATCATTCAGCCACAGGCCGGTGGCCCACGTTTTGCAGTGACCGACAATTTCCGGGTTATCAAGCGCTACAACAACTCCAACTCCTATGCGATTGGCGTCGGCCATCTGGCAGACCGAATTGCAGGCGCCGGGCCTCTGCAAACGCCCTTCCCACCCGATGCAAACGGTCTAACGAAAGCCGACCGCAAGGAGCTTCAGGAGAGGCTGACGGCCCTTGGCTTTGACACTGATGGTGTGGATGGAGTGATCGGGCCCAACTCGCGCGCGGCGATCAGCGATTATCAGCGTAGCCAAGGCTTGCCGACCACTGGTGAGCCATCAATCGACCTGCTGCGCCGCTTGCGTTCCTAACTCTAGCGCGCGCTGTAGCGACCATCGGTGCGCCAGCGCTTCATCAGCGCGGCCAACGCGTCATCGCCTTCTTCAGGCAGCTTGATCAGCACCTTGATCATGAGGTCGCCGCGCTCGCCATCTTTGGCTGTCGGCAGACCACGGCCTTTGAGCCGCATCGTGCGGCCCGACTGAGCATTTTCCGGCAGGTTCAGCGCAACAGTGCCGTCCAGCGTCGCAACGCTGATGCGTGCACCCAGAACCGCCTCGTCCAATGTGACGGGCAGGTCTATCAAAAGGGTGCTGCCATCGGCTTTGAACGTGGGGTGAGCGGTAAACCGCACCGTCACCAGCGCATCGCCACTAGCGCCACCGGCGGGCGAGGGCTTGCCTTTGCCTTTCAAACGAATGGTTTGGCCGTCTTCCACGCCTTTGGGCAGTGCGATCTTCACATTGCCCTCACCGGGGATGGCAACTTGCACTTTGTCTGCGGCGAGCACCTCTTCCAGGCTCACCCGCGCGCTGACTTTAATGTCGCCGCCCTTTTTCGGGCGAGCCTGTTGGCGCGACCGGGCTTGGCCGCCCATGCCAGGACCACCCGGACCGCCCATATCTGGACCGCCGCCACCGAACATGGATTTCAGAATATCTTCTGCCCCACCGCCGCCACTGCCACCGCTGAATCCGGAACCGGCGTTGCGATAGCCTGGCCCGCGCCCTTGGGTGAAGGTCGCAAAGATATCCTCAAAGCCCGGATTGGGCCCGCCTTGCGCGCGTGAGCCGCCGCGACCACCAAACGGGTTGAAGCCCGCCATGGTGGGGTTGCCCTCAGCATCGATTTCACCGCGATCAAAGGCGCGGCGCTTCTCATCATCACCGACAACGTCATAGGCCGCCGAGACCTCTGCAAAGCGCTCTTTGGCCTTGGGGTCGTCGGGGTTTTGATCAGGATGAAGCTTCTTGGCGAGCTTGCGGTACGCGGATTTGATGGCCGCGCTGTCGGCACCTTTGGACACACCAAGAACGGAATAGGGGTCACGCATAACACACCGGTGAAATGGGGGAGAAGAGAATTACCACCGTCATGTAGGTGCATTAGCGCGTTTTTTCCAGCGCTGGCTGGGTTTTGTGGCTAAAGAACCTGACCTGCGCGGGGGGTCACGAACACCCATTGATCGCCCTGCAAACAGGCATCAGCGAGCAGAATGGTGTCATTGTTGTTGTCGGTGATCTCCACGCTCACCACGCGACAGGCACCATCGCTGTTGGAACTCATGCGGCGGAACGGGGTCATCAGTCCAGAACGACCGGTGGCCTCGTGCGACCACGAGAAGGTGCCAGCGTCATCATCGCTCGACAGCACATGGGTCAACGCACTGCCCATGGCATTGAGGTCAGCCTGGCTCAGCGACAGACGCGTCTGACTGTCGGCTGGAAGGCTGGCAATCAAATCATCCATCGGGCGCTGTGACGTTTCGCCTGGCGCGCCCGGTTCAATAGGCGCCACGGCCAGCTCTGGTGGCATGCTTGTGTCCAAGCTGCCGTCAGTGTTGCTGTCAGGTGCATCAACGGATGCGGTGTGCAGCGGCTCGGGTTTGGACCCAAACACGTCGCCAAAGGGTACCGAAACGCTGGCGCAGCCGCTAAGGGCTAGCGCCATACCAACAGGCACAACAAGGCGCAAAGGCGCGATGGTCATGCGCTTCCAACGCTGATCAAACATGATAGGGCACCCCGTAAACGCACAACTCTGGCGGGCCATGGCTGGGGGCATGCGACGATTACACTGTGCCGGATTGTCCCCATCCTGCTGGACAACGCCGCACGAACAGGCGACATCAACCATAATCCAGTGTTCCACCAAAGCCTGTGGGAAGTGTTAATGAGCACCGATTTCCTCAATGCGGCCGATCCCTACGCCGTCTTCGAAGCTTGGCTAGCCGATGCCAGCGCCAACGAGCCCAACGACCCCAATGCTGCAAGCTTGGCCACCGTCGATGCCGATGGTCTGCCCAATGCGCGCATTGTGTTGGTTAAAGCGGTGGAGCGCAGCGGGTTCGTTTTTTACACCAATCTTGAAAGCGCCAAAGGTCAGGAGCTTCTTGGCGCCAAGAAGGCCGCTTTGTGTTTTCATTGGAAAACATTGCGGCGCCAGGTGCGGGTGCGTGGGCCGATCGCCCAGGTCAGCGATGCGGTGGCCGACGCCTACTTTGCCAGCCGTCCACGTGGCAGCCGCATCGGCGCATGGGCCTCACAGCAATCAAGCCCGCTGGAAACCAACGATGCGCTGCGTGAGCGCGTCGCCAAGCTAACGGATGAGTATTATGGTGCTGAGGATGAGACAGGCAAACCGATCCCACGTCCACCGCATTGGTCTGGCTTTCAGCTGGAACCGCAGATTTTTGAGCTTTGGCAAGACGGTGAATTCCGTCTGCACGACCGGGTGGTCTTCGAACGACAAAAGGCGGACGCTCCATGGACGAGCACCCGCCTTTATCCGTAACCAAACTGAACGTTGAGGGTCCTTAGCGGCCCACTGCCTCAAGCACGCTGGCGACATCTTTATTGCCCAGCGGCTTGTAAAGCGCATCCAACGGATCACGCTTTTCTGCCGCTTTGTTGTGCGCGCCGCGCGCATGGGCGCGCGCATCACGGGCGAGGGTAAGGATGTCGCAATCAAGCGCCGTTTTGACGGACGGTGCTGTATCGGTACCATAAGACGCGTCGTTGTAGGATGTGTCGTCAAACTGTTGGGCACCGGAGGTGGCGAGGGTCACTGGAATCTCTGTCCTTTGTTCATGAGAAAATGTCATCTGCACGGTATGTGCAGCGCGAAAAGCCGATCTCACCCGCTTGCGGCCAAACCAAGGCAAAAGCTGTGACGAACGTCAAAACACCGTCCACAACATCGCCAAGGTGGCATCTACGTCACAGCAATGCTTGCCCATTGATGCAATTCTCGGCATAGCTCCCGCCAGCTTCGCCTCCTCCCGCATCGTTTCAGGCCATCACACGGCATGCGCTTTCGCCCCATCAGACAACCCTTCAATGCACCACGTCGCGCCCGCGTGGTGGCAGCTCTATCGTTGATGGTGTTGGTGGCAGCGGTGGCGCTTGCGGGCGCTGGCGTGATCACTTTGCCTGGCGCTCTTGTTGGCCTAGGCATGTCCGCCGCGCTCGGCACACTTGCTTTGGCGCTGGCGATCTACAGCTTGAATTACATTTGGGCGAACACTGGGCTTGGCACCGCCGATGCAACCCTTGCGCTGATCTGGGCATTGCCGGTTTTGGTCAGCGTGACGGCGCTCACCTACATCGTCACCCAAACACCCAGCTATCCTGACCTTGCCACCAATGTGAACAACCCGCCGCAGTTTGAGCGGCTTGGGCAGAGCGAGAATGCGGACGCTGAACTGCCGCTTGATGCGGCCTCTCCGGCTGATCGCATCCGTCTGCGCTTGGCGCATCCTGATCTAACCACTGAGTTTGTGGAGCGCCCCGGCTGGCATGTCGCTGAAGTGCTAGAAGCGCTGACATCCTCAGCAGGCTGGGAGCTGGCACGCATTGAGACCGAAAATGGCCTGAGCTTCGATGCGGAGTTTAGCGTGCCTGGCTCGATCCTTCTGGTAGAACACGACATTGCCATTCGTATTTTTGATGATGGTGAAGGCTCCACCATTGATGCACGCGCGCTGTCCAACATCCCACTGCATGATTTCGGCACCAACGCGCCGGTGCTTGATGGTGTGGTGCAGCGCTTCTTGCTGGCGATTGAAGCAACACCCCCACCAGCCTCCGACCTTTAATCGCGGCTCTCGTAGGCCACCGACCCAGCGTGCCACAGTGCATCGGATCCTTCGATCTTTGAAGCCTGTCCCAATGCTTCCAACCGTTCCAAATGCGCCAAAACCGAAAGGCCGGCCGCGCCGCGCAGGCGTGGGTCGAGCCCTTCATACATCCGGTCGACCAGACTGCTGATCGACAGGCTATCGCATTCCAGTGCCCCCAAAATTGCCGCCTCACGGCTCATCCGGTGGTCAAACAGTGCTTCGACAGTACTCAGCGGGTCGTTTAGCTTGGCGCCATGGCCGGGCAGATAGAGCGTGTCTTGGCGCTTCAACAGACGCTGCAAGCTTTCCAGATAAGCGCTCATATCACCATCAGGCGGTGCGATCAGACTGGTTGACCAGGCCATCACATGATCGCCGGAAAACAGCACACCAGTGCCGTCCAACCCAAAACAAAGGTGATTCACCGTGTGGCCTGGTGTGGCGACCACCTGCAATGTGCTGCCGCCAGCTTCAAGGCGGGCACCGTGTACGAGAACCTGGTCAGGCGCGTGGTCTTGGTCGATAGCCACATCCAAAGAGGCATCGCCATCGCGCAACGGGCGGGCCAGCTGATGCGGCCCAGCACCTATGATCGGCGCGCCGGTCGCTGCCTTCAAGTCTCGCGCCAGAGGTGAATGATCCTTATGGGTATGGGTCACCACGATTGCATCGACGGGGGTATCGCCAATCGCGCCAAGCAGGGCTGCCAAATGCGCTTCATCCCACGGTCCAGGGTCGATCACCACCAACCTGTCTGTGCCAATCAGATAACTATTGGTGCCGGTAAAGGTCATCGGGCCGGGGTTGGGCGCGGTGATCCGCCTAATGCCGGGGCGGATTTCGACGACCTCACCAGGCAAGGCTTTGAAGGTGCGATCAAACTGCAAGGCGTCTCTCACTGGCCGTTTGGCTGGGCATCCGTCTCTTGTCGCCGGTGTAGCAGCGGTTTATGCAAAGAAAAACAAATTCATCCGTTCAATGGAGAGACGTGACGGTGTCCGCAGCCTTTGCATCCGACCTTTTGGCCTTCAAGCTGGCCTGCTTTGCGCTGCGCTGCTGACGCATAAACCACCATGCTTCCCTTTTTGACATCCGATATACGGCAACCGCGCGAGAACAAGCTTGCGCGCATTATCCGCTCCAACCGCCTGAAAAGTTGGACGAGTTGGGCGATACTGCCCTTTTGTTTCTGGCAAGGCTTGGCGGTGCGTTCCGGCGGTATTTCACTGTTACCGCCCCACGGTCCTGTCGAGACTGTTGTCGGCGATGACAAGCCTGGCAAGCCCTACCGTGTTCTGATCATCGGAGATTCCTCTGTTGCCAGCATTGGCGCCAATGATCTTGATGAGGGCCTTGCGATGCAGATGGCCACACGCCTTTCGGCGCGATTGAACCGGCCCATCGCCTTGCGCATTTCTGGCAATTCCTCAGCCACCAGCGGCGATCTGCGCGACCATGTGGTGCCCAACTTGCCCAAGAACGCATTCGACTTGGTGTTTGTTGTCATCGGCATGAACGATGCGAAAAATTTCCACACCGCCAAAACGTTTGTCGATGGATTTGGCGGATTGATCTATGCGCTCAAAGCCCGTTTCCCCAGCGCCTTAATCGCCCATTGGCCGATCTCACCGATGACAATCTTTCCGGTGCTGCCACAGCCGCTGAAAACATGCCTTGCCTTCCGCTCGGACATTTTGGATGCGTTGGCCGGTTGCCTGTCGGCGGGGCGCGGCATTGAGCGTTTCGAACGGCGGATGACGTTTCCGGAGTCCGGCTTTGCCAACGATGGGTTCCACGTGAACGCCTATGGCTATGCGTTGTGGGCTGAAGAAGCGGTGAATGCCTTGATGACAAAGGATCGGGTGCGCCGCGCCCGCATCAAGCGCAAAGAAGCCAAGCGTCTAAAAAGCGCTAGCCGGTCTGATCCAGAACAAAAATAGGCTGCAAATCATCGCCCTCAGAAAGGCTGGCCAAGTGGCCGGTGGCGATAATCTCCCGGCCTTCAACCAGTTCCAGCAATCCTGTGCTTGGCACTGGTGCATGCAGCGCTGGATCGTCCAGGCCACGCACAAGCGTGCCCGAACGCACCATCAAATATCTGTTCGCCAAACAATCATCAACGCGCCATCCATCCTCGCTTGCCACGAAGCGGCGACCCACGCTGGTGCGTCCACTCGGCCAATGGGCATCCAGAAGCACGGCACCACTAGGTTCCAGTTTAGCGCGCTCCTCGGCGTTCAAGGCTGCCATACCAACCAGCGTTTCCACCTCCACAGCGGCGCGCGCTTGATGGGTTGATTTCAAATAAGACAGGGGTGCAGCAACCAACCGATCCATCTTTGCCGCAACTTGATCGTAGACTTTGGCAAGGGCTGCATCGGTTCCAAGCACGGGTATGTCGCATGCCTCAAACTGCAACGCAGCGATGGTAGGGCGGGTCCAGGCTGCCTCTGCATCTGCGGCCAGCGAAGCGCGCCCGATACCATCCAAAGCAAGCGGGGCGAGCAAACCGGCCAGCAGCGCTTCAACCGCATCCAATGAGAGCGTGCGTCCAGCACCTGGCGCGGTGTTGCGTTCAAGCAAGCTCGCCAGACTGTCCAGCGCTCGCTCGTTGAGCGCCAGCAAAGCGGTGTCTCCATGCACATGCAGGGGAATAAAAATCTGTGCTTCGGTCGGATCCTGCAAAGCAAGCCCGAGGGTAAGACGTGTGCTGGCGATGCCGCCGGTCACGCTTAAAGGTGCACGGGCGAGCCGCCGCGCCATCTCAAAGCCATCAGCTGACCAGGCCGACAGGTGCGCCTGATCAAGCACACGGCTTTGTGTCTTGGTTTCAAGGCGCGGGTCGAGCCGGTTCATAGCGCCTCATCCGGCGAAAGCTCCGGCGATGCTTTTGGCGCGTCGCTTAGCGTGCCGATAAGCCGTTGCCTCAGCGCCGTGTGCAGCGCTTGGCGTTGATCATCGGTCAGCGGCAGGACACCGTTAACATCGCTGATCGCAGCCTCTGTCAGCGCCAGCAAATCATTGGCTGTCGGCGTGACGATCTCCTCCAGCGACGGACCCGTGTCTTGGTCTTCTTTTTGGCCGTCCAACAGCGTGGAAAGCTGATCTGGCGATAAAACTTTACGCATCGCCAGCACCTCCCAAGCCCGCTTGTCCCAAGTTGGTTCCTGTGAAGAGCGCTTTGGCGCTGGCTGCTGCCTCGTTCGCTGACAGGCCGTCGCAGCCCTCAGCCAATCGCATAGTAAGGTGATCAAGAGCCGCCTCGTTGGCGCGTAGGGCCTTGGCAGCAGCAGCGCTGCGCAAGCCCAAATGACGGGCAAGTCTATCGGCGTCGCAGGTGCGTAGCACATCACGCAATGCCGCATGTAGCAATGCCGATTGCGGTTCAGATAGCGCTTCGCGCACGTGCTCGTTTGTAGGGAGGCGTTCTGCCATCCTCACACCATATCACCCGTTGATTGCCGCCCACCGACAAACCTTAGCAAGGCGTTAACGGCAGGACAAATGGCAATGCTGCGATGCGGCGTCGATTGGGGCGCTTAAGCCACCGCGCGCGAAAGCGCACACTGCGACCAGAGGTCGGAAAGCGCGTTCACCAGATGGCCGATGTCTTCATCCGTATGCAGCGGTCCTGGCGTGATGCGCAGGCGCTCGGTGCCCTTGGCCACGGTCGGATAGTTGATCGGCTGCACATAGACGCCATGCTGATCGAGAAGAATATCGGAGATGAACTTCGCCTTCTTCGGATCACCCACCATCACCGGAATGATGTGGCTCGGCGAGGGCATATAAGGGATGCCAGCGTGATCCAGCAGTCGGCGCACTTTTTCAACGGCGGCTTGCTGGCCTTTGCGCTCTTCATCGCTCTCTTTGAGGTGACGAATGGAGGCCAGGGCGCCAGCGGCCAGCGACGGCGGCAACGAGGTGGTGAAAATAAAGCCGGAAGCAAAGCTGCGGATAAAGTCGCATAAAGCGGCAGAGCCGGTGATATAACCGCCCATGACGCCAAAGGCTTTGCCAAGCGTGCCTTCAATCAGTGTGATGCGATCCATCAGCCCTTCGCGCTCGGCAACACCGCCGCCACGCGGTCCATACATGCCAACGGCATGCACTTCATCCAGATAGGTCATGGCGCCATATTTGTCGGCCACGTCGCAAATCTCTTTGATGGGGGCGATGTCGCCATCCATCGAATAGACCGATTCAAACGCCACGATTTTCGCGCGTCCTGGTGCGATCGAGGCGAGCTTCCGCTCCAGATCTTCAGGATCATTGTGCTTGAAGATCATTTTTTCAGCGCGCGAATGGCGAATGCCCTCAATCATCGAAGCGTGGTTCTTCGCATCCGAAATCACCACACAATCAGGAAGCTTGGACGCCAGCGTTGAGAGCGAGGCCCAGTTGGACACGTAGCCTGAGGTGAACAGCAAAGCATCTTCTTTGCCATGCAAATCGGCAAGCTCTTGCTCAAGCTGCACATGGTAGTGGTTTGTGCCAGAGATGTTGCGTGTACCACCGGCGCCTGAGCCGCAGCGGTTGATCGCCTCGTGCGTTGCGTTGATGACTTTGGGGTGCTGGCCCATGCCGAGATAGTCGTTGGAGCACCACACTGTGACCTCTTGCACTGTGCCGTCTTCGCGATGACGCGTGGCCTTGGGGAAATTGCCACGATGACGTTCAAGATCTGCAAAAACGCGGTAGCGACCTTCCTCTTTCAATCCATCCAGAGCGGATTGAAAAAAGCCTTCATAGTTCATGCGTTCGCTCCCGATCCCAGCACCGTCATGTCCGTGTTGGTGCCAGCGTGGCTCCAAGTTGCGCCATCATGGCCGAATCCAAATCTGTTGCTATTAGCAACCGCACCAATAGGCGTTCGGACTACACGTTTAGACGCATTCTAAACAGGCTTACAGCATCCATGATGATTTGGATCAAGCATCGGGCGTTTCTTCAGGTGGCACCGATTGCCGCACCCGCAAGGCTTCCAACTAGGCAGCTGGGCGTAAAATGCCGGCAATCTCCTGCGCGATACCATCACCAGCTTCCTGGTAAACATTGTACACGCTGTCGGCCCCGGCGGCGTATAGCTCCATCTCATCATCGGGGTAAAAGGCGATGGTTGCGATCTTGTTGCGATAGCCTTCGCCACGCAGAAGCGCGATGGCCGACAGATTGGATTGCTGGTGGGGGGTGGCCAGAACGATCAACCCGATATGGGTTTTGAAGCCCTTCAGCTTGGCCCAAAGCTCGGGGTTATTGGCATCGCCGCGCAGCACATGGCGGCCAAGATCATAGTGCTTGTCGACCACGGTGTTATCGAGGTCAAAGCCGATGACGGAATTAGGATCATCGCCAGCCACGTTCAAAAACGCCGCTGAACCAACGCGGCCCATGCCGAAGATCAGGACGCGGGAATCGCCCAGCGGGATCGGTTGGTCTTCTTCCAGATAGCGGTGCGATTCCAGCAATTGCAGTTTTGATCGCCACTTGGCAAACAGGGTATTGGCGTTGCTGCTCAATGGTGCAGAAATGCAGAAAGAAAGCGCCACCACAACGGCCAGCGCGACCAACCATTCCGCCTCGATCCAACCTGCTCCGAAGGCCACAGCCGCCACAATGAGCGCGAACTCTGAGTAGTTACCGAGTGTTAGCGTGGAGAGGAAGCTGACGCGCGAGCGCAAATGAAACGCTGAGAACAACACCATCCAGAGGCCGGTCTTGGCGACCAGGAAAACCAGCAGCACCAGCGCGGTGATGCCCACCGTAACGTCTGGCAAACCGTACTGGCCAATCGACAGAAAAAAGCCAATCAAGAACACGTCTTTGAACACGCTGAGCGCTTTGTTCAGCTCATCAGCCTTGCTGGAACCGGCAAGCAGCATGCCGAAAATCAACGCCCCCAGATCACCCTTCAAGCCCACCGCGCTGAACAGCGCGTACCCGGTGATCGCCATGCCAAAACCAAACAGCAGCAGCAATTCGCCATGGCCAGCCTTGTTGGCGAGCCTGTCCAGCGGCTTGCGCACGAAGATCAGCGCAATCAGACCAAGCGCAAAGACGCTTGGCATCACGCCCTCTGATGCGGCCATGAACACCACAGCAATGATGTCTTGAATGACCAAAATGCCGATGGCGATGCGCCCGTGACGCGAGGCAATCTCACCCTTTTCGTCCAGCACCTTGACCGCAAAAACGGTCGATGAGAACGACATGGCAAAGGCCACAAGCGCTGCCGTCTGCCAGCTGATGCCGTCAAACAGGGCCAAGCCCAGCACACCCAGCCCCATCACAAACAGGCTGGCCACAGCAAAGGTGATGGCCATATGCGCTGTTGCCACGCCCAAAATCTGCGGTGAGCGAAGTGTTTTCAGAGAGATTTTCAGGCCAATCGTGAACAGCATCAGCGTGATGCCGAGGTTGGCCAGCCCGTCGAGCAGTGGCCCGGATTCCATGCCGAACCCTGCCAGCGCGAACCCGGCCAACAGATAGCCGACCATAGGTGGCAGGCCGATGGCGCGTGCGCCAAAGCCAAGCCCAAAGGCAATGATCAACCAGAGTGGATCGGTGACAGAAAAAGACGGTTGCATGCACAATCTCAAAAACAAGGGCGGACAATCGGCACTGCCGAGCTGCTAGATCATAGCGCAGCTTCGTAAGCATCGCGTGAACAGCATTTGAGACAAATGTTATGCAGGTTTGAGGCCAAATGGCGCAGGGCGCCACCTCGAGCGTTTCGCGTTGACCTTGAGACACAGAGCGTCACATAACGCGTTGAATTTTTTGATTTCGGGCAGCGTTATGTGATTCAGCTATAACGCGAAACGCTTTAACTCGTTTTTAACGCGCTAAGCCGCCAGTGCTCGCGCTTGGGAGAACGAAAGCAAACGCTGGCTTCGTTCATCCCACAGGTGCAATCGCGCGCACGACAAGCTCTGCCGGATCGTCATGCGGTTTGCATCGGCCAGCTCTGCATGATCGCGCAGCACTTCGGGCAGGCGATAAAACGGGATCGGGCTATAAAGATGGTGCACATGATGGATGCCTATATTGGCCGTCACCCACTGCAAAACGCTGGGCAGCACATAGTGTGAGCTGCCCTTCAAAGCGGCCTCTTGCAGTTGCCACTCGTCTTTGGACGCCCAATGTGTGGTTTCAAACTGATGCTGCACGTAGAAAAGCCAGACACCAGCCATCGCTGCCAGAAGCGTTGTCGGCAGAAAAATCAGCAGAATGGGCATCAATCCACCGGTAAAGAAGACAACCAGCAGTGCAACCAAGATCGCAGCGTTGGTGGCCATCGCGCTGACCCAATATTTTGCCTGCGCCATCAACCCTATGGGCAGTCGATATTCCAAAAGGAACAGATAGCCCGGCCCGAGGCCAAACAGGATGATCGGGTTGCGATAAAGCCGGTACAACAAGCGATTGAGAGGTTTCAACGCGCGATACTCATCCACCGTCAGCGTTTGTACATCGCCGATGCCACGCTTTCCAAGATTGCCCGAAGCCCCGTGATGGATCGCGTGGGTACGCCGCCATACATCATAGGGGGTTAGCGTCAGCACACCGATCACGCGCCCAAGCCAATCACCCACTGTACGGTTTTTGAAAAACGATCCATGGCCGCAATCATGTTGGATGGCAAACAGACGAAGTAGGAAGGCGGCATTGAACAGCGATAGAGCAAACGTCAGCCAGTAGCTGACACCCAGCGACCACCAGGCCAAAACCCACAACAGGATGAAGGGCCCCAAAGTGACGGCCAGTTCAAACCAGCTACGCTGCGCGTTGGGTTCGCGATAGCTTGAAAGGATTTTCACCCAGTCGCGTGGGTCACGCGTTTGCGGCACGTCTGGCGTGGAAGCTGAAGTGTCGGGCATGGAGTGGCGTACCGCCGTTCGTGAGCGGACTTTTCAGACGAAATCGCCCATGCCGCGGTCGTAAAGGACTTACTTCTACGCAGCCTCTAGCAGATGTTGGTGGGTGAGGCATGCACGAAACGCCCATAGATTGAAGATTGTTGGGGGCGTTTCGACGCGGCTTGTGTGCTGTCAAGCAAGCGTAAAGGCAGGATGGCTGGTCGGAGCGAGAGGATTTGAACCTCCGACCCCCTCGTCCCGAACGAGGTGCGCTACCAGGCTGCGCTACGCTCCGATAAGGCCGCGTGTGAAGGAAGGTCTGGTACATCTCCAGCGACGAGGCACCCGTATAATGCCATCATTTGTGTGGGGCAACACCATCGCTAGCTTCCAGGCGCAGCGGCGCGCTGCAATCTATCTGCCAATGCTTGGCCTACACCTTCAGGCGGAATGGGCGCCACAGCGATGGCGGTCGGTCGCTGCTGATCAAGGGCTCGCAGTGCCGCGTAAAGACCCTCCGCGGCCTCGTGTACATCGCCGTTTGGAGAGAGGTTTGCATGGCCAGATAAGTCGTTTCTCCCAAAGCCCAGATAGGCTTCGCCCGGCAGCAAACTCTCGGGCGGCACGTTGAGGCGCACTGGAGCGCGCGGCGCATAGTGGCTTGCCAGCTGACCCGGCGCGACCGGCGTTTCTGCTTGTTTGTTGTCTGTAGCGATAAGAGCGCCGAGCGCTGCTTCTAAGCGTTGAACGTCCAATGCGCCCGGGCGCAACAGAACCGGCACGTCGGTGCGCATGTCGAGGATCGTCGATTCCAAACCCATAACCGTCGCCCCGCCATCAAGAATCAGGGGTATTCTGTCTTGCAGATCGCTCAACACGTGATGCGCGCTTGTTGCGGACACATGGCCTGACAGATTGGCACTTGGCGCGGCCAACGGATGGCCCAGCGTAACGGCCAATTCGCGCAGCGGCCCGCGCGGACATCGCACCGCCAAACTGTCGCCCCCGGCAGTCACTGCCGGGGCAAGAGTGGCACCATCTTTCAGTGGCAGCACCAGCGTGAGCGGGCCAGGCCAAAACGCCTCAGCCAGCGTGCGCGCCCGATCATCGAAAATGGCATAGCGCTCAGCCATGTCGAGATCAGCAACATGGGCAATCAAAGGGTTGTGGGCCGGTCGTCCCTTGGCTGTATAAATCGCGGCCACCGCATTACTGTGTGTCGCATCACCCGCCAGCCCATACACGGTTTCCGTTGGCAAACCGACCACCCCACCAGCGCGCAAAACAACGAGTGCTTTTTCGAGCCAGTCAGAGCCATCATTGATTGGGGACATTTGCGTGTGCATTGCTGGCGCATAGCATGTCGACTGTCTTTTGCCAGCCTTTTGGCCCTGCTACAGGACAAGGCAACCAAGGAGCCCCCACCATGCCGCAAGAAACCTATGACCGCATTTTCAAGGGCGGAACACTCGTCAATCATGATGGCGAGGGCCAGCGCGATGTGGCGGTCACCGATGGTAAGATCGTCGCCATTGGCAGCCTAGATGCAAGCCAAGCTGGTGATGTCGTCGATTGCACTGGTCTGCACATTCTACCCGGTGTGATCGACAGCCAGGTGCATTTTCGCGAACCGGGTGCTGAGCATAAAGAGAATCTGGAAACCGGCTCCCGCGCCGCTGTTATGGGCGGGGTGACCTGCGTTTTTGAGATGCCCAACACCAACCCGACCACCACCGATGAGGCGGCGCTGGCTGACAAGGTACGTCGCGGCCACCACCGCATGCATTCCGATTTTGCGTTCTGGGTTGGCGGAACGCGTGAGAACGCCCACGAGGTTGGCGAGTTAGAGCGTCTGCCCGGCGCGGCTGGCATCAAAGTGTTCATGGGCTCGTCCACCGGTGACCTGCTGGTGGAAGATGATGCGGGCGTCCGTGAAATTCTCTCAAATATTTCCCGCCGTGCGGCCTTCCATTCTGAAGACGAGCCGCGCCTGCGTGAGCGCGCGCACCTAAAAGTACCGGGCGATCCTTCTTCGCATCCAGTCTGGCGGGATGCCGAGGCTGCGCTGAAGTGCACCAAGCGCCTGGTTGCGCTGGCCGAGGAAACTGGCGCGCGCATTCACGTGCTGCACATTTCCACCGCTGATGAAATGCCGTTTCTCGCCAAGCACAAGCGCCATGCCACAGTGGAGGTGACGCCGCATCATTTGACACTCTCATCTGATGATTATGAGCGCTTGGGCAGTTATTTGCAGATGAACCCACCTGTCCGCTCGCCCGAGCACAGGGCCGGTGTTTGGTGGGGTGTTGAACAGGGCGTTGCCGATGTGATCGGTTCAGATCATGCGCCACACAGCCGTGAGGAAAAAGACAAGCCCTATCCGCAAAGCCCAGCGGGCATGCCGGGCGTCCAGACGTTGGTGCCGGTGATGCTCAACCACGTTGCTGAAGGTCGTCTTTCATTGGCAAGGTTTGTTGATATGACCAGCCACGGACCGCAGCGTCTGTTCGGTTTGGCGGGCAAAGGTCGTATCGCGCGCGGCTATGATGCTGACTTCACGATTGTCGATTTGAAGCGCCGCGAAACGATCACCGATTCGTGGATTGCTTCCATCTGCGGTTGGACGCCCTATGCCGAGATGCAGGTTACTGGCTGGCCTGTTGGCACCGTGGTGCGTGGTCATCGCGTCATGTGGGACGGCGAATTGGCCACGCCATCCCTGGGCGAAGCGGCAACGTTTGTGGAAACGCTCCCGCCGTTGAAGAACTAGGGACTAGATCCAGGCCAACGACGGGGCTTGTCTCAGGCCTTCCAGAATGGCTTGGCCGCCTCGCGTTCTGCGTCTCTGCGCTCAAGTCCCGCGTCTTCCAAAACCGAGTCCGGCTGCAGAAGCAGCTCATGGCGCAGCATCTGGCGCAGGCGCCAGCGCGCCCACCAGATGTGAGCAAAAGTCTTTCCCTGCACGATTGGCCGTGCCTGGGCGATCTTGCGATAGGTTATGGCAAGCGGTGTTGGTTCAGTTGAGGAACGCTGTGCAAATATAAGTATATTCGTCATCTTCATCACCCTTGTTCATGGGCGTGTCATATGCCCCAGGCATGCCATGTCTTCCATCGAGTAATTCTCCCATCAACGTGAGAGAAACTCACCGAGGGTGTGATGAGAAGATTGCCGCCAATGACCGCGCTGATCGCTTTTGATGCCGCCGCCAGGCTGGGCTCGGTGGTGGCCGCTTCGCGTGAGATTGGCCGAACCCATGGTGCCGTAAGCAAACAGTTGCGAAATCTGTCTGACGATCTGGGTATCAAGCTGTTTGAGCGCGAAGGCAACGGGCTTCGGCTCACCGAGGAGGGCGAACAGGTTCATGCAACCATCCAACGGTCTTTGGATATTCTTGAAGCTGGTTGCAGCGAGATACGCAATCGCCAGAGCGGCCAGTACCTCCAAATTGGGGTGAGCCCGACCTTTGCCGGGCGTTGGTTGATGCCCCGCCTGCCGCGTTACTACGCGCGCTGGCCAGACAGTGAAGTCCGTCTCTGCCTGACTGGCCGCGAGCATCTTCTGGCGTCCAACTGTGATGCTATTTTGTCATGGGATCGATTGTCCTGGGACCACACCAGCAACGAGCACGCCCATTCTTTGGGTGATGTCAGCTTTGGTTTGGTGACGTCGCCCGGCTATGCCATCAACGAAACCAAAACTGGCCTTGCGGTAAAAACGCGGCTTGTGCGGCAGAACCACAGCAACATCTGGGATGCCTGGGGGCAGTTGGCCGGAACGCGGGTCACAGCCCGTCGTACCATCCCCTATCCCCAAACCGTGTTGGTGCTGGAGGCAGCCGCCAATGGCTTAGGGGTTGCTGTTGCCGAACGACGTTTGGTGGAGGATGAGCTTGATGATGGCCGCCTGGTGGCGCCATTGGGATTTCACACCATCAAGGGTGGTTTGGCTGTGCTGGTGACAAAACAGAACTGGCAGCGCCCCGATGTGGCAGGCTTTATCGATTGGATTGCCGAAGAGGTTCGCGCGTAGCAAGATTTGGCATCAGTTGATGCTGTCAGCGCGCGAGTAGTAGCCTGATTGCACGCCTTTGGCGCTGGTGAGCAAGAACCGCGCCGCGCCCTCTTCACCCAATTCATCGACAATGTGCATGATCGATTGAAACAGAGCAGCCCGTGAGAGCGCACGGTTTTCAATGCCTGCTTCACGCCCGGCGTCAAACGCTTCCAGCATGAAAGCAATGGCCTCACGACGGTCCGACTCGGGCTCAGGGGCTGAGGATGTGGCAGCAGAAAGGGTCAAGGGTCGTCTCCAAACGTCACTGACCGATGCCTAACATAGACCTCGCGACAAGGGACAAATCCCTCAACAAAGCGTAAACGAAAGGTTGACCGCCGTTAACCATTTGGGCGGCGTGGGTGGCCGGTGCTATTCGTCGAGCAGGCTGGCAACGATGCTGGCGCCACGCTCATGGTGTCGCTCAATCAGGCGCTCGCTGGACGCGGTGCAGCGCTGATGCGTTGTAGCCACGCCGCGAAAACCCCGGTTGAACGCATCAATCAGCACAGATTGGCGCACGTTTGTCAGTTCTTCGCTTGCAAGCAGCGCTTCCATATCCTGGCGTGAGCGCGTCGGCTCATCGCACACGACTTCCAGATGAGAGAGGGCCCCGAGAATCTCAGCCAGCCGCGCCAGCGCTTCATCGGTTTGTGCCTGCGTCTGGGCAGCAGCGGGCGCGACGCTCAGCGTGATGGCCAGCATGATTGCCACGACCATAGCTTGGATGAAGCAGATCGAAGAGGAGAGGGGACGGATCACCATGCCCGCACACCTGCCTTGAAGCGTGCCGCGCGTCAATCGTTCCCAGTAATGAAGCTTAGGGTCCAGACCCTAGAGCGAGACAACATCCACAAACGTTGTGCCTGAATAACAATAGCAGATGGCCGAGGCATCAAACCGCAGCGCCAGACTGTCGCCTGTGTAGAGATCGATCACCGTTGAGAAGGTCACAGTACGACCACCAACGGAGGTCAGCCCAGCCTCCCAAGAGGCCATGGCATCAACGCCATTCTTCAGCAGCGTGAGGCCGCCCAGCGTCTCCACCTTCAGTGATAGCGTGATCTGAAAGAGACCATCGGCAGGAATCAGCAGTTCCGCACCGGTGGCAGGGCTTGCCAACGCCGCACCCAAAGCAAGGCCGCCCTGGCTGCGTGTCACGCCGGAAAAACCCACTACATCGCCGCTGCCGAAACTGCGCGTGCCACCATCCAGATAGAAAGTGCCAACCGGGCGTGCTGGCAGACGCACATGGCCGGTGTCCGGGGTGATCGCCAACGCATCGTGCCAGGCAGACCCATCGGCGCTCACCTTGATGGTGAACCCATCTTGGCCAGCAAGACCCATTTCCGCGCGGCCCGACCAACCGGACTGAAACACCAGGCTTGCGGTCGCCCCGGCGTTGGCC
Organism: Pseudomonadota bacterium; assembly: GCA_039814945.1. GTDB lineage: Bacteria > Pseudomonadota > Alphaproteobacteria > Rhizobiales > MH13 > MH13. The sequence continues at coordinate 56,590 of JBCCAF010000015.1, forward strand.
TTGTTAACAGCCATGCGGTGGTCGTTGGATGCGCTGGTGAAGAGGCTGGCGTCGCTCGCCACCGTTAGCCGGTTGGTGGTTGAGGCAGCCGCGTTGATGCCGACTTGGGTGAGGTTGTCCTGCACCGCCAGATCAACCAACGGCGCCCAGGCATTGCCATCAAACACGAAGGCAACGCCGTCGCCTGCGCGCACCACCATCCATCCGGCTTGCGGAGCATGGAAGTGCCAAGCATCAGCAATCCACGCGGCAATGGCATTGTCTTTGCCAGCAAAGGCATCGCTTGCCCCAGGGCCAACCACCACACAGTCAGATTCGAATGGTTCGGCGGGTGGAGCGAGTGCAGCCATATCCTGCACCACCGGTTGAACCAGCGTTTCCAGCTGGGCCAGAGCTTCATTGTGGGTGAGATGCTTTTGCGCCTGTGATGCGATGATCAGTGGCAGAGAAAATCGTGCGCTTGTGTCCATAACAGTCCTCAATGTGTAGGCGATGGGGTGTGAAACCGGCGTTCAGCACTGTTGAGCGCAGTGAGGGGTGGGGGGATAAGAACATCGCTTTTCCCCATCCAGCATTATGAACCGGCACCACGGGTCTTGACCTCGATTCTGAGCTATGGGAGGGAACGCCATCGCGCATTGGGGCGTAGCCAAGTGGTAAGGCAGCGGTTTTTGGTATCGCCATGCGCTGGTTCGAATCCAGCCGCCCCAGCCAGCGTTTTCTCATCAATCCCTGTATTTTTGCCGCGCGTTGACACATGACCTTTTTGGCGAGGTGTGCGTATGCTCAAGTTGGCGCCTGAAACCCCGATGGAGATCGCCTGATGGCGGACACGCAAACCGTTGCCCAGCTTCCCATTGATGGTGTGATCGCGCCTGGCACAAAAATCCGCAAAGTGGCCGGTGGCTTTACGTTCACCGAAGGGCCGATCTGGCATCCGCACGAACACTGGTTGGTCTTCTCCGACATCGCTGAAAGCGTTCAATACAAGTGGAGCGAGGCGGACGGCCTGAAAACCTTCCGCCACCCTTCCAACCAGGCCAATGGCAACTGTTTTGATCGAGAAGGCCGGATCATTACCTGTGAGCATGCCTCGTCGCACGTGGTGATCCACGATCATGGCGGCAAGCGCGTCACGGTGCTCGCCTCTCACCATGGCGGCAAAGAATTGAACTCGCCCAATGATGTGATCTGTGACAGCAAGGGCCGCATCTGGTTCACCGACCCAAGCTTTGGCCGCATCCGCGAAGACCTTGGCTTGCTGCGCGAGCAGGACAATCCGGTGCAGGGCGTTTACCGGCTCGACCCAGATGGTCATCTCTCACTGGTGTGCGATGATTTTCTCCAGCCCAACGGGCTTTGCCTGTCCAACGATGAAACCCAGCTTTTTGTGAACGATAGCTGGGGGCCGACCATTCGCCGGTTTGATATCGGCGAGGATGCTGGCCTGTCCGGCGGCGATGTCTGGGCGACGATCTCGGGCGAGGGAGATGGCGTGCCCGATGGCATGAAAGTGGACCTCGACAACCGTATTTTCTGCAACGGGCCAGGCGGCGTGCATGTGCTTTCGCCCAACGGCCAATTCTTGGGCAAAATCGCAACGCCTGAGAAGTCGACCAATTTCTGCTTTGGCGGGCCACAAGGGCGCACGCTTTTCATCACCGCGTGCACGTCTGTTTATGCCATCGACACGCTGACAAGCGCCAAGCCAATGATCCCGGGCATGGTTGGCTAGCATTCCGCGGCATTGGCAGAATGCTGACCTCAATCGCTAATCCCCGATGTGAAATTCACGTTCCTCTTTCACCACCTGCATCACTGCGAATGAGTTGGTTTGGCGAATGCCGGGCAAGCGGCTGATCTGCTCACCTAGAACCTCACGGAAATGGGTCATGTCACGCGTACGTACCAGCAGCACATAGTCGAATGACCCGGCGATCATCAGGCAGGATTCGACTTCCTTTACCCGTTGAACAGCTCTGTTGAACTCGTCCAGATGGTTGTCTGAGGTGACGGCCATCGTGATCTGCACCACCGCCAGATGGTCATAGCCAAGCCGTATGGGATCAACGATCGCTGCATATTTTTTGATGTAGCCTGCACTTTCCAGGCGTCGCACCCGCTCGGTGCAGGGTGTGTTGGAGAGGTGCACTCGGGAGGCCAACTCAACAATCGACAGTCTTCCATCAGCCTGAAGCTCGTCCAATATGCGTTTATCGATCTTGTCTAATTCCCTATCCATCTAGTGAAAATATCCAAAAATCCCTATCGATACAAGAATTTTACCCAAAGAAAATCGTATTATGTTCGATATTCCTAGTGAAAATACCTGATACTTACCCATGAGGGTCACTACCTACGCTGTATGGGGTTGTGCGGACCTCATTCCGGCGAGACGCTGATCCTCGCCACAATGATAAACAGGGAGGTGGATATGCCCACCAAAATAATAGTTGGCCTTGATGGCGCCGGTTCAGGTAGCAGAGCGCTATCCTACGCCGAACGTTTGGCCAAACTCATTGGAGACTGCGAATTGGTCGTGGTCTATGTGATCGAATGGTCGCCCTTCACGTTTCAAACAGCTGAAGAAAATGCCCAGCGCCATAAGCGTCGCGAAGAAGAGCTGAAAATCGCGCACGAGCGCGTCGTTGACCCAGCCGTTAAACAGCTGGCCGACGATGGCTTTACCGCCAGCGGTATCGTGCGCCACGGCGACGTTGCCGAAACACTCAACACCATCGCGATGGAACAAAAGGCTGATCAGATCGTGGTTGGCCGCGCATCTGATGGTGGCTTTGCCAAGCGTATCTTCGGCAGTTCAACCAGCAACCTTGTCATGCATGCAAGCATGCCTGTCACGGTCGTTGGCTAAGGGGATAAAACCATGAAATATTTGAAAAAATTTGGGCTGGCGTCCGCGCTGGCCACGCTATCGGTGAACCCGGCTCTCGCCCAGGAGGCTATGAGCCTAGACCAGAAGGTCAATGAAGTCTTTGCAGCAACCACGGGCCCATTTGTCAGCCTGATCTTTGCACCATTTCCAGGGACATCCTTCCCCTGGATCGTTATGTGGTTGGTGATCGCTGCCACCATCTTCACGCTCTATTTCGGCTTTGTGCAGCTGCGCTTTTTCTCGCACTCCATCTCATTGGTGAAGGGCGATTATTCCGACCCCAACGATGCCGGTGAGGTCAGTCACTTTCAGGCTCTAGCAACGGCGCTTTCGGGCACGGTTGGTCTTGGTAACATTGCCGGTGTGGCAGTTGCTGTGGGCATTGGCGGGCCCGGTGCAACGTTCTGGATGATTTTGGCGGGCTTGCTCGGCATGGCGTCCAAGTTCACCGAGTGTACGCTCGGCGTGAAGTACCGCAACGAGTACGAAGACGGCACCGTTTCCGGTGGCCCGATGTACTACATGTCCAAGGGCTTTAAAGAGCTTGGGCTGCCCGGCGGCAAATTTCTGGCGATCCTGTTCTCCATCTTCTGTATCTTGGGTGCACTCGGCGGGGGCAACATGTTCCAGGCCAACCAAGCCCACGCTCAGATCTCTGGCATTGTCGGCGATTATCCGGGTTGGATCACCGGTCTGGTGTTTGCTGCTGTTGTGTTCGCCGTGATCGTTGGCGGCATCAAGTCGATTGCCAATGTGACGGAGAAAGTCGTTCCGTTCATGGGCATCATGTATGTCGGTGCAGCACTTATCATTCTGATCGTGAACTACGATTTGATCGGTTGGGCCTTTGGTCAGATCTTCGAAGGTGCGTTCACCGGTCTTGGTGTTGCCGGCGGCTTTGTTGGTGCTCTTATTCAGGGCTTCAAACGCGCGGCCTTCTCCAACGAGGCTGGTGTTGGTTCAGCGGCCATCGCTCACTCTGCGGTGCGTACCAAAGAACCGATCACCGAAGGTTTCGTGTCTCTGCTTGAGCCGCTGATTGATACGGTTGTCATCTGTACGATGACGGCGCTTGTCATCATCATCTCGCAGCAGCTGATCACGGATCCTGAAACAGGCATGTATGTGCTCAACGAAGCAGGCTCAGCCGTTGCAACAATTGATGGCAACAGCGGTGTCGCGCTGACTTCGGCAGCCTTCGGGTCAGCCATCAGCTGGTTCCCGTTTGTGCTGGCGATTGCCGTGGTTCTGTTCGCCTTCTCCACCATGATTTCCTGGTCGTACTACGGCTTGAAGGCGTGGACCTACCTGTTCGGTGAAGGCAAAACGACTGAGCTGATCTTCAAGATCATTTTTTGCGTGTTCATCGTTATCGGTGCCGCCGCCAGCCTTGGCCCGGTCATCGACTTCTCCGATGCGGCGATCTTCGCGATGGCTGTGGTGAACATCTTCGCCCTCTACTTCCTGATGAAGTTGGTGAAGAAAGAGCTGGAGTCCTACAGCGCGCGCCTGAAAGCTGGTGAGATCAAGAAGTTCAAACACTAAAAAGCTTGAGGTTCGGGGCGGGCTTGCTCGCCCCGAACATTTCATCGACTGGCGTGCTTACTCAGGCGCTCGCTCGCATCACCGGTTGCGCGTCAGACTTTGAAAAAATTTCAGATGCCGCGAACCCTTTTGGATCGACGCGGTGTCTTCCTTTCATCGAGACTTTGAAAGGATACGAAAAATGACAACACCCTTTAAAAACGCGTTGATCATAGGTGCGGGGCGCGGCACGGGCCGAGCGCTGGCTTTGCAGTTGGCGGCGCAAGGAACGAAGGTCACGGCCGTCGCACGGACCGCGGCAGATTTGGAAAAACTGCATGCAGAGGCCCCATCCATCAAACCTTATGTGGGCGACGGTTCTGCTGGCATCGCCGCAAATGTGATCGGCAAGGTCAAACCGGATTTGCTGATTTTGGCAGGTGGTGTCACCCCAAAAATGGGATCGTTCTTCGATCAGGATTGGGAAAGCTTTAGTGCCACGTGGAACAATGACACCAAAACTACCTTTGATTTCCTGAAAGCGGCGATCCAGACGCCCCTGGCGCCGAACAGCACCATTGTCACCCTATCGAGCGGGGCGGCCATCAGCGGCTCAACTCTCTCTGGTGGATATGCGGGCGCCAAGCGTATGCAGCACTATCTGACCAACTACGCCGCCTGGGAGTCTGATCGCCGAAACTTGGGTTTGCGCTGTTTCACCGTCTATCCCAAGCAGTTCATCACCGGCACTCACACAGCCGACATTGCATCGCAATCCTACGCCGACGCGCGCGGTGTGTCGCAGAGTGAATTCATGGCACAATGGGAAGCGCAACTGACCCCGGATCTTTTGGCTAGCCGAACGCTCGAACTCGTTGATCCGCAGGCCACGCAAACGCAAGGGGCCTGGGGCGTGACAGGCATGCAGATGGAGCTGATGAGCTAAATGCAAACGATGGAGCAAAATGAGGGTATTGCCGCGTTTACCGCGGCACTGCCTGCTCTACGTGGCGATGTGCATCGGTATCTGGCACGCATGACCGGTTCGGTCATCGATGGCGAAGATATTCTCCAGGATACGTTGTTGGCAGCCGCCGGTGCTCTGCAAAAGGGGGCTGAGGTGCGCAACATGCGGGCCTGGCTTTTTCGCATTGCTCACAACACCGCGATGAATGCCTTTCGCGCCCAAAAACGGGAAGCTGATATGAAAGAGCATCTGATCAATATGCCGCCGATGCCGCAGCCTGAGCCGACGCAACAATTGCCTGAGGCGCTAACCCCCTATCTAGCGCTAACGCCACTTCAGCGCAGTGTGGTGATCCTGCGCGACGTCTTAGGATATTCTGCTGCTGAGGTCTCAAACCTGGTCGACACAAGCGTGCCGGCGGTGAAATCCGCGCTGAGCAGGGGACGGGTGGCGCTATCAGAGGCGCGCGAAGCGGCAACAGACCAAACCACAAAACTGCCCGAACCGCAGGTGCAAGCTTTGCGCCGCTATGCCTCTCTTTTCAACGCGCACGACTTTGATGGTCTGCGTGACATGTTGAGCGCCGAGGTGCGTCTTGAGTTGGTTTCCGTTGAAAAACGAACCGGGAAAGCCAAGGTGTCCGGCTACTACTCCAAATATGCAGAGCAGAACGACTGGCTCATGGTGCCCGGCCATGTGGAAGGTGCGCCAGCGATCCTCGTCGCGGATCGCAACGATCCTAACGGCCCACCAGCCTACTTCATCTTGCTCGATTTAAGCGCAAAGGGCGTCAGCGCCATCCGCGATTTTCGATACGCTCGCTATGTCATGCCCGACACCAGCTGGCAGCGGCTTTGATCTTTTCGTTACAGCGCAAAGCCCCGCCGGCATCACTCAGCTGGGGCAGGCAGTGCTTTGCTAGCCGCTATGTCATCGGCGTCTTGCGCCGGGGCACGCAGGCAAAGCCGCAGCAGCGGCGGCACGGTGAGCAGCGTCAAGAACGCCGACATCGAAAGCCCTCCAACCACCACGGCACCAAGGCCGCGATAAAGCTCAGCACCTTCGCCGGGAATAACCACCAATGGCAGCATGCCCATGATGCTGGTGAGCGTGGACATAAAGATCGGGCGGATGCGGTTGCGCGTTGCCTCTTCAATCGCTTCAATCGGCGGCATGCCCTCTTCACGCAGATTGATCAGCGATTGGTGTACGATCAAAATCGCGTTGTTCACCACAATGCCGATGAGAATGATGAAGCCAAGCAGCGTCAGCATATCCAGCGGCTGCACCTGGAATGTATTGAGCAGCGCCAGACCGCCAACCCCGCCAGCAGCAGCAACGGGCACAGAGACCAGGATCACCAGGGGAAGAATGAAGCTTTCAAACAGGATCGCCATCACCAAAAACACGATGAGAAGCGCCACGATCAGATTGATCTGAATGGCATCCCAGGTTTGGCTGAGCTGATCTGCAGTACCTGAGACCGTCAGGCGAATGCCGGGCGGCAGACCTTGCGCTTCCATGGCATCAACCACTTGGGTTTCCAGCATGGTCACAGCGGTTTCCAGCGGTAGGGCGTCAGAAGGGCGTACTTCCAGAGTCACGGTGCGCAGGCGGTCGCGGTGGCGTACTTCCGTTGGACCTGCGGTCACCACGACATCGGCAAGCGCTGACACAGAAATGATCTGGCCCGATGGCGTTACGACAGGGAAACTGCCGACATCTTGTGTGCGCAGACCCGTCAAGGCCGAGCGATCACCTAGCAGAACCAAGTTCAGCCGGTCAGCACCCTCGGTGATCTCGGCGACGCGCAGACCATCATTGTAGGCATCGACAGTGGCAGCAAGCGCAGCGGCATCAAGCCCTGCATCGGCAAGACGCAGCCGGTCGGGGATTAACCGGATTTCCGGAGCCCCCAGTTCAAGGCCGGGAATAGGGCGGAACTGATGACCCTCTGAGCGCGGCAGAATGCCGGACACCATGCCAGCAGCCTGTCCAGCGACAGCAAGGATCGTCTCCAGATCCTGACCGGAGACATTAAGCTCAATCGTACGTCCACCACCAACGCCCTGACCGAACAGGGATGGCTGCGTCATGAAACCGAAGGTGCCAGGCTCGGCAAAAATGGGCTGCGACAGGATTGGGATCAGATCGCCAGCCCGGGTGCCATCCATGGCGGTGGCACCGACAAAACTGTTGCCGGGCGTTGCCACAAAGAAGAAGTTCTCAATCACCGGTGTGCCGTCTTCCAACTCAAGCGCTGGCGCGCCTTCCCACATGGGCCGCGCGGTCTGTTCGATGCGCTCGGCGATGGTCTCGGTGGTGTCCAGATTGTAGCCCGGCGGCGGGATAATCAGCCCGAACACCAGATTGCGGTCGCCCTCCGGCAGATATTCCAGCTGCGGCAGGAACATCACGCTGGCGGTGATCGCCGTACCTGCAATCAGTGCCACCATGGTGACGCCCAGCGCGCGTGTGCGCACCGTGGCTTGCACATACATCATCACCAGCGCTTTGAAGCCGCGACCCAGATGATCAATGCCCGGCAGCGGCAACGTTTTCTGCTCGCCGCCAGAAAGCAAGCGGCTCGACAAGGCTGGGATCACGGTGACAGCCACCAACAGCGACAACAGCACCGAGACGGAGATGGCCACCGCGATATCGCGGAACAGCTGGCCTGCCTCAAGCTGCATGACCAGGATCGGCACGAACACCAAAACGGTGGTCAGCGCGGAAACCAGAATAGCACCCCACACCTGCTTGGCCCCGCGATAGGCCGCATCACGCCGCCGCATGCCAGTCTCTCGAAGCCGATAAATGTTTTCGAGCACAACGATGGCCGCGTCGACGATCATGCCGACGGCAAAGGCGATACCGGCCAGCGAGATAACGTTCAGCGTTCGCCCGGTCGCGGCCATAACCACGAACGTTGCGACAATCGAGACTGGGATCGCCAGTGAAACCACCAGGGTGGCGCGCAAACTCCGCAGGAAGAGCAACAGAACGAGAGCGGCCAGACCGCCGCCGATCCAGATGTTCTGCGTTACCAGATCAATGGCGCCCTCAATGTAGATGGTCTCATCATAGACTTGCTGGAGAACAAGATTTTGATCAGCAATTGGACCAACGGAAAGTTCGTTCAATGTGCGGCGCACCTCTTCCATTGTCTCGATGACATTTGCGCCGCGTTCGCGCACCACGTTGAAAGCAAGGCCCGGTTCACCATTGAAACGCAGCCGCACCGCTGGCTCCTCAAAGGCAAAGCGCACATCAGCAACATCTGACATCAACACTCGGCCCAGCGCGCCGCCTGCGGACCCATTGTCGGCTTGCGAGCGCAGTACCACCGATTCCACCGCATTGATGGTGTTGAGATTGCCTTCCGCGCGCACCACGTAGCGCCGTTTGCCTTCTTCGATATCACCGGCAGACAAGGAGATGTTCTCGGTGCGTAGTCGGTTCACCACCTCTGGCACCGTTAGGCCAAAGCGCGCCAGCTGTTGTGGATCGACCACGATTTGTAGCTCGCGGCTCACCCCGCCAAAAACGTTGACGGCCGAAACGCCTTCCACGCGTTCCAAACGGTCCTTCACAACATCTTCGATGAAATCGCCAAAGGTCGGCAGTGATTGGGTGTTGCCCTCGCCAGCCAGCACCAGCACCCAGGCAATGGGGCTGTCATCGCCGCCCGATGTGTTGAGCGTTGGCTCCGAGGCCTCGTCGGGATAGTTGCCCACCCGGTCCAGGCGGTTGGAAACCAGCAGCAATGTCTGGCTCATATCCGTGCCAATGGCGAATTCCAGCGTGATCTCGGCTTGTCCGGACGACGAAGACGAGGTCATGATGTCGAGCCCTTCCAGCCCGCGCAAAACATCCTCTTGTGGGTTGACGATCTCGCGTTCGATTTCAATCGGCGCAGCCCCTGGCCAACTGGTCGCGATGGTCACCACTGGCGTGCTGACATCTGGCGCCAATTGCACCGGGATGCGCGACAGCGCGAGGGCACCGAACAGGATCGCCATGATAACCGTCGCGACAACGGCGATGGGGCGATCGATGGCAAAACGGATAAGATCCATGGTGTGCGCTCCCTAGTTTTCCGAAGGCGTGTCGGATGGGCCGTCAGACTGCGCAGTATCAGCGTTCGTTGCCTGTATTGGCTGGCCGGGGAACAGCCGCTCATTGCCACGCACGACCACAAAGTCGCCTTCGCTCAGCCCGCCAAGCACCTCAAAGCGGTCACCCATGGCAACGCCCACTTGAACAGTGCGCGGGGTGGCAACGCCCTCTTCATCGACAAAAACCGACCAGCCATTGGCGCTCTGTGTCAGAGCATCTTTGGGAACCGACAGCGCGTCACGCGGGGCATCGGTGGGCACGGAAACGGTAATCGACTGACCGACTGCAATGCGCCGTGTGAGGGATTGCAGATCGGCCACAAAACGAACGGGCCGCGTGCGCGTACTGGCAAACTCGGTTGGCAGGATGGCGCGCACCGTGAGGTCCAGCGGTGTGCCTTCTTCTGTCTCGCCACTAAGGATCAAATCTGGCGAGAGCCCTGCGATGTATTGCGCTGGGACGTTGGCCTCGATCTCAAGTGTTGTGACATCCAGAATCCGAGCCACTGGATTGCCAACGGAAATAAACTGGCCAGGGTCGGTTTCCACCGAAAGCACAATCCCGCGGAACGGCGCAGTAATCTGCGCACGCTCAAAATTATAGCGCGCACGCTCAAGAGCAGCTTGCGCATTGAGCAACCTTGCTTGCGCTTCGGCCAACTGGCCGCGCGCCTCAGAGAAGGCGCCGCGCGTGTCTTCCAATCGGCCCTCGGAGAAGGCCGCGCTACCGCGCAGACTGTCGGTGCGCGTGAACACATCCTGGGTGCGAACGACGCGCGCCTGCGCCACTTCAATGCCGGCTTCAGCTTCGGCGAGGCCAGCCTCGGCTTGCGCCAGTTCAATACCGATCAGTTGGCGGTCAAGCACGGCCAGCACGTCACCGGGTTCCACCAGATCACCAACCAAAACACCCACTTCATCCACGATGCCAGCAACCCTGGCTGCAATAGCGCTGTCACGGCGCGCCACAATCTCGCCAAACACCGGGCGGGTTTCAGCCAGCGTGCGCGTCTCGACACGCTCGGTAACGACAAGCGAGGGACCACCCTGCGCAAAAGCGGCGCTGGCGGGCAGAACAACAAGCAAAAAGGCGGCAATTGGGGTCGCGCAAAGGCGGGATAGAGATATCATCTATGGTGCTTTTTGGTTTGGGATCACGCGAACCAAAACAGTGGGCTGCGCGCATCAATGTTCCTGGCATACGCCAGAGTGTTCATACGACTGGTGCGAAATCTAGTGGCGAAGACTGCGGATGCCAAAGCAAAGTGACGCGTTTGTGTCGGTCACTATGTTGTTCATCTGCTTCACACCACATATGGCAAGTCGTGCCCTAGTTTCCGGGTGGAAACAACACCGGCGCGTCACCCTCCTGCCATTGCGCGTATTTCACCATCATCGTCTCAAAGCGCGGGGAGGCTAAAAACCGGGCGAGCCAAGCGTGCAGGTTGGGCCAAGGCTGTGCGTCAAACCAGTCTTTGTCGATGAACGCGAACTGGCGCACAAACGGCAAAATAGCATTGTCGGCAAGGCTCTCGCGACCAAACATCCAATCATCAATTTGTGCGTTGAGATCGGACAAAAACACCGATGCTTTGTCGCGTTCCGCGTTGGGGTCGGTGCCTGGATAGCGGGTCTCGTACTTGGTACGATCAAGCGCCTGTTTGAATGGCCCGTCGGCCCGCTCGATCCAGGTGAGGCCCTCATCAGGCATGGCAAGCCAACCGTCCGGATCGTTTTGCTTCAACGCCCAAAGCATCACGTCCAGGCTTTCGTCTATCACGTCGGTTGCAGTGACAAGGCACGGCACCGTGGCGCTGGGCGAGACATCCAAGAACGCTTGCGGTTTGTCGCGCAGCACAATTTCGCGCAGTTCCACCTCAACGCCAGAAACCTGCAAGGCAAGCCGCGCTCGCATGGCATAGGGGCAGCGGCGAAAAGAGTAGAAAAGCGGTGTCATGACGGCGTTGGTTTACACCGCTGCGACTGATCGAAGAAGAGCCTTTAGCGTAGCAACCAGGAGGCGGTGTCTTCGTCGGTGACAAGATGCGTGGCAAACCCGCCATGCAGAGCTGCTTCAATGGCCTCGCGCTTGCTTTTGCCACAGGCAACCAGCATGCGCATGGTGATGGCGCGCAGTTGATCGAGCGATGCGCCGACCAGCCGACCTGTCAGCGGACCATCCAGCCAGTGGCCATCCTTGTCGATGAAATGGCCCCAGAACACACCTTTGGCGCCCATAGCCAGATAGGTATCCAACTCGTCTTGGGTGGCCATGCCCGAGCCCACCAGGGTGAGTGGGTGGCTCAAACTGCCCACCGAAAACAGCGCTTTGGTGAGGTCTGCCAGCTCGTTCAATTGCCGGGCAATAATCGGTTCCTCGCGCAACTGCGATGCCAGATCAACCGTCGACACGACCGCTGGCGCATGTAGGGTGCGGCAGGGCGCCAGCGTGCGCCGGGCTATTTCAATCGTGCAGGCTTCGGGCGCAAACAGCGCGTTGAAATCCATCGAGCCGATCAGTTGGTAGCAGGTGAGATCCGGCACTGGCCCATTGGGAAATTTGTTCGCCACATGCTGGATGGTCTCGCCCCAGGCGATTCCAAGCTTGTCGCGTGGTTCCAGCAGGTCACGCAGGGCTGAGGCCGCCAGTTGGGCAACACGCTCCAAAACCGCGTCAGTGCTCTGCGGCTCCACATCGTTGTGGGCGATGTAGCAATCGGTGAGGCCATACCGCTCTGTCAGTTTGCGCGAGAGCGGCGAGGCAGTGAAACTCTCGCCACGAATGCGGATATCCACAATGCCAAGGTCGCGGGCAAGCCGCAGATAGTTCACGATGGTCGCGCGTGACAGGCCAATGCGTTGGGCGATCTCGCTCTGCGTCAGCCCTTCGCGATAGTAGAGCATGGCCACATGGGCGAGCTGCGCCTCGGAGTGGTTGGCATCCTTGGCTGTCTTCCCGTCCGGCATTCAGGCTCCTACCTCAACGCGGCTTCGATGTTGCCGCCATCGACCGTTACCACATGGCCGGTGGTGCGTTCCATGCGTGCGAGCGAAACGAACGCATCGGCCACATGATGGGCCTCAACCTCGCGTTTCAGCAAATTGCCAGCCATGTAAGCGGCCTCATCGGTGCCACGCGCTTTGGCGCGCTCGGCGATGAAACTGTCGGTCAGAAGACCAGAGCGGATACGGTCCGCATTCACGCCGTTGACCCGCACACCTGCATCCCCAAGTTCCAGCGCCAGTTGCCGCATTAGGAAGAAGGTCGTTGCTTTGGGCATGCCGTAAGCGCCGAAATTCTTGCCCGGATTCACCGCCTGTTTGGAGATGTTGAAGAGCATCTGTCCGCCACGCCCCTGACGCGCAAACAAAGTCGCCGCTTCCTTGGCAAAGCGCTGATGGGAGAAGAAGTTAAGCTCAAAGGCAGCCCGCAACTGCTCATCGGTCAGATCAACCAAAGCGCCGCTGAGCGCCGCTCCAGCGTTGGACACCAGAATATCCAGCCCACCAAATCGCTGCGTCACTTGATCCATCGCCTGCTCAGCAGCATCAGGATCGGTGACATCTAAGGCGAGACCATCATGGCCGCCGCCTAAGTTCTTGAGTGCTGTGGCTAGCTGATCTTTGTCGCGATCCACCAGAAAAACGCTGGCGCCAAGAGCTGCAAACGCCTTGGCAATCGCGTGTCCAATGGCACCACCACCGCCGGTCACCATCACCACGCGGCTGGCAAAGGCGGCAGGTTTGCCCTTGCCGAGCTTGGCCTGCTCCAGCGACCAATATTCCATGTCGAAAAGATCGTTCTCTTCGATGGGCTTGAAGCCACCCGCATCCTCGCCAATGGCGCGCACGCGCAAATTCTGCTCACCAAGATCGGCGGCAATATGGGCCGCCTTGTCCGAAGATCCGACGCCGATCAACCCAAAACCCTCTGCCCAAACAAGATTGGGGTTTGGTTTCAGCATCGTGCGGTCGTTTCCAACACGCGCGTTCTGGCGGGTGAAATAGGCCTCATAATCGGCCTTAAACGCATCGATCTTGGCCGTGATAGCCTCCTGTGAGGCAAGATCATTGGCCGAAAGAACCATCGGCTTGGCTTTGGTGCGGATCACATGATCAGGCGAGGCAACGCCGCGTGTTGCCAAATTAGCGGCATCGTTGCGGTTAAAAAACGCCATGACATCCGGTCCGTTGCGAAGCGCCAGAACCGGCATGGGTGCATCGCGGTCGCCCGGCGCCAAAGCGCCGCGCAACCGCGCCAACCCATCGGGAGCCTGGGCTGGCAAACGGACTTGAAGTGACGTCGTTTCCTGCATTTTCAAGAAATCGGCTACCTCATTGGTGTGCGAAACAATCAAGTCGTAGCTGGATTTGGCATCTGGCCCGAAAGCAAAATGGCCATGCTTCAACAGCAGTAGCCCCTCCACATCGGGGTTGGAATCGTAAACTTCCGCTGCCGCCTTGGCCAAGGCAAAGCCAGGCATGATGTAAGGCACGATGCCCAATCGGTCGCCGAAAATCTGCCGCGCCACTTCTTGCGCATTCGGCATGTTGGCGAGCACCAGAAACGGCGTGGCGTGGGTGTGATCAACAAAGGTGTGCGGCAGGAAGGCGTGCAGCAGCGTCTCAACGGACGGGTTCGGCGCGGTGGAATCAAGAAGGTTCTGCCGTTGAACGTTCACCATCTCTTCGTCTGACAGAGCATCAAGCGCGCGCAGCGCCAAAAGCGGGTCAAGACGAACCCCCGGCAGGCCGGGCGCCTGGATGGTATCAAGATCCCAGCCAGAACCTTTCACATGCAGAACGCGTTGATCATGATCAAACAGATCAGGCCGCGTCACCTTCACAGACGTGTTGCCCCCACCATGCATGACGAGGTCTGGGTTCTGGCCAATAATCTGGCTTGTGTAGACGCGGTGCGCCAGCACCTTGTCGGCCTCGCTCGCGCCGGGCCCTAAATCGTCCACCCATGTTCGGGCGTCCGCATCACTCCATCGATTGTTGATCATATCTGTTAGGCCGCCGCGCGTTCGGGAAACAGCGTGGTCAAGCCCTCAGGTGACGCAGCGCAAACACCACGTTCGGTGATCAGGCCGGTGACGAGCCGGGCAGGGGTCACGTCAAAGGCAGGGTTGCCGAGCGGTGATCCGTCTGGCGAAACCTGCGCCTCTCCAATCGACCCGTCCGCCAATACGCCTTGAATGTGCGAAACCTCGCGGCCTGCGCGCTCTTCGATGGGAATTTCCTTCACCCCATCCTGCACCGTCCAATCGATGGTGGGTGAGGGCAGGGCGACATAGAACGGCACGCCATTGTCATGAGCGGCGAGCGCTTTGAGATAGGTGCCGATCTTGTTGCACACATCGCCGCGTGCCGTGGTACGGTCGGTGCCGGTGATCACCATATCCACTTGCCCGTGTTGCATAAGATGGCCGCCGGCATTGTCGGTGATGTAGGCGTGGTTGATGCCGTGGCTGCCCACTTCCCAGGCGGTCAGCGCGCCTTGGTTGCGCGGGCGGGTTTCATCCACCCAAACATGGATCGGCAGGCCAGCATTGGCCGCGTGATACATCGGGCTGGTAGCGGTGCCCCAGTCGACGGTCGCAAGCCACCCGGCATTGCAATGAGTCAGCAACCGCACCGGCTCGCCAGCGGGTTTCTTCGCCGCGATCTGTTTGATGATTTCTAGCCCGTGGACGCCGATCATACGGTTGATCTCAACGTCTTCGTCAGAGATTTCGTGCGCCAGCGTCATGGCCGCGTCAGCCCGGTCGGCTGGCGCGAGCGGCTGCAAATGGGTGCGGCACCGGTCCAGCGCCCATTTCAGATTGATCGCTGTTGGGCGGGTGTCATGCAACACATCCCAGGCGCTGTTCAGCGCAGCATCGGATGGGTCACGGCGCATCTCTTCGGCCATGCCATAAGCGGCGGTGGCGCCGATCAGCGGAGCGCCACGCACCCACATATCGCGGATGGCTGTTGCGAAGCTTTCAAGGCTTTTCAGCGACACGATCTTGAACGCGTGCGGCAACCAGCGCTGGTCAATGATGCGCACCTCATCGGTGCCCGCCTCGTACCAGATGGAGCGGTAGTGCGTGCCATCGACTTTCATAGCAAATCCTTTGAATTCACTGCGCGCGCCAGCGCGATCAGATCTTCGGTGTTTGAGGGGCGGGCGAGCAGGATAGAGCGGCCCATGTCCAAGCTGCGCGCTTCCAGTTTGGCGCGCGCGGCGGTGTCTTCAATGGTTTCGAAATCGGCATTGTGAGCAAGCGTCAGGATGCGCCGGTGCAGCTCCACGCCGCAAAAGCCCATCGCATCGTTCCAGATGTGTGCCAGCAGCGCATCGCGCGCGCCATCGGAGGATTGTCCCTGATCTTCCCAAAGCGCTGGGGGATAGAGAATGCCTGTGCGCTCACTGCCCCACAGCCGCACAAATTCAGCGTGGAAGGTTTTGCAGGTCTTGTGCGTTACTTGCAGCAGCCAGTCTTGATAGCCATCCAGTTCGTCGGCAGATCGATGGGCGGGCTGGCTGAAATAGGCCATCAAATAGTTGGCGATCAGCATGCCAAGATCAAAGCCAAGCGGCCCGTAAAAGGCGAACTCAGGATCGATCACCTTGGTGTCGGCGTCCGTGCACATCACCGAGCCGGTATGGAGGTCGCCATGCATCAGTGTT
Source organism: Pseudomonadota bacterium (assembly GCA_039814945.1). Lineage (GTDB taxonomy): Bacteria > Pseudomonadota > Alphaproteobacteria > Rhizobiales > MH13 > MH13. The sequence goes on from JBCCAF010000015.1 coordinate 72,771, forward strand.
TCGCCACCGGAGGTAAACCGCATCAACATGTATTGCGCGGCGGCCTTCACGGCAGGGTCTGCACGCAACGCGTCCACCACCGGCTGGAGTTCCGGCGTGTGATGGTTGCGTTCAGCATCATAATAGCTGTCGGTGAACACCAACTGCTCGGTGATGTCGCACAGCTCCACATTGTCGGAAAACAGCGCTGTATCGCGTTTCTTATCACCGGCGCTCATCGCAAGGTCAGAGCCGCGGAAGGCGGTGCGGGCGCAGAAAAGTCCAAGCGCCTGCCCGAGCCCGTCTACACGTTCGCCCTTGATCAGCTTGCCGCGCAAAATGATGTGTGGCGAAAGATACTCCATCACGATCAGCGCTTGGGCTTCATCAAAATGATAGATGTCCGGCACCATGCCAGGGTCACGTGCCGCTTGGCGGGTGAGGGCGTGATATTCAAAGAAGGCCCGCTTCAGTGGAAGCGGCCAGCTGTCACCAACCAGGCGCACATAGGGCAGGGCCTGCTTCACCACCACGCGGCCCTGTGGGCCGGTGACAATGAACACCAGGTTCAAATTGCCATCGCCAACTTCTTCAACCGACCAACTGGCCGGATCAGCGCCAACAAGCGTTGAAAGATCCGCCACGCCGACAAGACGGCCAGGCAGCGTTTCAATGCTGAGCGCTTCATAATCATGTGGAGTTTGAGTGGTCGCCACGGGTCCGTTCCTCCTTATGCCGCGCACCTCATTTGGCGGGTGCACCTGCTCGAACCTTATTCATTGCCTGTAAGTTTGGCCGCTCAATTCATCATTTGTCAAGTGCTCTTGACTTTTGCCACTTGGACGCTCACGATCATCGTTAGGGAGCAACCATGGACAAACCATGGGCGAACAATCAGAGCGCTAGCCAATGCAACACGCCGCGTGCCGCGTCGTCGGAATCGAAAAAGCCTTTGGGCCGAACCGCGTTTTGCGGGGCATCGACCTTACGATCCCAGCCGGTCAGATCACCGTGCTGATGGGCGCGAACGGCGCTGGCAAATCCACATTGGTGAAAATTCTTTGCGGTGTGCACGCGTTGGATGGCGGCAGCATTGAACTGTTCGGCGAACCGTTTTCCCCCGCATCCCCGAGCCAAGCGATTGAGGCTGGCGTGGTCACCGTCCACCAGTCAATCAATGATGGTGTGATCCCCGATTTGGATGTGGCCTCTAATCTGATGCTCGACCGGCTGAACGAACCGGGTGCGGGCTTCTTCATCAACCAAGGCAGGCTGCGCAAAGATGCACGCAAGATCGCCTCGGCCATGGGCCTGGACATTGATGTGCGCCGCCAAGTGGCCGATTTGGGTGTCGCTGAACGCCAGCTGATCGCCATCGCTCGCGCCATGGCCAAGGACCCGAAAGTTCTTATCCTTGATGAGCCGACATCTTCGCTCTCGGCCACCGAAGCGGAACGTCTCTTCAAGCTGCTCGATCATTTGCGCGAAACCGGCGTTGCGATCCTCTACATTTCCCATCGCATGTCGGACATTCGCCGCATTGCCGACCGCATCATCTCCATGCGCGATGGTCAGATTTCCGGCACCTTTGAAACCGCGCCGCTGGATTATGAAGGCGCTGTCACCGCGATGCTCGGCCATGCCATGACGGCGGTCGATATCAACGTCGCCGCCAAAGGCGAGCCCGTGATCGAACTGGACGGCGTCAAGCTCTCTGAAGGCGGCGCTCCGATCACGTTGACGATCCACCGCAATGAGGTGGTGGCGATTACCGGTCTGCTGGGCAGTGGTAAGACCAAACTTGCCTCGATCCTATTCGGCATGGAGAAGCCGCTAGCCGGTCAAATGCGCTTGGCGGGCAAACCTTATACGCCCTCATCACCTGAAGCTGCCATCGCTGCTGGTGTGTTCATGTCGCCAAAGGATCGTGCGTCGAACGGCGTTATCCCAACCTTCGATATCACGCAAAATCTCACCTTGCCGTTCACCGCCCGCCATGCCCCTTTCTCCTTTTTGAGCAGGGCCAGCGAAAAGCGGACGGCACAATCCATGATCGAACAGCTTGGCGTTGTTTGCCAATCACCTGCCGATGACATCGGCACACTGTCAGGCGGCAACCAGCAAAAGGTGATGGTCGGCCGCTGGATGGCCGAAGCGAGCGAGCTGCTGGTGCTCGATGAACCTTTCCAAGGTGTCGATATCCGCGCCCGCCGCGATATTGGCCGTTCGATCCGAGATACTGCCAGCGAGCGTGCAACCATCGTCTTTGCCGCCGAACTGGATGAGGCACTCGAAATCGCTGACCGCATTCTTGTCCTTTACGAACACAGCCTTGTGGGCGAGCACCGCAACGAAGCCGTCGATCTGAGCGCCATTCTGGCGCAGGTGTCGGGTCAGGCAGCCCAATCTACCAACACAGAAACACATGCCCTATGACCACTGACACGCAAGCCTCTCAACCTGATACCACAAAGCCTCATCGCCCGAGCGTTGACCGGTCCCAGACTCTGGTGAACCTGGCGATCCGCTATGGCTTTTTGTGCCTTCTGCTGGGTCTGATCGTCTTCTTCTCGCTGGCCACCAATGGTTTTGCTGGACCCCGCTCCGCCGCCTTCATCTTCCAGTCCGTGGCGATCACGGGCATTCTGGCGCTTGGCGTCACGTGCACACTGGTCGTCGGCGGCTTTGATCTTTCCATCGGCTCCGTCGCAACGTCGGCGCTAATGCTCTCGGCCTACATGATGGTGGTCCTGGAGCAGTCGGCCTTTGTCGCCGTGCTTGCCTGCCTGGTGATGGGAGCCTTTGTTGGCCTCATCAACGGCTTGCTGATTGTGAAAATGCGCGTGCCGGACCTTCTGGCCACGCTCGGCATGATGTTCTTGCTTATCGGCCTACAACGCATCCCCACCGAAGGGCGCTCCATTTCCACCGGCATGACATTGCCAGGCGGTGAGGTGGCCGAAGGCGTCTTTTCACCCGCTTTCTTGTGGCTTGGTCGTCACCGGTTCGATTTCGTGCTGGAGGATCTGATCCCGGTGCCTGTCATTGTGTTCCTGGTCGTTGGCCTGCTCGTCTGGGTGTTTTTGGAACTCACCCGTCATGGCCGTCTGATGTACGCCATCGGCTCCAATGAGCGCGCCACCGCGCTCGCTGGCGCCAACGTCAACCGCTACAAAATCACTGCCTATATGATATCCGGCGTCATGGCCTCCATCGGCGGCATCCTGCTTGCAGCCCGTCTTGGGCGCGGCGACATAGCATCAGGCAACAATCTGCTTCTTGATAGTGTCGCGGCAGCCCTGATCGGTTTTGCTGTGCTGGGCGCTGCCAAACCCAACGCATTTGGTACGGCGATCGGTGCGCTCTTTGTCGGCGTGTTGTTGCAGGGCCTCACCATGATGAACGCGCCTTACTACACCCAGGACTTCGTCAAGGGCGGTGTCCTTGTCGTCGCGCTTATGTTCACTTTTGCCCTTTCCACGCGCAAGCGCGGTGGGGGTCACTAACCGGGTAATTAGCCCGCAAAAAGACCGAACTTGAAAAGGGAGAAACTCCGATGATCGGCACAAAACGAACTTTCATGAAAATGGTGGCCGGTGCACTTGTCGCCTCCACCGGTATGAGCGGTGCAGCAATGGCAATGGATGATATGCCAGCGCCGTTTGACAATGCTGGCGACGTGCAAATCGCGCTGGTGCGGTATCTCTCCACCGGTGACTTCTTCCAAGCCTATCTGGCGGGCGTTGAAGCGCAGGCCGAAGCTATTGGCGTGGACCTGCGCGTCTTTGACAGCCGTCAGGATGCAGCGTTGCAGGCCGACATGGTCGATCAGGCGATTGCGCTTGGTGTCGATGGCATCATCATTCAGCACGGCCTGACAGAATCCATGCGCGACGCCGCTCAGCGCGCTGTGGATGCGGGCATTCGCGTTGTTGCGTTTGATGTCAACGTGGAAAACGAAGCGATCCCGCAGATCGAGCAATCCGATTACCTGCTTGGCCGCATGGCGCTCGATCAGGCGATTGAGGACAATGGCGATGAGTGGACCGCTGGCTACGTTTACGTACCAGGCATCGCACCGCTCGACCGTCGCGATGTTGCGTGGCAGGAAATCCGTGAGGAGAATCCTGGCATCGACGAAGTTGCTCGTTTCGGCACGTTGGACAATCCGATTGCCAACTCCAACGCCAACCAGGCTCGCTCCGTGCTCCAAGCCAACCCCAACATCAATGTGGTGTTTGCACCCTATGATGAGTTCGCCAAAGGCGTGGTGATTGCGGTGAACGAGGCTGGCATGTCATCAGACGTTTCAATCTACTCTGCTGACGTTTCCACCGCCGATATCTCGGTGATGCGCGAGCCTGGCAGCCCGTGGAAAGCAACCGTTGCCACCAACCCTGCTGTTGTGGGCGAAGTGTCGGTACGCGCGCTGGCCATCATGCTGGCCGGTGGTGATCCAGGTGCGCAGGTTGTTGTGCCGCCAACCCTCATCACGCAGGATTTCCTCAACGAGGCTGACATCTCCAACATGGCAGACCTCTCTTCGGCGATGCCACAGTTCTCGCACGCCGATGTGGCGATGACTGACTGGATGCCACTGCCACCACGTTAAGGCTAACTGCCCACATTGATTGCAAAGGGGGCCGCGTTGGCCCCCTTCTTGTATCCGCTTTGCAGGATAAAGCAGCAGAAACCATATCGCAAAAAGTCTTTTGACAATTGTAAGGTCATCTGACTTATGCAAAGCTAAAATGACTTGTTCCCTGAAGGAAAGGTGACGATGGCCATGATCCGTCGGAACGCAAAAACCACCGAAGAGATTGCCCTTGGTATTCGCCGCCGTGTGTTCGAGCACGCCATGCACAACAATGGTGGCTATCTCAGTCAAGCCTGTTCTTCTGCCGAGCAGTTGGCCTGGCTTTATAACGAGCAATTGGAATTTGGTGCGCCAACGCTGCCGATGATCCCAAAGCCGTTTGAAGGCGTGCCCTCGGCTGACAATACCACCTATCACACGGGCGCTGGCTACAATGGCCCGGAGCGCAGTGATCTGGACCGGCTTTTCATCGCGCCTGCCCATTATGCGCTGGTCGCTTACGCCACCCTGATTGAGGTTGGTCGCATGGCGCCGGAAGGCCTTGAGATGTTCAACAAGGACGGCTCCTCGGTGGAGATGATCGGCGCGGAACATTCGCCGGGTATGGAAGTGCACAACGGTACACTGGGCATTGGGTTTTCCACCGCCGCGGGCCTCGCCTGGGCGCGCAAGCGCAAGAAAGAGACCGGCAAAACCTGGGTCTTTATGTCCGATGGCGAGGTGCAAGAAGGCCAGACCTGGGAAGCCATTCAATGCGCTGCCCATCACGGCATCGACAACCTTTACGCCATCATGGATGTGAACCGTCAGCAGTGTGATGGCGCTATGAGTTCTGTGATGGAAGTTGGCGATATCAAAACCAAGATGGAGAATTTCGGCGCTGTCGTGGTTTCCATTGACGGTCATAAGCTCGATGAAATGCGCGATGCCGTTGCTGAGAAGCACAAAGGCAAGCCGCTGATCATTTTGGCCAACACATCGCCTTTCCGTGGCATGCCCACACTCCAAAGAAGGTTCCCGCGTTTGCATTATGTGCGCTTCAAATCTGAAGAAGAGCGCGCGGAAATGAACCACGATATTGCCCGCGCCCTTGGCGTTGATCCTGTCGATTACCAGGGAGCGCACTGATATGCCGGAGATGGTCAGCCGCCCGTATGAGCGGGCCTTTGAAGCCTATGCCATGGCGCACCCAGAAGTGTTGTGTCTGTCCGCCGATCTCACCTCATCCTGTGAGATCGATAAGTTCCGCGACAAGCATCCCGACAAGTTCTTGTCTCTGGGTATGGCCGAACAGAACATGCTCTCCTTTGCAGGTGGGCTGGGTATGGCGGGCTTCCGCCCGTTCCTGCACACGTTCGGCGTCTTCCTCTATCGCCGTCCCTACGATCAGCTGATGGCGTCCATCGCCTATCCGCGCAGAAAAGTGCGTTTGATGGGCTTTTTGCCCGGCGTCACGACACCGGGCGGCATGACCCACCAGGCGATTGAAGACATCTCGGTGATGCGTTCGATCCCCAGCATGACGATCCTGGAAACAGGCGATGCCACGGAAGTGGAATCAATCTGCGAGGCTGCCGATAGCATTGACGGTCCGGTCTATTGCCGGGTGCTGCGTGGGTCCGTCCCACGCCTGTTCGACACGCCGATCGAGGTTGGCAAGATGCGCGAGCTGGCGCTGGGCGACGACGTTCTGATCGTCACGTCGGGCATCAGCACCGAGGAAGCGCTGCGTGCACGCGGTGCCCTGGAAGAAAAGGGCGTCTCGGTGCGCCACTTGCACCTCAATACGATCAAGCCGTTCGACGCCAAGGCGATGCTCGACCACATCCAGTCGGTTAAAGGCGGTGTGGTGACGCTGGAAAACCATGTCACCGAGGGTGGCATCGGTTCTCTGCTTGCAGAGATCATGGCCGACAATGGCGTCGGCAAACGGCTGGTGCGGCTGGGCCTGAAAGATACCTATGCCCATGGCGGCTCGCGCGGCTATCTGATGAAATATTACGGCCTGGACGCCACCGCGCTGGTGGTCGGTGTGGAAGATCTGCTGGGCACCCAGTTGGGCATTACCGAGGATGATCTGACCACCGCGCGCGTCGATGCGGTTCACTCCACCGTCAAAGCCGAAGGCCTCTGATGGCTGCCGTTCCAGAGGGCCGGTTCAAGGTCACCTATCGCGTCTTTTCCAGCAGCCAAGCGCAGGCGGAGGAGCGGGCAGTCGGCATCGCCTTAGAGCAGACTGTCGAGATACCGCGTGACGTTGTGCCTGCCGGGTTCGTTGAAGACACGGTTATGGGCCAGGTGGAAACGGTCACGCCATCGGGCGAGGGCACGTTTGACGCCGTCATCAGCTACTCGCCGCAAAGCACCGGAACCGAGCTTCCGCAACTGCTGAATGTGGTCATGGGCAACACCTCAATCCAGACCGGTGTCAAAACCATCGGCATTGATCTCGGTCCACTGGCAGACGCCCATCCGGGCGCGCGCTTCGGTATTGCAGGCGTGCGCAAACTGGCCGGTGCACCGCGTGGACCGCTGCTTTCCCCGGTGCTGAAGCCACAGGGCTCCAGCGCTCAGACACTTGCCGATATCGCCTATCGTTGCGCTGTCGGCGGCGCACACCTGGTGAAGGAAGATCATGGTCTGACCGATCAGCCTTGTGCGCCGTTTCGCGAGCGCGTGCAGCGCATTGGTGAGGCGGTGGCCAAAGCCAACCAGGAAACCGGACGCACCACGCTCTATTTTGCGGGCCTTGCCGGTCACAGCGAAGATCTGATGGAGAATGCCCGCTTCGCCAAAGACCATGGCGTGCACGGGCTGCTCATCATGCCGGGGCTTTTTGGCTTCGATCTGGTGCGCCGCATCGCCCGTGATGATACGCTGGCCATGCCGGTGATGACGCACCCAAGCTTCCTTGGCCCTTATGTGCTCTCCAAAGACACCGGCCTCACCCACGCGATGATGTTCGGCACGCTGCAACGCATCGCCGGGTCCGACATTTCCGTGTTTCCCAATGTCGGTGGGCGCTTTGGTTTCACGGCAGAGGAATGTCTCTCCATTGCTGACGCCTGCCGTGACGCTTCTGCACTTGGTCCGGGTATCTTCCCATCACCAGGTGGTGGCATGAGTGTAGAGCGCGCCACAGACATGATCGACATGTATGGTGAGGATGCTGTGTTCCTGCTCGGCGGCAATCTGCTGCGCTACGGCGACAACATCGGCGAAGGTCTGGCCGAGCTGCACCGTGCCATTGATAACAGCCTCTAGCTGGCAGCGTCCTCTGACGCCAAGAAGGCTTGAGCTTCCTCAGGCGTGTTGAGGTTGAGGAATGGCGCGCTCGTGGGCCAAGCGACCGGCCATGCGCCCACCGCCTCAGCCAAGCTATGCAGCGATCCCGACGCAACAACGCCTTCACGTGCCTTGGCCAGCTCGGACACATGCCAATGCGCAAAGGTTGGATGAATGCGCTTGGCATCCGCAGCCATGGCGCTGCCGGGCATCTCGGTCAGCTTTGCGTAGAGATCGTTTGGGCAATGCGGGGCATCCACTGGCGCAGTGAGAAATGCATCCGCTTCAGGGTGATGTTTCTGTGTCCAGGCCAGCATACCAAAGATGCCAGCCAGCGGGCCCTGAAAGGCCGGGTCGTCAGCCACGGTGGCAAGGCCAGTGCCATAATCGGTTGGCCCGACCAAACAGACCTGATCCACTTGGGTTGCGAGCCGCGCGATCACGCGATCCACCAATCGCTCACCGCCAAGGTCAAGCAGAGCTTTGTCTTCGCCCATACGGCGGCTTTTCCCGCCGGTCAGGATGGCTGCAATGCGCATGATGTTTGTTTGGCTGATTTGAAGGCGGAGCGCAAAAAGAAATCCCGCGCCGGCGTCTGCCAGCGCGGGATCATCCGACCTTGTTTTGGCCTAAACCGTGCCGCCCAGCGAGCCTTCCAGCGTCGCCAGTTCCTGGCCACCGGCCATCAGGTCTTGCAGCTCTTCTGGCGTGATCTGACCGCGCTGCGCGGTGCCCAGCGTTTGGCCGCGATTGAGCACCGTGAACCGATCCCCCACAGCCATTGCGTGACGCACATTGTGGGTGATGAACACCACGGCGACATCCTGCTTGCGCACCTTATCGATGGTCGCCAGCACGTTGGAGGTTTGCCGCACGCCCAGCGCTGAGGTTGGCTCATCAAGAATGAGCACCTTGGCACCGAAATGCACCGCCCGCGAGATGGCAACCGTCTGACGTTCGCCGCCTGACAATGTGCCCACCGCCTGGTCAGGACCACGCAGATTGATGCCCATTTTGCGCATCTCATTCATCGTGGTCGTGTCGGCCTTGTCCTTATCGAAGAAGGTCATGCCCATCACTTTTTTCACCGGCTCATTGCCCATGAAAAAGTTGCGACTGACCGACATCAGCGGGATCATTGCCAAGTGCTGGTGAACCGTCGCAATGCCAGCATCCATAGCATCGCGTGGGTTCTCAAAGTTCATCGGCGTGCCTTCGAAGTGGATTTCCCCCTTCGTTGGTTTGTGCACACCCGACATGGTCTTGATGAACGTCGATTTGCCAGCACCATTGTCACCAAGCAGGCAGTGGCATTCGCCTGGATAGATATCCACCGAGACGCCAGCCAATGCGATCACCGAGCCAAAATGCTTTTCGATGTCTTTCATCTGGATGATGGGAGCGTGAGTTGTTCGCGTATTCATGGTCCTACTCCCTATCGTTCGCCGGTTATGATGCGACGGATATAGGTGTTGAGAACCACCGCACCGAGCAAGATAACGCCCAAGAAGACCCGGAAGAGCGAGCTTTCCACCCCAGCAAAGAACAGGCCTTGCTGCACCACACCGAAGATGAGGGCACCAAGCGCCGCGCCAAGCACTGAGCCATAGCCACCGGTGAGCAACGCCCCGCCAATAACCACAGCGATGATGGCCTCAAACTCTTTAAGCAAGCCACGGTCTGCACCAGCCGAGCCGAACTCCATCACCTGGCAGGTGGCAAAAATGGTGGCGCAGAAGGCTGTGAACATGAACATCAGGATTTTCACCCGGTTCACAGGCACGCCGGAGTTGCGAGCCGACTCGGCATCTCCACCAGCAGCAAAGATCCAGTTGCCGAAGCGGGTTTTGGTCAAGAGCACATGGCCAAAGATGACCAGAATGATCGCCCAAACAATCAGCATCGGCACCCCATCAATAACGGCCTGACCGGCGCGGTTACCGCGCTGGAAGGTGTCGATCAGTCCAAGGTCAGCAAGCCACTCGAAGAAGCCAGCGCCGATTTTTCCGCCGAAGAGCGGGGCCAGCCAGTCGCCTTCCGCCGCGTCGCGGATGCCGCCAATGATGGTTTTGTTTTCAATCGTTTGCGGCAGATAGATCGTGAAGCCGCGCAGGATGAACAAAAACGCCAGCGTAACGATGAAGCTGGGCAAGCCGGTGCGAATGACGATGAAGCCATTGAGCGCACCAATCGCCAAACAAAGCGCAAAGGTGAAGATGATGGCCATCCACATCGGCCAGCCTAGGGTAACCGAGAAGATGGCAATGATCATGCCGGCAAAGCCGATCATCGAGCCAACGGAGAGATCAAACTCGCCAGCGATCATGAGCAGGCAGGCGCCCACAGCGATGATCATGAACTGTGCCGAAACAATCGACCAGTTCATAATGCCTTGCGCAGCGAACATGCCGCTGTCGAAGGCAAACAATATGAAGAAGGTGAAGACGGCGATGGTGCCGACAATACCGCCAAGCTCCGGGCGGATCATGGCCTTGCGAAAGGCCGATATTTCTTTGACGCGTTCATCGCCCTGATCCGGGCCTGCGTCAGGCGTTGTTGCTTCTGACATGATATCCCCTTGATATCCCATTCGGATATCCCGTTTGCCTATCGCGCTTGAAACGGCGCGTTTGACCAAAAAGGCCACGCCCAATGGTTCGTCCTAGGGGCGTGGCCAGTCGCAGGAAGGTGAGGCAGGGGGGTTTGGGGTTAAGCCCTACCGATCCCCTACCTCGGGGAGGTTAGCGGTACTCGCCAGCGTGCTCTTCAACGAGCGTCAGGCCATCGGCAGTCACGAAGCCTGGGCCGGAGTTGATGTTGTTGCCTGGCAGAACACCGTAGCGGTCATAGTTGGCAAGGATCACAACCGGCATATAGGCCTGCAGGAATGGCTGCTGGTCGATACCCCAATTGATGACGCCGCCTTTGATGGCCTCAACAATTTCATCTCCCAGGTCGAACGTGCCAAAGTGGATGTCGCCAGCCATGCCGTTCTCTTCCAGCGCCTGAATGGTTGGGTTGGCGGAAACTGGGCCGAGGGTCAGGATGCCATCAACATCGGGATTGGCTGAAAGATAGGCCAGGACGCGGTTCTTAACTTCCGCCGGGTCGGTGCCTGAATCCATCATGGAATCGCCGAGTTCGACGCCCAGACCATCGGCATAGCCGCGGCAGCGCTCGCCAACGGTTGGCTGCTGGATGGCGTGGTTGACACAAAGGAAGCTTGTCACGCCTTCGCCAGCAGCGCGCAGGCCAGCGGCATAGCCAGCATCATATTCTGGCTGACCAACATACATAAGCGCGCCCACTTCGCGGGCCTGCTCTGGCGTGCCTGTGTTCATGATGATGACGTTGATGCCCTGGTCAACAGCGTCGGTGATTGGGCCCTGCAACACATCGTAATCAGCCAATGTGGTGATGATGCCGTTGGGGCCAGAGGCAGCTGCCTGCTCAATGATGCGCGCCATATCGGCGATGTCGCCGGTTGGCGGGTTGCGGTACTCAACCTCAACGCCCATCTGCTCACCAGCGAGCGCGATGCCGTTTTTGATGGTGTTCCACCAGCTATCTGAATCTGGCGCGTGGCTGACAAGCACATAGCGCTCGCCTTCGGCAGACGCGGTGGTTGCGGTCATCAGCGGTGCAGCGATGACAGCCGTTGCAATGGCGAGTTTCGCGAGAAGCGACGTCATGATTGTCCTCCCAGACAAGTGTGGTTTGTTCTTTATGAGAGGGGTTAATCCCCTTCATCGCGGAGCAAAGCACAGCACAGCCATATTTGCAACCGGTTGCAAAATTGAAGCTACAAAGCCATTCTTTCTGGTGCTAGTTCAAGCGCTTGGATCGCGGGAGCAGGCTCTTGGATCGTGGGAGTATGGGAGGAACACGCAGAAGCAAGGTGCCGCTAAGGCGCTGTTAGAGTTGCGATGCGTGGTGGCTGGAATGAAGGCAACACTGAAGGATGTGGCGCTTAGGGCGGGTGTTTCCCGCTCTGCCGTCTCGCGAACATTTACCGATGGTGCATCGGTGTCAGCCAAGATGCGCCAGAAGGTTGAGCGCGCCGCGCGCGAGCTTGGCTATCACCCCAATGCGCTAGCCTCCAGCCTGACCACCGGTCGCACAAAGCTGATCGGGTTGATCTCCAACAACTTCCATAACCCGATCTTTTTGCAGGTCTTTGACCTGTTCACCCGTGGCCTTCAGGAGCGTGGGCTGCGGCCGCTGCTGGTCAATCTGACCGATGAAACCGATCCCGAAAAATCGGTGCGCATGGTGCGGCAATACTCCGTTGATGGGGTGATCGTTGCCTCCTCCACCCTCAGCCCAGACTTTGCCAAAGCGTTTAAAGAGGCCGGTATCCCGGTGGTGCATTCCTTTGGGCGCCACACCACCAGCCCAAAAGTGCATGTTGTGGGCATCGACAATGTGGAGTGCGGGCGCATGGCAGCGCGCGAGTTGATCGCGTGTGGATACACCGATGTGGCCTTTCTGGGTGGACCGGAATCCGCCACCTCCACGCAAGATCGCTACACCGGTTTCACCACCGAGATTGCCCGCCATTCCGGCATCAAGCTGCGCTACAGCTTTGCCAAAGCCTATTCGTTCGATGCGGGTCGCGATGAGATGAGCAGGCTGCTAACAGGCGAGAACACCATGGCGCAGGCCTATTTCTGCGGGGATGATGTGCTGACCATTGGCGCACTGTCTGCGCTGCAAAGGGCGGGCAAAAAGGTGCCGGACGATGTCGGGCTTATCGGCCTCAACGATATGGAGCTGGCGCGCTGGGAGAATATCGACCTCTCCACCATCCACCAGCCGATTTCGCAGATTGTTAGCTCATCGATTGAGCTTGTGGTCTCCATGCTTGAAGAGCCAGACCGCTACCCCGAAGCGCGGCTGTTCCCCTGCCGCGTGGTGCGGCGCGGGACACTGCCGAGAGTGTAGGCGGCGCTGTTACCAATTCGCTCGATCGTCATCCCGGACGGCCGAAGGCCGATCCGGGACCCATGCCTGAGTAGGTCAATCGTGACCGATGTCTGACGAAAGCTCCGCCCATTCAGAGTTTTCCTTCTCAATGAGCGCCACTTTCCACGTCCGCCGCCAGTGTTTGATCCTCTTCTCACACTCGATTGCGTCGCGGATGTCCAAATGTTCCTCATACCAGACAAGACGTTTGACGCCGTACTTGGCGGTGAACTTGGACCCTTCGCCACACTTGTGCTGAGCGATTCTCGCGGCCAGATCAGATGTCACGCCTGTGTAAAGCGTGCCGTTTTTCTGAGATGCAAGAATGTAGACAAAGCCAGCCATGATGGCAGCGAATGGAGCATTCAAGCCGCCGGAGTACAACGGACAGTTAAACGGCATGGGTCCCGGATCGGCCTTTGGCCGTCCGGGATGACGAAGGTGAGTGGGATTCATTGAGCTTGTGGTCTTGATGCTCGAAGAGCCAGACCGCTATCCCGAGGCACGGCTCTTCCCTTGCCGCGTGGTGCGACGGGGAACATTGCCGAAAGTGTAGGCTGAGGGTGCCAAAACTGAGCGTGAACTCTTGCTTGCAAGCGTTACATTTTGATTGGTGTCGCAGAAAAGCAGTTTCGCGAACAGAGCAAACGTTGGTCAAAGGCAGGGCAGAGTAGGGTCTTCGCTGTCGGCATAGTCCTCTGGAAAAGGATCGATGTAGTAGATTTGCCGAAGCTTGAAACCGCCAGAAGCGCTTGGCTCCAGTTCTGCAAAATTCTCATCTTTGCCTGACGTAAGCGCACATTCGATGAAGAATGTTTGCTTGATTACGTTGCCTTCACTCACGGCATCTCCCATTGAGAGCCTCTCCGGATCAAAGCTTGAAGTTGTACCAAAAGCAATAAGTTGGAGCTTGACGCCATCAGCAATGAAGGGCGACAGAAATTTCTTATAAATTTCAGAGAGCTCGCTGAATGGAACTTTTTTCCCAGACGCTTGGGCAGCATCTGACACGTGCGTGCAATAACTGTTCCACGCCGTGTAATCCACGCAGAAGCTTCTCACGAAGTCTTCCGGACTGCTTTGGTCCGGCCCCAAAAAAATCGGTGCACTGGGCTTAATCGGTGCACTGGGCTTAAGAGAGAACAATTTCCAAAGTGACATAGCAGCTTACTCTGTAGGCTGAACCATCAGCATAAAACGAACGCTCCAGTCTGGACAATCGACAATCAACGTTAATCTACGGTGCCACGAACGCCTGTCAGAAACTAAGCTATTGTTAGAAATCTATACCCCTACCGAAACATCGGTGGGCGGGCATCCACCCACGCACCGTCCTGCTTGGCGGATTCCACGCTGGCGTAAACCGCTGCCATGGAGCGCAGACCGTCCTCAGCTTTGGGGAAATGGTTGGCCACTGGATCGAGCGCCTCACCAGACTTTTCCGCCTGAATGGCTGATGCCAAATCAATGTAGATGTTGGCCACCGCGAGCGGAAAGCCTTCCGGGTGGGCGATGGGCACACGAGAGAGGCGCGCGGCCATATCGGAAATACCAGCTTCACCTTTTTCGATGATCTGCGTGCGGCCACCCAGCGGGCTCCAATAGACCTGACCGGGCTGCTCAGAGGCCCAGCGCATACCGCCTTTTTCGCCAAAAATCTGGATGTCGAGACCATGCTGACGGCCAAGCGCAACGGTGGACGTCCAGAGCCGCCCGACGGTGCCTTTGGCGGTGCGGAAGTTCACCATCGCATCGTCTTCCAGCACACGGCCTGAAACGGTGGAGGCGAAATCAGCCGACAGCTTTTCAACCTCATCGCCGGTGATGAAGCTTGCCAGATGCAAGGCATGGATGCCGCAATCGGCCATCTGGCCGGATACACCAGCCTGCGCCGGATCATAACGCCAGCGCACACGCGGATTGTCCGCATCATCGCCCGCTGCATGGTGTCCATGGGAAAAGTTGGCAACGACAGTTCGGATGGCACCAAGGTCGCCAGCATCCACCATGTGCCGCATGTGGCGGATCATCGGATAGGCGCTGTAGGCGTAGTTGACGGCACACACTTTGCCGGATGCTTGCGTGGTGCGCACAATATCTTCGCCCTCATCCACCGTCATGGTCATCGGCTTTTCGCAAAGCACGTGAAAGCCAGCTTCCAAGAACGCTTTGGTGATTTCATAATGGGTCGAGTTGGGCGTCGCGACAGTCACAAGGTCGATGCGGTCATCACGATTGCGCTCGCCCTCCAGCATCTCTTTCCAGTCGCCATAGGCGCGGTCTGCCACAATACCGAGCGTTTGCGCATAGGCGCGTCCAGCCCCTGGATTGTGGTCCAGCGCGCCAGCGGCCAGCGAAAAATGTCCGTCCGCCATCGCGCCCATACGATGCGCCGGGCCGATCTGGCTGCCTTCGCCGCCGCCGATCATTCCCCAGGATAGTTTTTTCATCGGCGAAGGTCCTTCTTTTGCGCAAACGCTGATCCCAAAACCGGTTCCCACTTTTGGGGCGCGTGCGCTGCGCCGCCACCAACCATCCCCCAACGGAGTTGGCCCCAATTCAGTTTTGCCATGTGCGTGTTCCCTAAAAACCGATGGAGGCGAGGTAGTCGCGGTTGAACTTTGCATCCGCCAGCGGATCAGTGTTGCCGAGCGTCGGATCAATGTCCTGCTCTACCGTGCACCAGCCCTCAAAGCCCGCATCCAACAACACTTGGCGCACCGCCGGAAAGTCCACATCGCCTTTTCCAAGTTTGCAGAAAATGCCTTGCCCGCATGCATCGTAAAAACCGGTGCGCTTGGCAATTACATCGGCCTTCACCGCAGGATCGATATCCTTGAAATGCATGTAGCTGATACGATCCATATGGCGCTTCATGAACGCCACCGGATCAAAGCCCGCATAGGAGTGGTGCCCGGTATCGAAGCAGATTTTGAGGATGCTTTCGTCCACCTCATCCAGCAACCGCTCCAGCTCTGGCTCAAAGTCCAAAAAACCACCGGCATGGGCGTGAATGCCCACTGTCAGTCCGTACTCCTCGGTCCCCATCTTTGCGACATGCGCGATCCGGTCGCGGTAGGCGGCCCATTCGGCCTGGTCCATTTGTTCGGCGGCATCGGCGCGACCAGCGGTCGGCGCGCGGCGCGGTGAGATCGAGTCGATGATCACCAAATGCTTCGCACCATGGGCAGTTAGCGCCTTGCAGGTGCGCACCGAGCCATCCAGCACATCATCCCAGGCATCAGCGTCGTGAAAGGCGCGAAAGATCACGCCGCCGATCAACTCAAGGTCATGCTCGGCAAGCGCATCGGCCACCTGCGGCGGGTCTTCGGGCATAAAGCCGACTGGGCCGAGTTCAATGCCTTTGTAGCCCGCTGCCGCATTGTCTTTCAGCACCTGTTTCCAGTGCGGGTTACGCGGATCACCTGCAAATTCCACACCCCAGGAGCAGGGCGCATTGCCGATTTTGATGGCTGTGAGGGTAGTCATTGGGAATATCCTTAGGAAGAGGCTACGGGTGCCCAAGTCTTGTTGGCTTTGGAGGCGCGGATGGCCTCGATCACTTCGCTCACGGCCAGCCCATCCTTGAAGGTGGGCCAGACCGGTTCGCCGGTTTCGATGGCGGTTAAAAAATCCCGCGCTTCGATGATGATTTGATCTTGATAGCCGGTGCCGTGCCCCGGCCCCTGGCAGAAGGCCAGATAGTTCGGGTGCGCTGGACCAGTCAGAATTTTGGTGAAGCCGCGCTGCGCCTCCGGCCCTTCAGCCTTGTAGAGCCAAAGCGCGTTCTGATCTTCCTGATCAAAGCGGATCGCGCCCTTGGTGCCATGGATCTCATAGGCGTAGCCCATCTTCCGGCCTGTCGCGATGCGGCTGAAGTAAAGGTGCCCCATCGTCCCACGCGTGAACCGGCACATCATCTGAGCGTGATCATCATTCTTCACCGGCACACCACCGCGCGATGTGTGCACGGTTTCAAAGTCACCCATCACGCTCTCAATCGGGCCAAGCAGCGCCAAGGCACAATTGATCATGTGTGGGGCCAGATCACCCAGCGTGCCGGATGCATCATCCTCGGTGCGCCAATTGGCGGGCAGTCCAGGGTCAGCCAGAAAGTCCTCGGTGTGCTCGCCGCGAAACCAGGTGACATCACCGATCACACCGTCTTCGATCAGCTGGCGGGCATAGCTGGAGGCGGGCGTGCGGATATAGTTGAAGCCGACCATGTTGGGCAGACCGGAGGTTTCAGCCGCCGCGACCATGGCGCGCGCGTCGTCGATGGAGGCGCCCAACGGCTTCTCGCAGAACACCGGTTTGTCCAGCGCAAAGGCAGCCTCGGCAATCTCGCGGTGGAAGGCTTGGGGGCTGGCAATCACCACCGCTTCAACGGCGGGATCGTTGACCAACTCGCGCCAATCGGCAGCGGCGCGCGCAAAGCCAAACGCATCGGCGTAGCGCTGCGCAGACGCTTGGCTGGAGGCGGCAATCATCTCCAAACGAGGGCGCAGTTTGGTCTCAAAGACAGCGCCAACAGAGGCCATCGCAGCGGCATGGGCCTTGCCCATATAGCCACCACCGACAATGCCAATACCTATGTCTCGGCCAATATCTTGGCGGTTTTGCATGGCGCGCGCTCCCGAAAATCCGTTGCTTCGGACCTGTTTTTGTTGGTTGCCCATGAAAACATATTGCAACCGGTTGCAAAAGCGGTATCCTCGCATCGCGTTTTGGTCAATGGGCAAATGAGCTGTCGCCCAAAGCGCCAAAAACAAAAGTGTTGATCACAGGGGATGGACGCAATGTCCCAAGGTTCCGGCGTAGGCCAAACCATCGAGCTGACGGTGGCGCAGGCGATCGTGCGCTATCTGACGGCCCAGTTCATCGAGATCGATGGCCAAAAAACACGCCTGTGTGGCGGTGGCTTTGGTATCTTTGGCCATGGCAATGTGCCCTGCCTGGGCGAGGCGCTCTATGATGTGCAGGATATTTTGCCGCTCTATCGCGGGCAGAACGAGCAGTCGATGGGCTTCGCGGCAGCCGCCTACGCCAAGTATCACTTGCGCCAACGTTTCATGTTCTGCACCGCGTCGGCTGGTCCGGGTACCGCGAACCTACTGACCGCAGCCGCGCTGGCACACGCCAACCGCCTGCCGATGTTGATGCTCTGCGGGGATACATTTCTCACCCGCTTGCCGGACCCGGTGCTTCAGCAGTTGGAGCACTATGGCAACCCGGCGCTGGGCCTCAACGATGCCTTCAAGGCCGTCAGCCGCTATTGGGATCGCATCACCCATCCCGCGCAGATCATACAGAGCTTGCCGGCGGCCATCGCGACAATGCTCGATCCTGCCGATTGTGGGCCAGCTTTCCTTGGCCTGCCGCAGGATGTGCAGGGTTGGACCTATGACTATCCCGTGGCGTTCTTTGACGAGAAAACCCATCGTATTCGCCGCCAGGCGCCCGATGTTGCCGAGATTACCGATGCCGCCGCTGCGCTAAAATCGGCAGAGCGCCCGGTGATCCTCGCTGGTGGCGGTGTGCAATATTCCCGAGCGGTTGCCGAACTGACCGCCTTCGCCGAGGCTCACAACATTCCGGTGATCGAAAGCATCGCAGGCCGCGCGAACTTGGTCGCCACGCACCCGCTCAACATTGGTCCAGTTGGCGTGACCGGTTCCAACAGCGCCAACACCATTGCAGAGCAGGCCGATGTGATCCTTTCGGTGGGCTGTCGTTTGCAGGATTTCACCACTGGCTCGTGGACGGCTTTTGCGCTGGATGCGCAGATCATCGGGCTCAACGCGGCGCGCCATGATGCTGGCAAGCACCGCTCACTGCCCGTGGTCGGCGATGCCAAGCTTGGCCTCAAAGCTCTCGACGAGGCGATCAGCGGCTACACCGCCCCAACCGCCTGGACCGACAGCGCCAAAGCCGAGCGCGCCAAATGGGATGCCTATGTCGCCGACAATGTCAGCACTACGGGAACTGACGGCTCCAACCGGCCCAACTCCTATGCGCAGGCCATCGGTGTTGTGAACGCACTCTGCGACCCACGCGACCGCGTTGTAACCGCCGCCGGTGGTTTGCCCGCTGAAGTTGCCGCCAATTGGCGAACGCTCGACTCCGGGACGGTGGATGTGGAGTTTGGCTTCTCCTGCATGGGCTATGAAATCGCCGGCGGCTGGGGTGCACGCATCGCTCAAAGCGAAAACGAACCGGACGCAGAAACCATCGTCTTTGTCGGTGATGGCTCTTATCTGTTGATGAATTCCGACATCTATTCCTCGGTGCTTACCAGCAAGAAACTCATCCTGCTGGTGTTGGACAATGGTGGCTTCGCCGTCATCAACAAGCTGCAAAACAATATGGGCCAGGAGAGCTTCAACAACCTCATCGCCGACTGCCCAACGGTGCCTGAACCTTTCAATGTGGACTTCGCTGCCCATGCCGCCTCGATGGGCGCATTGGTCGAGCGCGTAGAAAACCCCACCGAGCTTGGCGAAGCTTTCAAGCGCGCCAAAGCGGCCAATTCCACCAGCGTGATCGTCATGAATGTCGATGCCTATGAGGGCTGGACCAAAGAGGGCCACACCTGGTGGGAAGTTGGCACGCCGTTCGTCTCCAACAAGCCAAAAGTGCGCGCGGCCAATGCTGAGGTGGAAAGCGCACGCAGCCGCCAACGAAAGGGCATCTAATGAAGCGTTTCACACCAGACACCCTTGATGTCGATGCCATTGTCGAAGAGTTGCTGAACGGCGAGGGCGTGGTGCTGCTTTCTGGGCTTTTTACCCCTGAGCAGATCGCCGAAGCACGCGCGATCATAATGCAGCATTCTGAGCAGGCTTCGCAAAAGGTCACGCACTTTCAAGGCGCGGCGGAAGCCGAAGGCACGATTAGCCTGCAACGGCGGGTGTGGAACCTACTCGCCAAAGGTGAGGTGTTTTCACAAATGGCCGCTCACCCGGTGCTCATGCAAATCCTGCGTAAGTTCCTCGGCAGCGAGTTCATTATGGGCTCCATTGCCGCCAACCGCTTGCTTCCCGGTGGGCCGGGTCAGGAGCCGCACGTGGACTATCCCTACTGGGATTTCCATGCGCCGGACACGCACCCTGTAGGCCTCAACGGGTCGTTCCCGATGAATGCGCAGGTCTCGGTGATCCTTGACCCATTCACCAAGCAAAGCGGCGCGACGGCCTATGTGCCTGGCTCACAGCGCGAGCTGCGTTACCCCCGCGAGAGTGACAAATTTTTCGAGCGCTGCGCCCAAATGGAAGGCGAGCCAGGCGATGTTGCACTGTTTTACGGCGTCACCTGGCACTGCGCGATGCCCAACAAAGCTGACCATGATCGCAGCGCGGTGCTGATCCAATATCTGCCGAAATTTGTGAAGCCGATGGAAGATATGCCAGCCGCGCTGCCGAGAAGCTTCGTCGATGAAGCAAGCCCCGATATGCGCCAGCTTCTCGGCCTGAACTACCCGTATCCAGAGGTGCTGGATGCAGCCAAAGCGGGCAACACTGAAGGTCGCACTTAAGTGAGCTTAGAAACCGTTCTCGCAGGCATTGCCAAAAACCGCTTCATCATCGTTGGGCGGGTCGGCATGGACGTGGTGGCCGATCCGCCGGGCACGCGTACTGAAGACATGCAGACCGCCATCGTTGCCATGGGCGGCTCGTCAGCCAACATTGCCGCAGGCATCGTCAAGCTTGGCGGCCAAGCTGATCTGGTGACCCGTGTGTCCGATGATTCCATTGGCCGCTACTGCACCAATCAGCTGAAGCATTATGGCGTCGGCACACACTATGTTCGCCCCGTCGGTGGTGAGGCGCGCAACTCGCTCGCGGTCTATGAAAGCACCATTGAGGACCACCAAACGGTCATCTATCGCAACGGTGCGGCGGACTTTGCACTTTCCAATGACGACGTCGAAGCGGTTGATTACAGCGCCTATGGCGCGTTGATCACAGCAGGCACCGTGTTTGCGGCTGAGCCTTCCAGATCCGCAACCTTCCGCGCCTTTGAGCTCGCCAAACAGGCAGGTTTGCCGATCATTTTTGACGTTGATTACCGTCCCTATTCTTGGCCCTCACGTGAGGTGGCTGCGGACGTGTTGTCACGTGCCGGTGCCCTGTCGGACGTCATTGTCGGCAATGATGTTGAGTTCGGTTTTATGGCCGGTGACTACGACAAGGGCCTTGATAAGGCGCGCGAGCTTGCTGGGCAGAGCGCAGCGATCACCGTCTACAAGATGGGTGAAAAAGGCGCGATCACTTTTGCCAATGGCGAAGGTGACATGCAGGAAATCCGTACCGGCATCTACCCGGTTGATGCGCTGAAGCCCGAAGGGGCCGGCGACAGCTTCATGGCTGGTTTCATGGCTTCGCTTGCTGGTGGTCACGGCATGAAAGAGGCGATCTTACGCGGTTCAGCCTGCGCCTCCGTCACGGTGTCGAAGCCTGCTTGCTCGCCAGCAATGCCAACCACCGCTGATCTCAATACCTTTCTGCACAAGCACCCCGGCCCAACAGAAACATAAAACAAGGCCGAATGGCCGAAAGGACACGCCATGCATATCCCGCCCTATGACAACAAGAACAAACCCATTGTCGATGTGGAAGATGCTGTCGTTCCGCTCAACTATTTCAACATCGTCAAGCTGAAAAAGGGTGAAAGCTTTGGCTACGCCGTGCCAGGTTTTGAAACCTGCATCGTGCCGGCCACAGGCTTGATTGACGTATCGGTTGGTGGTTTTGAGGCCAAAAACCTCGGGGGTCGTGGCGTTGATGTTTGGGATGGTGAGCCAGAAGGCGTCTACGTGCCCACCGCGTCAGAAGCCCGTTTCACCTGCCTCTCCGATGAAGCCGAAGTGTTCATCGCGGGGGCCAAATTCGACGAAACCCTGGAACCGTTTGCCGTACGCAAAGACGAACTCGATCTGGTGCAGTACGGCTCGGACGACACCAAAACCCACCGCAAGATCAAACACATTCTTGGGCAAAAGCAGAAGGATCGCGTGGGCCGTTTGTTGGTCAGTGAGCTTTACACCGTGGGGCAGGGTGGCTGGTCAGGGTTCCCCAGCCACAAGCACGATACCGACCGCCGGGTGGGTGGGAAGATAGAAGAGACGCGGCACGACGAAACCTACAATTTCCGCTTCCGGCCCAACTATGGGTCCGGCGTTCAGATGCTTCAGCGCGTGGAAAACGAGCCGGGCGATGCCTACCACATCGTCGATGGCTCAACGATCTGCCTCGACAAGGGCTACCACCCGTGCGCGGTGCTGCCGGGTTATGAGATGTACTATTTCACCATTCTTGGCGGCCTCTCACAGCGCTCTCTGATCCAGTATTTCCAGCCCACCCACGCGGCCCAGTTGCACACCATTCCTGGCATCTTAGACATGGTGGCCAAATTTAAATGAGCCGAACCCTATGACTGTTGCAACGCTCGCTGAGGTTCTTCAGCCTGCGCTGAAGAATGGCTACGCCGTGGGCGGCCTTGTCTGTCTGGGCTGGGAGGATATGCGCGCCTATGTGGCCGCTGCTGAAGCTGAAAACGCCCCGGTGATTTTGCAAGCCGGACCAAGCTGCCGCGAACACACCCCCCTACCGGTGCTGGGCAAGATGATGCGCCATCTGGCGGAAAACGCATCGGTGCCGGTCGTGCTGCATCTCGACCATGGCTACACGTTTGAGGAATGCCAGGAAGCATTGGATAGCGGATTCACCAGTCTGATGTTCGATGGCTCGCGTAAGCCTTTGGCGCAGAACATTGAAGAGACGGCGCGAATTGCTGAGCTCGCCCATGGCGCTGGTATTTCCTGCGAGGGCGAGATCGGTTTTGTCGGCTATGATGGAGGTGAGGCCTCCGCTGGCACCGACCCGCAGGAAGCCGCTCAGTTCGCCCGCGAAACCGGTGTCGATGCCATGGCGATCTCGGTTGGCAATGTGCACCTTCAACAGGAAAGCAATGATGGGCTGGATGACGATCGCATCCGCGCCATCGAGGCTTTGGGCGATACGCCACTGGTGATCCATGGCGGCTCCGGTGTGCCGGTAGCACAGCGCACGCACCTGGCGACAACATCGAAAATTTGCAAGTTCAACATCGGCACTGAGCTGCGCATGGCGTTTGGTCAGGCCCTGCGAACGGCCGTGAATGCTGACCCAGATCGCTTCGACCGCGTGCAGATTTTAAGAGAAACCCATGACCCGGTGGAGCAGGCTGCATGTGCTGTGATCCGGGCTTTTTCTTCTCGCTCCGGTCCTTCGGACCAAGCTTGATTTTGTTGCTCCGTTCCTCTGGAACGACCGCTGCCAAAAGGACATAACTTATGCTGCGTATCGGACTTTTAGGCTGCGGTCGCATCGGCCAAGTACACGCTCTTACACTGGCCGGTGTGGAGGGCGCAAAGCTCGCCGCCGTCAGTGATGCCATGCCCGCCGCCGCCAATGCGCTGGGAACAAAATACGATGTGCCGGTGATGACATCGGACGAACTCATTGCATCAGGCGATGTGGATGCGGTGGCGATCTGTACGCCGACAACCACCCATTTTGATCTGATCCATCAGGCAGCAAACGCTGGCAAAGCGATTTTCTGTGAGAAGCCGATTGATCTCTCCACGCAGCGCACACGCCAGTGCATCGCTACGGTCGAAGCTGCCGGTGTTCCCTTCATGACGGCGTTCAATCGTCGGTTCGATCCGAGCTTTGCCCATCTGGAAAGCCAGCTTCGTCAAGGGGTTGTGGGCGATATCGAGCTGGTGACGATCCTCTCGCGCGATCCCTCTCCACCACCGGTCAGCTACATCGAGCAGTCCGGCGGTCTGTTTCGCGATATGATGATCCATGATTTCGATATGGCCCGGTTTCTCTTGGCCGAAGAGCCGATCCGGGTGTATGCGGTTGGCGCGAGCCTTGTCGATCCGGCAATCGGGCAGGTTGGTGATGTGGATACCGCCGCCGTCACGCTGCAAACAGCATCGGGCCGCATCTGCCAGATTTCCAACTCCCGCCGCGCCACGTATGGCTATGATCAGCGCGTGGAAGTGCATGGTTCCAAAGGACTTTTAAAGGGTGAGAACCAGCACGAGCACTCCGTTGTGCTGGCCAATGGTGACGGATTTCAAGGCGCACCAACCCAGCATTTCTTCCTGGAACGCTACGCCCGTGCCTATGCCCGCGAGATGGAGCATTTTGTGGAAAGCGTCGGTAAAGGCGCAACACCATCGCCATCTATCCATGATGGTTTGCGCGCCCAGATGCTGGCCGATGCCGCCCAGCAATCGCTGGAAACCGGCCAGGCCGTGGACGTCAGCTAGTCGAGGTCGGCTACTGTATCGACATCCTTGAGCATCGCAGGCGAGGCATGCACCAACGCCTCATCGGGCAGGGCTTTCAGCAAAGGTCCGGCACCGCGATCCCCTGTTGTGGCCAACAGGCTTTCGGTCATGGAAACCGGAAAACAGGCCGGTGGCATTCGGCGCTTTCCATCGGTGCTGGCCGATGCAGAATCGGCTGAACAGCGCCGCACAACGGCGCGCAAATGATCGCTCGTCACCAGCGGCATATCACCCAAAACAACAAGAATGTGAGACAGACCGTCCGCCAAATCATGCGGACCGTCTGCAAAAACATGCGGACTAAGGGCGGACTGATGCAGAATTCCGGCCCTTAAACTGGCGGACTGAGGCAGACCGTCCGCTGTTAGTCTGCATACATCGAACCCATCAAGCAGCTTGGCGACCCGCTCATCGCTCACCACTGCAATCAAATGATCAAGCCCGGCGTCGCGCATCGCGTCAGCGGCATGGAGCACCAGGGGCTTGCCGCGATAGGGGACAAGCAATTTGTTATCCTCGCCAAATCGGCGCGAGTGTCCGGCGGCGAGCAGCAGACCAACGGTCGTCATGTTTGGGTCATTTTGAGGTCATTTTGGGGGTCATGGCGCGAGCAAGCACCTCGGCCAGCACGGAGACGGCCAGCGTGCCAGCATCGCGCGCTGAGGGGATCAGTCCCACCGGCCCAACCAGCCGCTCAAGCTCTTTGTCGGCCACCCCCATCGCCGCCAGTGTGGCCAAACGCGCATCGCGGGCGCGCTGGCTGCCTTGCGCCCCGATGTAAAACGCGTTGGTGTTTAATGCGCCCGCCAAAAGCGGTGGCTCCCAATCATGATCATGGAAGAAAAGCACCACGGCGGTGCGATCATCCACGGCCTCATCGTCGGGGAAAAGTTGGCGGGTGAGATGTCGCGTTGGGCAGCCCGAAGCCTTGCCATCGGCCAAGGTTTCGGTATCAGGCGAAAGCAGCAAATTGGGGTAGCCGGCCGACTGCACCAGCGCAGCAAAGGTGCTGGCTTCCGGCCCTTTGCCAAACACCAGAAACCTGATGTCAGGCGCCAGATGCACGCGCAGCACATCGCCGTCGCGCCCGGTGTCGCCGTGGCCTTCCAGGCTCATCGTTCCGGTGATGAGATCGATCGCCAGCGTACAAGGGATCCGCGCCTGCCGGTTCTCGGCCACTTGGGCCAAAACAGTTCGGTCCGGCTTTGGAAGCAGCGCGATATCCAAGCCACCACCGCAGGGCAGCTGAATGTCCATGAAAGGCGAGCCCTGCCCATAGCGCACCACGGTTGGCTGGCCCTTTTCGCGCGCGTCCATGGCGTGCAGCGCAATGTCGGATTCCACGCAGCCCGACGATAAAGTGCCCGCACGCTCGCGCGGGCCGAGCACACTCATCATCGCACCCACCGGGCGATAAGACGGGCCTTCAACACCAGCAATCACGGTGAGCACAGCATCGTCGGGCCCATCCAAAAGCGCCTGGATGGGGTCTTTCGCCGGGCTGGTCGTGGCATCAAGAATTGTCATCATTGCTCTTTTGGCGGCCTTTCTAGACACCGCCATGTGCTCCGTTTTAGGGTCGCGATCCACGTCGTCTCTCCAAGACAAAGCAAAACGGACGCGCCTTGACCAGCCCCAACGCACCAACCACCACGACATCGCC
>JBCCAF010000018.1:0-86809 GCA_039814945.1 Pseudomonadota bacterium
CCTTCTTCACACACGCGGCATGGCTGCATCAGGCTTGCGCCCATTGTGCAATATTCCCCACTGCTGCCTCCCGTAGGAGTCTGGACCGTGTCTCAGTTCCAGTGTGGCTGATCATCCTCTCAAACCAGCTATGGATCGTCGCCTTGGTGAGCCATTACCTCACCAACTAGCTAATCCAACGCGGGCCCATCTTTAGGCGATAAATCTTTCCCCTCTCGGGCACATACGGTATTAGCAGTCATTTCTAACTGTTATTCCGTACCTAAAGGTAGGTTCCCACGCGTTACTCACCCGTCTGCCGCTCACTCCGAAGAGTGCGCTCGACTTGCATGTGTTAAGCCTGCCGCCAGCGTTCGTTCTGAGCCAGGATCAAACTCTCAAGTTGAATTTTGAGATTTTGAACCGACTTTAATCACGCTTGACGAGGACACACTTCATTTCATGGCGCCGCGAAGCACCATGACCTGTGATGATATCCGAAGATATCATCTGGTGTGTCTTCAAAAAAACGTGTCTTGTCGAAACTCTTCGATCAGCCTTTTGGGCTGATCCGCAAGAACATCGCCGACCACGTTTCTCTTTCTTTATTCACTTGTCAAAGATCGCTCATCATGGCGCCAGCCGATTGATGAGATAGAAACGAAATTAACCGCCCCGCAGGACGGTAAATGTTGTCTTCGTTTCTGAAGAACCCCAAGAGCGCAAGAAGCTGTCGCCAGCGGCGTTCCGCTCTCGGTGTTGCGGTTTATAGGGCGGTGACCTCTTCAGTGTCAACGACCGAATTTCAAAAAAATGCATCTTTTTGACCAGCTGGAAAAACGTCCCCATCGGTACGCCGTCAAACACCCCGCAAACCCGGGCTTTTGCCTCTCCGCAAGCCTGTGGAGGGCTGTCAAAAAAATGTCATCCACACCCATTGGCAGGCTTTGAACACCCCACTTTGGGACTTAACGTGACCTGTCCCAAGGCCATGCCACGCCAATCGGGCAGACTGAGCATCGCTTGGGATCCAAAAAGGGGACTCACATGACCAACGGATTTATCGGCCTTGGCAATATGGGTGCGCCCATGGCCATCAATTTGGCAGCCGCCGGTCACCCGGTCATCGGATTGGATGTGTCCGCGAATGTACCCGACGCACTGGAGCCAGCATCATCGCTCGCCGATCTTGCCGGACAGGCGGACACCATAATCACCATGCTGCCCAACGGCGCGATTATGTATGAGGTAATCGCCAGCGCCCTACCCCATGCCCAGCCTGGCACTTTGTTTCTCGATTGCTCTACCGTGGATGTCGCCAGCGCCCGTGAAGCCGCCGATGATATCCACACTGCCGGGCACATGGCGCTGGATGCGCCGGTGTCGGGCGGAATGGCTGGCGCGGCGGCTGGCACTCTCACCTTTATGACGGGCGGCAGCGAAAGTGCCTTTACTCGCGCCAAACCGTTGCTCGACGTCATGGGCGCAAAAACCTTCCATTGCGGTGGGAATGGCGCAGGCCAAGCAGCCAAAATCTGCAACAACATGATTCTCGGCATTTCCATGATCGCCACTTGCGAAGCATTCGCTCTGGCTGATGGTCTAGAGCTTGATCGGCAAGCGCTCTTTGATGTGGTGTCGGCCTCGTCTGGGCAAAGCTGGTCGATGACCACCTATTGCTCCGCTCCGGGCGTTGGCCCGCAGACCCCCGCCGATAACAACTACCAGCCGGGCTTTGCCGCTGATCTCATGCTGAAAGACCTGACGCTTAGCCAACAAGCTGCCGAGCAGTCGGGCACACGCACCGAGCTGGGCAAACATGCCCGCGCGCTTTATCAAGCCTTTATGGAAAATGGCGGCGCGGGACGAGATTTCTCGGCCATGCTGGAGCAGATCAAGCGCTAAAAGAAAGCTCTTGGATGTCACTGGCCAACCAACATCACAGAGACCAACGGCGAGGCAAGCATTCCTATTGGCGCATGCCATGTGGACATTTCCCACCTCAGCATTGGCCTTTTGTCGCATAACCTTCATGCTGTAGGGGCAAGCAAAGTCCACACCGCTAGCTTTCATACTCGCAGCGGTGTCTTAAAACTCAATTGGAGGAACCCTCATGAATCTCAGTGCACCCACGATGATTGTTTTCATCATTTCGCTGGTTATTGCAGCGCTTGGTGTTTTGGCCGCACTCGGCATCTTCTCCGTCATTCCGCTGGCATCGGTTTGGATTATGGCCATTGCCTACGCGGTGCTGCTGGCTGGCGTCCTGCTCAAAGGGGTCTAGCCCTTATTCTGCTGATGACATGCCATCGCGCCTGCTCTGCTGGCGCGGTGGACGACCGGCGTTCAGGTGGTTTCGTTGCCGCTCACTTGTCAGCGCGCATTGCACTGTCTACATGAGCCAGACGAGGCGCCACGGATCCTGTGGCTCTGCAAAACCTTAAGGGGAGCCAAGCATGCGAGCCGTTCTTGATGTCATCATGTTGGCACTCAACCTCTACTGGTGGATCATCATCATTTCAGCGATCTTGAGCTGGCTGGTGGCGTTCAACGTGGTGAACCCGCGCAACCAAGTTGTGGGCACCATTGGCCAAGTGGTTCACAACCTCACAGAACCGGCTCTGCGCCCGATACGTCGCTTCCTTCCCAACATGGGTGGCATCGATCTCTCACCCATCGTGCTGCTGCTCGGCATCTTCTTCCTGCAGCAGTTGATCGTTCGCTACGCCTATCCGAACGTCTTCTAAAGCCAATTAGAAAAGCGCGCTCCATGGGTGAGAGTCCGGACGTTCATCCGGATTCTCTCGCAGAAAATGATGCAGCACGTGTAGCAGTTCACGCTCGTGCGCCACGTTTCCCTCAGCCTGAGCTATGCGAATATCGTCAATGATCATGTCGCGCACACGCGACAAACCCTTGTGGTCTGAGGACAAGTAGGCGCCCAAGTTTGTCGCCACACTTGGTGGTATATGCTCGTGTTCAGCGATAGCGAGAATCTCTTCCTCGCTCAGTCCACTCATACCCACCATGTCTTCCAGGCTAATCATGGTCACCTCCCGATACGACCACTTTTGCCTTAGACTGTCACAAATCTGTCATATGGGAGTTGCGCGCCGTCAATGCCCGCGACGTGAGTCCCTAAAACGAGAAAAGGGTGCTCATCGAGCACCCTTTAGAAAACGCTTCAAGATGAACAACCGTTACTTAGAAGCCTTTGCCCGCTCAATGGCCTCGCGCACCATATCTTTGGCTTCATCCACGCCAGCCCAGCGCTCAATCTTCACCCATTTGTTGGGCTCAAGATCTTTGTAATGCGTGAAAAAGTGCTCAATCTGGCTGGTCAGGATCGTCGGTAGATCGGTGTAGTTTTGCACACCATCGTACCGGCTGGTCAGCTTCTCCGTGGGCACCGCCACCAGCTTCTCATCACCGCCACCATCATCTTCCATCACCAGCGCACCAACAACACGGCAGTTCATCACCGCGCCCGGCACAATCGGGCGGGTGTTGCAGACGACCACATCGATAGGATCACCATCGGCTGACAGCGTGTGCGGCACGAACCCGTAATTACCCGGGTAACGCATCGGCGTGTACAAAAACCGATCGACGAACAGTGCTCCAGATTCTTTCTCGATCTCGTATTTGATCGGCTCACCGCCGATCGGCACTTCAATGATCACATTCACATCATGCGGTGGGTTTTTCCCGATGGGGATGGCTTCAATGCGCATAGGGTTTTCAAGGCTCCGCTGGCAGATTGACGTATCTGGCCATCTCTTATCAGCGTCGGCCCGCTTATGCCTTAAGAAAGAGGGCTAACGTCCAAAGGTCGCAACCGCGTGAGAGCGCTCCAAGGTCGGCAGGCTACGTCGCACCCCAGGCAAACGCCAGCTTGCGGCACTGGCCCTGGTCGAAATGCTCAATTCCATGAGCCACAGGCTCACCGCCCATAGATTGATAAAAGCCAATCGCCTGGTCATTGTCTTCCAACGCCCAAACAACAAAGTGATTGAGACGAGCCGCCTTCAGCCGTTCGCGCGCCGCGTTGAACAGCCGTCCACCAAAACCGAGGCCTTGATAGGTTGGGTCAATGTAAAGCTCGTAGATCTCACCACGCACCCGCAAGGTCTTGGAGCGATTGGCGCCTAGCGTCGCATAGCCTGCGATCTTGCCATGCACTTCCAACACCAAAACATTACGCTGATGGCGGATCAGACGGGCCCACCATCGCGGACCACGCCGTTCCACCATCCGCTCCAAAGCAAGGCCGGGAATGATGCCGCGATACGCCCCACGCCAAGCACGATCATGCACATTGGCGACAGCGCGCGCGTCGCACGTTTCGGCAGGCCTGATCGTGATCTGGTCAAGGCTCATCACGGGAGCCTAGGATCAAATGGCAAAAACGCAAAGCGCTTTATGCGGGCCTGTTTGAGCGGCAGCTTTGTTAGGCTGCGGCTTTCGCCTTCGCCGCTCGCTTACGCTCGTGCGGGTCAAGATGACGCTTGCGCAAGCGGATCGATTTGGGCGTCACTTCAACCAGTTCATCATCTGAAATGTAAGCAAGCGCCTTTTCCAAGGTCATCTGGATCGGTGTTGTCAGCCGCACCGCCTCATCCTTGCCAGAGGCACGCATGTTGGTCAGCTGCTTGCCCTTAAGGACATTAACTTCCAAATCATTACCGCGCGTGTGCTCGCCGATGATCATGCCCTCATAAACCGGCGTGCCAGGCTCGATCATCATCGGCCCGCGATCTTCCAGGTTCCAAAGTGCGTAGGCCACCGCATCGCCTTGCGACATGGCAAGCAGAACACCTGTATGACGATCTTTGATGGTGCCTTTGTGCGGCGCATACTCAAGGAATGCACGGTTCATGATGCCAGTGCCGCGCGTGTCGGTGAGGAACTCGCCGTGATAGCCAATCAGACCGCGTGTCGGCACATGCAACACCAAGCGCTGCTTGCCGCCACCTGATGGCGTCATCTCCACCAAGTCGCCACGACGCTCAGCGATCTTCTGCACCACCGTTCCAGAGAACTCCTCGTCCACATCCACGGTTACTTCTTCGATCGGCTCAAGCAGCGCGCCGCTGTCATCCTTTTGGAAAACCACCTGCGGACGTGACACACCAAGCTCAAAGCCTTCGCGGCGCATCTGTTCGATCAGAACAGCAAGCTGAAGCTCGCCACGACCGGAAACGATAAACGCTTCTTTGTTCTCGCCCTCTTCAATATGCAGCGCGACATTGCCTTCCGCTTCCGCCATCAGGCGGGCACGGATCACACGGCTTTGCAGCTTGTCGCCATCGCGGCCAGCCAGTGGGCTATCGTTGACCATGAAGGTCATGGACAACGTTGGTGGATCGATGGGCTGGGCTTCAATTGGCTCTTTGACCTGCGGGTCGCAAATCGTGTCGGCCACGGTTGCCTCGGCAAGACCAGCCAGCGCGACGATGTCGCCAGCATGGGCCTCTTCCACAGGCACCATTTCCAAGCCTTTGAACGTCATAACTTTGGAAGCGCGGCCCACTTCGATCTGTTCGCCATCACGGCGAAGCGCCTTGATCGGCATGTTGGCTTTCAACGTGCCAGACGCGATGCGACCGGTAAGAATGCGCCCAAGATAAGGGTTGGCCGAAAGCGTGGTCGCCAGCAGGCGGAACGGGCCCTCTTCGGTTACAGGTGCAGGCACATGATCCATCACCAACTCAAACAGTGGCGTCATGTTGTCCTGCGGACCCTCGGCCTCGCGCGCCATCCAGCCCTGTTTTGCAGAACCGTAAAGCACGGGAAAATCCAGTTGCTCGTCGGTCGCATCAAGGGCTGCAAACAGATCGAATACCTCGTCAAGCACGGCATCGGGGCGGCTTTCCGGCTTATCGATCTTGTTGATTGCCACAATGGGTTTGAGGCCAAGCTTAAGCGCTTTGGAGAGCACGAACTTGGTCTGCGGCATCGGCCCTTCAGCAGCATCGACAAGCAGGATCACGCCATCGACCATGTGAAGGATACGCTCCACCTCGCCGCCGAAGTCGGCGTGTCCCGGCGTATCGACAATGTTGATGCGATTTTTCTGCCACGTCAGCGACGTGACCTTGGCCAGGATGGTGATCCCGCGTTCACGTTCCAGATCGTTGGAATCCATCGCCCGTTCGGCCACCGCTTCGTTCTCACGAAACAGGCCGGACTCGCGCAAAAGCACATCGATAAGGGTGGTCTTGCCGTGATCGACGTGGGCGATGATGGCAATGTTGCGCAAAGCGTCGGACGCTTGAGCCATGACAGTTTCACTTTTCAAAAATCTCGGAGGGTTGCGCTCCTTTACGTCGAATGTTGCCAAAAGGCTAGCGCTTAACGACAGCACATCAAAACACCCCAGATGGCGGGGCGGCCATCCAGGGTGCAGCCCCCGCAGCTTTTAAGGGCTCATGGGGCTCGGGGGGTAGTACTTTGAAAGGCACTGGACGCTGGCCCGGCCGAAAAGGCCGGACCAGCTAATCAGCGCTACTGCATCATCGCAGCCATCGCCTCATACTCTTCTTGAGTGAGCACCGTATCGGCATTCACATCAGCTGATGCGAACGTTTCTGCGGTGGCTTCGGGCATGGCCATGAGGAACTCATCCTCACTGATCACACCGTCGACGTTTTGGTCGACCTCGGAAAAGTCGGGGGCGTCCTGCGCTTGCGCCATATAAGGTGCCATGGCGACCCCAACGGTGAGCCCGCCTGTAAGAAGGGCCATTTTCCAGGTGCGTAGGAAGCCGTGTGAACGTTTGATCATCGTGTGTCTCCTTTAGGTAAGACGCGGATGCTCGCGGATTTTTGGGAGGAATGGGCACCGGGCAGTGCCTTTGGTTGTGAGGGTGCGCAAACCACCAATCTGACAAGGCCCGGTGCCCGTGCCCGCTGCGGCTATCCGCTGCCACCGCGCCGAGCACGAGAAACAGATTGGCGTTCGAATGTGGCTCCAAATGATCGCTTTTGCGGCGGGCTTGCGGCGAACCAGTCACGCCATGTTGCTCACTGTAAGTTACAGCCCAGAACGCGCTTGATCAGCTGCGCCTTGACATGAAACCTTTTTGTATCATATTAAAAGATACCAATTGGTACTTTAAAGGATAACCCATGAAACAACCAACGATACAAACCGCGCCAACACCACCGCTGGATGTGGTTCAGGGCGCGTTCCGTGCGCTGGCTGATCCAACCCGCCGCACCATCCTTATGCACCTTGGCGAGCAAGACATGACGATTGGCGAAGTTTGCACCCATTTCGACATGACACGCGCTGCAGTGAAGAAGCACCTCACCATTCTTGAAGAGGGCGCTTTGATCTCCGTTCACCCACGCGGTCGCGAGCGGATCAACCGCTTGGAACCCATCGCGCTGAAAAGCGTCGCCGACTGGCTGAATCACTTCAACCGCTTCTGGGATGAGCGCCTGGCACAGTTGCAGCATGCAGTGGCCGCAGAAGAAGCAGCCAAGAAAACCAAACGATCCAAACCCAAAAAGTGAGAAAGACCGATGCTTGTGACACCCGTATCCGTGGCTGACAAACCTATGGCCGATGCCACCACCATATCCAAAACCGTGTTCTTCGCCGCCCCGCGGGAAACCGTCTGGTCGTTCCTGACCGACAAAGACAAACTCGCCACCTGGTTCCACCCCTCTGACGCCAACCTTGAAGAGGGCAAGCCCTACACGCTTCATCGGATAGCCGAGGACGGCACCAAAGTGCCGCAGATTTATGGGCAAGTGTTGGAGATGGACGCGCCGAACCGTTTGGTCACCACCTTTTGCATCGCGCCATTTGGCGAAAAGTCCACCACTGTAACCTGGGTGCTGGAAGAGGCTGCAGGTGGTACTCGCTTGCACCTCACCCATGAAGGTGTTGCCGATGCCGCTGGCGAGGCAACCGGTCGTATGTTGCTGTCCCTGGATGCCGGGTGGGATGAACATTTCGCCAGCCTGCGCAAAAGCGTAGCCGCCTAGGGTCTGGATTCTAAATGACAGCGCGTGGCGGGCCGGGGTTATCCCTGGCCCGCCCATGCGCCGTCACTTCATTCAAAGCGGTGAGCGGATGTTGACCAACCGCCTCACATCACCAGCCGCGTTTCGGGGAAGGCGGAATGCCAGCCGAACCAGAAGGCGCGGTGCGCAGGCAGCCTCTGTAACGTGCGGCCATCGTCTGAAGTCAACGCGTCTTCGCTGAGTGTCCATGTCGCACCATCTTCATCGATGATGGCGCGATCTCCGTCATAGCTGGCGAACGTGACGCCTAGCGGGTCATAGACCCGGTTCGCCCCGCTGCGATCGGTGAAGACAACGATCTTCTGAAAGCCAACATCGGCAGCGTAGATCGGATTGTCCGCCAGATAGGCTGTGTCCACCGCAAGCTGATCATTCGGCGCACCGGGAAACCGCAAGCCCAAAACCTCCTGCTTGTTCAAGAGATCATCATTGCTGAACGGCGTGTTGAACATCAGCTCATCGGTGGCAAAATAACGCTGATAGGCAATGCCTTCGCCGTAATCGCGCGTGTGCCCGGTGTTCAGCGAAAGCACCATGGTATCGGGATGACGACGACGCCACTCCCCCCAGGTCGTGGTGACAATGGGCTCAGATTCCATGGCGATACCCTGACCCACAAGCGGGCCAACCACCGGTTCACCGCGCATTGTGCTCCATAGACTTTGCGTCGCCTGATCGTACATGAGCTTGTTGGAGCGATAGAGAAACCCCGAGGTACCCATCACATGGTTGGTGCCATCGACATTGGTGCGATAGGGGATGACAGTACCGCACAGCGTGCAATAGACGCCTGCGATCTCCACGCCACCAATGGTATCGACGAACATTTCGTGCCAGGCGAGAATGCGCTGCGGATAGGCGCGCGCATCGCCATTGATCTCCAGCCCGAAAACCACGTTACTGTCGTCCAGATAGTCAACCTCATCGGCGGCCAGCATTTCCAGGTCGCGCAGCGGCGGAATACCATCCTGCACCACACCGCCCCAGCGGATTTCATCCAGACGAATACGGGCGCTTTCGGTCCGCCCGGCAAAATAGGTTTCAAACCGTGGATCAACCAACCGGTAGATCAGCGACTTGAAATCGGCATAGTCGGCGGTGATCGCCTCGGGTTGGTTCCACAACCATTGGAACCAAGCTTGGGAATCGGTGCCCAGCGACTGACCACTCACGCGTTCCAGAAAATCGAAGGTCGCTTGCCGCGCGACCCAATTGCTGGTGAAGGCCGTGGTCTCGATCAGTGGCGCGTAATAGCCATCACTCCAATTATCTTCCAGAACCTGAAAGACTTGCTCAAGGCGGGCCTCATTGCGCGCGCGGAAAAGAATAGCCAGCGATGTTAGCGGAAGCCCGGCCTCAACGATTGTGGGGCCAAGGACTGTTTCTTGAGCGGGCACCAACGTCACGGGTGCCGCAGCCATCACGGTCGCCAACGCGCCGGACACCGCCAGTTTGCCAATCCACCTCATCGCACGCTCCTTGCTTTGCTTGGCAAGAAGGCTAGGAGCGCGGCTCTCACACGGTCAAATGGCGTTTGCTCACATTCTGGTTAGCCGCAGTTTAGGTGAGCTGGGCTTTGTCGGTCGTTATAGCAAAGCGTCATACGAGCTTGTGAGCATGGACGACTATGCTGAGTTGCCTTGCTTTGCCCGCCTTTAGGTCTTATTGAGCGCCATCGACTCTTGATACTGGTCTTGGTTTTTTCGCCCATCATCGATGGAAGCGCACTCTTCAAGCATCTCTCTTTTGTTCGAAAAGGCGACGGGCACGCACCAACGCGCACCTTGACCCACCGCGCAAGTCATTGATGAAAGGATATCTCCATGACAAACGGAACAGTTAAATTCTACAACAGCCAAAAAGGCTTCGGCTTCATTGAACCAGAAGATGGCGGCACTGATGTTTTCGTTCACGCCACAGCTCTGGAACGCGCCGGCATCAGCACGCTGACCGATGGCCAAAAAGTTTCTTACGAAACTGAAATCGATCAGCGCAGCGGCAAAACCGCCGTCAGCACAATCAAGCTTGCCTAGCTGATATACTCTGCGCTTCTGGCGCAGGAACAAAACACTTCAACGAAACGGCGCGGCCTAAGGCTCGCGCCGTTTTTTGTTGGTGCGCGGTTGTGCCGAAGGCGCAGAGCAAAAAGGAATGGATGAGCCAGACGCAGCCAGTCAGCGTTCACGGGATCAATTCACGCTGCTGCATTGGATCGTCAGCGGGATCAGAAGGCGGGGTTTCGCCACCCAAAATCATACCGGCGGCGGCAGAAGCCGCATCGCGGTACGGCATGAGCACGAGGTCAGCGTGCAGCTCCTGCAGAGCTTCATTGTCCTGGTCATGATGTGC
The DNA here is from genome assembly GCA_039814945.1 of Pseudomonadota bacterium. Classification (GTDB taxonomy): domain Bacteria; phylum Pseudomonadota; class Alphaproteobacteria; order Rhizobiales; family MH13; genus MH13. Next base: position 10,365 of record JBCCAF010000018.1, read on the forward strand.
AGCAACCGCAACACGGCCTTTGTAGCCAAGATCGCGGGCTGTGCGCAGAAGCGTTCGCCGTGGATCGAAATGCGTCAGTCCCGTTGCATGCTCGGGCACGGCCAGCACAAGCCAGTCGGCACTCTCAACGGACAGATGAGAAAGAAACTCCGGATCAGAAGCATCACCAAAAACAGCTTTTAGCCCCCGTGCTTGGGCAAAGCGCACAGCCTCTGGGCTGAAATCGACTCCCAGAACCGTTTTGCCGCCCTTCTCAAGCGCACGCGCGATGGCCAGACCGTACCGCCCGAGCCCAAACAGGATCACATCATGGCGACGGGCTTGCGCAGTGCTCTCATCGCGCGCGGTGTTGGGGCGTTTGCGTTCAAAGATACCAAGGAACGGTTCCAGCCGGTCATACAGCTCGTGCGAATAGGTGATCATGTAGGTTGAGGCCGCGATGGTGATGAGCCCGACCAGCGTCACAAGACCCAGCGCATCATCAGCAACGTGCCCAATGGCAACGCCCATCGCCATGAAGATGAGCGAGAACTCGCTGATCTGCGCGACCGTCAATCCGGCCAGCACGCCCGTGCGTTTCTTGTAGCCCATCGCACTCATGATGATCAGCACGATCAGTGGATTGCCGATCAGCACGAACAGAGAAAGCACAATCGCCGGGCCAACGCTTGCGCCCAAAACGCTGAGGTCCAGCGATGCGCCCAAAGCAATGAAGAAGAAGAGAAGCAGAAAGTCTCGAAGCGATGCCAGCCGGGCTGCGATGGCCTCGCGAAACGGTGTCGAGGCAAGCGACACGCCGGCGAGAAGCCCGCCAAGCTCCTTACCAAAGCCGAGATAATGACCCACCGCAGCCAGCAGCGCCGCCCAGCCGATGGCAAAAGAGACCAGAAGCTCCGGCGCGCGGGACAGTTGCTCCACCAGCGGGTTGGCAATGTAGCGGATGAACACGACAACCGCCCCCAGCATCGCAAGTCCATAGCCGAGCACCACGAGAACGTCTGAGAGTGCGCCACTCTCTCCAGCGGCACTGCTAACACCGATGGCCGAAAGCGCAATCATGGCAATGACCACAACAACGTCTTGAACAATCAGAAACCCGAGCGCGATTCGCCCATGGAGCGCATCGATCTCGCGCTTATCGGAGAGCAATTTGACGATGATGATCGTCGAGGAAAAGGTCAGCGCAATCGCGACATAAAAGGCCGTGAGCGCATCAAGCCCCAGCGCCAGCGCGATAAGGAACCCAAACACCGTGGTGAAAACCACCTGTCCGAGGCCCGTGACCAGCGCAACAGGGCCAAGGGTGCGCACAAGATTGAAGTCGAGCTTGAGGCCGACAAGGAACAGAAGCACCGCAATGCCGAGCTCTGCAAGCAGATCAATCTGCTCGTCGGACCGGGCAATATCCAGAAAAGATGGGCCAGCAAGAATGCCCACTGCGATGAAGCTAACGATCAACGGCTGACGCAGCATCAGCCCGATGAAACCAACACCGGCGGCCAAGACCAAAAGCGCCGCGATTTCGTAAAACAGATAGCCTTCGATTGCCGCTGTCATGGCGTGGAAATGGCGCTGAAAAGCTTTGCGATTTCGTGTGTTGTCATCAGGGGGGCGCTGCGCATGACGTTATCCAAACAAGCTGATTGATCAGACAAATCTAATGTCATGAGAGCGATAACGAAGCGCCCAGACTGTTTGAAGTCGTAGTAACCCGCTCAGTAGAGTTCAGAGCATGGATATGCTGGTCAATGGATTACCGCATTGTTGACTGGATAGTCCGGTGAGCACTGCCGTGAATGCCGTTCTATCAAATGACTGCGTTATTCTCCGAGGGCATCCTTCACTGCGGCATCCAACCAACGCACGATTAGGCATTTGGCTTCATGCAAGTTCATAGGGTACCGATGAGGTGTTCCACCCTTTTTCGTTAAAGGTGAATGGCGATTGTCCATTGTGTTGGCTGTTTGAGTCAGCCGGTTAACATCGTCACCAATAGCAGTCGAACTGGGCAAGTCTTTTAGGACTTCATACGCCTTATAGATTTCCAGCCACCCAGGCGTGCCGTCGATGTAAGCCATTCCCGCCGCAATGTTGGGGCTTGCTCCTGCGACTTGCATCCAACGTTGGGCAGCGGACGGCATTGGGTCGGGCTCAATGATATTGCCTTCCGCATCGGTATGCACGACTTCTATTGGACCGCCCCCTAAAACAATGCCACTAGCTTCCAACGCAATGAAGTGGTGTCTCCGCGGTGAACAACCCGCCACAAACTCAATACTTGCGCCTATTCTCATAGGCTTCGTTTGGTGGAGCTGCCGCATGGAGACACTCAGCAGGGGGAGCATTTCCTTTGCGGTCGTTTGCACATCGCCAGCTGATGATAGACCGTCAAACTTTAGAGACATCAACACGATGTAATCGCCAAGAGGATCGGAAACCGTCTCCAGATACGGTGGAAAGGGCGCCTTAAGCACCTTCACCCAAAGGGCTTTCTCATCTTCTGGGCCAAGAATCTCGACACCCCACCCTCTTTTATCGTCTAGCATGAGTGCCATTCCTTGCAACCGTCATGGCCGGGCTTGACCCGGCCATCCAGCTCTACCGGTTACCATACTCCAAGCGGTTAGATTCTGTGACTGGATCCCCGGGTCAAGCCCGAGGATGACGAACTCGGGTGTGGCCACCACAGTGCATAAAGCCCCGGAACGCTGAGCGGTTGTTCCGGAGGAACAGAGCCGAAGAGTCGTTTATCCGGGGCCTCGATGATCATCTGGGTCCGGACACTGGCTCGAAGACTGGGGCCTGGTGCTCGTGGCATCCTAACCTCTCCCCTTGGGGAGAGGTCGGGCGGAACGCCCGGGTGAGGGGGTAATAGCTAAGCCCCCCTCATCCGACCTTGCAGGCCACCTTCTCCCCGAAGGGAGAAGGAAAGACCCCTAAGCCGCCACCTGCTCTGAGGCCGACTCGTCCCCGTCGCGGGTCGCGACTTCGAAGATGAGGCGGTCGGCGCCGTTCTCGAACTTGCCAGCCGAAACCTTCACCAGATCGCCATCCTTGACGGACCCTTCGAGGATCTTCTCCGCCAGCGGGTCCTGAAGGTCGCGCTGGATGACCCTTTTCAAAGGTCTTGCGCCATAGGCCGGGTCATAACCCTTGTCGGCCAGCCACTCGCGGGCCGTGTCCGCGAGATCAACAACGATCTTGCGGTCTTCCAACAAGGCGTGCAGACGGCCCATCTGGATATCGACGATGGCACCCATCTCGGTGCGTTTGAGACGCTCAAAGAGCACAATCTCATCCAAGCGGTTCAGGAATTCGGGGCGGAAGTGCCCGCGCACCATCTCCATCACACTGTCGCGCACGCCGCTCATGTCTTCATCGTCCTTGGCGGCGACCAGATACTCCGCGCCAAGGTTCGAGGTCATGATGATGAGCGTGTTCTTGAAGTCGACCGTACGGCCCTGACCATCGGTTAGGCGACCATCGTCCAGCACCTGTAAGAGCACGTTGAAGACGTCCGGATGGGCCTTTTCAACCTCATCGAACAGCAGCACCTGATACGGCCGGCGGCGGACGGCTTCGGTAAGCGCGCCACCCTCATCATAGCCGACATAGCCCGGAGGCGCGCCGATAAGACGGGCGACCGCGTGCTTCTCCATGAACTCGGACATATCAAGGCGCACCATCGCCTGCTCATCATCGAACAGGAAGGTTGCCAAGGCCTTGGTGAGCTCGGTTTTACCAACACCTGTTGGCCCCAGGAACAGGAAGCTCCCGAGCGGCCTGTTCGGGTCCTGCAAGCCAGCGCGAGCACGGCGCACGGCGGTGGAAACGGCGTGCACAGCTTCGGCCTGCCCCACCACGCGGTGGGCCAGTTCATCTTCCATGCGCAGCAGTTTTTCGCGCTCACCTTCGAGCATCTTGTCGACCGGCACGCCGGTCCAGCGCGAGACCACATGGGCGATCATATCCGGCGTCACCGCCTCCTCGACCATGTCATCTTGCTCACCGGCAAGCTCAGCGGCCGCCATTTGCTTTTCCAGCTTCGGAATTGCGCCATAGGCAAGCTCGCCCGCCTTGGCCAAGTCTCCCTGCCGCTGCGCCTGCTCAAGCTGCGTGCGCGCATCATCAAGCATTTCTTTGATGGCCGTGGCACCGGCGAGTTTTTCTTTCTCGCTCTGCCAACGCGATGTCATCTCCGCTGATTTCTGCTCAAGCTCGGAAAGTTCACTTTCCAGTTTTTCCAACCGATCCTTGGAGGCTGAGTCCGTTTCCTTCTTCAGCGCTTCGCGTTCGATCTTCAACTGGATGACACGGCGATCCAGCTCATCCAGCTCTTCGGGCTTGGAATCCACCTGCATGCGCAAACGCGCCGACGCTTCATCCATCAGATCGATGGCCTTGTCCGGCAAAAAGCGGTCCGTGATGTAGCGATTGGAAAGCAAGGCCGCCGACACCAGCGCCGCATCCAGGATGCGCACACCATGGTGCAGCTCATACTTTTCCTTCAGGCCACGCAGGATGGAAACGGTATCTTCCACCGTCGGTTCGTTCACCATCACTGGCTGAAACCGGCGGGCAAGCGCCGCATCTTTTTCCACGTGCTTGCGATATTCATCAAGCGTGGTCGCACCAACGCAGTGCAGCTCACCACGGGCCAGAGCGGGCTTCAGGAGGTTCGAGGCATCCATCGCGCCGTCAGCTTTACCGGCACCGACCAGCGTGTGCATTTCATCGATGAAAAGCACAATGCCACCGGCAGCCGCTTCCACTTCGGACAGCACAGCTTTTAAACGTTCCTCGAACTCGCCACGGAATTTTGCGCCAGCAATCAGCGCACCCATGTCGAGCGCCATTAACTGCTTGTCACGCAGACTTTCGGGCACATCGCCATTGACGATGCGCAGCGCCAAACCTTCGGCAATCGCGGTTTTACCGACGCCCGGCTCACCGATTAGCACAGGGTTGTTCTTGGTCCGGCGGGACAGCACCTGGATCGCCCGGCGAATTTCATCATCGCGGCCAATCACGGGATCCAGCTTGCCTTCGCGAGCAACTTCGGTGAGGTCACGGGCGTATTTCTTCAGCGCATCATAGCCTTCTTCAGCCGAGGCAGAATCTGCCGTGCGGCCCTGGCGCACGCTTTCAATGGCAGCGTTCAGGCTCTGGGGTGTCACGCCACCAGCTTTCAAGGCTTTGCCAGCATCGCTCTTGGCGTCCAGCGCTAGGGCAAGCAGAAGGCGTTCGACGGTCACAAAGCTGTCGCCAGCCTTTTTGGCAGCCTCATCGGCCGTTTCAAACAGCCGCGCCATCGCCGTGTCCATGTAAAGCTGGCCGCCGCCACCTTCCACCGAGGGTTGGCGGGCGAGGCTCTGCTCGACTTGGGTTTTCACGACATCGGGCTTGCCACCTGCAGCCTCAATCAGGCGCGTGGCAAAACCTTCACTGTCGTCGATCAGAGCTTTCAAAAGGTGGTCGGGGAGCAGGCGCTGATGGCCTTTGGCCAGCGCGCTGGTCTGGGCAGCCTGCAAAAAACCGCGTGCCCGTTCGGTGTAGTTCTCAAGATTCATTACGCATCCTCCATGCACCTGCCGACACCTCTTCAGGCCATCGTCCAGATCTCACACAAGGCCGAGACCCATAAGGCGTCTCGGTCAATCATCACCGAACCCACAAGGCATCCGGCGTTAAAACCGATATGGGCATTCGATCTGTAGGTTTGAAGGGGCTAAGTCAGAGCACCAGAATAAACGTCTGCCGCTTCGCGGGAGAAACCAAGAGAGGCATAAAAGCCCCGCGCCTCGGCATTGCCGACATCGGTCGCCAGCCACACTTGCTCGCAGTCGCCGTCGCGTCCCCACGTCATGGCGGCCTCAAACAGACCACGCGCCATACCTTGGCGTTTGAACGGCGGGGCAACGCCCAAATTGTCGATGTAAAGCTGAGGTGATCGGTCGGCCTGAAACTGAATCATCGCCAGCAGTTGCCCCACCACAACGCCACCACCAACGGCCACAAACAGGGCGTGACCTGGCATCAGCGCCAGCTTTTCCAAATGGGCCACCGTTGGCATGGCATCAAACACATCATCAGCCACCGGCGGAAAAGCCGCAGCTAGCTCAGGCGAAAGCCGTTCTATGGACGTTCCAATCATCGAAGTGTTTTAGCGCTGCGCGATCAAAAAATCGATCCTTGAAAAGGTCCGTCTGTCATCATCTGTTCAACTGGAAACGGCTAAACCCCGCCATGACGACAAAAATGGCAAACCCAAAAATCATCGTTGTTGGCGCCGGCATTGTGGGGGCGATGGTCACACACTTTCTCGCCCGTACCGGTCTCAATCCGCACTGTGTCGAGCAAGGCGAACCGGGCATGGGTGTGACCGCGCGGTCCTCCGGCTGGATCAACTGGATCACGGTCGATCCAAAAGCTGAGCCTGTGCGCTACAAGGCCTGCCAGCAGGCGTTTGAACACTACGCTCGCCTCGATACGGTTTTTGGTGGAACGCTTATAGGACGGCGCCAAGGTGCGCTGCGCTGGCTCGATGGGCAGGAAAAGACCGAGGCTATGATTGCCGCCCACCGGACAGAAAACAGTCCTGTTGAGCCAGTGCACGGTGTTCGCCTACGCAAGCTCGCACCGCAGCTGGCTGACCCGCCGCCACTGGCCGCTTTCGCCCAGGGTGATTTTTTACTCAATGCGCGCGCCGTCACCGCCAGATTGCTGGACGATGCCAAAGCCTTTGGTGCCACGCTGCACCCCAATGCACAGGCGCTTTCGATCCAGACCAAAGCCAACAAAGTAACTGGGCTCAATGTAGATGGCGCGTCCCATGATGCCGACCTTGTGGTGATCGCGGCGGGCACCATGAGCAATGCTTTGCTGGCACCCTTTGGGCTGAATGAACCCATCGGGACATCGCCAGCTGCGCTTGTTCGGTTCAGCGTTTCGGCGATCGAGCCAAGTCCAATCATAGCAGGCCCAGGAATGGAGGTGCATGTGCACCCGCCTGACACAATCACCATGGCACGCAGCGTGCGCGATCCCTCACAATCAGCGGTCGATTTGGGTCATGAGACACACCGACGACTGGCCAAGGCAATGCCCGGCTTAAGAAATCTTCGTCTGACTGGCAGCACCATCGGTCATCGACCCGTGCCCAAACAAGGCGCGCCTCTGGTTGGCCCTGTTGATGGCGTGGATGGGCTGTTCACGGCTGTTGCACATCCGGGTGTAATCCTGGCCCCTCAAATGGCCGAACAGATCACGGGTCTCATTCAGCAGCGCCTATCTTAGCGTCTGTTCAGCAAGGCGCGAGCCCGCGCCCGCATCGCTGCCGAGGGATCATCAAGCGCCGCCCTTATCAACGGCGCAGCCTCATCGGGCGCAACGCGGGCCAGCGCATCCAGCGCCCAGACACGCACCAACGTGCGTTTGTGGGTTAAATAGGGACGGATGGTATCTGCCGGTGCGTACGGCGCGTGCTGTACCATCTGCAACCGGTGCAAAATAACGTCAGGCTCAGAGAGTTTTGGCAAACACGCATAAATGCTGTTCTGTGTCGTCTCACCCAGCAAACCTGCCTCCAGCCGCGCCTTCAGCACCCAACTGGCAGCGATTTCATGTGGGCCTGGAAGCAATTCCAAAAGATCGGCGTCCGCCACGTCGGCTTCAACGAGCGTTTTCAGCCCACCAACCCGCTTGCCATCAAAAGCCTAGAGCACTGCCAGTGGATCGCTTTTCATGGTGCTTACCTATCTCGTGCGCGTATCCTGTTGCCGCGCGGTTTGTGCTCCAACTCGGCATAGCCAAGCAGTTCCAAGACGGGCGAGACATAATTGGCAAAACGTCCGCGATAGCCCTTGCGCAGGCCATAATACCCGCCAGCCGGGTTGGCATCATCGCGCGCCCAAGCTTCCAACGAGCCTTCTTTCACTGGTTTTCCCTCATCGGCATTGCCAAGCTCTACCCAATCACCTCGCGTGGCCAGCATGGCAGCCGCATCCTCCAAGGCGCGAAGCTGATAGGATAGCCGCGTCTTGCCGACCTGCACCACCAATGCTGGCGGATCAGCTGTCTCATCCCGCCAAGCTTCGTACTGGGACGACCCCGGCGGGGTTTTCAGCTTCCAAGGATCATCCGCTGTGCCTTCGCCATAGGTGATCATGCCGTTTCTCCTTGCACACGGGTTTCGGACGCTTGCTTCAGTGCATCGGCGAACTGATCAAAGCTTGGCTGAAGATCCGGCATCGATTTGCCGATCATGCCCGTCATCGGCCCAGTGAAACTCTCCTGCACCAAGAAATGCGTGCCGGCGCCTTCTGGGTTCAATGTAAACGTTCGCGTGCCTGTGAAGAGGCCGAAAGGCATGCCGCCCATCCACACCATGCGCCGGTCGGGCTGGCATTCCATCACCTTCAGTTTGAACGCCTGCTTGGGCGCAATGGCCGCGCGCAACACAAGTTTCCCACCAAGTGCCAGATCGCCATCCAACTGCCTGATGCCAAAATCGCCATCAAGCAGCGCTTTCTTGTCGGTCAGGACCTGCCAAACGATAGATGGTGGCGCGGCAATGACACACTCGGCATTGTAAGAAAAACGCATAACTGACCTTTCAGGCGTTTGGTGCTTGACGACGCCCTTCCTCTACAGCCCTTAATATGACGTCTTCTGTCATGTTTGTGCAAACCAATGTGGAGATCATCATGCGCGCATCACGCCTTTTGCGCATCCTGCTCATCCTACAAAATCGCGGCAGGCAAACCAGCGGGCAGCTCGCGCTAGAGTTGGAATGTGCACCGCGCACCATTCTTCGGGACGTTGATGCGATGAGCGAGGCTGGCCTGCCGATTATCGTCTTTCAAGGCCAAGGTGGCGGCATCGAGCTTGGGTTTAACTACCGCACACGGCTCACGGGTCTCACAACGCAGGAGGCCGAAGCGATGGCACTGCAACTGATGATGTCCAACCCCGCCATTAACGCTTTGGGGCTAAAGGGCACCTATCAAACTGCACGAGCAAAATTTCTGGAAAGCTTACCGGACAGAACGCGCGCCATCTGCGAGGCGACAGAGAACCGTTTCACACTGTCCGCGCCAGCGACCGCTGAACCCGACCCCTATGTAATGGCGTTGGCGCAAGCTGTGCGCGAGAAGTACATCGTGACGCTGCAAGCGCGCTCAGCAACACCGCGCAAAGTGCATCCATGCGCTCTTTCGTTTGACGGGGGCAGCTGGTCGCTCACCGATGCGCAACATCCAGACAAACCTATCGCGCAAGCCGATTGGGGCGACCTCAACATTTCCAAGCGCACCTACGATTGAACCAACGCACGCCGCCCACCCGTCACGGCCGCGATGAGAACCACAAGGCTGAGCGCCATCAACCCATAACTGAAAAGTTCATAGCCTCGGGCAAACCCCACCCTTTCCATGACTGGCTGACTGATAAAGGGTGAGATGAAGTGGCCGGAAAAAATTGACGCAGACACCAGGCCGACCGATCGACCGAGTAGCGCCTCAGGCACCGTGTTGGTCATCCAGTTGGACGCGGTAGGAAACATCAGCCCCACCCCTGCACCGCCGACAATCATGACGGCGAGAACCGCCGGATAGCTGCCGGCTTGGCTGAGCAGAAGATTGGCTGTTCCCATCAACCCATAGGCGAGAGCCACGACAGCAAGGTCAGACAAGCGCGCACGCACGTGCCGATAGAAAAACGAGGCCAGAGCGCCGGTGCCCGATGACACGGCAACTGCAAGGCCAGCAGCAGCGCCTCCAGCGTCAAAGCGCTGCGCCAAATAGAAGGGAAGCTGTGCTGGCCAGAGATAAAAGGCAGCTTGCGAGATGAACACCAACAGCATGATGAGCGTGACCATACCAACTGGCCATTTTGCATCCTGGGTATCGCCTTTGGATGATGAAACTCTGCTGGGCTCCGGCACAAACCACCAGACCAGAGCAAAAACTGCCAGCGAGGCGAAGTACACACTGAAAGGCAGGCGCCAGCCAATCTCGGCCAGCGAGCCGCCAAGCAGAAGCAGCACAACGCCACCGGCGCCCAAGAATGCCGATTGCCGTCCAAGCGCTTTGGCCCGTTCAGGCCCGGCATAAAGATCGGCAATCAATGTGGTGGACGCGGTCAGAACACAAGCAACCGTAAGACCGAGCACGGCCCGCCCGACCAAAAGCATCGGCAGGCTGTCCAGATAAAGACCGCTGGTCCCCGCCAAAGCGTAGAGAAGAAGCGCAATCAGCAACAAATGTTTGCGGCCATAACGATCCACGATCATGCCTGCCAAAGGCGAGCCGATCACGATAAAAATCGCGGTTACAGTCAGCACCAGACGTGTGAGCAGACCGACATGGGGTGTTCCGGCAAACGCCTGCTCGATCTGCGGCAAGGCCGGACCGAGAGTCGCGGCAGCCATCACCGTTAGAGAAGAAGCCAGCAACAGGCTGATCAACGTCACCGCCCTAGGCGGCACGCTTGGCGAGGGAGGCGAATGGGGTGGCACAAAAGCTCCGTTAACGAGCAAGGAAACGCCAAAGGGGGGAAAAGCGTTCAGCCCGTGCCGACAAACTAGGCGTTCACCGGCAAAAGGCAATCGCATCTTGCTCTGCCTGATCAGGCAGGCCACAAGCAAACCTCAGTTGAGGGATTGCCGAGCATGTCAAACAGCACAATCACCCATCTTTGGCGCTGGCCCGTGAAAGGTCTTGGCGGCGAGAGCCTGGAAAGTGTTGACGTTGAGCCGGGCGAACTTTTTCCATTCGACCGCGCTTTGGCACTGGAAAATGGCCCATCTGATTTCGATCCCGCCAATCCTCAGCATGTGGCCAAACGACAATTCGTTTGTATGGTGCACCAGCCCACAACAGGGCGGCTTTCCGCCGCCTATGAAGAGGCAACCGGCGAACTCTCCATCACCACGCTTGATGGGCGCACACTGACGGTGGACCCGAGCGACCCCAAAACGCTGGAAGCTCTAGCAACCGAACTGGTGGACGAAGGAAAAACAGGACCCATTCGTGGTGCGTTGCGCCTGTGCAAGGCCGATGACATGCAAAGCGGTCACGGTTTCACCGATGTACCAGGACGCTGGATTTCCTTGCAAAACCAAGCCTCGATCGACTGGCTGGGCCAGGCTGTTGACGGTGACCTCGACCCAAGGCGCCTGCGCGCAAACGTTCTTGTGGAAGGGTGGGATGCTTTTGAAGAAGAGGCGTTGGTGGGCAAAACCATCGCGGTGGGCAGCGCGGAAATTTTTGTCGAGGTGCCAATCAATCGCTGCCGCGCCATTGATGTGAACCCCGACACAGCAGACCGAGATCAGGAATTGGTAAGGGCTCTGCAAGGCGGGCGCGGCAAACCGAGCCTTGGTGTCTATGCCACCATAAAAAAAGCCGGGCGCATGGCGCCCGGCGATCAGGTTGTGGTGCTCTAAATCAAGCGACTTTAGGTGTCGTCGGATGCAGCTTGCTGCGCAGGTGGCACATCATCGCCCAATGAAACAGGCTTGGGTGCTTCAGGCGCAGGTTTAGGCTCACTGTCCACATGGCCGCTGGCCTGCGGGTCTTCGCTATCGAAACGATCAGCCACCTCCACGCGTGCCTTGCGTTGGCGCGGTGCGCGACGCGGCCGTTCTTCGGCATTCGCCTCACCAGCATCACCATTGGCTTCAGCAGCAGCTGCTGGTTTGGCTTCACCCACTGACGCATCGTTAGAAGCGTCTTTCGCTGACGCTTCAGCACGCTCCGGTGTATCCTCGCGGGGACGATCCTCATTCTGCGAGGCGTCGGCGCGAGCAGCATCTGAGCGATTGTCATCACCGCGAGATTCGTCGCCACGGGACTCGTCTCCACGTGTTTCATCACCACGGCCACGGCGTTGGCGGCCACGGTTGCGACGCGAGCGGCGCTCGCCATCTTCATCATCGCGATTGCGATCACGGCGGTTATCATCGCGGTTCTGGCCAGAGCCATTCGCGCTGGCGTCAGGCTGAGGCGAATCGGGGTCCGACGGATCGAACCCTTCACGCTGCTCGTCACCCTCATCACTATCGATGGGATCATCAGCACGCTTCACATTGACGTTCTGATTCATCTGCTGCTGGGCAGCAGCAACGATGCGGTAAAAATGTTCCGCATGTTGAAAATACGCTTCCGACAGGACCGTATCGCCAGACGACTGCGCGTCGCGGGCAAGATTGATATATTTGTCGGCAATATGCTGAGCGGTGCCGCGAATTTTAACGTCCGGCCCATTTGACTCATAACTGCGCGACAGCGGGCTTGGCCCCTTACGTCCGCCGCGACCGCGACCACGCTTGTTCGATTGACCAGGTCTCATTGCCAATGTCTTGTTCTCTTTTTCTCTAAAAAATCCAAAAGGGTGGTGACATCCTGCCTTCAGCGCAGCGCGCCCTTAAGCCAATGTCTAAGCCCCGCAAAGCTCCACGCTCCGCATCCAAAGCGATCAACGGCCAAGGCCGGACCAATCCAGTGTTCTTGCTCGCGTACCATGTTGCACCAAGCATGCGATCCTGATCGCGAGCGACCGAGACCAAACCCGTTCAACTGTGAGGTTCGCTTGCTGCTCCCTACCTGGCCCACCTGCCATCAGTTTGGTGAGGTCTTGGCTATCATTCCAGGTGCCCTGCAGCACCAATAGCCCTAGCTGCTTCGCATCGCTTTTCCAAGCTTTTTTTACCCAAACCTGTTCACGCGGCCCTTCATAGCCTGCCAGTCACAGCGTTTTACGTTTGTCTGAAGACAGTTTTGTCGCAATCGGCGGTCGAACGAAGAGAAAGGCAGTCAATTGCGATTCTTATCACACGCAAACGGCTTCAGCGTTGAAACGCAACAACGCGATCTTGGCCAGAAAGGTCTTGGCGCGTTTCCAGGTGATGCAACCCTGCCTCTTCACCGAGCCTTTGCACATCACGGGCTTGGTCATAACCAATCTCAACCAGACCGTGTCCATCAGGTTTGAGTTTAGCTGCCATCTGGGGCAGAAAAACACGGTAGGCGTCCAGCCCATCCTCTCCGGCAACCAAAGCCAAGGATGGATCGTGCGCACGCACTTCAGGCGCAAGGCTACCCATATCAGCGGCGCGGATATAAGGCGGATTGGAGACGATCATATCCAGCGGTCCATCGACCGCATTCAGCCAATCGCTTTGGAAAAAAGTCAGCCGATCATCAAGACCGAGGCCAATCGCATTGGCCTGCGCTTGCACCACCGCATCAGGCGCGATGTCGACACCAACACCGGTGATGTGGGGACGCTCACGGGCAAGTGCAAGCAGGATGATGCCAGTTCCAGTGCCAACATCCACCACATGGGCAGTGCTGTCGGCTGGCATAAGCGCCAGAGCCGCTTCCACCAATGCGCCAGTATCATCGCGGGGGATCAGCGTTGAATCATTGAGACCAACCTCGAAATCCCAAAAGGCAGCGAGGCCAAGTAGGCGCGCCAATGGCTCACCTGCCTCGCGCCGGGCGAGTAAGACCATAAGGGCTTCATGGTCGCTTTGCGGAACCGTATGATCACCCACCACAATCTGCGCGGCGGTCGAATGGCCAGTAACATGCTCGACCAGAATGCGCGCTTCGCGCAAACCGTTGGCATTTGGGCGAGCATCGATGCGCGCAGCGAGGTCCCGCACAAGCGCATTGAATGTTGGGCTCAATTGGCTTCGCTCTCGGCGAGTAGCTCCATCTGGTGGGCTGCGATAAGCGGCTCAACCACACTGTCCAGGGAATCGCCGGAAATCACCTGATCAAGCGAATAAAGCGTGAGACCAATCCGATGATCGGTCACTCGGCCTTGTGGGAAATTGTAGGTGCGGATGCGTTCTGAACGATCACCTGAGCCCACCTGCCCCTTGCGCGCATCGGCCCGTTCTTCAGCAGCCTTTTGCCGCTCCATATCATAGAGGCGGGCCTTGAGAACTTCCATCGCGCGCGCTCGGTTTTGGTGCTGTGATTTCTCGCTTTGCAGCACCACAATACCCGTCGGAAGATGGGTAATGCGAACCGCAGAATCGGTGGTGTTCACGTGCTGACCGCCAGCACCGGAGGCCCGCATTGTGTCGATGCGAATATCCTCGTTGCGCACCTCAATATCGATGTCTTTGGCTTCGGGCAGCACCGCAACAGTGGCAGCCGAGGTATGGATGCGTCCGCCAGATTCAGTTTCCGGCACCCGCTGCACACGGTGCACGCCGGACTCAAATTTCAACAAGCCATAGACACCATGGCCCTTCACTTCGGCCACGATCTCTTTGAAACCGCCAACTTCGCCTTCGGACTGGGATAGCACCTCAACTTTGAAGGCTTTGGTCTGGGCGTAGCGCTGATACATGCGAAAAAGGCTGCCAGCGAAAAGCGCAGCTTCGTCCCCACCGGTGCCTGCACGCACCTCCAAAATAACGCCGCCAGCATCGGCTTTGTCTTTCGGTAAAAGCGCAACCTGAAGATCAGCCTGCAAGCTTTCAAACTGCTTTTCCAGCGTCTCCACTTCATCTTGCGTGAGGGCTTTCATCTCCTCATCAAGATCAGGGTCGGCCAGCATCTCGCGCGCTTCATCCAGCTCATCGCGAGTTTTTTGCAACAGCTTGGCCTGCTCGGCGACGGGTTCCAGCTCGGCATAATCGCGCGACAGCTGCACAAATTCATCGGACTCCGCGCCCGATGCCATTTTGGCCGCAATGCCTTCAAAACGCGCGATCAGCGCATCAATTTTTTGGTCTGAGATCATGACTAGAGGCTTATGCCATGTTCATCGGCATAGGCAACCAACGCCTCGCGCACCGACACGGTCGCCAGTGGATCAGAAAGCATGGCGTCCATGGCCTCAGTAAGCGGCTCCATACGCACATCAATCACCATCGCCTTCACCGGCCCAACCGATGCGGGTGACATGGAAAGCCGCCTGAAACCAAGACCTAGAAGCGCCAGCGCCTCGACGGGGCGACCTGCCATTTCACCGCATACAGTAACGGCGCATCGGTTGCGCTCACCAGCCTCGGCAATGGCTTTAAGGGGCCGCAAGAAGCTGGGCGACAAGATATCAAAACGTCCCGAGAGCCGGGTGTTGCCGCGGTCGGTCGCGGTCATGAACTGGAAAAGATCGTTTGAGCCGACAGAGACAAAGTCGCATCGGCTCATCACCGCATCCAGTTGGTAAAGCAGCGAGGGCACTTCGATCATCGAGCCAATTTTTAGGTCAGTCGGTGTCTTATAGCCGTGCTTGACCAAGTGCGAGATTTCCCGGCGCACAATGCCCTTGGCCGCATCCAACTCAGCAACATCGGTCACCATGGGAAACATCAACCGCAGAGAACGGCCTGCCGCAGCCATGAGAAGTGCCCGAATTTGCAACCGCATCAACCCTGGGCGATCCAGCCCAAGCCGTACTGCGCGCCATCCCAGCGCTGGGTTTTCTTCAGCAAAGGTGCGCATGTAAGGCAGCACTTTGTCGCCGCCGATATCAAGCGTGCGAAACGTGACAGGCCGGTCGCCCGCCGCATCGAGCACGCGGGCGTAAAGCGTCTCCTGCTCCTTGGTGCGCGGCAGTGAACGCGCCACCATGAACTGAAGTTCGGTGCGGAACAGGCCGATGCCGTCGGCGCCGGTTTCTTCAAGGCTCGGTAGATCGATCAGCAGGCCAGCATTGTGCTGCAACATGATCGGCACGCCGCAGGCCGTTACCGAAGCGCGGTCTTTCAGCGCGCGATACTGCGCCTGGCGGCGGGCGCGGAATTTGACCTTTTCCACATAGGCCCGCTCGACATCTATGGGCGGGCGCACATGCACCGCGCCTTCTTCACCATCCAGAATGATCGGATCGCCATCTTCCACCAGCGCCACGACACCGGTTACGCGGCCGACAACCGGCACGCCCATAGCGCGAGCAACAACAGCCACGTGGCTTGTCGGTCCGCCTTCTTCGAGCACAAGGCCACGGATTTTCGACCGGTCATAATCCAGCAGTTCGGCCGCACCCATCATGCGTGCCACAATCACCGCATCGTCGGGCATTTGATCCTGATGGCGACCATTCTCACCGGAAAGCTCGCGGAACAGGCGATAGGCCAGATCGTCAAAGTCGTTGAGCCGCTCACGGATCAACGGATCTTTTTGCCGCATCAGTTTAGCACGAGTGTCAGACTGCACGCGCTCAACCGCAGCCTCGGCCGTCAGCCCGGACTGGATCGCCTCACGCATCCGCCGCGCCCAGCCACGATCATAGGCAAACATGCGATAGGCTTCGAGAATATCGCGGTGCTCGCCGTGGTGTGCCACATCACCGGACTCCACAATGCTATCGATGGAAAGGCGCAGCCGCGCTACGGCCTGATCAAGCCGGTCGATTTCCTCATCGATGTTTTCGGCGATCATGTCGGTGACGATGAGGCGCGGCTCATGCAGCACCACATGGCCAAGGCCGACGCCATCGGCAAACCCCGAACCCTCCATGTGCAGTTGGCGCGCTGCTTCAAGATCAAGGCCCGAGCGCGAAACACCTTGCAACTCACCGGCGGCCATCATCTCAGCGATGACCATGGCGACCGTTTGCAGCGCTTCCACTTCCTCTTCGGAGTAGCTGCGCCGGGCTTGGTTCTGCACCGTGAGAACACCAAGCACGCGGCCAACACGCATCACCGGCACACCGAGGAAGGAATGGTAATCCTCTTCGCCGGTTTCAGGCAAATAGGCAAAGCTGGGGTGCTTTTGAGCGTCAGCCAGGTTCAGCGGCTCTGAGCTGGCCGCAATCACGCCAACCAAACCCTCACCGATTTTCAGGCCGGTTTGATGCACCGCGTCTTTGTTCAGACCCTCGGTGGAGGAAAGCTCCAGCACCCCGTCGGCGCGCAACAGATAAACCGAGCACACCTCAGCCACCATGTTGGCCGCGATGAGCACTGTAATCTTATCCAGCCGCTCCTGCCCGCTGATGCGCTCGGCCATAACCTCGCGCAAACGTCGCAACAGAACACGCGGCCCCGCCAGCGAACTGCGCATGGGCATGATGACCTCGCCTGTCAGGTGTTTTGTGGTGCAAACCCTTGCAAAGGAAGTTTACGCCGCCGCACCGTTGCGGCAACCGATTTCTATCTGTTATGCCGCGTCGAGACCATATAGCGAATGCAGCGTGCGCACCGCAAGCTCAGTATAAGCCGCATCGATGAGCACTGATATCTTAATCTCAGAGGTCGTGATGGCGCGGATATTGATGTTTTTCTCTGACAACGCCTTAAAAGCGTCGGCAGCGACACCGGCGTGACTGCGCATACCGATGCCAATCACCGAAACCTTCACAACGTCTTTCGAACCGTTAAGCGCATCAAACTCGATGCCGCTATCAGGGTCCTCCAAAATGCCGACAGCACGATCGTAATCGCCTTCCGGCAACGTGAAGGTGATATCCGTTGTTGCTCCGTCAGCGGAAATGATCTGCACGATCATATCCACATTGATGCCCGCATCGGCCAGCGAGCCGAACACACTGGCGGCAACACCTGGGCGATCTTTCACACGGCGCAAGGAAATTTGAGCCTCATCGCGCGAAAAGGCGATACCGGTGACGACCTGCTCTTCCATTATCTCTTCCTCATCGCAAATCAGCGTGCCGACCGGCGTGTCGGTCGCAAGTTCAGGTGCCTCAGGATCATCGAAGGACGAACGCACAAACACCCGCACACCATGCACCATGGCCAGTTCGACCGAACGCACCTGCAAAACTTTGGCGCCCAAGGATGCCATTTCCAACATCTCTTCAAAGGCGATCTTGTCCATCCGCGTTGCTTTAGAGGCAACACGCGGGTCGGTTGTGTAGACGCCATCAACATCTGTGTAGATGTCGCAGCGATCTGCACCGACGGCGGCGGCAATGGCCACCGCGGATGTATCCGATCCACCACGGCCAAGCGTCGCGATGCGACCATCCGGCGAGATGCCTTGGAAGCCTGCAATCACCGCCACTTGCGGTGTGCCAGTTTCGCTGCCCGACATACGGCCCACCAGCTTCTCAGCATCGATGGACTCAATGCGCGCCGCACCATGGCTGGCATCGGTTTTTAGCGGTATTTGCCAGCCCTGCCAGGACCGCGCATCCACACCCATGCCTTGCAGTGTGATCGCCAACAGGCCGGAGGTTACCTGCTCGCCAGAGGCTACCACCGCATCGTACTCACGTGCATCGTGCATGGGTGAAGCTTCACGGCACCAAGCCACCAACTCATTGGTTTTGCCCGACATAGCCGAAACGACCACAGCCACCTCATGGCCAGCATCCACTTCGCGCTTCACATGACGCGCAACGGTGCGGATACGTTCCAGATCGGCAACCGACGTGCCACCAAATTTCAGGACCAAACGGGCCATGGTCTTTGCACTGTTCTTATTAAGGATCGAAGGGTGGGCTTGGGTTAGCCGACGGACCGGCGCGTGTTAGCCGCAAAGAGCGCCTAAGTCCATGGCAGCTTTATTGCCCATCAAGTCACACCATAGGCTGCCCACTTGCGAACGCAATTTCTTCAATCGCTTGGCGTTATCGCCCTAACGTTACGTGAAAGCACGCATATGATCGTACTTTCTTAAGAGATTTCGCAGATACAGCTAACCCTGGGGACAAAGCATAACGCTTTCGTCAAAATCGAACATTTGATCATTGCACCGCGCGGCAAATACTTGCCAGGCAGGTTCAATCGGGAGCGACTTTGTGAAAAATCTATCCATCGGAATGCGCCTCGTCGCTTTGTCTGTTGTTTTTGGCATGGGTATATTCGCCCTTGCAGGCACGTTTCTGTATCTGTCAAACCAGATGCTCAATGAACAGCGCAGTGCCGAACTGATCAGCATCACCGATGCTGCGGTCTCGCAGGTTGCTGCCCAGCATGCCCGTGCGCAAGCTGGTGAAATCACCACGGAACGGGCACAAACCAACGCCATGGATATCATTCGCGACGTGCGCTATCGCGATATCGAGTATTTCTTTATCCATGATCTTCAAGGCACCATGCTCATGCATGCTGTGCGCCCTGATCTGGACGGACAAAACCTCAACGGCCTGCAGGATCCCAATGGAACCTATCTGTTTCGTGAGCTAATTGCGGCAGCTTCTTCCTCACAAGGCTCCGGCTTCGTTGAGTATTATTGGCCTCGTGCCGGGTCAGATGAGCCAATCCACAAACTCAGCTACACGGTTGGCTTTGAGCCTTGGGGCTGGGCCATCGGCACGGGTCTTTACACCGATGACCTCCGGGCAGCGCTTATGGCCAAGGTCGCAAAGTTCGCCCTCATCGGCGGTATCATCATCCTTCTTGGCGCCGCGGTTGGTTTTGTGATCAGCCGCTCGATTTCCCGTCCCATCCGCGCCATCACCGATACAATGAAGAAATTGGCCGACGGACGAACCGACATCACCATCCCAGCACGCGAAGAGCGTCACGAGATTGGCGCTATGGCCGCCGCAGTGGAAGTGTTCCGCGACAACGCCCTTCGCCAAACTGAGATGGCCAGCAAAGTGGAAAGTGATGCCAACCAGCAAATGGAGCGTCAGCAGCGCATCGAAAGTTTGATCACTGACTTCCGCACGTCAGTGGGCACCATGCTCGACGCCGTTAGTGGCCGCGTGGGTGAAATGGAAGAGGTTGCCAACAGCCTTGCAAGCGTCGCCGAAGACACATCGGGCCGCGCGACAACCGCCGAACAAGCCGCGCAAGACGCGTCTGCCAACGTCCAAACCGTTGCCAGCGCCACCGAAGAACTGACGGCCTCCATTACCGAGATTTCCCGCCAAGTGGATGAAACCACGACCACCGTCGGTCAGGCCACCAACACGGTGCGCACAACCAACGATAAGGTGGAAAGCCTGTCAGACGCCGCGCAGAAAATCGGCGATGTGGTCAAGCTCATCTCCGACATTGCTGAGCAGACCAACCTTTTGGCACTCAACGCCACCATTGAGGCCGCCCGTGCCGGTGAAGCTGGCAAAGGCTTTGCTGTTGTGGCCAATGAGGTGAAAACCCTTGCCTCGCAGACCGCCAAGGCGACTGAGGATATCTCCGAGCAGATTGGCTCCATTCAAGATGCAACGGGCGAAACGGTTGTTGCCATCCGCGACATCGGTACGGTGATTGAAAACATCAACGGCACCATCGACATGATCGCAGAGGCAACGCAGCAACAGGGCGCAGCCACCGCCGAGATTTCCTCTTCCGTCATGGAAGTGGTGCATGGAACATCCAACGTTGCTGACAATGTGTCTGTGGTGAAGAACTCCGCTGGCGAGACGTCAAGCTCTGCTGGCACGGTGCGTTCTGCTGCTCAGGATCTTTCGGAAAAAGCCGACACGTTGCGCGGCGAAATCGATACGTTCCTTAAAGGCGTCACCGCCGCTTAGTGCATCGGGTCACTGTATTGCCAGAGGCCGGGAGAGATAAAATCTTGCCCGGCCTTTTTGCATTGCATCAAGGTGGACCGCGACATGAGGCCACTGGCATTCACCTGCCCGCCTCTTATAGTGTACCGATGACACAAGCAGCACAGGCACAACCTTCCATGGCCAACACCACGAGCTCCATCGATCCCGATGAAGTTGCACGCTTTTCCGCATTGGCCGCTGAATGGTGGGACCCAAAAGGCAAGTTTGGCGTTCTGCACAAGTTCAACCCTGTGCGCTTGGCATACATTCGCGAAAAACTGTGTGCGCATTTCGGTCTTGATGAGAAGCTGGCCCATCCGTTGAAAGGACTGCGCATTCTCGATATCGGCTGTGGTGGCGGCTTGCTGTGCGAACCTATGGCGCGCCTTGGCGCCACGATCGTGGGCGTTGATGCCTCGGAGAAAAACATCAACACCGCCGCTGTGCACGCGCAGGAACAGGATCTGACCATCGACTATCGCGCCACCACTGCCGAGGCCCTGCTGACCGACGGTGAAACCTTCGATGTTGTGCTCAACATGGAAGTGGTGGAACACGTTGCAGATGTTGATAGCTTCGTCGCCGATTGCGCCGCGATGGTGAAGCCTGGCGGCGTGATGTTCATCGCCACCATCAACCGAACCGCCAAAGCCTTTTTCATGGCCATCATTGGTGCAGAGCGCCTGCTGCGCTGGTTGCCCGTCGGCACGCACCAATATGACAAGCTGGTCAAACCTGAAGAGTTGGCCAGCGCTCTGGCACCCACAGGCATGGCAATCATTGACCGTGCAGGCGTGGCGTTCAATCCGCTGGAAGATCGCTGGAAGCGCGTGCCAAACGATCTGGACGTGAACTATATGGTGCTAGCAGCCCGGCCGAAAGAGTAGGTTTGGCTCGCCTTTCTTCCTATTTCATGATACATCAAGAAATAGGAAGAAAGGGTTTAATCATGTCGGATCGTCGGGAAAAATTCGCCACACAGTTGAGCAGCGATGTTCTAGCGGAACTGCGAGCTCTTGCCAAAGATGAGGGCCGACAGCTTCAGGCACTGGTCGAAGAGGCCGTTACCAAGCTCATCGACGAACGCAAGCAGATGCGTGCTCGCCCGCATGTCATGGCTGCCTATCAGAAAAGCCATGGGCGCTATGCAGGCCTTTATAAAGAGCTTGCTAAGTGATACATTCAGGGTCCTTCGATTATCTGACCCTCGCTGATGTTCTTGCTATCCACGAAGATCAAGTCGCTGTGTATGGCGGGGCAACCGGCGTGCGCGATTTAGGGCAATTGGAAGCGGCTCTGTTTCGTCCGCAATCGGGCTACTATGACGATCTGATCGCCGAAGCTGCAGCGTTGTGGGAGAGCTTGTCGCAGAACCACCCCTTTATAGACGGCAACAAACGGACAGCCTTCGCGTCCATGTTCACCTTCCTGGCGATCAATGGCGTCGATCTAACTGCTAACGCGGATGCGACATGGAAGTTTATGTCCAAGCTTTACCAGACTGGCACCTTCAGCTTTGAGCAGCTGGAGCCGTGGCTGCGGGCCAACACAACGACTGCCTAACACTCTCACTTACGCCACAATGACCATGTCCTGAGCCGGTGCGTCAGCAGCCCGCTGTTCGCCACCTCATCTCTAGGTTTGTCATGCTTTCCCATACCTTTGCTGGATCACAATCCGGTTCGCTTCTGGTTTTTCTGCATGCAGCAGGCACCACCTCATGGATGTGGGACACTGTCGTCGAACGCCTGCAACATCGCCGCTGCATGCTGATCGATCTTCCGGGTCACGGAGGGAGTAGAGCCACACGCTGGCAGTCACTCGATGAGACAGCGCGCCTCGTTCACCAAACGATTTCAATGGCTGAACCACAAAAGGACGTCCATCTCGTCGGCTTATCACTTGGTGCCTATGTCGCCATGACACTGTTAGCCCAGCGGCCAACCGCTTATGCCAGCGCAACGTTAAGTGGCATGCACGCAGGCGCCATGCCCAACGCAACCATGATGCGGCTGATAACGCGGATCATGACACCGCTCACCGTTCGCCCTTTCATGGCGCGCAAGACCGCAAAGTTTCTTGGCGGATCCGGAACCGACGTGGACGCCTATGTACGCCAGGCTAGGAAAGTTGATGTGCCGTCCTTACGCCAGGCCGGCCTTGATGCAATCGCGTTTGAGATGCCAGCCAATGCGCTGCCCATTGCAACGCGCGTCATGGTGGCGGCTGGAAGCAAAGAGCATCCTCATATCCTCGAGACACAGCAGACCATCGTTTCAGCGCTACCCAATGCACAAGGCCATATCGCGCCAGGTTTGGGTCATGGATGGTCAATGGAAGATCCTGATCAGTTTGCGGCGATGATCGACCGGCAAATCCAAGGCGAAGCCGGGCAAACTCCTGACTCTAGTGCCCATCTTCCGGCAGCGATGGCATAACGAAAACGTCGATGCCCTCTTCATCCAAAGCAGCAGCGTCTTCAAGGCTCGCCTCACCGCGAATGGGGCGCTCATCTACCTCGCCATGATGCATTTTGCGCGCTTCCTCGGCAAAGCGCTTACCAACATCCTCTGAGTTGGCTTCCACCTCGGCCCGCAATTTGCGCACCGTTTCCACATAGGCCTTCACCGGTGCAGGTGCATCCTTCAGCGAAGGAACCGCTGCCGCAGCGACAGGCGCACTGACGGGTGAAGAGTCTGGCGCAGATAAAACCTCACCTTCAACCGGCTTGCTGGAAGCTTCGCTCGATGCCGCATTTGACGCCTCCGCATCCATCACTGCCTTGGCTTGCACCATGGCTTGATGCACTTCTTTGGCAGCTTTTTCCTTGGCACGACCCGTGGAAACGTTCGGCGCCATCAAAGCCTTGGTGATGGCTTTATCACCACACAGTGGGCATTCCAGAAGGCCGTCTCTCACTTGAGCGTCGAAATCGTCACTGCCCCGGAACCAGCCATCAAAAGCGTGATTGTTGGAGCACCGTAATGTGTAGGAAATCATGCAACGGCCTTTGATTGTGAGGCGGGCACGGTCTCCAGCCCAAAATCTCGATCATGTTTGAGTGCTGGGATTTTTGTGCGGGCATCGGCAACCTTGGTGACATCCAGATCAGCCATCAAAACACCCGGCTCCTCATCGGCCTTTTCAGCAACAACCACGCCCCAAGGATCGATGACAAGCGAATGGCCATAGGTTTCACGGCCATCCTCATGGGTCCCACCTTGGGCGGCGGCAGCCACGTAGCTACCTGTCTCGATCGCCCGCGCGCGCAAGAGCACATGCCAATGGGCAGCACCCGTTTGGCGTGTGAACGCAGCAGGCATCGTCAGTAGATCAGCGCCAGCTTGTGCTTGTGAACGGAAAAGCCCGGCAAAACGCAGGTCATAACAAATACCCAATGCAACCCGCGCTTCGCCCAAATCTGCAACAACACAGCGCTCGCCTGGGGCATAAATCGCGCTTTCGCGCCAGCTTTCACCTCCGGCCAAATCAACATCGAACATGTGGATTTTATCGTACGTGGTGATCAGCGCGCCGTTCGAGTCAAAGAGATGCGCGCGATTGGCAAAGCGACCATCGGCAAGCGGCACGGCCATAGAGCCAATGTGCAAAATGATGCCGAGCGACCGGGCAAGTGCTGCGAACCGCGCGGTAGCTACATCAACCGCATCCTGCGTCACATCAGCCGTCATACGCTCGCGATCACGCTCAATCAGCGTCGTCATTTCAGGGGTTTGAACATAGGTCGCGCCTTGCGTGGCAGCCTGAGCAATCAGCGCACAGGCCTCGTCCACATTGGTTGACATCGTGCGCCCCGAGCGCATCTGGATGAGAGCGATCTTCATGAAAAAGGCTCCTTAGGCAGCCAGCAACCCATCAAGCTTACCAGCACGTTCCAGTGCGAACAGATCATCGCAGCCACCGACATGGCTGCTGCCAATGAAAATCTGCGGGAAAGTTGCTGCACCGCCCGACTTGGATACCATTTCAGCTTTCACAGCAGGCTTCAACGTGGCGTCATGCTCAACAAAGGCAACGCCTTTTTGCTTCAGCAAAGATTTCGCACGCGAGCAGAACCCGCACATCGCGCGGGTGTAGATTGTAACATTGGCCATCAGGCTCTCCATAAACAGCGGTTGGGCAACGCCCAAGTCAACGCCGTTATATGGTGCTGATGCTCTCCTGCACAACGGCGGTGGAAAACACCAAGGCATCCACCTGTTTGGGCCGCATGTTTCGACCTTGTGAGTAAAGGGTGTGCGCCAATGCGTTCAATGTCGCACCGGTGGTATGAACATCATCCACCAACACCACGCGTTTGTCAGCCAAGGCCGCCTGCGCGCTTGACGTTAGTTTGAACGCGCCACGTACATTGCGCAGCCGGTCTCCACGCGACAAAGAGAGCTGTTGTCGCGTCCGCTTCACCCGTTTCACACCATCATGAAGAACAGGCGCCCCGGTTATCGCACCAATGGCACGCGCCAACAGCGCAGATTGATTGTAACGGCGCTGCAATTGTCGCCAAGGGTGCAACGGCACCGGGACAAGCACCGTATCAGCCTCATGCAAAAGCGCTCGGCCAGCCCGCGCCATCATAGCGCCCAAGGAATCGGCCAAATGACGCTGGCCAGAGAATTTCAAAGCGTGCACCAAGCGCGGCGCGACACCATCATGGGTGCAGACAGCCCGCAAACGATCGAATTCAGGCGGGTTGGCAAGCGCTTCAGCCGAAACAGCCCCTGGCCCCAAGTCATAAGCGAGCGGCAGGCCAAGACGGTTGCACACCGGCGCTTCAATCCACGGCACCTGCCGCCAACAGGCACCGCATAACCCACCGTCCATTTGAACCATCGTGCGACACAAAGGGCAGCTGGGTGGAACAACGAAATCAAGCGTATTGGTAAATGTAGTGCGGGTTGCCTGCAAAGCACGATGCGCAAACCTGGCCAAAAGACCCTGTGATGGCAGGTCTGGAAGGTCAGAGTGCGATGCGACGCTCGCTGCAGGTCCGCTCGGTGCAGATAGGCGCTTTGTCATTTTCCCCCCAAAGAAATCGACCACGCAAATGACCAATCAGATGGCAAATCGCCCAACAACTGAGCACCATTCCACCAAGGTCATACACCCTTTGTCGTAGAGCACTATCACCGCACTGTCATGCGCAGATTCCCCATTAGGGTGCGATGCACAAAAAAGAGTGCTTTTCGATCACCGCAGCGCACCTTAAATGACCAAGTATCCTTCAACAGGTCGAAACATTCATGCCACCACCGCCAGCATCGTCCACCTCCAGCGCACCACTCATCTTTGATGTGCACTTGCTGCGCCAACGCAAACGCCGAGCATTGGCAGCCGCATCAAAACCAGGCGCGCGTGATGGAAGTTTTTTGCGTGACCAAACCGCCCAAGATGTCCTCGAACGACTTGATGCCGTAGAACGCCAATTCGATCATGTACTCGACCTGTCCGATGATGACGGCAAAGTTGCCGAACTGCTTATGCAGAACCCACGTGTTGGGCGGCTAACCCGCCTGGTTAGCGATGAGAGCTTTATGAGCACTGGCCAGGTTCCAACTAGCGTCGGCACCCAAGAGCATCTGCCAGCCGCGTCGGAAAGTCTGAACCTTGTGACCTCAGTTCTTGGCCTGCAATGGGTCAATGACCTGCCTGGAACCATGGTTCAAGTGCGCCGCGCACTCAAACCCGACGGCCTGTTCCTAGGAGCCTTGGTCGGCGGCAACACGCTGCACGAATTGCGCGATGTTTTGGCAGCCGAGGAGGATGAGGCAACCGGTGGCGCAAGTCCGCGGGTCATCCCGTTTGTCGATGTGCGTGATTTAGGCAGCCTGTTGCAAAGAGCAGGATTTGCCCTTCCAGTGACCGATGTCGACACGTTCACAGTGCGCTACGGCAATCTGTTTGTTTTGATGGCGGATTTACGCGCAATGGGCGCAACCAACCCACTGGTTCATCGTAGCCGCAAGCCATGGACAAAGACACGTGCGGTACGTGCAGCGCAACTCTATGCTGAGCGCTATGCGGACGCTGATGGGCGTATTCGCGCAACGTTTCAGATTCTCTCATTTTCAGGATGGGCACCATCAGACGTGCAGCAACAGCCTTTGCGCCCTGGTTCCGCTAAATCGCGCCTCGCCGACGCATTGGACGCGAGCGAACATTCCACCGGCGAAAAACCACCCAGTTAAGTTGACGCAAAGCTGGATGAGAGACAGACCTCTAAAGGGCGTTCGAGATCGTTGTTAGAATTCCTTCCAAACCCGTACCAGCTTGTTCAAGGCCAAGAAGAATAGCGGCCGATATCCCTGCAATGATAAGTCCATATTCCAGCGCAGTCGCCCCAGACTCACTTTTTAGAAACTTAATCAGCATTGACATGTAGGTCGCCCCTTATCGTGTTGCCTGGGATTACCACCCTCGGCTGAACTAATATTCCAGCAAATCGGTAAACATTGAACAAACATCGCCTTGGACTGCGTCAAGCTCGCTGCTTTGCATCCCGTCGCGTTGGAACCACATCCAGCGGCTCAACAAGGCGAGAAGTCGGCACCGCACCATCAGACATGCCACGATCCTTCCAAAGCACCGGGCGGAAACTGTGCTCAGCCTCAATCTGCGCCGCATCCAGGCAGGCCTCATGGAAGGGTTTGGGCTTGGCAAAGTAAAATCCTTGGATGCACTCGCAGCCAAGATTAGCCACCACCTGCAGCTCTTCTTCTGTTTCCACCCCCTCAACCACAAGGCCAAGACTAAGCCCTTTGCCCAGGCCAATGATGCCCTGAAGCAGGCGTAGTTTCTCTGGGTTCTGGTCGCAGTTGGAAACGAAGGATCGGTCGATTTTCAGTTTATCGAACGACAAATCATTGAGATAGCTAAGCGAGGAGTAACCGGTTCCAAAATCATCCAACGCAATCTTTACACCCAGCTGTTTCAAGTGACTGAGCAAGCGCTGGATACGCGGCATGGTGTCATCGCAGAACACGCTTTCGGTCAGTTCCACGCACAAGAGTTCTGGTGGAAACCCTGACTGCTCCAACGCGTTGGTAATATCAGCTTCCACATCGCGGTGCCAAAGCTGAGCCACCGAAAGGTTGACCGCCATCTCAAGTGGCGCACCTCCAGCATCAAGCCACGCGCGGCCCTGGCGGCACACCGTGCGCACCATCCACACCCCAAGATCAGCAATGAGTCGGGAGCTTTCAGCGATGGGAATGAATTTCGAAGGGGGAATAGGGCCGCGCGTGGGATGGTTCCACCGCGCCAAGGCTTCAAAGCCGAGTATTTTGCCATTCACCACATCAATCTGCAGCTGATAGTGGGCATCAAGCGCATCAGATTTGATGGCGGCGCGCAAATCACGGGCTAAGCTCACGCGATCCTGAACTTCATGGTCAAGTCCGGCATGAAACAGCAAAGCACGATTGCGTCCTTCAGCTTTGGCTTCATAGAGCGCAAGATCGGCAAACCGCATCCCCTCTTCTGGATCGCTCGTTTGCGCCGGTAGCATCACTATCCCGATGCTTGTGGAGATGTGAACGGCACCCTCATTGAGTTTCATAGTCCCAGAAAAAGCTGAGATAACATTTCGCGCGACCGCACTTAGATCACCAGCCGATCCAACATCGTGGACGATTATGGCAAACTCGTCACCACCAAGACGGAACACCATGCCAGTCGTACCGACCGACAAGGACAATCGCTCAGACACACGGCGCAAAAGCTCATCGCCAGCCGCATGGCCAAGCGAGTCATTGACCTCTTTAAAATGGTCCAGATCAAGCAGTAAAAGCCCTGCGTTGTTTGAGCCCGCCTTGGTTCGTTGCAAAACGCCATCAAGCTCACGGGAGAAGTAAGAACGATTGCCAAGACCGGTTAAAGGGTCATGGAAAGCAAGGGCCTCCAGCGCGCGCTCGGCCCGTTTACGTTCGGTGATATCCTGCACCGTTCCAAAAATCTCGTGGACGCGCCCACGTGCGTCCTGCCTGGCTTTGGCGACAACGCTCAGATCCATCGACTTGGAGAACCCGGCAATCCATTCCACATCGAGGGAGACATCGCCTTTGCTGCGCAAGACTTGTTGAAACGACTGGCGAACCAGATCGCGTGAGTCCGGCGAAAAGCGCTGCAAAGCCTCGTCAAGCGGTTTAGTGGTGTGCTCGTCAGGCAGACCAACAAGGTCAAGATACTCTGGGCTCAGCGTCACCATTTTCGTGCGAATATTGAACGACCAAGCACCCAGACGCCCCAACCGATGTGCCTCGGCAAGCTCCTGCGCGCGGCGTGCGGCTTGCTCACGCGCTTCCATTTCATCGGTGATGTTCGTACCGGTACCGCGATAGCCAAGAAACGTACCATCCTTAGCAAACCGAGGTTTGCCGTTGGCGCGCGCCCACATAAGCCGCCCATCTTCCAGCTCCACCTTATAGATAAAATTGCTAAACGGTCGGCGGGCCTCAATGTCTTGTCGGTGCAGGTTGAACACCGCTTCGTTTTCTGTCGAGCCAATGAGATCAAAGCGCGGCACGCCGACATAGGAATCCGCAGACTTGCCGGTGAACTGCTCAACAGCAGCGCTCATCGCCGTAAACGTATGAGCAACGTCAGTTTCCCACATCCAATCAGATGCGGTTTGCGCAAAGTCTTCCATCGCCGCATTGCGTTCTTCCAACGCACGCTTGGCTTCTATTTCAGCGGTGATATTGCTGCCCGTCCCGCGATAGCCAAGAAACTGTCCGTTCGCATCAAAACGGGGAATGCCGTTAACCCGCAGCCACCGATCACCACCATCAGCGCCTTTGATTTTATACACCAGGTCACGAAAAGGTTCGTGGGCATCGATCTCCAGGCGGTGCGCAGCAAAAGCTTCTGCGTTGTCCGGGTCAGCGGCAAACGCAAAGCGACTCTTGCCGACATAGTGAGACGGTGGATTGCCGGTTTGGACTTGCACCGCGTCGGTGATCATCGCCATTTTGTGTTCAGCGTCGCTCTCCCACATCCAATCGGATGCGGTTTGCGCAAAGTCTTCCATCGCCTGCTTACGCTCTTCAGCCGCCTGCCGGGCCTCGACCTCTGCCGTTATGTTGCTCCCTGTGCCTCGATAACCAACAAAGGTGCCATCAGTGTCGTAGCGCGGCACGCCGTTGATGCGCGACCAACGCGCGGTGTTGTCAGCGGCGTAGGAACAATAGACGAAATTGCGAAAGGGTTGCCGCGCTTCAATCTCTCGCTTGTGATCATCGAACCGACCAGCATTCTCCGGCAATGACTCCAGCTTGAAACGATTTCTGCCGATGTAGTAGTCCGGTCGGTACCCGGATTTATGGAACACCGCATCAGTCACCATCGTGAACCGATTATCGGCATCGGTCTCCCACATCCAGTCCGATGCCGTTTTGGCAAAGTCTTCCATCGCCGTTTTATGTTCATCAGTCTCTTCGCGCGCGACAGCAAATTCCGTCATATCGCTCAGTGAGAAAATTGGCTGATTAGGGCTACCCGTCACCTTCAGTGCAAAAATGCGCCCGAAGCGATCCATGGAGTCAGGAACATCGCAGCTGAAGGCTTTAACGCCATCAGGAGCATTCATGATGTTGTCCAGCTCATCCGGGCCCAACGTCCGACCGAGCAACGAGCTCAGCCGATCCATCCGCCGCCGTCCGAACATGTCCACCGGATCGGAAAGCGTGAGGAGCGCAAAATCAACAACACGATCATCGGCGATGATCGGCTCTAAAGTGCCGCCAAGAAAACCTGTATCGCGGGTGAAATCAGCCAAAACGTCCCAAACCATGGCCACCGGTCGAACAAGCGCCACCACACGATCTTTGGGATACTCAGCGCTGGCGGCAACGGGCAACAAAAGCCGCTGCCAGCTGTGGGTTTGATGCGTCATGACTGCCTTGTTGACAGCATAAACCGGCGCGTGCAGCGCAAGCGTTTCACGATAGCTCTCAACAAAAAACGAAATGACGTCGCTATCGAAATCAGCCGAAGACTTTCCAAGCAAGGAAACACCGCTGAACCGTTCGATGTTCTGGCCATAATGGGTGTAGACAAACCCGCCTGCGCCATCGGCTTCAGCAATGAGCAAGTTGTCAGCAAAAGCAGCCAGCGGCCCTGACTGAAAATCGGTCAACCGTGCATGATCGCCGTTGCGCCACGCCTCAACCATCGGACGCATTTCGGGTGCACGGTCCAAATCCAAAGGTGCTACTGGTCGAAGTATGCCTTGAACCTGCACAGATTGCTCCATCCCCACAACATTACATGGGTAGGTTAAATCTCTTCACGCAAGGTTAAGTGAATACAAAAAGACCGCGTTTACTAAAGCAGATCGATAAGAGGTGCGATGAGCGGCCCGTCGGCCTCCGGCATCGGGTAACTGCGCAATTGGTTGGGGCGCACCCAAGCCAGCTCTTGCCCTTCGCGTGGCGTGGGCTCGCCTACCCAACGACGGATGACATAAAGCGGCATCAACAGGTGGAAATCATCATAAGCATGGCTGGCAAAGGTAAGCGGCGCCAGACACGCTGTTTGCGTTTCAACGCCCAGCTCTTCCTGTAGTTCGCGCAAAAGCGCTTCTTCGGGCCGCTCGCCTGTTTCGACTTTGCCGCCGGGAAATTCCCAGAGACCAGCCATGGCTTTGCCTTCCGGGCGCTTAGCGATCAGCACGCGGTGATCGGCATCCACCAAGGCAGCAGCAGCCACAAGAACCAGTTTCAACGTCACGTGCGATAATCACCATTGATCGCCACATACGCTTTGGTGAGGTCGCATGTCCAAATGGTTGCTGCCCCCTCACCCAAACCAAGATCAACCCGCAGCGTGATTTCCGGATGCTTCATCACGGCAGCAGCAGCGTCTTCGCTGTAATCTGGATCGCGCGCGCCTTCCACGGCAACGCGTATCTCAGCTCCATCGGCACCAAACCAGATTGCCAACTTGTCGCGGTCAGCGGGCTCGCCGGCCTTGCCGACAGCCATGACCACGCGGCCCCAATTGGCGTCTTCACCAGCAAAGGCTGTCTTCACCAGCGGTGAGTTGCCAATGGCACGCGCAATAATATCGGCGCTGGCGTCAGTCGTGGCGCCTTCGACGCACACGGTAACGAACTTAGAAAGCCCCTCACCGTCTTTGACGATGGCATGGGCAAGCTGCAATGAGAGCTCGTCAAGCGCGTCTTGCAAAGGGATCACACGCGGATCATCGGCACTGGTGATCGGCGCATCGGTCAATTGTTTGCCAGTTGCAAACAAAAGAACCGTGTCAGACGTCGATGTATCGCTGTCGATGGTGATGCGATTGAAGCTTCCGCCCACCGCCTTGCTCACCATGACCTGCAAAACATCGGGCGCAATCGCGGCATCCGTGGCGATGAACGAAAGCATCGTCGCCATATCAGGTGCGATCATCCCCGCGCCCTTAGAAATCCCAGTGATTGTGATCGACTGACCATCCACATCCACCTGCCGAGAAGCGGCCTTGGGGAACGTATCGGTGGTCATGATGGCCTTGGCAGCATCCGCCCATCGCTCTGGCGAACCATCAAGCGAACCGACCAAGCCGCCCATTGCATCAGCAAATTTATCTGCCGTGAGTGGTTCACCAATAACGCCGGTGGAGGCGAGATAAACACGCGCAGGCGTCACATCCAACGCTTGCGCAACTATATCAGCGGAGCGCTGAACCGACTGCCTGCCCTTCATGCCGGTAAACGCATTGGCGTTGCCAGAATTCACCAGCAATGCCCGCGCCTCACCAGCACCAAGCAGATCCTTGCACCACTCGACCGGAGCCGAGGCGCACGCCGATTGCGTAAAGGTGCCAGCCACGCTGGTGCCCTCATCAAACGCCATCAGTAGAACGTCGGTGCGCCCGGCATATTTGATACCAGCCGCTGCCGTCGCCAAGCGCACGCCCGCAACTGGCAAAACGTGCGGATCTTGCGCAGGTGTAAACGGCGAGGGAAAGTCGATCCCGCCCATAGCAACGAAGTCCTTTCGCGCTATTCTGGCGCGGCTGGTGGCTCCAGGCCTTCCACTTCGTAGCTGATCGCAGCCTCTTCACGCAGGCCGCCAATGGCGTCCACGAAGGCTTGCTGCAACAAACCCTGCTGGATTTGCGGCGCCAACTCTTCAAAAGCGGGGGCTTCGCTTTCGCGCACCTCTTCCAGATAAATCACATGCCAGCCAAAACGACTTTCCACCGGATCAGGCGTGTAGCTGCCAACTTCCAGCGAGAACGCGGCATCTTCAAACACTGGCACCATGCGGCCACGGCTGAAGAAGCCAAGATCACCACCATTGGGGCCGCTTGGACCAGTTGAGCGTTCGGTTGCCAGTTCGGCAAAGTCCGCGCCACCATCCAACTCTTCAATCACCGCACGGGCTTCGTCTTCGCTTTCAACCAGAATATGGCGCGCTTTGCGCTCTTCTTCCGGCTCGAAACCTGCGACAGCTTCGTCATAGGCGGTTTGCAATGCCTCATCATCAACCTGGGGAGCAAGCACATCCACCAAATAGGCAGTGCGCAGTGTGCGAGCACGCTGATAGGCTAGACGACGCTGAAACGCTTCGCCGTCAGCAAGCCCTTCCTCTTCGCCAGCACCGGCCAGCAAATGCAGATCAATGAGCGCATCGACAATCACCGCACGACGCTGATCATCAGGCACGCGCTGCAATTGCTCCGCAAAGTCTTGGCTGGCCATCTGCGCTTCGTCTTCGGTGATTTCATACCCGTTGACAGTGGCAAGCACAGTGTCCGGTTCAAGCGCGTCCTGCGCCAACGCAGGGCTTGAAATGGCAAAGGTAGCGAGCCCAGCAATGGCCAGGCGGGTGAAAAGATGCGGCATTAAGATGTTCCTTGAATTGGGCGCTTGGCGTGAAAACGACCCTGTTCCTCAAAATCGGGCCGGACCATGGCGGTGTTTCACGACGTTGACAAGCAAAAGGGCCATTCTTATCTGTGTGGCGCTTTCTCACCCGCTGCAAAGGGCATCATCAGCCATGCAGCCAGCTTTGCTTTTCTTGTTCATCGCACCCAGCCCTTGATGTGGCCCATAAGGGTGCGCGGAGATATTGCCCGCCATGCTCGGCCTTGGTTCCATCGCCTCCAAACTTTTTGGCTCCTCCAACGATCGCCTCGTCAAAGGCTTTCAAGCCCGCGTTGATGCCATCAACGCCCTCGAGCCGGAGATGGAAGCCCTCTCTGACGATGCACTGCGCGACAAGACCGCAGAATTCCGCCAACGGCTGGAAGACGGCGAAACGCTCGACAAGCTGTTACCTGAGGCTTTTGCTGTGGTGCGCGAGGGCGGCAAACGCGCTCTTGGCCAGCGTCACTACGATGTGCAGCTCATCGGTGGCATGGTGCTGCACGAAGGCAAAATTGCCGAGATGAAAACCGGCGAAGGTAAAACCCTTGTCGCCACGCTTGCCGTGTACCTCAACGCGCTGGAAGGTGAGGGCGTTCACGTGGTGACCGTCAATGACTATCTGGCCCGCCGCGACGCCGCCTGGATGGGCCAGGTCTATGGCTTCCTAGGCCTGACCACTGGCACTATCGTGCACGGCCTGACCGATGAAGAGCGCCGCGCCGCCTATCGCTGCGATGTCACCTACGCCACCAACAATGAGTTGGGCTTTGATTATCTGCGCGACAACATGAAGTATCGCCGCGCGGAAATGGCGCAGCGTGCGCATCGCTTTGCCATCGTCGATGAGGTGGATTCCATCCTCGTCGATGAGGCACGCACACCGCTCATTATTTCTGGCCCGCTGGCCGACAAGTCCGAGCTCTACACCGCCATCGACAAGCTGGTGCCGCAGCTGGGCGAGGATGATTATGAGATCGATGAAAAGCAGCGCACGGCCAACTTCTCCGAGCAAGGCTCAGAAAGCCTGGAGCGCATTTTGGCCGAGGCCAACCTGATCGAGGAAGGCACTGATCTCTACGACGTTGAGAACATCCAAGTCGTCCATCACATGAACCAGGCGTTGCGTGCTCACCAGCTTTTCCAGCGCGACAAAGACTACATCGTGCGCAACAATGAAGTGGTCATCATTGATGAGTTTACCGGCCGCATGATGCCGGGCCGCCGCTTCTCTGACGGTTTGCACCAAGCGCTGGAAGCCAAAGAGAATGTGGCCATCAACCCGGAAAACCAGACACTCGCCTCGGTCACCTTCCAGAACTATTTCCGCCTCTACGACAAGCTTGGCGGCATGACCGGCACCGCCTCCACTGAGGCTGAAGAGTTTGGCAACATCTATGGGCTGGAAGTCGTTGAAATTCCAACCAATGTTCCCGTCGGGCGCATCGATGATGATGACGAAGTCTATCGCACCTTTGAAGATAAATATCGCGCCATCGTCGCTCTGATTTCCGATTGTGCGCGCCGCGGTCAACCCATTTTGGTCGGCACAACGAGCATCGAAAAGTCCGAACTGCTCTCACAAATGCTGTCGGATAAAAAAGCTGTTCTGGCGATCGCCGATAAGCTGATCGAGCAGGCCGATAACACCGACAAAGGCGAAGCTGAACTGGCCGATTATCTGCGCCAGGCCGGTGAGCACCTGAAAGAAACAGCCAAGAAGGTGAAAGGCAAAAACCCGGCCATTCCGCACCAAGTTTTGAATGCCCGTTTCCACGAGCAGGAAGCGCTGATCGTCACCCAAGCCGGTGTGCCGGGCGCTGTCACCATCGCCACCAACATGGCTGGTCGCGGCACCGATATTCAGCTTGGCGGTAACGCCGATATGCGTATCGTCGCTGAGCTCGGTGAGATGGAAGACGGCCCAGAAAAAGAGACCAAAGCCGAAGCAATCCGCGACGAAGTCGCCAAAATGAAGCAGCAGGCGCTGGACGCTGGCGGGCTTTACGTTGTGGGCACCGAGCGACATGAAAGCCGCCGCATCGACAACCAGCTGCGTGGTCGTTCGGGCCGTCAGGGTGACCCGGGCCACTCGAAGTTCTTCCTGTCGTTGCAGGATGATCTGATGCGCATCTTCGGCTCCGATCGGATGGATGGCATGCTGCAAAAGCTTGGCCTGAAAGAAGGCGAAGCGATCATCCACAATTGGATCAACAAGGCGCTTGAGAAAGCCCAGCAGAAGGTGGAAGCGCGCAACTTCGACATCCGCAAAAACCTGCTGAAATATGATGACGTCATGAACGATCAGCGCCGGGTGGTCTTCGATCAGCGCCTGGAGCTGATGGAAGAGGACGATCTGGCCGAACCGGTCAAGGATATGCGACACGACGTGATCGAAGACCTGGTTGCCGCGCACATTCCAGAAAAAGCCTATCCAGAACAATGGGATACCGAAGGTCTACAAGAGCAGGTGAAAGCCGTGCTCAACCTTGATCTGCCTGTTGTTGCGTGGGCCGATGAGGAAGGCATTGCCGAAGATGATGTGATGGAGCGTCTGAAACGCGCCGCTGATGAAGCCTATGCAGGACGCGTCGCCCGCTTTGGCCCTGATGTCATGCGCCAGGTGGAACGCGCGGTGCTGCTGCAAACCCTGGATGGGCTGTGGCGTGAGCATCTGGCAACGCTGGACAATCTGCGCTCGGTGGTCGGCTTCCGTGGCTATGGCCAGCGCGATCCGCTACAGGAATACCGCACAGAAGCCTTCCAACTTTTTGAAGCGCTGCTTGCAAACTTGCGTGAGACCGTCACTAAACATCTGATGGTGGTTGAGGTGCGTACCGAGGCTCCCCCACAATTGCCAACCGCCGATGATGTGCCAGGCGCGGCACCACAGGCACCACAACCCGCCGAACCCATCTCACCGGCCATGGCCAAAGCTGCAGCAGGCATGGCGGCACTGCGCGGCGAACCTGCCCCAGTGGCTGCACCGGTTGCACCAGAAGCACGCGATCCAGAACGTCCTGAAACCTGGGGTAAGGTCGGTCGCAACGAGCCGTGTCCATGCGGCTCAGGCAAGAAATACAAGCACTGCCACGGCGCCGTTTAGGTGAAGTTCAGCGGGCGCGCATCAGCGCCCGCCGATAAGCGCCCGCATGGCCCAAACGCCGACGACCGGGCCCAGCGCCATCACCACCAGCACGGTTGGCCAGCCCCAAAGGCCCGCCAACACGGGCGTCGCCTGCACGGTGATCATGGTGAGCGCAAAACCCAACGCCGTTTGAAACGTCAGCAAACTGCCCGTCTGATCGGCAGGTGCATGATCGGCCACCAGTGCCGAAAGCTGCGGTGAGTCCGGGATCACGCTGGCGCCCCAAAGCAACAACACCGGCAACACCAGCCAGATCGGCCCGCCAAAGGTTAGCGCAGCCAGAAGGGCTGATCCACCGCTCACCACCATCGCACCAGCCGCCACCTCTGCCTTGCCCCATCTATCGGCTAGCCATCCGGTGGGCACGCAGACCAGCGCCCCCAGCGCTATGACCAAAAACGCTGTCAGCGTGGCAAGCCGCGAGGCATCGTCACCAGGCATGCTGATCGCAAAGGAAGCCGCCGCAATGAGGCCAATCCACGCCCACATGGCGTAAAGCTCCCACATGTGCCCCAGATAGCCGATGATCGCCAGGCGCACGCCCTTGTTCGTCCAAGCGGTCCCGATAGCTTTGGGGTTGAAGGCAGCAGCCGTTACGTGATGCGGCCCTAGCTTAGCACCAAGCGCGAGCAAGCCGCCAAAGATCGCAAGCCCCGAAGCAAGCATCACAGTGGTGCGCCAATCAGCCCCATTTGCCGCTCCGCCGGTCAGCGCCAGAAAATGTGGAGAGGCGGAGCCAAGCGCCACAGCCCCCACCAGCGCGCCAACCAACAAACCGCGATCCGTTGACCCCCAGCCAACAGCGATTTTCATGCCGACGGGGTAAACCCCGGCCAGCAAGGCACCGGTGACCACACGCAAAAGCACCGCACTCACTGTATCGGGCGGCACGGCGAGAAGCGCGGCGTTGGCCAAGCCTGCCAACACAGCACAGCCAGCAAACACCTTGCGTGGATCAAGCCTGTCAGGCAGGCCAGAGATCGCCAGAGCCAACGCACCAAGTACGAAACCACCCTGCACACCGCTGGAAAGCGCGGCCTGCTGACCTGCCGACATCGGAAATTCCGCCACCATGCCGGGCAGCACAGCAGCCGACACGAACCAGAGGCTCATACCGCATATCTCGGCAATCATGAGAAGGAGGATCGAGCGCGTTTTCACGTCCCATGCCTAACGCGCGTCCAGCGCCCAAGCAATTGACCTATCGGCACGTTTTCGTGTGGTCAGAGCGAGGCGTAGAAACCGCGCATAGCCGCCTCAAAAGCGTCCGGCACCTGCACCGGAGACAGATGACCTGCCTTCTCCAACATCACCATCTGCGCGCCAGGAATGGCCGCAGCGAGCGCCTTGGGGTGTTCAGCGGGAAAGGAAAGATCGTGATCAGCACCAATAACCAAGGTCGGCGTCGATACACCGGCAAGTTCGTCCAGCACATCATGAGCTTTGACCGCCAAGCCACATGAGAGCGCGCCTGCAACCGTGGTTGATCCGATCATCCGTGCGATCGGATCAAGATCAGCCGGGCCAAACCCATCGATCAGCCCAGCGCCGTACCAGCGCTCCATGGTCTCATGGATCTGCGCCCATAGCCCACGGGTGGTGATCGCCTCCAAGCGGGTGTCCCACATCGCAGCGGCTTCAGGCGGAAGCCGCCCAGTGGTGCAGGCAAGCACGAGTGAGTGCAGCCGATCCGCATGCGAAAACCCCAAGTGCTGACCGATCATGCCGCCAATCGATAGGCCGCACATGTGGGCGCGTTCAACACCAGCATCGTCCAGCACGGCAATCACGCTCTGCGCCAGAAAACCCATATCGGCGGCTTTGTCGTTGGGTTCTGATTGCCCATGCCCTGGCAAGTCCAACGCCAAGCATCGATAGCTCGGCGCAAAGCGGGCGATCATCCCGTCCCAAAGCGAGGCATTGCAGGTGTAGGCATGCACGAAGACCAACGTGGGCAAGCCATCAGTGCCACCGGTATCGGTGTAGTGGATGCGCCGACCATCAAGCGTGGCAAAGGGCATGAAAAGTCCTTTGGCAAGGAACGTTTAGAGGGTCAGTTGCCCGAGAACATCCCGTCAAACAGGCTGCCAGCACGCGCCATGAAGGAATCATTTGCTGCAGGGGCCGACGCGGGCGCGGCCTCGACAGCTGCCGTTTCAACGCCCGGAGGCGGCGTTGGTCCGGACACAGGCGCAGCAATCGTTTCAGCCAAAGGCGGCGCAACAGGTGCTGCCGGGGCCGTCGCCACAACAGGTGCAGGCGCCGAAGGTGTAACAGGAGATGGTGTCGGCGGCGCGACAGGTTGCGGCGTGGTTGCCACCAGCACCCGGTCAGCAGCAATCGTTGGCTCGCCCACCGCAGGCGCGACGACGCCACCTGGATGGTACTCGGCCAACGCAACCTCAAAGGCAGCACGATGTTCGACCTGCGCAGCTTGGAACGAGGACGCAATCGGTTCAGGCATCGTGTAGGCCGGGCATTGCTCGGCAGCAGAAAACTGCTCGGCAGCCACAGCGTTGAAGATGTAGCGTCGGTCGCACACATTCACCTGCGGTGGTAGCTGCGTCAGCTCAAAATGCTGATAGCCTTCTTGCAACATTTCCCAGAAAGCAAAATGTTGGTGACCGGCATGCCGTGCCATGTTCTCCGGCGTCATGCGGAACGGAAAGGCGTGCACCTGAAACGCCCGCTGCCCGCCTTCAAAGGCTTCACGGCCAAGCGCATAGATCTCTGCAATCTGATCATCCGTCATGGCGTAACAACCAGCTGATGAGCACGCGCCATGCACCATCAGATGTGAGCCAGTGCGACCGTGCGAACGATCATAGGCATTGGGGAAGCCAAGGTTGAAGGAGAGATAGAACGAGGAGTTCGGATTCATCTGCGCAGGCGTGATGGTGTAAAAACCTTCCGGCGCCTGACGATCCCCTTCTTGAAACTTTGGTCCAAGCTCGCCTGACCACGTGCAGATTTCGTAGCTTTCCAGCAGCATGAAGCGACCGCTTGGGCCACGCTTCCACACTTCCAGCTCACCCTCTTCCTTGAAGATGCGCATGTAAATTGGATCGCTCTCGCTCATCGCAAGGCGCTCCATCTTCAACTGCAATGACGCAGGAAGCGGCTGCAAATGCTTAGGGCCGTATTCAGACTGGCAAGCGGCCAGCATCGGCGCGGCGCTGGCAAGCAGCAGGCCTTTCACCAATGTGCGACGGCTTAACGCGAATTTCTGGGGAACAAGAGACATCGTACGCAATACCTTCACGACGCAAAACAAACAGACGGTACTTTCACCATACAATTTGCCCTTATGAGCTTACGAAAGGTTTACCAAACCTAGCATTGGCCGACTTGCGATGAAAGACGCAAGCCAAGGGCCTCACGCAATCGTCATCACGCGCGGTTACTGCACGTTACACCCGATTATGGCCTGACAATGACTGGAGTTAGGCGTTGCGTTAGATGCTTAACGTGCGCCCAATGGCCAGAAACTTCTCGTGCCGCAGCGCCCGCCAATCGGTGTGTGGCGCGCCATCGAACTCACCAAAGCTCAAAGCAATCTGGTTGCGCACATTGGCAATGGCATGCGCTGGGTCGCGGTGTGCGCCGCCCAGTGGCTCGTCGATCACTCCATCAACCACTTTAAGGTCGGTAAGGTCTTCAGCCGTCACTTTGAGCGCCGACGCTGCATCAGAGGCGCGCGCACTATCACGCCACAAAATGCTGGCAGCCCCTTCGGGTGAAATCACCGAATAGATCGCATGCTCCAGCATGAAAACCTTGTTGGCAGTGGCCAGCGCAATCGCGCCACCAGAGCCACCCTCACCGATGATCACGCTGATGGTGGGCACTTTGACATTGAGGCATTCTTCGGTGGAGCGGGCAATGGCTTCAGCCTGGCCGCGCTCTTCAGCCCCGATACCGGGATAGGCACCAGCAGTATCTACAAAGGTGATGATCGGCAGGTTGAACCGGTCGGCAAGCTTCATCGCGCGCACCGCTTTGCGATAGCCTTCAGGCCGTGCCATGCCAAAATTATGCTTCAGACGCGAAGCCGTGTCGTCGCCCTTTTCATGGCCAATCACCATCACCGCACGACCATCAAAGCGTGCCATGCCCATCTGGATCGCATGATCATCTGAAAAAGCACGGTCACCGGCCAACGGCGTAAAATCGGTGAACAGCGTTTGCGCGTAAGCTTTATAATGCGGCCGATCGGGATGACGGGCAATCTGCGTTTTCTGCCAAGGGGTCAGCTTGGAGTAGAGGTCGGTCAGCGCCTTTTGCGCTTTCACCTCCAGCCGGGCAATCTCGTCGGCAACATCAACCGCGGCATCCTCAGCCTGCAAAGATTTCAGCTCAGCCACCTTGCCTTCAAGGTCAGCGACAGGTTTTTCAAAATCCAGATAGGTATGCATCACGCCTCAAACTTGGCCGGCATCGGGGCCAACGGCCCTTGCCAAAAGATCGCCGGACTTGAAGTCGCTTCAAGCCCGGAAGTCAAGGGATTGGAGTGGCCCCAGTCACAACAGGCTTAAAAGACCAACCCTTCAGGAGGCGTCACTGAGAGGGTGACAACTGGTCACCAGCCCGTGCAGCCGTTCGTCCAGCACATGGGTATAGATCTGCGTGGTGGCAATATCCTTGTGCCCAAGCAGTGACTGCACGGTGCGCAAATCCGCGCCATGAGCCAAAAGGTGGCTGGCAAAGGCGTGGCGCAAAACGTGCGGCGACAGCCCCTTTGCGGGCAAGCCAGCAGCGGCAGCCAGCGTTTTCAAATCGCGCGCGAACGCCTGACGGGTCAGATGACGCTCAGCACTATCAGCAGGAAAGAGAAAACTGGAGCGTGTTTGGCGCTTATCGGCATCCAACGCCTCAAGATAACTCGTCATAGCGCTCTGCGCGATGGGTGTCAGCGGCACCAATCGCTCGCGCCCACCTTTGCCACGCACCACAAAGGCTTCACCGCCACCTGCGACTGAACGCGGCAGGCTCACAAGCTCAGAAACGCGCAGGCCTGTAGCGTAAAGAAGCTCCATCAGCGCCCGCATTCGCAGCGCTTTGATGCGCTTGCTGGGCGTAAGGTCAGGTATCTCGCAGGCCCGTTTCGCCTCTGCCAACAGCCGGTCCACCGCATCTTCGTTCATCACTTTGGGCAACGGTTTGGGCTTTTTTGGCCCGCGCAGCGGCTCGCACGGATCATCGGCGCGCATCCCCTCAGCATAGAGAAATTGAAAATACTGCTTCAGCGCGGAGAGCCGACGCGCAGCTGTGGAAGCCTTCGCGCCATGCGCTTCTAACCGCGCCAGATAGGCACGCACATCATCGGTGGATGCCGCATTTAGCGCGCCAGACACATCATCGGCAAAATCGGAAAGGTCGCGCCGATAGGCATCCAGCGTGTTGGGCGAAGCACCACGCTCCACCGCCAGCATATCCAGAAAAAGCGTGATATCGCCTGCCACACTCATCGTCCGCTCACTCGTCAAAGCGTTCAGGCGCAATGCGCACCGACACCGGTTCCGGCGTTGGTTCGATATATGTGGCCAGCGCGTAGATCGCACCAGCTGCAAGCGCGCCTAAAAGGGCAAGCCGTATCAAAAAGCGAAAGGTTGTGGGCATTGAACCTTAAAAGCGGTTGGTGAGTTGTAGATCAGCGCCATCTTAAGATCGCCAGGGGTGGTTAAGCGCGGGAAACCTTTTGCGCGCAATCATCTTTCCAGTGTGGCTGAAAACGCTTAAGCAAATCTACCATGACGTCACACTCTTCATCAAATGCCGCGGCGACGCTCGACGAGGCGTACCAGCCCCGCGCCAATGCCGCCGATATTGCCCGTATTCGCGATGGCTTGGGCAATCGCGCCATTGTGATTGTTGGCATGATGGGCGCGGGCAAATCGTCCATCGGCCGCAGGCTTGCGCAGGCTCTGCATATCGGGTTCGTCGACTCCGACGATGAGATCGAAAAAGCAGCCAACCTGACGATCCCAGAAATCTTTGAAACCTATGGCGAAGCGCATTTTCGCGACGGCGAACGCAAAGTCATCGCCAGGCTTTTGTCGGACGGTTCTAAAGTGATCTCCGTAGGTGGCGGAGCCTTCGAAAACCCGCAGACCCGCCAGGACATTGCCGATCATGGCCTGTCCATCTGGCTGAAGGCCGACTTTGAAACGCTGATGGCGCGTGTGCGCCGCAGGTCGCACCGTCCGCTGCTGCAAAACCCTGATCCTGAGGGCACCATGCAGCGGTTGCTGGACGCGCGTGCTCCCAATTACGCCCTGTCGAACCTCACCGTTCCGTCGCGTGATGGTGCCCACGCGGATGTGGTCCAGGCCTGCCTGCACGCGCTCGGCGCCTATCTTCAAGATGAAACGGACCCAAAGTGAGCCCATCCCCGCAAAGCGTGCGCGTTGAGCTTGGCGAGCGCGGCTACGACATCATCATTGGGCAGAACGTTTTGGAAGGCGCCGGTGAACGCATCGCCGCCATGGCCCCTGGTGCCCGCACGGTTGTCGTGACAGATGGCCGCGTGGCGCGCATACATCTCGATACGTTGGAGGCGAGTCTAGAGGCCGCCAAAATCGACAGCTTCGCGGTGATCGTAACACCGGGCGAAGGATCCAAAAGCTGGCACGGCGTACAAACCGTGACCGATGCGATCATCGGTGGGCGGTTGGAACGCGGCGATATCGTTATCGCGCTCGGCGGCGGTGTTATCGGCGATCTGGCAGGCTTTGCCGCCGCCATTGCACGCCGTGGCATGCGCTTTGTGCAAATGCCCACCACCTTGCTGGCGCAAGTGGATTCCTCCGTTGGCGGTAAAACCGGCATTAACACCGAGCACGGCAAAAACCTTGTCGGGTCCTTTCACCAGCCTATCCTGGTGCTTGCCGATACGGCCACGCTGGACACGCTGCCCGAACGCGAGATGAAGGCCGGCTACGCCGAAATGGTGAAATACGGCCTCATTGATGATGCGCCATTCTTTGAGTGGCTGGAGGTCAATGCACCTGCGGTCCTGGCTGGCGAGG
Organism: Pseudomonadota bacterium; assembly: GCA_039814945.1. Lineage (GTDB taxonomy): Bacteria > Pseudomonadota > Alphaproteobacteria > Rhizobiales > MH13 > MH13. The sequence continues at coordinate 53,863 of JBCCAF010000018.1, forward strand.
TTGAGCCTCGAGCCGAGGCGATTGCCCGCTCCTGCGCTGCCAAAGCGCGCGTTGTTGCCGAAGATGAGCGCGAGGGCGGACGCCGTGCGCTGCTCAATCTCGGTCACACCTTTGGCCATGCGCTGGAAGTGCTGTGCAACTATGATCCGGCCAAGCTTGTGCACGGCGAAGGTGTTGCTATTGGCATGGTGCTCGCGCACCGTTTTTCCAACCACCTTGGTCACTGTCCAGGCCAGGATGTGCAGCGCGTTATCGCTCACCTTGAAGGGCTCGGCCTGCCGACCGATATGTCGGCCATTGACGGGTTTCATCCAACAATCGATGAACTGGTCAATGCCATGAAGCAGGACAAGAAGGTCGCGCGCGGCGCGCTTACCTTTATTCTTACGCGCGGTATCGGGCAGAGCTTCATTGCCGAAGATGTGCCCGAAGAGAAACTGCGCACCTTTCTCTCTCAAACCCTCAACCTATCGTAGGTTCTAAGATCCTCTGATGATCACCACCGAAATTTGGCTCACCGGCCTCGCGGTCCTCGGCCTTTTGGTTCTTTCCGCTTTCTTCTCTGGCTCAGAGACAGCCCTGACCGCGGTATCGCGCGCACGCATGTTGCAGCGTGAAAAGGCAGGCGACAAACGCGCCGGCATCGTCGGCAAGCTGACCGAAGCGCGCGAGCGACTGATCGGCGCGCTGCTGCTGGGCAACAATCTGGTCAATATCTTTGCTTCAGCGCTCACCACAGTGCTGTTCACTGGCTTGTTTGGCGACAGCGGTGTTGCCTATGCGACCTTGGTGATGACAGCCTTGGTGCTGGTGTTTGCTGAGGTGCTGCCCAAAACGCTGGCCATCTCGAACACTGATCGGTTTGCCACCATTGTTGCGCCTCTTGTGCGCATCGTTGTGTTCTTGTTCGCGCCCATCACAGCGGCAGTGCAGTGGTTTATCCGCAGCCTCTTGAAGGTTTTCGGCGTCGATGTGGAAAACATGGACGTGCTGTCAGCGCATGAGGAAATTCGCGGACAGCTGGAATATTTCCACCAAGAAGGCGCGGTATTCAAAGACGATCGCTACCGGCTGGGCGGCGTGCTTGATCTGCACGACTTGGAAGTGTCCGACGTGATGATCCACCGCACAAAAATGCAGTCCATCGATATCGATTTGCCGAACGAGAAGATCATCGATGAAATCTTGAACAGCCCCTACACCCGCATCCCACTGTGGAAGGAACGCTCCGACAACATTATCGGCGTGATCCACGCCAAAGATGTGTTGCGGGCTCTGCGCGCCAAAGGCGACCCGTCAGACGTAGACGTAACCGAGATTGCCCAAACACCGTGGTTTGTGCCGGACACCAACACGCTGCAGGCGCAGCTCAACGCCTTCTTGAAGCGTAAGGCGCACATTGCGTTGGCAGTGGATGAATATGGCGAGGTGCAGGGCCTGATCACACTGGAAGACATCTTGGAAGAGATCGTCGGTGATATCGCCGATGAGCATGACATTTCAGCTGAAGGCGTGCGCACCATGCCGGACGGATCGGTGGTTGTGGACGGTGGCGTACCGATCCGCGATCTTAACCGGGTGATGGACTGGAACTTGCCCGATGAGGAAGCCACGACCATAGCCGGTCTGGTGATCCATGAAGCGCGGCTGATCCCCGAACGCGGTCAGGCGTTCACCTTTCATGGCTTCCGGTTCAATGTGCTGCGCCGTCAAGGCAACCGAGTGACAAGCCTGAAGATCGCGCCTCTGACCATAACACCGCGGCCAGGATTATAATGTCTGCGTCATCTCTGTGCTTGTCACAGAGATCCATGCCGTCAAATTCTCCGGCAACATCGCTGATTGAGAGCACACATAGGCATGGATCCCCGCCCCAAGGGCGAGGATGACGGTTTGTGCAAGCCGGTAACGCCTAAACTAGGATGCAATGACCGGGCAGCCACTTACTCCACCAGCGTGAACTGACCTGACATGCGGTCACCAGCCCGACCAGGTTGATTGTAGTCGTTGACCACGTCTGCGTTCACCTGATTGCCCGTCACCACCAACCGCATGACCCGCGTCGCGGTGAAGGTAAAAAACAACGCCCGCAGCGAGGCCCCATCCACGTCTGCCTCTTCGGCAAAACCCCATGTGCAGAGCGCGCGACCACAGCGCGTTTCGGCTTTCACCCGCACGCCGCTGACAACATCATCGATGCAACGCAGATCGATGGTGATGCGCGACAATGCATTTTGCGCTGGGCGTCGCGCCTCCCAAACGCTTTGGCCTTGATGTAAGCACCAATCAGGTTCGGGCACCGTGAGCGCCTGCGCGTGCGCCATGTTCGGCGCACCCAAGTTTGGCGGACCTACGTGTGGCACACCGACCAAAACCATCAGAGCAAGAACAAGCCAGCGCATCATTCTTCGACCCGTGCGCGCGGATGCGCTTGGCGATAGCTCGCCAACAATGCCGCACCATCGACCCGGGTGTAAACTTGCGTTGTCGAGAGGCTCGCATGTCCGAGCAAATCCTGAATGGTGCGCAAATCCCCACCAGCGGCCAGCAGGTGGGTGGCAAAAGCGTGCCGCAAAGCATGCGGCGTCGCGGTTGATGGTAAGCCGAGCCGGCCACGCGCTGTTTCCGTCACCCGGCGCACAATGCGTTGATCCAGCGCGCCACCACGGGCACCGCGGAAAAACCGTTCTTCAGCATCCAGCGTGTAAGGCACCAGCCGCGCATAGGCATCGCAAACCTGCCCGATCACAGGCAAAATGGGCACGATACGCGTCTTGCCACCTTTACCGGTGATACGTAGAGATCGGCTCTCTTGCGCGGCAGAGGGGGCCTCACCTTTGGTGATCGACAGCGCTTCGGAGACGCGAAGCCCAGCACCATACATCAGCGCAAACACAGCCGCGTTGCGCGCGACAATCCATGGCTCAGCCTCCAAATCATCAGCCTGGCCCCGTGCCATCTGCAAAGCAGCGGTTGCATCCACTGGACGTGGCAGGCGATCTGGCAGTTTCGGGGTTTTCACGGCCCGCGCTGGGGCAGCTTCGGCCAACCCTTCGCGCTCCAAAAACGTAAGGTAGGAGCGTATGGCCGCCAGATTGCGAGCGCGTGTGCGGGCACTGGCGCCGTCTTCCACGCGCCGCGCCAAAAACCGCCGGATGGTCGCAGGGCGCAAACCCTCCAAGGCCACCATCACGTCATCAGATATACCAGTCAAAAACGCCAGAAACGCGTGTACGTCGGTGGCATAGGCCTGCAACGTTGCATCCGCCAAACGCCGTTCGGCACGCAAATGCGTTTGCCAGTCAGCGAACCGACTGGCGGGCGATGGAACAAAGGCGACGGGTGCAAGCGCGTTCATACCGGCAGTCTATCACACGGCCTGTTGGCGTTTTGTTAATAACTTGTCGTTGCGGAATCGGGGCGTAAAGCCGCATCTTCAAAGTATTTCCTGACATGCTGTTGACATATCTTTCGCGGAAGATAGGTTCGCGCTATTCCGTCAGAATGTTTTTTGCCACGACACGAGACACGCTGAAGTCTTGTGCGATAATTTTTGTTTGAAGAATATTCTTACAATACTTTGCAAAAAACGTGATGGACCGACAAATCAGGGAGATTATTTTGTCTATCAAGAATCTATTCTTGAGTACTAGCTTCGCTATTGTTGCATCAACCGGTGCTTTGGCGCTTACCTCAACGCAAGCTCAGGCCTGCGATATAGACCGTGACATTGTTTTTGGTGATCTGGATTGGGCCTCCGCCCAGTTCAACAACCGCGTGGCTCAGTTTATCCTCGAAGCAGGGTACGACTGCTCAACCGACATCATTCCAGGCTCTACACTGCCGATCTACAACGGCATGGCACGCGGTGACGTGGACATCACCATGGAAATCTGGGTGCCCAACGTTCCAGAATGGTGGGAAGAAAACACCGCCAATGGCAACGTCGAGGCTGTTGGCCTTGCCTATCCCGATGCCGTGCAGGGCTGGTTTGTGCCGCGCTACCTGGTTGAAGGCGACGACGCTCCTGCCGCCGGTCTGACATCGGTCAGCCAGCTTCCAGAGTATGCCGAAGTATTCCAGGACCCTGAAGACCCCGATATGGGCCGCTTCTACAACTGCATTGCTGGTTGGGGCTGCGAAGATGCCAACACGCGCAAGCTGTCGGCCTATGGCTTGGATGAGACCTTCACCAATTTCCGTCCCGGCACCGGTGGTGCGCTCGCAGCGGCGATTGAGTCCTCTATCCTGCGCGAACAGCCCATCGTGTTCTACTATTGGGGTCCTACCTGGGTGATGGGCAAGGTTGGCGAGCAGGTGATCCAGCTAGAAGAGCCAGACTATGATGCCGATACATGGGCAGAAATGATGGCGGCTGATCCGGCCGACAGCGCTGAAGTTGCGACCGCTTATCCGGTCATCCCGGTTGAGATCGGCGTGAACTCGGAGTTTGGCGCAGAAGCTCCAACCATCGTCGCGTTCCTCGGCGAGTATGGCTTAACCGGTGCTATGGTCTCCGAAGCGCTACTTTACATGCAGGAAAACGACGTTGAAGCGGATGAAGCGGCAGAGAACTTCCTGCGCACCCGCGAAGATATCTGGACCACGTGGGTTTCTGAAGAGGTCGCAGACCTCGTCCGCGCAGCGCTGTAACTTTAACAGCCGTCATGGCCGGGCTTGACCCGGCCATCCAGAACAGAAGCGCCGGGGCAAAACCTCGGCGTTTTTCATTGAGTTACGTAACCTGCAGTTTTTGAACTTCCCGCTGCAACGCATCTTGTAATCGCGGTGCCATCACATGCACCCACTCAGGTTCGCTGTTGCGGATCATCAGCCAAAGCAGCGATTTCACATCCCAAAAAGTCGCGTCGATCAAACCCACTTCTTTTCTGTCACGCTTGAAGTGCCAATGGACAGAATTGGGATATTTTTTGCGCGAGTAGCTGCCGATATGAGAGATGTAGAGGCCGACGCCGCGTGCCGCTCTCTCAACCAGCGCCATCATCTGCTCGCGGCTTACACTCTCGGGCAAATCAATCGGCATATCGTATGATTTCTTAGGCTTGGTCATGAGATTTTCCTTGCTGCTCACCACGTGGAGCAACACGAAAAATCAAAGCTCATGAAAGCACAAGAGCATACTGAAAGCGCAAAACGCCGGGGCATGCCCCAGCGTTTTTTGTTCAAGTCATTCCAGTTTTGATCCCGACCGCAACCGGTCGCGACTAGACCTCGCGGATGTCCACAAAATGCCCGGCGATTGCTGCAGCAGCTGCCATCGCCGGTGACACAAGATGCGTGCGGCCCTTGAAGCCCTGACGGCCTTCAAAGTTGCGGTTGGACGTCGAAGCGCAGCGCTCTTCCGGCGACAACTTGTCAGCGTTCATCGCCAAGCACATGGAGCAGCCTGGCTCACGCCAATCAAAACCGGCCTCGACAAAAATCTTGTCCAAACCTTCCTTTTCGGCCTGCTGCTTCACAAGGCCAGAACCCGGTACGATCATCGCCGACAGCGTGTCAGACACTTTTTTGTCCTTCACCACTTTGGCCACTTCGCGCAGATCTTCGATCCGCCCATTCGTGCATGAACCAATGAACACGCGATCCAGCTTGATGTCAGTCATCTTGGTGCCGGCCTCAAGGCCCATATAGGCCAACGCACGCTCCTTCGAAGCGCGGGCATTCGGGTCTGTGATGTCGGCAGGGTTAGGCACCACGCCATCAACAGACACCACATCTTCCGGGCTTGTGCCCCAGGTGACGATGGGTGGCAAATTGGCAGCATCCAGCGCCACTTCGCGGTCAAACGTTGCACCTGCATCGGTTGGCAAAGTCTTCCAGTAAGCCATAGCCTTTTCAAACGCCTCACCCTTTGGCGCGCGTGGGCGACCCTCAATATAGGCGTAGGTTTTTTCATCCGGCGCAATCAGACCAGCACGTGCGCCGCCTTCGATCGCCATGTTGCAGAGCGTCATGCGGCCTTCCATCGAAAGCGCTTCGATGGCTTCGCCAGCATATTCGATCACTGAGCCAGTGCCGCCAGCCGTGCCGATTTCACCGATAATCGCCATCGTGATGTCTTTGGCTGTCACACCGTCAGGCAGCTTGCCATTCACGGTGACGCGCATGTTTTTCGCTTTTTTCTGGATCAGCGTCTGCGTGGCCAGCACATGCTCCACCTCAGAAGTGCCGATGCCGTGCGCCAATGCGCCAAACGCGCCATGGGTGGAGGTGTGGCTGTCGCCGCAAACAATCGTCATGCCGGGCAGCGTGAAACCCTGCTCCGGGCCAACGATGTGGACGATCCCTTGGCGGATATCGACTTCATTAAAATAGTCGACACCAAACTCTTTGGCGTTTTGCGCAAGCGTATCCACCTGCAGCGCGCTTTCAGGATCATCGATCCCCTTGGAGCGGTCTGTCGTGGGCACATTGTGATCCACCACGGCCAGCGTGCGCTGCGGCGCGCGCACCTTGCGGCCCGTCATACGCAAGCCTTCAAACGCCTGCGGGCTGGTCACCTCGTGGACAAGATGGCGATCAATGTAGAGCAATCCGGTGCCATCATCTTGCATGTGAACCAGATGATCATCCCAGATTTTGTCGTACATCGTGCGCGGCGCGGCTGCCATCATGCGCTCCTTGATCAGCTTTATGAGAAAGAAAGAGCGATGTGCCGCAAAACCGCTGCAACGGTCAAGTCATCAGGCGCATTTGAGAGGTTGGTTTAGCCTCCAAATGGGATGGTAACCCGTGCCGAAACGGTGGCATCAAAGGTTTCATCCTCAAAAACGTTCAACGATCCATCAATACCGATAGTCGCACAACCTCGTGTTGCAACCTGAAGGCCCGCACGAAAACCACCACCAAGACTGGTGTCTGATGATGCCAACGGCGTGTTGCGATCAGGTTGGTCCACCAAGGTTCCAAAGAGCGTGGCACCAAGATAAGGCGAGAGAGTTACTCCGCCATCAAGCGCAACGTCAGTACCAACCGTTGGTCCTAGGGCTGCCGTCAAACGCGTTGAGCGGGTCTCGGGGATGGCGGTGCCATCAGACGCGACAAAGCCGTCACGGGTCATGTGTGTCACGGTCAAACTGGCATCCGGCTCGATCCACCATGTTTCCTGCTCAAATCTCCTAGCGGCCCGAATCTGAGCCTGATAGGCCTGGACGTCAAATGCTCCGATTGCCCGTGTGGCAGCAGGATCAAGCACCACCGATCCATCGCCGAAAGAACCCGCCACCACAGCTTGCAGAGACACGCCATTGTCCAAAATCGTTTGCGCAAAGGCACCCAATGACCACAGATCCACATCGGTATCGGCCACCGCCCCATCGCGCTGAGAGCGGGCATAGCGCCCGACAAGCCCAGCCTCGATAGCATCGCCAAACAGATAGGACACACCACCAGATAGAGCGACCGTGGAGCCGTCTTCGTCTCGACCATTGCCCTCCACCGAGTGGAACGTCACCGACGCTTCAATCCAGGCGTTCAAGCGTTCATCTCCCAACAAGCCCGGCAAACGTTCTGCCGCTGCGGTACCAAGCTGGTCAAAGCCCAACGCAACACGGCTGGCGGCGTAGTGCCGCCGCAAATCAGTCAGATCAGCACGGGTGGAAAAGTCATTGCGCAACACACCAACGGCGCTGCCTGATTGTGAGGAAGCAGAGGAAGCTGGGGCAAAGCTGTTGCCCAGAGCAGCAGCATTGTTGGCAGCACGAACCTCGCGCAACCGGTCTTCCAACTCGTTGAACTGTATAACCAACTGCTCGATGCGCGCATCGCGTTCCTCAAGGCCTTGGGTGACGTCTTCCTGACTGAGAGGATTATCCGGATCACCAACACCAAACTCCGGCGATGGGAAGAGGCCCGCCCGGATAAAAAGAACGCGTTCACGCTGCGCTTCACCGATCTCCTCACTCAAAGCATCGAGTTCCGCCTGCAACTCAAATTCTTCCACGCGCGGCCCAAGACGATTGAGCAAGACGGCCCGCGCAAATAACCCTTGGCTAAGATTGATGCCAAAAGCGTCGTTCAGATCACCTGCCTGTCCACCAGGCAGGGCGTTGGCAACAACATCATCGACCACCGCTGACACGTCTGCACCATCGACTTGCGCATTGGCTCCGCTGCTGTCGCAATTGAGCGCGATGCCAACCTGGTCGCCAAGATTGTCGGCGCTCACGGCAAACAACATGCTCCCGCTGGAGGGACCACCGGTGTCCGGCACCGTGAAACTGACCCGCACGGTGTTCCCAAAACCGTTTGTCGGAATCAGTTGGGTCTCGCCAAGAAAACTAACCTGAACCTGTTGGACGCCATTACCAAATGTAATATCGACGTTGATCACTTCTCCTGGATCGAAACTGAAATTTCCTGTTTGGCCTACCGAAGAAGCGGTGACCGTGAAACTATCGCCATCTAAGGCCACACAACCAAACGATTGTGCGTGAGCGATCTGCGGAACAACAACCGCCTCGACTGCCAAGGACGAAACCGCAAGACACAAGGAACTGACACCCGCCAGCAAACGCTTTGATACAAAAGGCATTGAAACCCCACCGATTAAAAGTCGGCGCGACATAAGCAGAGGGGTCAGGTGGGTGGACCTACCCTGTGGGGTAGGGTTGAAGGTGTAGGATCAGATGCTGATGTCTGGTAACAATCCGGCCTTGTGCACGGCCTGTGCCCGCGTTTTCACATCAAGCTTTCGAAACACATTTTTGAAGTGAAAACGCACGGTGTTTTCAGAGATACCAAGAGTGGCGGCAATGGCAGCGGTCGTTTGCCCTGCGCCTGCGGCAGCCACAACACTGGCTTCGCGAGCTGTTAGCACCTCGCGCGATCGGCCACGCAAATCTTCAGGCAAGTCGGGTTCAAGCTTCTCAAGCGCTGAGAAAAAGTAGGTGGACGCGACATGGATCGCATCGCGTGTCGCCAAAAAGCGTTCGTAGCTATCAGGTCCAATCCGGCCCATATAGCAGGTGACGCCATTGTTGCGATTGACGGTCGAGAGAGGAACGATCCAGGCGTGGCGCACGCCAAAAACTTTCAGCAAACGCAATTGCCACAACGCAGCCTTCTCGTCGGATCGGTCTGCCAGATGCTGGAGGTAGTCGAAGGGTTCGTGTGAATGACCCGCCTCATGTATCGCAGAGCATTCTTCAATAATGCGGTCGCTGACGTAGCGCCGCACAAGACCAATATCATAGCTTGCAATTGCAAAATTGCCGGGCACGAGAGGCTTACGGAGGGTTTCGGCCCGCACGCTCCAAGCATCAAACGCACCATAGCCATAGCCATCGAGAACTGAAAGGAAGGCTGTTTTCAGCGCGGCAACATCATGCGCCTGTTGAAACATCGAAAACGACTCCGCTGGATATTGAAACAAAACAAGTCACCACAGTTTTTGGTCAGCCGCGCAGCCGCTGGAGAGAACTGCGGCGGGTATCCACACCTGCACTGACCAAAATGCAAGTCACATTTCGCTGAACCCCACTATCCATAGCGACATAACGGTCGTGATTCCTGTTCACCTGACATTCAGGCGGAATGCGCTTGATGTGACGTCCGTCACGGCGTGGACGCACAGGTCTGCTAAATGACGGTGCGTCTTTGGCTTGCCTGGCTTGCCACCACTTGGTGGACAAGTCCGGCGGGGCAGGCGTAACCTTATTCGCGTCACAGAATACTGGGCAGACAAGCCGCGCAGCTTTTCAAAGCGCTGCACCTGCACCAACAAGGGGATCCCGCACGCATGGCTTTTTCAAGCTCCACCAAACCCACACTGAAACTGCTCGCAGGGGTCGCCACCACCGCCCTGTCTTTGGGCCTTGTTGCCAACGCATCGGCACAAAACAGTCAGCTTGAGCCCACCTTCGGCACAGTCAGCGAAGGCCAAGGTTTTGGCTCCGTGTCGCAAACCATTCAGGCCGGCGGCGATATCGACGCCAGCGGCCTTGCGCCCGGCTGCAACGGTTTTATCGCCGACGCACCAGACCTGGTTTTGGATTACAGCGGCGGCGCCTCAGTTTTCATTGAGGGGCAGTCGGATGCTGACACCACCATGGTGGTTGAAACACCGGACGGCGCTATCCTCTGCAACGATGATTTCAATGGCTTGAACCCAGGCATCGAAACATCGTCCGGCGAGCCAGGGCGCTATGCCGTGTGGATCGGCACGTATGAGCCAATCCAAAACAACACCTATCCTGATGCCGAAATCGTGCTGAGCGAGTCGCAGCAAACCGCGCCGCCGGTCACCCCGCCAGCAACGCCTTCACCAGGCGGCACGGCCACCGGCTTCAACACCAACGAAGCGCCAGCGTTCGGGGAAATTGAGATCGCGGCAGGTTTCGGTACCCAGGATTTCACCCTTCAAGCAGGCGGTTTCATTGACGCCTTTGAGACCAATCAAGCCTGCGCCGGGTTCATCGCTGATGTGCCCGACTATCAGCTAACCGTCTCGCCCGGCATGAACAGTCCCATTGATTTGGCAGTGACCTCGGATGTCGACACAACACTGGTCGTTGTCGCACCCAACGGAACGGTGCTGTGCAACGACGATGCTGTTGATCTCAACCCTGGCCTGCAAATCAGCAATCCCCAAGCGGGAAGCTACGCCGTTTGGATCGGTACCTACGGCCCGATCGAGAACGATTTCTTTCCAGAAGCGGTGCTCAACGTTTCCACCACCGGCGCGCCATCCACGCCGGCCACGCCAAGCGCCCCTCCTTCAACCGGCAGCGGCTTCAACGCCAATCAGCCGCCAGCGTTCGGCGAGATTTCCGTAACATCGGGCTTCGGCACCCAGACCTTTGAGCTGCAAGCCGGTGGTGATATGGATGCTTTTGGCATTAACAATGCCTGTGCTGGCTTTGTCGCCGATGCCCCTGATTATGTGATCAACTATCAGGGTGGCAGCCGCGGGCCGTTGGATCTTGGTGTTGAATCAGCCGAAGACACAACGCTGGTCGTCGTCGATCCGGACGGTCGCGTTTACTGCAATGATGATGATCTTGATCTCAACCCAGCGCTCTCCATCGCCTCTCCAGCGGCAGGAAACTATGGCGTCTGGGTCGGCACATTCAACCCAATCCAGAACGACTTTTACCCCGATGCAACGCTGACCATCACAACCGGTCCAGGCGGCGACAGCGGCTCGGTATCACCTGGTGGCTTGGGTGATCGCCTGCGCTTGGCACCCACCTTCGGGTCCACCCAACTGGGCACAGGGTTCGGGTCGCACCGTGTTGACCTGCAAGCAGGCGGCGCCATGGATGGCTCCACGCTTGGCCAATTCTGTAACGGCTTTGTTGCCGAGGCGCCTGATTATGTTGTGACCTACAATGGCGATCAGGCCTTGCAGATCACCGCAACGTCGGAGGAAGACACCACCATGGCCGTAGCGCTGCCTAACGGCCAAGTTCAATGCAACGATGATTTTTCTGGCCTCAACCCAGGCCTTATCGGTCCGGAAGGGCTGAGCGGTGACTATGCCATTTGGATCGGCACCTTCAACCCGATTGAAAACGATACCTTCCCGCAGACCAACCTTGTGGTTGAGGAAATTTCCACGATTAAAACCCAGCCATCGGGCGCCATCACATCCATGTCGCTCACGGCAGGCTTCACGCCTGATCCCTTCACCACCGTGCTTGCAGCCGGTGGCTTCGTCGACGCCAGCTCCATTGACCCTTCTTGTTGGGGCAATATCGCATCAGAGCCGGACTTCGTGCTCAACTACACATCCGGCGATTGGCCGCTGCGTGTGTTCGTCAACTCTGATGCCGACACCACACTGCTTGTGCGCACGCCAACCGGCGAGGTGCTGTGCAACGATGATGCCGACGGCCTCAATCCAGCAGTCTCGCAGACCAATCCAACATCGGGTCGCTATGAGATCTTCATCGGCACCTATGACCCGGCGGCTGGAAACCCAGAAGCCACACTGGCAATCAGTGAGATTTTGGACGAAAAAATCCTACCTGATGGCGCTATCACCGAAGCAGCCGTAACCGGCGGCATGACACGTCAAGAGTTTGAACTCGTGGCCGGTGGCTCCTTTGAGGCCTTCAACACATTCGGCGGCTCCTGCAACGGCTTCATCGCCTCCAACCCCGATTTCATCGCTTATGTTGATGATGCTGGCCTGGATGTGGAGATGACAGTGCGCTCAGCTGAGGACACCACACTAGCAGTGCGCACCCCCGATGGCACGGTTCTGTGCGACGATGACTCCGGCGGTGATTTCAATCCACTGGTCCTGGTCGATGGTGCGCAAACAGGGGCCTATGAAGTTTGGCTGGGCACCTTTTCTTCGGTCGGCAATGCTCCGGCGACGCTCTCTGTGCGTGACGTCAATGCTGCCAGCGGCACGGCGCCGAATGTTCCAGGCGGTGGCAAGAAATAGCCACTGCCAAACCACCCAGGAGGTCGGCGGTGAGCATCGCCATTGCCGATCTCAAAATTTGGTGACCGGTTGGGAACCAAACCCTTTTTGTAGCGTTTCGTGATCAGGGCCTTGATCGCCAACAATCGACAGATGTGTCCTTAGAAGGCATCCTGTCGCCGCCGCGTGCTGATGAATCAGCGCGTCCACCGCAATTCAGGAGATTTTCGTGATGTCGCAGACCCAAGCTCTTCGTCCTACCACCAAGCGCGGTTTCAAGCGCGTCGCTGCAAGCGTTGTGCTTGCCGGTGCACTGGCCATGGCAGGTTGCCAATCCATGAGCCGCGTTGACCAGAACACCCTTGCAGGCGGCGTCGTCGGCGGTGGCCTCGCTGCGCTTACGGCAGCAGCCTTTGGCGCCAGCGCTGGTTGGGTTGTGGTTGCAGGCGCCGCAGGCGCAGCAGCAGGTGCAATTTACGCCCGCAATGCCACAACCAACGAGTGTGCCGTGTCCAACGGAAATGGCACCTATCGCGTTGTGCGCTGCTAGCAACCGCTCAGGCAAAACTTTGGCCCGGCTCATGCGCATATGAGCCGGGCTTTTTTATGTGATCTGCAAAGGCTCAACCGTTGACCAAAACCGAGTTCTTTCGCCCCATCCAACAAACCGTTTTAGCCGATGACTGGGGCACGCTGACCAAACATACCTTCGCGCTCAAACGCCGCGATGGCACATGGCAGGAGCAAACGCGCGAAGCCTATGATCGCGGCAATGGGGCCGCCTGCCTCCTCTACAATCGCGAACAAGGCACGGTGCTTTTGGTCAAGCAGTTCCGCCTACCTGCCAAACTCAACGGCCATGATGGGTTCTTGATCGAGACAGCCGCTGGCCTGTTGGAAGGCATGGAACCAGCAGAGCGCATGCGTGCCGAGCTGGAAGAAGAAACCGGCTTTTCCGTATCCAAACTCACACTTGTCTTCGATGCTTTCATGAGCCCTGGCTCGGTAACCGAAAAGCTCGCCTGTTTCATCGGCTCCTACACCGGCAAAGATCAGGTGTCGGACGGTGGTGGCCACCCAGATGAAGGCGAAGACATCGAGGTGCTGCACATCCCGTTAGAGGAGGCCTTGGCGATGATCGCGTCAGGCGAGATCGCCGATGCCAAAACGATCATGCTGCTGCAGCACTTGGCGCTGAACAAAGAGCAAATCTGAACCCCGTTGCAAGAGGCACAAAAAAGGCGGCCAATGGGCCGCCTCTTTGGTAGTCAGAATTGAAAGAAGCCTATTCGGCTTTGTCCTCGGCAGGTGCTTCGACCTCAGCGGCGGCAGCTTCTGCTGCTGCGGCTTCAGCAGCCTTGGCTTCCTCTTTGGCAGCCTGGGCAGCAGCTTTCTCAGCAACAATGCCAGCACGCACTTCATCGTTCAGCCCGCGCGCGCGAACATTGGTGGCCTCGGCGATACGCGCCGACTTACCGCGACGATCGCGCAGATAGTAAAGCTTGGCGCGACGCACTTTACCGCGACGGATCACTTCGATGCTGTCGAGCAGCGGCGAGTAGACGGGGAACACTCGCTCCACACCTTCACCGTAAGAGATTTTGCGCACCGTGAAGCTTTCGTTCAGGCCACCGCCGGAACGTGCAATGCAGACGCCTTCATAGGCCTGCACACGGGTGCGAGTACCTTCAGTCACACGCACATTCACCTTCAAGGTGTCGCCGGGTGAGAAAGCGGGGATAGCGCGCTTGGCTTCTAGCTCAGCGGCGTGTTCTTTTTCCAGTTCAGCGATGAGGTTCATCGGCTGATCTCCATATTTCGGTCCAGAGGCATCACAAGGGCCTTGCGCAAGAGGCGCTGTAAAAGGCCGCGGGATGCGTGCGTGTTCGAACAAAGCCCGTCGGTGATGATCGTGCGATCTACCTGGCGCGAAACGAGCGCTCCAAGTGCACAGGCTGTTTTAAAATTCAAAAGCCCGGCAGTTGCCTACCGGGTGAGCAGATCGCTTACACCACGCCTTTGCGCTTGTCGAGAGGCATCACTCGTACTGAGCAGCCTGCGGCAAACCGTCGGTGATCTGATAATAATCGCCCTTGTCAGCGACGAAAATATGACTGGCAAGCGATAGGCCAGTTGGCTGGTCGAGACAGCCTATGTTGATGCTCATCGCCTCGCTGCCATCATCCCAAAACAACGCCGATCCGCAGGCTGAACAAAACCCGCGTTGGGCGATGTCTGACGAGCGATACCAGGTGAGTGTTGCATCGCTTTCAAACGTGATTGCGGTTTTGGCGACAACGCCAGCAACCGGATAATGCCCACTCTGACGGCGACATTGGCTGCAATGGCAGGCAGAAAGCTCGCTCATCGAACCTTGGATGGTGAAGGCCACCGACCCGCAAAGGCACCGCCCGCGCCAAGTCCCGTCAACCACTGCTTCACCCATCACCTGCTCTCACTTTTTGAGAAGATCAGGCCGCCGCGCACGGGTCAATGCTTCTGCCTGCTCACGCCTCCATGCATCAATTTTCTTATGGTCACCAGAACGCAGAACATCCGGGATGGTCCGCCCTTCCCATTCCACCGGGCGGGTGTAGTGGGGATGTTCCAGAAGCCCATCTTCAAAGCTTTCATGCGTGCCAGACACATCATTGCCCATGACACCCGGCAAGAGCCGCACAACGGCATCCAAGAGCACCTGCGCGGCCACTTCACCGCCCGAAAGCACATAGTCGCCTATGGAAACTTCTTGTAGGCCACGCGCGTCTATCACGCGCTCATCCACGCCTTCAAAACGCCCGCATACGATCACCGCGCCGGGACCATCGGCCAAGTCACGCACCATGCTCTGTGTCAGTGGCTTGCCACGCGGCGACATCAAAAACTTTGGGCGTGGGTCATCGGTTGACACATGGGCATCAAGCGCCGTGGCCAAAATGTCAGCGCGCAGCACCATGCCAGCACCACCGCCAGCAGGTGTGTCATCAACAGAGCGATGCTTATCGGTAGCGCTATCGCGAATGTTGTGCACGTCCAGCGACCAGAGGCCGTCAGACAGTGCTTTGCCAGCCAGCGCAGCACCCAGCGTGCCTGGAAACATATCAGGATAAAGCGTGAAGACGTCAGCCCGAAAGGTCATCCATCCGCCTCGGCAGGCTTTTTCTTCGGTGGGTCGAGCAATCCGTCAGGCGGATCAAGCACCACATACCCGTCCGCCAGTTTCACAGTCGGCACGATGGCTTTGGTAAAAGGCACCAACACCGTTGGGCCGCCATGATCTGGTTTGACATCCAGCAGATCGTCGGCGCCATAGTTGGCCACTTGCATGATCTCGCCAAAGCGCGATCCATCGGTAAGCCGCGCTTCCAAACCGATCAAATCGGTGTGGTAGAAATCATCTTCATCTTCCACGTCAGGAAGAGCGGAACGAGGCAGACCAAGCTCAACACCGTTAAGCTCAGCCACCTGTTCGCGGTTGGTGACGCCATCGAAAGTCGCCACCACCATATCGGGCGTTTTGCCAGGCCGCAGGCTCGCAACCGTCAGCAGGCCCTTGCCATCGGCTCGTTGTAAAGGCCCGTCAGCCAGGCTTGCCGGATCATCACCAAACAGCTTCACCCGCGCCGCACCGCGCACGCCATTGGGCGCGCCGATACGAGCAAGGATGATGAAGGGATCCGATCCAGCCATGGCCAGAAAAACCGAGGGTCAAAGACCCTATTCGGCTTTTTCTTCTTCTGCTGGAGCTTCCTCAGCAGGAGCCTCTTCGGCAGGCGCTTCTTCTGCTGGTGCGGCAGCCGCTTCAGCTTCAGCCTCGGCCAAGGCAGCAGCCTTGTCAGCTTTTTCCTGCTCGCGCTCTTTGGCTTTCTCGCCAGGAACAGCTTTGTTGGGGTTGTTGCGCGCTTCACGCTTGGCAAGGCCAGCTTCGTCGAGGAAACGCAGCACACGGTCGGTCGGCTGCGCGCCAACAGAAAGCCAGTACTCGATGCGCTCCACGTTCAGCTTCACGCGGTCTTCGGAATCCTTTGGCAGCAGCGGGTTGTAGCTGCCTACTTTTTCAACGTAGCGGCCGTCACGCGGCGCGCGAACATCAGCAGCAACGATAGAATAATAGGGACGCTTTTTCGACCCGCCACGGGCCAGACGCAATTTGATAGCCATAGATTTTCAGTTCCTTCTGTCAGCTATTTCAAGAATTCTTTTGGTGAAAGATGCCGATAAACATCGGCGGTAAAACTGGTGACCGTCTGCGTGCTCTCATAGGTGGCGCCGAGGCGCGTCGCGAGCTTGGCGGAGGGTGTGTTGTCGGGGTCGACTAGGCTCATAGCGGTGTCCCAGCCAAGCACCTCATAGGCAAAGCGCAGCGAGGCGCGTGCGGCCTCAAAGGCGTAGCCTTTTCCGTGGAACCGTTTGACCAAGCCCCAGCCAATCTCTGGCTCAGGCCAGCCTTTTGGAAAGTTTGGGCCGGCATGGCCGATGAACTGCCCAGAGGCTTTTTCTTCAATGGCAAACATCGCAAACCCGCGCAGATGCCACTGGCCGATGCGCTGGGCGACCATGCGCCAAGCATCCCAAGGCGCCATCACACCACCGATGAACTTGGCATTGTCCTCATCGCCATAAAGCTCGCCATAGCCTTCAGCATCGGACTCTTTCCAGCCACGAAGCAGAAGCCGTTCGGTTTCAAGCGTTGGAATGGTGAGCGCGTAGTCGGTGGTCAATGCACCATCTCCTCGCGCCCGGCGATCTGATGGCGGAAAAAGAAGGACGGACGGCCATCGAACTCAAAGTCTTCGCCGCGCAAGGCGCCAAGCTTTTCTGCCACGCGCTGTGAAGCGATGTTGTCCGGGTGAGTCATGGAAAAGGGCGCCGGATTATCTTCAATCTGCGTCCACCAAACAAGCGCCGCACCAGCGGCCTCATGGGCGTAGCCTTGGCCGGTAAAGGCTGGAAAAACGCTCCAGCACAGCTCCGGCTCATCAAGCCGCACCGGATGCCAGAGCCCGGCCCAGCCGACCAGCTCACCGGTTTCTTTGTCTTCAACAGCAAAGGTGCCGTAGCCGCGCAGCGCCCATTGACCGGCAAGGCCTTCAAAGTCTTTCCACGCTGTGATGCGATCCACCGCACCGCCGCGAAAACGATTGGCTTCGTCATTGGCAACAAACGCGGCATAGGCGTCAAAATCCTCAAGCTCCCAACCACGCAGGATCAGGCGCTCGGTTTCAAGCGTTGGGGCAACAAGGGGCAAATCGTCGGTCATTTGCGCTTCTTCTTTTTTCCACCACGGACTTGGCCACCCAGACCTGGCAGCCCAGGCATGCCGGGCATGCCGCCACCGAGACCAGGAAGGCCTGGAAGACCACCGGGCGCACCCAAGCCGGGCAATCCGCCGCCAGCCTGCTGCGCCATCTTGGCCAGCGCATCGGGATCGAGGTTTGGTGCACCGCCGGCATCGCCGCCTTGGGCAGCCTGAGCTGCTGCAATCTCTTCAGGGCTTGGCATGCCGCCGCCAAAGAGGCCGCCCAGCATGCCGCCTTTCTTCTTGCCCATAGCCTTCATCATGTCGGCCATCTGGCGGTGCATTTTCAAAAGCTTGTTGACGTCAGCCACCTGCATGCCAGAGCCCGCAGCGATGCGCTTCTTGCGGCTGGCTTTGAGCAGATCAGGCTTGGTGCGCTCTTTCGGTGTCATCGACTGAATGATCGCAATCTGGCGGGTGATGGCTTTGTCATCGATCCCGGCCTGGTCGATCTGCTTCTTCATCTTGCCGATGCCCGGCATCATGCCCATCAGGCCGCCCATGCCGCCCATTTTTTGCATCTGCTGCATCTGCTCTTTTAGGTCGTTCAGATCAAACGCACCCTTTTGCAGACGCTTGGCCATCTTGGCCGCTTTTTCTTGGTCGATATCCTGCGCGGCTTTTTCAACCAGCGAGACGATATCACCCTGGCCGAGAATACGGCCGGCGATGCGTTGCGGGTGAAACTCTTCCAGTGCGTCGGTTTTCTCACCCGTACCGATCAGCTTAATCGGCTTGCCGGTAACAGCGCGCATGGCCAGCGCCGCACCACCGCGCCCATCACCGTCCACACGGGTGAGCACAATGCCGGTCACATCCAGACGTTCATCGAAAGCGCGCGCGGTGTTCACTGCGTCCTGACCGGTCAGCGCATCGACAACAAGCAGCACTTCATGCGGTTTGGCGACGGCTTCAATCTCCGCCGTCTCGCTCATCAGTGCTTCATCGACCGTGGTGCGACCTGCGGTATCGAGCAGCACAACATCATGGCCACCAAGGCGTGCAGCATCCATCGCACGGCGGGCAATCTGCACTGCGCTCTGGCCCTCAACAATGGGCAGCGTCGGAACCTCAAGCTGCTCACCGAGCACACGCAACTGCTCCATGGCAGCTGGACGACGGGTATCGAGCGAGGCCATCAAGACCTTTTTCTTTTCCCGCTCGGTAAGCCGCTTGGCGATCTTCGCTGTGGTAGTCGTTTTACCGGAACCCTGGAGGCCGACCATCAGGATCGGCACCGGTGGCACAGCGGCCAGATCGATGGTCTGCGCATCCGAGCCAAGCACAGAAACAAGCTCGTCGTGAACGATCTTGATAACCTGCTGACCCGGCGAAACGGATTTGAGAACTTCAACGCCGACGGCACGCGCGCGCACCTGCTCGACAAACGCACGCACAACTTCCAGCGCCACATCAGCTTCCAGCAACGCGCGGCGAACCTCGCGCAGGGCCTCATTCACGTCCTTTTCGCTCAGCGCACCGCGTTTGGTGAGCCCATCGAAAATGCCGGAGAGGCGGTCAGAAAGCGTATCGAACATTTGCTACAAGTCCATTCTGGTTGCTGAAACATCTGGAAAGCATAAGCCCAAACGGAAAACGCACCCATGGGCACATCGTGCTGGCAACTGCGGAGCAGACAACGCCAAAACGCACCCGCGGGCGCAACGCGCTGGCGGGTGTTCACCTCCGGGATCAGCTTTAGATAAGTGTCCCGGTCGGCTCATGCAAAAAAGCATCAGCAAAGAGATGGCTGTTCGCTAAGGCGCAAAGGCCCAGATGTCAAGCAAAGCGCCGCCTCTCCGTCGCAACGAAACATAGGCAAAATAAAAAGTTCGCCGGTTTGTCGATTGGCGGGCTTCTGGATCGTCATGGGGGTGAAGGCCAGCAAAAAACAGCCTTCACGTGACCCAATGATCAAGGAGTAAACCCATGTCACTCACCACCATCGCCCTTGCAGGCGGCGTCGCTCTCATCGCTCTAGCTGCCGCACCCTACGCCTTACCCGATCACAAAACGGTTGAGCGCAGCGCTGTCATCGAGGCTACGCCCGATGCAATCTACCCACTGCTCACCTCGAGCGCCGGTTTCCAAACCTTCAACCCCTACAAGGACGCCGATCCCAATCTTCAGATCACGTTTGATGGCCCTGCCGAGGGCATTGGTGCCGCCTTTGCCTTCTCCGGCAAAGATGGTCAGGGCACCCAGACCATCACCCATCTTGAACCCAACAGCTCGGTGACCATGCAGATTGATCTGGGATCGATGGGGCAGCCGGTGCAAACCTTCACCCTAGAGCCCGTCAACGGGGGAACGCGTGTTATCTGGTCCGTTGAAAGCCAGTTCGGCTTGAATCCCATTGGCCGGGTTTTCGGTCTCTTCCTCGATAGTATGCTGGGCGAAACCTATGAACGCGGCCTGCAAAACCTATCCCGTGTCATCACCAACCAAGCCTAAGTAAGCACGCAACAAAAGGATCAAACCCATGCGTTACATGTTCATGCTCTACAATGATGAAAGCGCGTTTGAGCACGTGTCCGAAGAGGATATGCAACAGCAACTCTCGCTGTTTGGCCAGTATATCGGCGCCTTGAAGGAGGCTGGGGTGTTTGTGGACACCGATTGGCTGCAACCCTCAGCGTCGGGCACGACCATCACCTTGAAGGATGGCGAACGCCGCGTGCAAGATGGCCCGTATGCCGATACCAAGGAGCAATTGGGTGGCTATTTCATCATTGATGTGCCTGACCTTGATGCCGCCCTCGCCTGGGCAGAAAAATGCCCTTCCGCGCACTACGGCATCATCGAAGTGCGCGCGTCTGCCATGCCCGAAGGCCGCAATGGCGCCTAAGGCCAGCCAAGCTGGGAATGTCGGCGCGTGACCAACGCGTCGACAATCACCAATGAAGTCGATCAGGTCGCCCGCAACAGCTATGGCCGCCTGATCGCCATTCTGGCCAAGCAAACAGGCGACATCGCCGCAGCTGAAGACGCGCTGGCTGACGCCTTTGCCAAGGCCCTCACCACCTGGCCGGAAACCGGAATCCCGGCACAACCAGAAGGTTGGTTGCTCACAGTGGCACGCAACCGCGACCGAGATAGACTTCGCTCCAGCGCGCATCGCACCAGCCTTGGTGGCGACACGCTGGAAGACATGGAGGGCCGCGCCGATGCAGCCATATCCACCACAATGACCTTGCTAGAAACCAACCAATTTGCTGACGAACGCTTGAAATTGATGGCCGTCTGCGCGCACCCAGCCATTGACGCTAGCGCCCGCACTCCCCTCATTTTACAGACTGTTCTGGGGCTTGAAGCCTCCACCATTGCCACTGCTTTTGCGATACCGGCCGCCACCATGGCGCAACGTTTGGTGCGCGCCAAACGCAAGATCAAGCAGGCTGCTATTCCCTTCACGGTGCCATCTTCTGATGCGTTGGACGAGCGTCTGGAGGCCATTTTAGAAGCCATCTATGGCGCCTATGCAGCCGAATGGGCAGGCCCCATACCCTCACTTGCGCATGATCCTCAAGACCTGCGCATGGAAGCCTTGTTCTTGGCTGACTTACTCGTCGAACTACAACCAGAGCATGCAGAAACGCTGGGCCTTGCCGCCCTTTTATGGTTCTCCCAATCGCGTCTCAGCGCACGGTTTGACGATCAAGGCGCCTTTATTCCGCTGGCCGAGCAGGACCCATCGCAGTGGCATCCCATCGCCATGCGCCAAGCACACACGCTTTTGCAACGCGCCAGCGCTGTTAAGAAACTCGGCCGTTTTCAGTTAGAAGCGGCCATCAGCTCCGTCCATGCCGCCAAGATAAAATCAGGCACGACAGATTGGGCCGCCATCGTTCAACTTTATGAAGGCCTAATGGCCATCGCGCCCACCTTGGGTGCTGCTGTCGCACGCGCCGCAGCGGTTGGCGAAGCCCACGGAGCGAAAGCTGGATTGGCCGCTTTGGACGTGATTAGCGACTCTGATTGCCAATCCTTTCAGCCAGCCTGGGCAACACGTGCGCATCTCTTACGTGCCAATGCCGACGAGAAGGGAGCGCGCCAAGCCTTTGAGAAGGCTATTGCCCTAACCACCAGCTTGCCTTTGCGACGCTATTTGGAGCGGCAGATTTAAAGCCGACGTCACATCCAATATTCGGATTTGTACTTTCCACTGCTGGGCTCAAATAAGAATTCATTTGCGCCAAAAAAGCTACATACATGGCACAAGCTGAGGCGCATGCTGTGAAAAGTCCTTTGTTTTTCGGACTGTGCCGCCAACTGATCAACGCCAACACCCTTAGAGAGATGCGGCCATGCAGGACACTGTTTCCGCTGTTCGGGCAAAATCATTGCGGGTGTTGGTCATCGATGATGATGAGCTGGATCGATTTGTCATTCGACGCAGCTTCAATGCCCTGGGAACGCCGGTCGAGCTGATTGAGGTTACCGATTCACGGCAGGCTGTGGATGCAATCACAACCCATGAACCCGATGTCACCTTGCTTGATATTCAGATGCCAAACATGACTGGATTTGATGTGCTTGATGAACTCAGCAAACGTGCTGAAGGGTCGAGCGCGCCCCGCTGTGTGATGATGTTATCCAGCTCTTCTAGGCAGGGTGACCGACAACGCGCCCTTGAATTGGGCGCCACGGATTATCGCACCAAGCCATCCACTCTGAACGATTACATCAAACTTGCCGAGAGTATCCGCGAGACCTATTTTCCGCACCAATAGGTTGCACCTTGGTACGGGAAAGGCTCGCCTGCTACGGGCTCACCTGAGCGTGGATATAGCACAGTCATCCGACAGTGGGCGGTTAAGGGGATGTTTCCAGGAATGTTCCGCAGGTCGTGAAGATGACCTTGGCACCTTCGCTCTCAGCCAACCACATGCGCCCTCCACGCGCCTCAATCATCCGTTGCGCGCTTGCCAAACCAAACCCGCTTGTCGGCGACTTACTCTGTGAGCGCGATGACTGATCGATCAATGTCGTGCCATCGGCAAAACCTGGACCATCATCAGCTACCGTGAACTGCAGGAACCCTGGGCATCCGTCGCTTTTCGACAGCTCAACAATACAACGCGAGCGACCGAATTTAACAGCATTTTCCAGCAAGTTGCGCAGCGTTACCTGCAAGATAACGCGCTCTGCGACCACGGTCTGCTTGGGATAGTCAAAATGAAAAGACCCATCGGCATCCACCAACCCCACCAGGTCAGCAAACATCAAGTGCAGATCAACCTCTTCCAGCTTGGCTTCGTCAGGCAAAGAAAGGGCGCGGGCGTAGCTCAAAATGCTGTCGACATGCTCCAGCGTGGAACTGGCGATGGATCCGATTGAGTCCAACAACGTTCTTTGATCGGGCGATAACACAACTGACTCATCGGCAGTCGGTGCGCCATCAGCAAACATCAACTCCGTGATCACTTTGATCTTGCGCAGCGGCCCGCGCACATCATGCGCCGCCATGGATGCATAGGTGTTGATTTCTTCATTCAGCTTGCGCAGTTCAGCCAGCGTGTTGGCATCGCGAAACTCTTGAGCTTTGCGCCCTGTGATATCGACGGCTGTCCCAATAATACCAATCACCCGGCCATCATCGAAGATGAGCGGCGAGAGCGTGGTTTGCCACCAGATTTCGCCATTGGGCAGGTTGAGAACTTCCTCATAGGTGAAAGGTGCCCGTGAGCTAAGACAGGCCAGGTATTTGGCATTGACACTTTCAGCCATACGCGGTGGCAACACTTCAAAAGGTGTTTTACCAGCCAGATCTTCGCTCTTCAGCCCAGTCGCTCTCTCGTGAAATCGATTGATTTTGCGGAAGATCAGCGTCTCGTCCTCCCGCACTTCCAGAACGAAAACAGCCTGATCCAGCAGGTCGGAAAGTTCGATCACTTGTGCCAAACGCTGCTGTGGCATCTGCGCTCCTTACTGAACCGCCAAGGTGGACATCAATAGTAGTGTGCTGGTGCGCGAACTATTTCAACGACGACATAAGTAAAAGCAGCGTAACAGCGGGCACAAAAAAGCCGGACACACAGGCCCGGCCTTCCATCATCAACGCGCCCCTAGCGGGGTCAACGCTGCAATGACAAGTCTATCAGTCGTCTTGGACTTGAAGCTGCGAAGCAGCCATGCGGCCATTGCGGCCTTCTTCCAATTCAAACGTGATTTTCTGATTGTCTTTCAGCGTCTGGAGACCAGCGCGCTCGACAGCTGAAATGTGTACAAACACATCCTTGCCGCCTTCATCAGGGACAATAAACCCGAAACCTTTGGTCGCGTCGAACCACTTAACCGTACCTGTAGCCATGAAACGTCTCCTGCCGTGGCATATATAAACAGCCTCACGTGCGAGAGGCCGTTTGTCTAAAACCGGCGATCTTTTGCGTTCCAACTGCCAAAGGCAGGTTAGGCTCTTCAAAAAAAATGCCGCCGCACGTCGAGTAAATGTAGCATAAAACCGATTTTTAGCAAGGTGTGCACCGCACACAGACGGAAAAACTGGCCAACAATTCAGCCTTCAGGCATACATCCGCGCCATGGACGCAAACCCACAGATGCCAAGCCCTACAGCGCTCATCAATCGCCCCGTGCGGGTGATGAACGGCGCGGGAAACAAGATCACGGTTCTCGACCTCAGCGACAGCGATCACATCGTGTCGGGCGATGAGGCGCGCGCCATTGCGCAGAACGCCGAGACAACCTTCGATCAGCTGATGGTTCTGCACGCGCCGACCACCAATGGCACGGCGGCATTGATCCGCATTTACAACACCGATGGATCACTGGCCGAAGCCTGTGGCAACGGCACGCGCTGCGTTGCCTGGCACCTGGACGAAACGCAAGGGCCGCAAGATACCCGGTTGGTAGAAACGGCGCGCGGGTTGCTTGCCATTACCAAACCGGACGCTGGACTTACTTACACCGTCGATATGGGCACACCACGCTTTGCCTGGGATGAGATCCCTTTGTCCGAGCCGTTTCAGGACACCCGCTTCATTGAGCTGCATGTCGGCCCGGCAGGCGACCCTGTTCTGTCTTCACCAGCGGTGGTGAACATGGGCAACCCGCATGCAGTGTTCTGGGTGGACGATGTCGCAACCATCGGTCTGGATAAAATCGGCCCGATGCTGGAGCACCATCCGCTGTTTCCCCAGCGCGCCAACATTTCCATCGTCCAGGTGATGGATCGGCAAACGCTCGTTATGCGCACCTGGGAACGCGGCGCGGGCCTCACGCTCGCCTGTGGGTCGGCAGGGTGCGCGGCGGCTGTCTCCGCCGCACGTTTGCGCCGCACAGATCGCACGGTCACCGTGCATCAGCCCGGTGGCACGCTTCAGATCGAGTGGGCAAACAATGATCATGTGCTGATGACCGGGCCGGTGGAACATGAGCGTGATGTCGTGCTGACGGACGCGATGTTTACTGGTCTAGCAGCGTGAGCCAGACGCCATGACCATCGACGTTCTCACCCTTGGTTGCCGCCTGAACACGGTGGAGTCCGAAGCCATGCGCCAAAGCGCTCAGGCCGCTGGCCACAACAACACGATCATCGTCAACACCTGCGCGGTGACCGGCGAAGCCGTGCGCCAAGCGCGGCAAACCATCCGAAAAGCCAAGCGCGACAACCCCACAGCGCGCGTGGTGGTGACGGGTTGCGCAGCGCAGATCGAGCCGGAAACCTTTGCAGCCATGAGCGAGGTTGATCTGGTGCTTGGCAATGAGGCCAAGACCGCGCCCGCCACATGGGCAAGCCTTCCAGCGACCGCCACCAACAAACTGCACGTCACCGACATCATGCGCGTGAAACAAACCGCGCCAGCCTTCACCAATGGTTTTGGCGAGCGCACCCGCGCGTTCGTCGAAGTGCAAAATGGCTGCGACCATCGCTGCACCTTCTGCATCATCCCCTACGGCCGCGGCAACGCACGCTCCGTGCCGATGGGCGTGGCGGTGGAACAGATCAAAGCGCTGGTCGATCAGGGCTACGCCGAAGCCGTGCTCACCGGCGTGGATCTCACAAGCTACGGGCCGGACCTGCCAGGATCACCCAAGCTGGGCGATCTGGTGCAGCAGATCCTGCGCCACGTGCCTGATCTTCAGCGTCTGCGTCTCTCCTCGATCGACTCCATTGAGGCCGACCCAGCGCTGGTCGATGCCATCAAAAGCGATGAACGCTTGATGCCGCACCTGCATCTCTCGCTTCAGGCGGGCGATAATATGATTTTGAAGCGCATGAAACGCCGCCATTTGCGCGATGACGCTATCGCGTTTTGCGAAGAGATGCGCGCAGCGCGGCCCGATATCGTCTATGGCGCCGACATCATTGCCGGTTTCCCGACCGAGACCGAGGCAATGTTTGAAAACTCACTGAAGTTGGTGGACGATTGCCACCTCACCTTCCTGCACGTCTTCCCGTTTTCGCCACGCCAGGGCACACCGGCGGCCAAGATGCCGCAACTGGATCGTCCGACCATCAAAGCACGCGCTGATAGGTTGCGGGAAAAGGGCCGCGAGGCGCTCACCAAGCATTTGGCGGAGCAAACCGGCACCACCCAACCGGTGCTTATCGAGCGCGTCGCCGATGGGCTGGCGCGCGGGCGCATCCCGGCCTACACCGAGGTTGCGATTCCAGTGTCAGGCAACGGCCCGGCGGCGGGCGATATTCTGCCCGTCACCATCACCGGGCACGAAGGCCAGAGGCTTACTGGAAACCTGATTGAGAAGGCCTACCAGGCAGCATGAGTGACGTGAACTACATTGCCATCACGCCGGAAAAGCGCGTCGAGACCCCATCCGATGAACCGGCCAAAAAGGGCTGGCTCTCGCGCCTGACCGGCGGGCTCAAACGCTCCTCCAACGCCATCACCCAGGGCGTGGTCTCGCTCGTCACCAAGAAGAAGCTCGACGGCGAGGCGCTGGAAGAACTGGAAGACATCCTCATCCAGGCCGATCTTGGCGTTGATACCGCCATGGCCATCACCACCCGTTTGGAGGATGAGCGCTTCGGCAAAGAGGTCACCGAAGAGGAGATCAAGCAGGTGCTCGCCGACGAGGTGGCCAAGGTGCTTGAGCCCATCGCACAGCCACTACGCGTCGCCCCCGCCCACATGCCCCACGTGATCTTGATGGTCGGCGTCAATGGCGCAGGCAAAACCACAACCATTGGTAAACTGGCGTCCAAAATCACCGCACTCGGCATGAAACCGATGCTGGCCGCTGGCGACACCTTTCGCGCCGCTGCCATTGAGCAGCTGAAAGTTTGGGGCGAGCGCACTGGCGCCCCCGTCATCACCCGCCCGCAAGGGTCGGATGCAGCAGGGCTCGCCTTCGATGCACTGACGGAGGCCAAAGAAAACGGCACCGATGTCCTGCTGATCGACACCGCCGGACGGCTGCAAAACCGCACCGAACTGATGGCGGAGCTGGAAAAGGTTATCCGGGTGATCAAGAAGATCGACCCCGAAGCGCCGCACGATGTTCTGCTCACGCTCGATGCCACAACCGGTCAAAATGCTCTCAATCAGGTGGATGTTTTTGGCAAAACCGCTGGCGTCACTGGCCTCGTCATGACCAAGCTGGACGGCACGGCCAAAGGCGGCATCCTTGTGGCCATCGCCAAGAAGCACCAGATACCAGTACACCTGATCGGCGTTGGTGAGGCCGTCGACGATCTAGAAGCCTTTGATCCAACCAGTTTTGCCCGCGCCATCGCCGGGCTCGATGATATCACAGAGAACGAGCCCACATGAGCGACACACAAGCCCCAGATCAGGGCACCGCACCGGCCAAAGCCACCAAAAACCCTTTTATCAAGCTTGCGCTTGAGTTGGGCCCGCTGGTCGTCTTCTTCTTCGTCAATGCACGCGGCGCTTCACTTATGGAAAGCTACCCCGCGCTTGCAGGGTTCGGCGAGCCGATCTTCCTGGCCACCGCCGTGTTCATGGTGGCGATCACCATCTCGCTCATCGCCTCGCGGATTTATCTTGGCAAACTGCCGATCATGCCAATGGTGTCAGGCGTCGTTGTGCTGTTCTTCGGCGCACTCACGCTGTTTCTGCACGATGACCTATTTATCAAGCTGAAGCCCACCATCGTGAACATGCTGTTCGCCACGGTGCTCTTGGGTGGGCTTTGGATTTTCAAACTCTCGCTACTCTCTTACGTGTTCGATGATGCCTTCAATCTGAAGGAAGAGGGCTGGCGCATCCTCACGCTACGCTGGGGCCTGTTCTTCATCTTCTTGGCCGTGCTCAATGAAGTCGTCTGGCGCACGCAAACAACAGACTTCTGGGTGGCGTTTAAAGTCTGGGGCGTCATGCCCATCACCTTCGCCTTCACGATGTTCCAGATTCCGGTGATGAACCGGTATGCTGAGCATGAAGAAGAAGAGGCGGAAGAAACCGCCTAAGCGTCATCCCGGAACGCAGTTCTACACTAGGCCGTCGTCATCGCCGGTCCGCGAGCCGCGGGTATCGCTTCCATGGCGGGGATCCATTCCAATGCGCTCATCAGCAATCATTAAGACTGCTGAAAGTCCTCAGGCATGGACCCCTGTGACAAGCACAGGAGTGACGTCCTGTTTGCGATGGTAACCTGTTCCCCTCCCCCATTGTGGGGAGGGGTTAGGGGTGGGGGTCACAGCGCCTTGCGGAAGATGATTTTATCCTCCCCAGCTTGGTAGAACTCCCGCACTCGTGCTTCTTCCTCATAGCCAGCTTGGGCGTAGAAAGCGCGCGTGCGCGAAAACTCAGCATTGCCTGAGGTTTCCACCAACAGCACCCGCACGCCCTCCACAACCAAAACATCCTCCACATAGCGCAGAAGTGCCTGCCCTATGCCTTGGCTGTGATGATCGGCATGCACGGCGATCAGATAAAGGTTCCAGCAGCCCGTGGTCATTGGCTCAGGGGCCGCATACGCGACAGCAACCGGATCAGGGTTGGCAAATGTGAGCCACAGAACAGCATAAGATGTGCCGTTCAAATGGCCCTCTATCATGCCGTCCAGCATATCGGGTGGAAACAAGTCCGTGCTGGCGATCACCCGCCTCAGGGCAGACAGATCGGCCCGCACAATGGGCCGGATTTCAGGAGTCTTGGTCATCGGTTGGTCTTTCTAGCGGTTGTCCAACTGAGGGCGCACAGAGACGCGGCCCAGTTGCGTGATGCGGTAGGGTTTTCCGCCCGTTGAGCGGATAAGCTTGCGCTTCTTCAAGCGTTCAAAAACGCGAAGTGTGCAGTCGGTCAGCACGTGGCCATCGCGGGTGAAGCAGATGATCTCTTGCACCTTGCCGCTGGCACTGCGCTTAAAGTGGATGGACCCACCTTGGGCGAGCACGTGCAGCACACGCTGTTCGTGTTTGGATATGTTCATGGAGGTGTCTTGAATTTGGAACGGCAAACGCCAAGCACCGCTCACGGCCCTGTCACAGGCAGCAAGGTGCTTGTTTCATGGTCCCTTGAGGTCAGCCTGGCTGGCGAACCCCCTACGCCGGGGCCTTAGCGAATGCGTGCAATCTCTTGCATAAAAGCTCCAAAAGCAGCACCGAGCGTTCGATGCGCTCCTCGCACGTAAGCCAAGCTAGCCGCGCGTTCAAGCTGGTGCGTAAAGACGGCGCATCAATTTCAGCGCCCGTGTCGATCGCGCCACAATGTCCGCGTCTGACAGTGGCTCCAAAGCACCCGCCACACGCCTGATCTGCACGTCACCAAGCAGCAGGTTGATATAGTCCTCCGCTGCTTCGGCGGGCTCGTCTATCACCAGAGCGCCATCATCCTGCGCTCTTCCCAACAAATCGGCAATCAGCGGCAGCAAAGCCTCTCGACCGCCTTTGGCCAGCGCGCCACCCAGTGTTCCCGTGTCATAGACATCACCAGCCGCAGCCCGGTTCAGCGCCACAGCCCGCTCACTGGTCACCAGCTGCAACAGCACCGGCCCGAGCTTCTCCAGAACCGCAAGCGGATCGGTATGGGAAGCCAGCGCCTCGCTAAGCAGATCGCGCGCTGATTCCGCATTGCGTTCCACCAACGCGGCAAAAAGCCCCTGCTTGTTACCGTACCAACGGTAAAGCGTCTCGTTAGAGGCTTTGGCCTCCTTGGCAATGGCGAGAATAGAGGCCGCTTTGTAGCCGTCGCGCACCAGCACGCGATAGGCGGCCTCTTCGATCGCCTCGCGGCGCGTGCCCGCTTTTTCCGACGCTGCATTGTTCATCTGCGCTGTCATCAGCCTTACCAAAATTTCATTTGCGCCCAACCGTAAACTCTTTTACGTCGTCAACAAGTGTAAAGTTCTTTACGGATAAACAAACGCCTTGAAAGGAGACCCAATGACCTTCCCAACCGCGACCACCCTGCCAGCACTGCTTCTCATCGGACTGATGGCCGGGTTCTTCTACGCTTTTTCGGTCTGCGTGATGCCGGGCCTTAATCGCGTCGCGCCTGGCACGGCCATTGAGGCGATGCAGGGCATCAACGAAGCGGTACGCAATCCGGTATTCTTCGTGACGTTCTTCCTGACGCCGGTCATGGCCATCATCAGCGCGTTGGTGCTTTGGCGGTCCGGCAATGCGGCTGCGGCGCTTTGGGTGGCAGGCGGTGGGCTCACCTATCTGCTCGGCGCGCTCGTTCTCACCGCCCAGATCAACGTGCCCATGAACAACGCCTTGGCCCTGGTTGAACCGACAGTCAGCAACGCTGAGACTGTCTGGCGTGACTACAGCGGGCGTTGGACGTTCTGGAACAATGTGCGCACCGCAGTCTCAACAGTTGCGATGCTCATGATCGGTATCGGCATGCTCACGCCCTTGCGCTAAGCAAACCGTACCGCTACGCACGGGGCTTCTCTCCCTACATACGAGGCTCCATTCATGGCACCCGCACGTTCCAACATTCTCGTCCTGCCTGGTGATGGCATCGGCCCTGAAGCCATGGCCGAAGTCGACAAAATCATCGCTTGGACGAATGCAGAGGGCCTCACCGACATCGAAACCGAGGTCGATCTGGTGGGTGGCGCGGCCTACGATGACCATGGTCAAGCCATCTCCGATGCAGCGATGGACAAAGCCCTTGCCGCCGATGCGGTTCTTTTCGGTGCCGTCGGCGGCCCGAAATGGGATGACGTGCCCTATGAGGCACGCCCCGAGGCCGGTCTCCTGCGCCTGCGCAAAGATCTGGCGCTGTTTGCCAATCTACGCCCTGCGATCTGCTATCCGGCATTGGCATCCGCCTCATCGTTGAAGCCGGAATTGGTTGAGGGCCTGGATATTCTCATCGTGCGTGAGCTTACCGGCGGCGTTTATTTCGGTGAGCCGAAAGAAGTGGTGACGCTTGAAAATGGCGAGCAGCGCGCCGTGGATACGCAGGTTTACACCACCCACGAGATCGACCGTATCGCCCGCGTCGCGTTCGAATTGGCTCGTACCCGCGACAAACGCGTCTGCTCCATGGAAAAGCGAAACGTGATGCGCTCCGGCGTGCTCTGGAACAAGGTGGTCACCGCCACACATGCCGACTTCCAAGATGTGGAACTGTCTCACATGCTCGCTGATGCTGGCGGCATGCAGCTCGTACGCGCACCCAAACAATTCGATGTGATCGTCACTGACAATCTTTTCGGCGACATGCTGTCGGATGTGGCCGCCATGCTCACCGGTTCGCTGGGCATGCTGCCTTCAGCCTCACTGGGCGCTGAAGACGCGGCAACCAGCAAGCGCAAAGCCATGTACGAGCCGGTACACGGCTCAGCACCCGATATTGCTGGCCAAGGCAAAGCCAACCCCATCGCGATGGTGGCGAGCTTCGCGATGATGTTGCGCTATTCGCTAGGCATGGCTTATCTTGCCACCCAGGTGGAAACCGCCATCGCCAACGTGCTCGATGCGGGCATCCGCACCGGCGACATCGCAGGATCAGGCATTACACCGGTGAGCACATCCCAGATGGGCGATGCATTGCTCGCTGAAGTGCAGAAAGTGGTTAGCTAGCAACTAGCGCTCTAGATTTGAGCAAGGGGGAGAGAAGTTGCCAACAGTCATTTTCCTCTTCGGGCTCTTGGTGCTCACAGTTCTTTTCATTCGAGAAAAAAAGAAGAAAAAACGTGGCTACGTTACCAAGAATCTAGCGGGATTCCGAGATTTTCCCGTTTTTGCATTGCAGTTTTTAGCAGTGGGCTTGGTAGCTATGGGCGTCATCTTCTTGTTCTGGCTTCCGTTTAATCTCTAGCCCTGCACAAACACCATGTCCTCCGCCCGCAGCCAGCCCTCGGTTGTGCGCCCGGTTTGACTGTGCGTGAAGGTGACGTAAAGCCAATCCCGGTTGAACGTCACATTGAGAACCCGCCCCACATCACCATCCACCAGATAGGCATCGCGACGACTTTCCTCATTAGGATCGTTGTGAAAATAGGCGCGCGGAACAGTCGCCAGAGCAGTTTGGTGGAAAGCCGGATCATCGGTCGCGTCAAAGTCCCAAGGGTCTGGCGCAATCGCTGATATGATCGCCACTTGCTCCATGCCAGGAACAATAATGCGGTCATACTCGCCATGCCGCTCACGGCTGTAATGAAACACCGGCTCACCATCTTCGATGCGATAAATATCCGACGACCAAATCGGTCCTGACCGCGCACTGCTGCGCAGCCACCCCATCACATCATCGCGCTCCGGATTGGAGAAAATGTCGGCATAGGCAAAACCCGCCTTAGGGTCGGCAAGCGAAAAGCGCCAATACATGTTCACCCCACCATAACCAACGCTGTCCAGAACGCCGACATCCAGAAAACCATCGAAGTTGATGTCCAACAGCAAAATCGAATGCTGGTTCCGCCAAAGCTCAACGGGCAATTCCGTGTTGTGCAGGGCGATGCTGCGCTCTCCAACCTCCGCCAGCACAGCATCCTCTGTGATGGCGATGCGTGCCTGTGACCCGTCAAATGCGGGATGACTGATAGAAACGCTGGCTGAGCTGCCCGCCGACGCACTGACCTGAATGCCACGATCCAAGGGCGCTGGTTGTGTTATATTGTGATGCACAGTATGTTACGTGCTGATCGTGTTATACAGTAATGTATAGTATGTTACGTGCTAATTGTGTTATATAGTCATGCACAGTATGTTACATGCTGATCGTGTTATACACTGCTGCACAGTATGTTACTCGCTGATTGTGTTATACACTGCTGCACAGTATGTTACTCGCTGATTGTGTTATACACTGCTGCACAGTATGTTACCGTCTGATCGTGTTATACAC